>NZ_JACVUW010000020.1:0-53435 GCF_016625265.1 Bacillus sp. S71 | reverse complement strand
ATGATCTTTCTTGCGTTTGCAAAATGACCATAACATAGTCGCTAGCGACTAATGCGCTGTCTGCAAATTTATTTAATTGTGGTGGCACATCAATAAAAATGTAATCATAATTTTCTTTGATTGTACTTAACTGTTTTGCGAAATATGTGTCTTGTGAGAAGTCATCCTCAAAATTCCTGAACAAGAACTTTTCGTATGTTTGCAAATCTTCGTAAGAAGGAAGCAAGTCTAGATTAGGAAGCGCATTAATCAACGCACTTTGTAAGTTTGCGTCTATAAGAGCCATCGCTAATGTTCTTTTGAATTCTGGTTCAATTGAATATATTTTTTTCATTGTGTTAAATAGTAAATCAGTCGCATTTGCTTGCGGGTCTAAATCTACTAATAGAGTTTTCTTTCCTTGTTTTGCGAATGTATAAGCTAACATTACAGCGTTGGTAGTCTTTCCAACTCCACCTTTGAAGTTACCAGTTGTAATAACCGTGCTCATTTCCCGTCACCTCGTAAAAAAAGTTTTTTTATACTTTTATAAATTTATAATTTGATTTTATAACACAACATACCAACGGTAAAGTATAAAATTATAATTTTATACTTTTATAAAAAGTTTAAAAACAAATTGTTAATAGATGATAGTTTTTAAAAACTATTTTTAAGATGTTATATTATCAAGATTTATTAGTGTTTTTTTTATAAAAATATACTTTTATACTTTTATAAAATTATAAAAGTATAAAAAATATATCATTCTCTTTTCGAAAAACTAGTTTTTTATAAAAGTATAAAATTATAAAAGTATAAAAATGAAATTTGCTTTTTATGTAAAGGGGAGAGTAACAGGCTTATGTGGGCATTTACAAACAAAAAAGCTTGTTGTAACGTAGTACACAACAAGCAACATTCTACAAAACAAAACATAATTTGATATTTTACATAAACGAAGATCATGAAGAACGAACGAGATAAATTAAAAACAATTGAATATGAACACAAAACAAAAAGCCACTCCCATATGCTATTGGCACCAACCATTAGCGGGAATGACTCAGTTCTAGTAATTGCGACCAACACTTACTAGAAAATAACTGTATTCAACCACAGTGTTAACGTTTAAGTAGTGTACCACCACTAACCTTAAACAACTATGCCTTTTCACGAGGCTTCTTTGATATACCCATTTTATCTATTGTTTGACTAAAATTCAACTAGTAAATGCTAGAATTGTATTTTTTACAGTCAAAAGATATATACCGGGCATCTCTAAACCTAGAAGTCTTGTGGATCTACAGGCCATTTAGGAATTGGGATGCCTTTTTGTTTTTGTTCGCGTGGAATTGCCTGATACCACGTTAATAAAAACTGATAAGCCGTAATTCCGTGCTGCTATACATATAGGAGGAACGTGTTACGTGCGTGGCTAGCTGTTGGTCGTGCAGGGGGTACAGAGTATGCGCCTACAAAAACAGCACCCCTCACTGGAATCCTGTTCTTCTGGTGAGGGTGGGCGAGAACGTGCCCAGGGACGAATCCCTAAAAGGTTCGGGTGGTTATCGTTAGCATTACGGTGCTAGGGAGTACATTCAGTTTGTCGTGTAGGGACGATATTACAAGGACAAGCCATAGAAAAAGGATGTATGCGGTGAAAATCGCTGAGTGAGCAGGGTCTATACATACGGATACCTTATAAGTGACCGCATGGCGAAAACAAGACGCTTATCCATCTATTTTGATCGATTACTTTTTTGTGATTTTTCAAAGTAGGGGATAAATCTGCCTTCCAGCCGTGTTCCATAATCGTTCCCACATGATGCAAACCCTCAAGACCTTCAGTCAAGATTAAATTCGAAAAAATGATGAAAAACATGAGATTGTTTAAGACCTGGGGGAATGACTCACTAAGATAGAGGAATTAATAAAGGATTTATAACTTACTTGGTTAGAGGATAAGGGGTGTGTATAGTATGTACCTTTTATTTTTGTTTTATCAATCAGATATAGTACGTGAAATTTAATGAAATAATATGTAGAAACAGTCAAAGAAACAAAAGTAGTATTGAAAAAGAAGGCGGGTTATTTACGTTTTGTTAGCAAAAAAGATTATAAAATTAACTAATTATTTTATTTATTCGTCAACAAATCGATATCATTATCTGCTATATTAAATAAACAAGCCCATCGTATTGGCGTACGAAAGGCTTGAAAGGTGGTGAAAATATGTTAGATGCAAATACTGTAATAGCAATTGGCACATTGCTATTAGTTGTTATTGGAATTGTTCAATTAAGTCAAAAAGAAAACAAATAATTTTGATAAAAAGCTTTTCAGTATTGGCGTACTGAGAGGCTTTTTATTTTTATCTGTATAATTTCGTCAATTATATCATGCAATGCAACATAACTTCAAGGGAAGGGGTGGCGTGCATTTTCATATAATTTATATTAGATAAATTTCATAAAGAAAAGACACCCTAAGGTGCCTTCCTCCGACTTGAACCATCTTAATTTTAATAATATGTATTGGACGCCAATCTAAATATTATTTTACCATGTTAAATTGTTTTGTACATTGAGAAAAAAGAAAAATAACCATACATAGTAGCTTTTCATGTTATATTGAAATCACCTAGATTATTGTTGCACATGGAATCCCCTTTTCATGTGCTTTTTTATTTTAAAGATTAATGATGATTTTTTTCTTACTCCAGAAATTAGGTGTGAATTGTAATTTTAACTTCTCGCCTATAGGTTGTTCAAATACAACAGTTCCTGCTACTTGTCCTTTTGGTGCAAGTTGACCAGCGCTTAATTGTGTATTTTGGTTAATTATAGACGGTACAGCTCTGGTGATATTACCTTGACTATTCCTCATTTCAAAATCAAACGGATTGTATGAGATATCATCTTTACCGCCATTATAGATATTTACTGCTACCAATACGTATTCATAGCCTTGTTTTGGTTTATCAAATTCTCCGCCAGAAGATTTTTTCACATCAGTTACAGTCAATCTGTGATCTCCCATTTTAATAGTCTCACCAATTGAATATTCCTTTTTAGTATCTTTTTCAGCATCTTTAACTTTTTGCCCTTCAGTTGTAACCTCTTGAGCTTGGTGTTTAGTTTTTGGATCGCCAAATACTAGTATCAAAGCACAAAAAAACAAGAAAGAACCGACTAAAATGAAGCTCCCCCATCCGATATACTCCCAAACCTTTGATTTCTTTTCAACTTCCACCCGTATTTCTCCCCTTATATATTAGATTTTAATAATAAAATAGTATCAAAATTTCCAGTATTTGAGTACAAGATATTTAGAATATACAAAAAAAGAGAGCTTCGCCCTCTAATTTTGGTTAACATAATGTGTAATTAAGCTGATACAACAGCTTTGTCTTTACGGAAAATACCCATTAATCCACCGATTAATAATAATACTCCTGGTAATAAGTAAATCAGAGAAATACAAATAAATCCGCCGATAGCAGCAACAGTCATCATAATCCCGCCAACTTTTGCTTTGCTTCTTACCATAACAGATCCAACGATTCCTAACACAGATAGAGCGACAGCACCCCATCCTAAGCCGATAACAGTGTTTGCACCATCAGCTTCTAAAGCAGATCCAAGCCCACCAATAAATAATGCGATAAATGCACATAGGATTCCAAAAATCCCGCCAATAAGTCCTAATACAAATTCAGCTGTTCTTTTCATAGTTATAACTCCATTTCTAATTTACTATTGAAGATTTACTCGAATTTCTTTTTTAGATAAGAAATTAGGTTTGAAGATTAATTGAAGCTTAGGATCTCCTTGTTTTGATTCGAAAGCGATAGTTCCAGATATTTTGCCATTTGGTGCAAGTTTCCCAGAATTCAACACAGTATCTTGGTTAACTGTAGTAAATGCCTGATCTACAATATTCCCTTCACTGTTTTGTAAGCTAAAATCGAAAGGATTATAACTTATTTCTTCCTTACCGCCATTTTCTATAGTTACCTTAGCGATTAAAAATTCATGTCCATCTTTAGGTTTATCAAATTCTCCACCTTGTGACTTTTCAATATTTGTGACGGTTAACTTGTGGTCTCCAAGTTGAATCATTTCACCAATTTTAAATTCTTTCTTCTCTTCTTTCTTTTCAGCTGCTTGTTCTGTTTTAGTATCATTTGATACCTTTTTTGCGGTTTCTTCAGTTTCACCACATGCAGCTAAACTAAAAGCAAGCGCTCCTGCTAAAACAATTGTACCCATTTTCTTATACATTTTCGTTCCCCCAATTATGTAAAATGTAAGATTTCCGAAACTATCATAACAGAAACGGTTACAACTATTATGTCATATTTTGTCGAAGAAAAATAAAAAACAGGACCGAATAGTCCTGTTGGTAGGATTGGTAAAATTATGTAAAATTTTACCTCTTTCCTTTGGAAAAGATTTCTTTTATGATGAAATCAAATCACAATATTTCATTATTCTCACCTAAGAACCTTACATAATGATTGAGTTGCTTACAGAAGTTCTCTCTTTGGCTTTCAGATAATGCCCCATACGTTTTTTGAACACCAATTAGAGTATTATGTAGCCTTTCATCATCAGTAGCGTCAGTGCGACCAGTAAGCGCATCTAACGATACATTAAAGAAGGAGGCGAGACGAAACAAAGTTGTAAGATCAGGTTCAGAAAAACCATTTTCATAGTTGTTAATTTGGCTACGGCTAAGGTTTAGTTCATGAGCCAAATCAGCTTGTCTAAGCGAACGACTTTTCCTAAGATTTTTTAAAGTTTCACCTAAAGTTTTCATACTATCAGTATAGTTATAGACATATCGATATACTATAAATGATAGATATATTGTCTTATGTATTATAATGATAGAAAAATAATCATAATCCTAAAATAAAATAGAACAAAAGTTCGATTTTATGGTAATATATGCATGTGAAGTCTTTTATACGTTCCATGCATATTTGCATATTTTATTTTTGAATCGCCTAGAAACGTTGGTACACATCGGTTTCTCAACTTTCTCAACAATTGTCTGATAACTGCACGACTGAATTTTGGGAAAAATGTGGTATTATGAAAACATTAAAATAAACGGAACGAAAAAAAGACTCACAGCGTGTACAAGTAGTGCAGCGAACACTCTTGTACCGTTCGCCCGACTCACAAGGGGAACATCTGCCATAAGTCTCTTTTCGGTTACTACACGAGTAACACTTACATTATAACATGCCGATATTACTAAAGCATTACTATGGTATGAATTTCCTGTTTAAAAATTTGAGAGAAAGAGCGAAGCGTCTTTGTTCCAGAAGGAGCAAATTTGATGGATCAGACACCTAAACAAAAACAAGAGGAATTGAAAAAGAAGGCATTAAATAAATTTTTGAACAAACTTATTGATGTAATTGATTTCCAAAGAAGAAATCAAGAAGACATTGCGAAGGAGTTAGGTATCAAAGGCGGGTCGTTTTCCAAAAACTTATCAGGCAAGAGCCAATTTAATTTTTGGAATATGATTAAGTTGCTTAACATCCTGTATGGTGCCGACGCTTTAAAAAAGAAAGAAATGCTACATAAGTTTTGTTCAGTTACAACGAGCAAACAAAATATGAGAATTGCAATGGAATATGCAAACGCAACTGGCGACTTGGAATTATTAAAGTTGATTGTAGATATAGAAAAAACGTCTTCGTTGGCGATGAATAGAGAATGGGCTTACGTATATGAATTGGTATGGATGCGAAATAAGGGTGTCGTTAGTGGTAAAGGCTTACTAGAGAAGTTAGAAGATCGCAAGAGAAGTAAAGTAATTAAGACACAAGAAATGAAAGTGTTATATGGAATACTAACTTTCTATACGATGTACGATTTAGAAAAATTTAATTCATTGTTTGAATACGCTGAAGTATTGCAACCCAAAGTAGAAGAAATTCCAGATGAATTCATTAGAACAGCATATTCAGGAAGAATTAAAGAAGGGTTATCTTACGCTTATTTAATGCAAGATAACGTCGAGAAATCCAGAGAGTTGTGTCATGAAATAATGAATTTGAAAGATAATAAAAATTGTTTTTCACTTTTAAGGGCATCAGCTTTAGTATATCTTGCGGAGTCTTATACTTTCGAAAGTTACGAAAGAGCTTCTTGGTATATTAATAAATCGTTAGAAATGTTAGATGCATCCCATTTTGAAAGAGTAATGAAAAGAAAAGAGAGTGTTATAAATACTTTTGCTTTCATTAAACTTGTCTGTAATAAAGGGCTAGAGGAAATCAGAATATATAATGTGTGTGAAGAAGCATTTTATCAAGTGCAGATTGGACATTCTGATGTGGCGGTTGAACTTTTAAAGGAATGCGAAAGAAAAGACGGGAAGTTAAGTCCCATGAAAAAATGCATCTTGGGTTATGCGTTGAAGGACGTTAAATTGATAGAAGAGTCAATAGTGGATTTCGAGTGCGCAGGCAACAGATTTTACAGCAAGTTACCAAGAAAAATGTTGGTAGATATTAATAAAAATGGTATAATATATATGGGTGATGCTAAATGAAAAAAGTGTTAGCTATAGTAGCGACATTTGCATTAGTTGGAGTACTATACATATCTCCTGCTAAAGAGCAAAAAGAACAATCGGCACAAACAGAAAAGATTGTTCAAGAAAATACGTATAGAATGATGGTCGATCCTGGAGGTGGAATGGGTTAATAACCTATTCCCTAGGATTGTGATATAAATATTAAGAATGCGATTGTCTCAAAAGAGGCAGTCGCATTCGCTGTTTCTAGGGATATTTCCTAAATATCGGATTCAATATTCAAGAAAACATTGTGAACAGTTCACAAACTACTATGGAGATACTGGAGGATGTCGGGGATGACAAGAGAAGAGATTTTAAAGGGGTTTTTATTACAAGCTGCTGAATTATCTAAAGGGGATGAGCAGAAAATTGATTTGTATATTGAAATGCTATTTAATACAGAACAAAAAAATAGCCACGCCTCATAATGAGGCGGGCTATTTTCCTGAATGGTTGTTTAGTTTTTCGAATTCTGCCATTAAGTTCTCAGCTTGTTTCATAATCATTTCACGTTGAGATTCGGGAAGATTAGATAATCGTTCCTTCATTGTTTTGAATTTTACGTCTAACATTTCGTTTAGATCTTCTTCATCGCTTCGTCCTAACAAAAAGTCTGTAGTTACATTAAATATTTCTGCGATTTTTGCAGTTACTTCTCTTGAAGGTTGTTTCTTACCAGATTCGACTTTCGAAATAAAAGATTCACTAACATCTACTTTTTCTCCTAATTCTTTTTGAGACCACTTTCTCTCTTTCCTTAGTTCTTTTATCCTAATGGATAGTATAGGTAACATGATTTTATTCCCCTTTAATAACTGTTTTATATGAAATTTTAATGGTTTTGTTTTACAGTGACTACAGTATATATTCTACATAAAACTTGACCGCTAGTCCATTTCTTGTTTAAAAAAATAAAAATTAAAATAAACACTTGACCCTAGGTCATGTTGGGTGTACAATGAAAATGTAATCGAGAGGTGAAGCCGATGAAAATAAAAGGGAGTTACATTAAAGAACTTCGCACGAGTAAAAAACTCACGCAAAAACAACTTGCTGAACTATCACAAATCAGCGAGAGTATGGTTTCAAAGATAGAATTAGGTGTTAAATCAACTAAGATTGAAACATTAAAAAAAATAGCAAATGCTTTATCAACAACAATGGATGACTTAGTAGGGTGAGGTCATTTTTTAAATAACATAAACTTGACCTGAGGTCATTGTAAACGAATTTAACTTGACCTTAAGATAATAAGGGAGGAAAGAAAATGAATCAATTACAAGTTTTCAACCATCAGGAATTTGGAGCGTTAGAGGTTATTCAACTAAACGGTAAGGAAATGTTCAATCTTGAAAATGCAGCATGGTCACTTGGGTACACGAAAGTAGCAAAAGGAAAAACGTACCTTCGAAAAGATCGTATCGAGAAAGTTATCCAAAAAGCTGGTATATCGGTAGTTGTCCACGATGGACAACCGTACATTACCGAAGATGGATTGTATGAGCTGATCTTTGAATCAGAAACAGAGAAAGCGAAAAACTTCCGTAAGTGGGTAACAAGCGAAGTGCTTCCTTCTATTAGAAAACATGGCGCATACATGACAGATCAAGTTCTGGAACAAGCAGTAACAAATCCAGACTTTGCAATCGGTCTTCTTACTAAATTAAAAGAAGAGAAAGAAAAGCTTGCAGCAGCGCAACAACAAATCGTACAGCAACAACCATTAGTAGTCTTCGCAGAAGCGTGTATGCAGTCAGAACAAACACTGAAAGTAAGTGAAGTTGCAAAGTTAGCAACAAAACAAGGAGTGAAAATTGGTCAACGTCAGTTATTCGCAAAACTTCGAGAATGGGAGTTAATGTTCAAGCGTTCTACTGAACCAACTCAGCCAGCAGTTGAAAAAGGATACTTTGAAATCGCACAAGGTGTTAAACAGAAACCAAACGGAGAGCCATTCACATGGACAACAACATACGTAACACCAAAAGGACAAGCTTACATCATAGACCGACTGAAGAAAGAGAAAGAACAGGAGGCGGTTTAAATGTTAGAAGAAAGCACATTATCACTGTTAATAGTATCAGCAGCAATATGTGTATTCGTATACTTGGCATACCGAATTGATGTATGGGATAAAAAGACAGGATGGTCACGGAATGACAAATAAACAGCAGCGTGATGAATACGAACAGAAGAAACTCGCATGGATCATAAAGGATTTACGAGCTAGAGGGATACATAACAGCGCAGATAAGGTTGAGGAAATGCATAAGGAGTTTATCACTCTAGCTAAATAGAGAGGGGAATGGGAAATGAATTCAAAAATCTTCACCGGAATGTACGGAGCGCTTTACTTGGTCATTTTGTTCTTGGTATTCGAAAATACGAAAAGCTTCATATCAGCAGCAATCGTGATGATTCTCGTCATGCTCATCGCAGAGGTTGATCATAGATATGGATTCTACAAAGGGAGCAAGAAAGCTAACAAAACGAAATAAGACAAGCCTTCGCTTGTCGGAATATTCAGGAATTTAATGGTATCCCCCACCTAATTCAAAGGTTCCTGGATATTCCGATGTGTGAAAGCATCAAGAAAGGGGAATGAAAATGAGATATAAATTTAGAGTTTGGAATTTAATGAGTAAAAAGATGATGGGCTGGGGAGAAATTTTCGACTTGCCAGCATGGGAGATCTTCCCTGGAACGCCGGAACAACGAGCATTTAATGTAATGCAATATACAGGCTTAAAAGACAAGAACGGCAAGGATATTTATGAAGGTGATGTTGTTGATACTATCTACGATGGCGAGTTATTTACTGGAGTAGTCGTTTATGACGAATCTGAATTAGATTTCAAAGCAACTAATGGTGAAGAAAACTACGGTAGTAATTTTCAGTATCTTCCATGTTGCGATGAAGTAGAGGTAATCGGAAATATCTATGAAAACACTGAGTTACTCAAAACAAAATAAAAAACCGCCTTACCCCTAAGACGGTTTGGAGAAACTTCAAAAATATAACGTACTTATATTATACCAAATGGTTTCTCCTCATAACAAGGAGGAAAAATAATGAAAATCAACTTTAAAGAACTACGTATTACTAATTTTAAAAATCATGACAGCCTTAAAGTGGCATTTGGTGAAATTACAACGATAAGTGGCCCGAACGGAGCGGGTAAATCATCAATTGGCGAAGCAATTACATGGGTTTTATATGGTATTGATCCATACGGAACTAAAAACGATCCTAAACCTATTGGTAATGAAGATGCAGAAACGAAAGTAGAACTTCTTATCCAAGTAGACGACAAGGATATTTTAATCAGTAAGGCTCAAAAGAAAGCAGCGAAGTATTTTATTAATGAAGTTCCTAAGAAAGCTAAGGAATTCGAATCATTTGTAGATGAATTGTTTGATAAACAAGCTTTCTTATCATTATTCAACCCTGGATACTTCAGCTCACAACACTGGCAGACACAACGTGAACAACTTCTATCTTATGTAGGCGAACCACTAAAGAAAGAAGTATTCGCTGAATTACCAAAAATACAAGTTGGTTTATTAGAAGAAAACTTAAAGAAACTTTCAATAGAAGACCTACAGAAAGTTCATGTAGAGCGTAAGAAAACACATGAAAAATCATATGAACGTGCTAGTGAAAGGGTTATCACATTAAAAGAGCAGTACGAGAAACAAAAGGCAGATAGTACTGATGTAAACAAAGAAGAAATTGAATCTCAGCTATCTGAATTACAAACGAAACGCTCAGAAATCGATGAAACGATTAAAGACTCACAGAAAAAACAACAACAGTATAACCAAGTTCAGTATCAAATCGAAGGTATGAAGCAACAAGTTTTAAAACAAAAAGGTGTTGTTTTTGGTATACGTGACGAGGAATTACAAGACACTTGCCTTACATGCGGACAAGCCTTACAAGATGAAGCGGTTGAACAGGTTAAACAGAACAAAATTAACCGATTTGAAGAGGCTAAACAGATTGGTACAAACATGGTTAAGAAGTTAAAAGAACTAGAAGCTTCTATAAAAGAAATGACTGTTGAAGAAATAGATCCAACTCAAACAAGAGAAATCGATGAAAAGATTTACGAGTTAAACGGATTACTTAGACAGTCACAACAGTTAGAGCTACTACAAAAAGAAATTGATGATGCAGCAGAAACGCAAGCGAAGATTCGCAAAGAAAAGAACGAATCAATAGCAATCATCGATGCCATTAAAGATTTCCGTACAAAGCGTTCTGAATTGATGGTAAACAAAATTCAAAGTTTATTTACAAACATTGATGTACAGCTCTATGAAACTCTTAAAAACGGTGAAGAAAGAGCAACATTTGAAATCTTAATGGACAACAAACCATACAGCAGACTTTCTACAGCAGAAAAGATTAAAGCAGGATTAGAACTTGTTGAAGTGCTGAGTAAGCAAGCTCAATTAGTAGTCCCAACATTCGTTGATAACGCTGAAAGTATTCTACATTTCACAAAGCCAGCAGGACAGTTAATTATAGCGAAGGTTGAAGATACAGAATTCACAATTAAAGCAGAAGGAATCCAAAAGGAGGAAGTAATCAATGGCTAATCAAGTATCAGCAACACCTAATACAGATAAGGTGATCGGTAATTTTACGAAATCGGAGTTAGACACAATCAAAAGTACTATTGCAACAGGAACAACTAACGAACAATTCGCTTTATTCGTGCAAACTTGCGTTAACTCAGAACTTAATCCTTTCTTAAATCACATTTATTGCATCGTATACGGTGGGAAAATGAGCATTCAAGTATCAGTAGAAGGCGTACTGCACCTAGCAAGACAAAAGAACGGATATAAAGGAATCGATGTTCAAACAGTTCATGAAAATGACGAATTTGAAGCTGATCGTTCTCAAGAAGGTGAATGGATTATTAGAAAGCACCAAGTTAAATTCCCGCGCGGAAAAGTAATTGGTTGCTACGCAGTAGCCCAACGTGAAGGTTTTAAAGATGTTGTAGTCATGATGGAAACAGATGAAGTAATCCATATGAAAAACGGCACAAATAAGCACATGTGGAATAACTGGTTCAACGATATGTTCAAGAAACATGCAATGAAACGTGCAGCTAAATTACAGTATGGGATTGAAATTAACGAAGATGAAGCAGTTTTATCGAGTCCAATAGATAATGTTCCAGCTTATGAACCTGAAAAACGAGTAGATATCACACCAAATAAGTCAAATCAGATTCAGGTTGAAGAAGGTGAGTCAGTAGATCAGGCGGCTGAATTGAAGAAAAAACAAAGCGAAGTAATGGAGAAATTAAGCGAGTACAACATGACAAATGATGATTTACAAGAAATCGCAGTTAAACATTTCAAAGTACCAGCGGCAGAGTTAAACCTTCAACAACTTACAGGCCTTGTTAAGTTCTTAGGTTTAGAACATAAGAAACGTGTGAAAGAGCAAGAGAAGGCACAAGAACAGCCTGAACAAGAAGAAATTGACTTTGAAAATATGGAAATGGAAATTGCATGATTAACACTCAAAGTAAGGTACTCCTTCCAGCTTGGTGCTGGAAGGATGCCAAATCAACAGATGAAGTAAAACGAAACGTACTGAAATATATAAATCCAAAACGTTACCCAGGTTATAGGGTCCTGAAAGTATCGAAAGGATTTGCCATATGCGAACGGGAGTGATGGTTAATGTTTAAGATACCTGTGAGAAGACAAACGCAAAAAGAAATGTTAATAGCTACAAACGATTTGGTTGAACGAGGCTTTGATTTTTTAACGCCAATAAAACCGGTTTATAAGAACGGTAAGTTTTACGAACAAAGTGGTAGAAGTTTTCAAGGTAAACATGAATTTAGAACAATCGGCTACGTGGATAATGTCAGCTACGAATGTTGGATGAAGAAGGTGAACTAAATGAGTAGTAACATATTTCAACTAGAAACATTTGCAAGAAGCGGATATATGGTGCGACTCGCTTATGTAGATATAACTGAAGATTTAATTGCAGGAATTTTGCTAGGACAAATTGTTTATTGGTACATGCCTAATGAACAAGGTAAGACCAAATTGCGTGTTAAAAAGAATGGTGAGTTTTGGTTAGCTAAAAGCCGTGAAGATTGGAAAGATGAGATTCGAATTACACCAAAACAATATGACAGGGCCATTAAAATCCTTATAAGCAAAGGGTTAGTGGAAGTTCAAAAATTTAAATTCAATGGCGCTCCTACTAACCATATTAAGTTAAACATTCCCGAAGTTACCCAAAGGGTAAAATCCATTTTGACCTTTGGGGAAAATCCAAATCCACCTTTGGGTGAAATGGAACTTACCGAAAGGGTTAATTCTTTAACAGAGATTACTACAGAGACTACAACAGAGATTACTACATTAAAAGATAATATGCCTTCTGACCAAAAAGAACGGTCAAAAGACTGCATCCCTTATGAAGATATCGTTTCTTATCTTAATGAAAAAGTAGGTAAATCTTTTAAACATAAAACAGCGAAAACTAGATCGTTAATCAAAGCTAGATTTAAAGACGGTTTTACTATAGATGATTTCAACCGAGTTATTGATATAAAAGCAGCGCAATGGTTAAACGACTCGCACATGAGCCAGTACTTACGACCAGAAACATTATTCGGTACTAAATTCGAAAGTTACTTGAACGAAAAAGGAGCGAAAAAACATGGCGGTAACGGCAATGCAACGGGTAGCAAAATCCCTGGATTTAAAGGTGAACTTCCATTCTGATAAATGTATGAAACATTCTTATGAAATAGGTGGTCAGAAGCTTGTTAAGCCAGTCCAAATGATTGAATTCAAGGGACAAGTTGTTTGCCCGCGATGTGTTGTTGAGGAAAATGACAGAGTTTTAAAAGAACAGGCGAATAATCATTACAAGAAAATCAAAAGATCTAAGAAATTCAACATGCTTACAAAGCACAGCATCATTAGTAACGAGGAAATACTTGAAGCTACACTTTCTAATTATAGAACGGAATGTAAAGAGACTAGAACAAACAAAAAGCTCGTAGAGGGCATTGTAGAGAGTTTAAAAGCAGGACATGTTAAAAACGTATTTATAGTAGGTGTGCAGGGTGCAGGTAAAAGTCATTTGGCTTATTCAATCCTAAGAGAATTAAGAGAGCACTTCTACGAAATATCAGACGGCGAGAATAATAATGACGAACTAACTTATTCGAAAATGAAAAGTTGTCTGTATGTAGAGATTGAGCAACTTATGCGACTTATCAAAGACTCATTTAACAACAAAGATTCTAAGTATACGGAAGAGTATTGTGTAGATCTTCTAACAAACGTTGACTTCCTGGTACTGGATGATTTAGGTGCAGAAAGCGGATCAATGAACAGAACAGATGAAGCAAGTAATTTCATCCAACGTGTCTTATATGCAGTGACAAACGGAAGACAAGGGAAAGTCACTATTACAACAACTAACTTATCAAGCGGGGATATATTCAAAAAATATGATAAGAAGCTTGGAAGTCGGATTTTAAATAAAGCAGAAGCGATTGTATTTAAGGAAACATCAGATAAACGTATTGAACATTTAGGATTCTAAGGGGGAAATGAAAATGGGGATATCAAAAGCCATGTCTGAATTAAGATCAACGAGATTGACGATGTATAACGATACAAAATGGGTTCTGGAAATGGTTAAGGAGTTAAGAAAAGAAAACATTGAATTATTTACAACGAAGGAAGCGATGATAGATGAAATGCAATCAGTATTAGAAAGCCTTCTCGAAACTATAAACAATTAATAATAGATAGTTTGAATATAAAAGGGGGAATTAAGATGTGTGCATGTAACGGAACGGGAGTAATTCAAAACGATATTGGAACGGGTATGTATCAGTTTGGATCATGTATTTGCGAAGCAGCGAATATTACACCTGAAGAAGTGGACAGAAAGCGTCACGCCGTTATTGCGAGACTAAGAGCGATTCATCAATTACAACTGGAGGGGAAATGGGATGGGGAAATTCGAAACAGCAGAACAGCTTGAAAATTACACAATGGCACAACAAACAAAAAAATATATGAAAAAAGAGAGACAAAAGTTATATATCCCTCTTGAAAAGTATGATCTTGTATTTAGCGATAAAGAAGTAAAACATATGAAAACATTGTGGAAAGAAAACAAATCTCTAGCCGAGATAGCTGAGGAAATGGGACGTCATGAAATGGAAATAGCGGTCCTTATTATGGACCAGGGTGATAAACAAAGAATAAACAAACGTCCAATGGGGTTAGGGGCATGAAACAGTTAACACTTGAGGATGTTGTAGGAAGTTTTGATTATACTGCGACAAGTACTGCAGAGCAATTCTTAGCAAAGCCTAGCGTTATAACGACATACGCAGTAGATTTCTACGATAAAGACCTAAGGCAAAAGTTACGTTGGTTTGAAGCGAAAACTAAGAGCGAAGCCGAGGGAATGGCTAGGAAGAAATATGGACAGATACAGATTGTTAACACATACATCTCAGATCGGAGCTTGAAAGAAATTATGGATCTAGATTAGGAGGGAGAAGGGATGGCTTTAAATCGCTGGTTAACTGATGAGGAATATGCAAGGGCAGCAGCTAACGGGATAAACAGAAAAAGGCTACAAAGTAGGGTGTATGACTTTGATTGGGATGTAGAAGAAGCGATAACAGCGCCGATTGGAACGGTTAGACATGAATACAAAAGGAAACATGGAGATTGGCAGAAGATAGCTTTAAAAAACGGAATAAATATTGGAACTTTCTACAGCAGACTGAAATTAGGATGGACATATCAAGACGCAGCTACGAAGCCGCCAAGACAAAAAGATAAAACAGAGAAAACTTGGCTAAATATCGCAAAGAAAAACGGTATTGGATACCATACGTTCATTTCGCGAATTCGTACCCAAAAATGGGACATGGAAAGAGCGGCGACAACGCCAGTAATTAATACAGGAAGACGTTGTTCTGTGAAAGATAAGGAGGAAGTATCGTGAGGTATTACGGCCCGGTTATCACTGACGAAGATTATGAGAAGGCAGCTAAGAACGGCATTAGCAAGTCAAATGTATATCAACGTGTTAATGAGTACGGATGGGAGTTAGAACGCGCTATAACGGTACCAATTAGAAAACGAAAAGGTGGAATTAACGCCGGAGTAATAACTCTTGCTGAAAGGAATGGGATTAGCAAGCCGACGCTATTCAAAAGAATTAAAAATGGGATGGATCCATATGAAGCGGCTACGAAACCGAAAGGGTATGCAACACACCTGGAATTAGCAAGAAAGAACGGTATTAAGGACGTTACTTTTTATCAAAGGGTTAAAAGAGGAATGAATCCTTATGAAGCAGCTACGAAACCGGTAATGAGTCGTAAGGAAGTACAGCAGATAAGCTAGGAGGCAACATGGACAGGCAAGACGTTTTAATCAATAAATTAATCGATAATCACATATTCAAGCTACCAGATGGGCGCGACTTATTTGAAGGGAGTTGTGAGGAACTGGCGGGGCTGTTAAAAGGAGATGGGGAGAATGAGAGAGATTGAGTTTCGTTATACATTCAAACATACGGGAACAGGAAATGTAGAAAAGAAGATTTACACGTTAAAACAGTTGGAAGAACGTAATGTAAGTAAATTATCACCATGCTTCAACAAAGAATTTGGGTATGAATTAATTAGTAGAGATCAATACACAGGATTAACGGATGCGGAAGGCAACAAAATTTACGAAGGGGATATCGTTCAATATCTTGATGGAAACGAATGGTCAACAGAAAGTGGATATGATTGCGAGGAGTTCGACAATCATGGGGCAATCTTTTTTGACGAAGAGTGTGGAAGATATGATGTCAAGAATAAACAAGGCATTGGTTATGACGATTTATTTGATTGTGGTGTTGATTTTAAAATAATCGGCAATATCTACGAAAACCCAGAGTTACTACAAGGGGGTAACAAGTGATGAGAGAAGCGATTGAAGAGTATATCGAACAGTTACAGTTATCAGCAGTGGAAAACAGAAAAGAAGCCGATAAAGCTTACGAAGCTGAAGATTTAGGACTTGCTGGGTTCTATAGAGGGAAATGGATTGCGAATGAGGGAACGGCAATAGCATTAACAACAATCTTATCTAAACACAAGGAGGAAGAACAATGAAATATAGAGAGCATGGCACGTTTGAAGTAACTCAATTATTAGCGGAAGCGAAGGAGACTGAAGAGAATGGCAACTAAGATCATTATATACACTGGAAATTCTTGTCCGAAATGCAAAAGAGCAAAAGAAATGTTGAACAACCTACCGATAGGACATGAAGTGGAATTGATTGAAAGAAATGTGGATGAAAGTGAGAATAGCAGGGATTTTTTAAGAAGCATTATTGGTTCTAGTTCGTTGCCTACTATTGTAATACCTAAAAGCGAGAAAGGGTTAGATATTTTTAATAAAGATACTTATCACTTGTATATCGGTTTTGATGAGAACATTGGCAAGATCATGGAGCATTTAGGACTGTAGGAGGGATTGAATGAAAAAAGAAACCGCGGTGCAGGTGCAAAGTGAACTCGAAGTAGTAGAGGATGAGATTCGTAAGATGGAATATCACTTGGTGGGATTGAATAACGAGAAACGGAAAACGCAGCTTTCCTTGGAAGTGTTGAAGAAGCAGAAAGAGAAATTGAAAAGTTACTTATAAGGAGCGGGGCAGGATGAATTTAAGAACAAAGATTAAGCGAGTAAGAGACGTGGAGTTACCTAAGTATGCGAAGCCAGGAGATAGCGGTTTTGATCTTGTGGCAGCGGAGGACACGATTATATGGCCAGGTGAAACAAAAGTTGTACAAACTGGATTAGCTTTCGAGATTCCGCCAGGATATGAATTGCAAGTACGCCCGCGTAGCGGTATGACGCGTAATACAAAGCTGAGAGTTATTCTTGGGACTGTGGATAGTGGCTACCGTGGAGAAGTTGGGGTGTTAGTTGATAATACTGAAAGATCAATAAGCTTAAATATGAAAGCTCATGTAATTGAAAAGGGAACTCGCATAGCTCAAGGCGTCATAGCGCCAGTAATAACAGCTCATTTTGTTGAAGTGGATGAGCTATCGGATAGCGAGCGCGGAACAAATGGATATGGATCTACGGGAGTAAAGTAAGACAAAATTTGAATTTTATTAAAAAGGAGAATGAATATGGAAGGTCAATGCGAACATTGTGAGTGCGAATTTGAAGTGAATTTTACTAATTATCTTTTAAGTGATGAACCGTATTTAAGTTATTGCCCTAATTGTGGGGAAAAGGTAGATTGAGTGCTTTATAACAAAAGTGTTATTTTAATCGAAAAGAGGAATGAGAGATGAACGGATTTGAATTTCGTACATGGGATAAAAAAGCAAAGGTGATGGAGCAATACCATTACCTGCAGCTTTCACCAAATGGCCAATTGTACCACGATGGAATGAATGTTACTGATAACTATGAAATTATGCAATACACAGGATTAAATGATGCGTACGAAAAGAAAATATTTGAAGGAGATATTGTTTATCAAGAATTTTATGATCGTATATCAGAAAAACATGGATTTACAGGAGTAGTTAAACAGATGGAAGGCGCTTGGTGGATTTGTAATGGAGTGGATCACGCTGAATTGCTGTGGAGCGAAGTAAATCTGAATCATGTAAAAGGTAATATCTATGAGAACTTAGAGCTGTTAGAAAACTGGACAAAATAGTTATTTGGGAGAAAAGGGGGAATGGGAATGGCTCTGAGTCTTCAATGTGAAATGTGTTCATTCAAATTCAAAATAGGTCAATTTTCTAGTGTTCCAGATATCGCATACTGTCCACATTGCGGAGATAGTTTCCTCGAATATTATCCGAAACAAGAAGGTGTCCAGTATCAACATAGGGAGAAGAATTTCTTTTATCACCACAAAAAAACCGGGAATGTATGGAATGTATTGATCCAGGAAGATGAATCTAAGAAAGAATTTTTTGTCGATGTTCAGGGGCCGGAAACAGACAGAGAAGCATTTGAGGCTGTTAAGGAATTTTTAAAAGCGAAAAAGATGTATCTGCCTTGTACAGTGGTAGATATCCGATGTATAGGGGTAGGGATTGATAAAAAGTTGTAGTTAAACAAAAACGCTATTTTATTAGAAAAGGAGAATAAAAATGAGAGAAATTAAGTTTCGTGCGTGGGATACAGAAAAACAATTTATGTTCACTCCTACCCAAGTTGAAATAACACAAGGTGAAAATTTTGCTAAATGGGATAAATGGCGTCCTATGGCATGGCGAGATGAGTTGCCCGAAGAAGGTTCAGGTGGTATCGGTCGAGCATTAGGTGATGAATGCGAATTAATGCAATACACAGGTTTGAAAGATAAGAACGGTAAGGACATTTATGAAGGGGATATCGTAAGGATTTTTGTTCCTCATGATCCAGAAGAAAAAGAATACGTTTCTAAGGTTTATGAATTAGATGGAGCTTTTGCTGTTGATATGGTTGGATATGACATGTATATGGATGTACATTGTATCGGGTGGATTCCTGGAGGTTATGAATTAGAAGTGATAGGTAACATTTATGAAAGTCTAGATCTAATAAAAAACTAAACAAAAACTTCATTTTAGTAGAAAGCGAGGTGGTGATATGAGTCTTACTTTTATAGACTTATTCGCCGGGATTGGCGGATTTAGATTAGGAATGGAACGAGCGGGTCATAAATGTATAGGTTATGTAGAGTGGGACAAATTCGCTAGAAAATCGTACGAGTCAATCCATAACACTGAAGGAGAGTGGACAGTAAATGACATTAACGATGTTAACCCAGGAGAAATCCCAGCAGCTGACGTTTGGTGTTTTGGATTTCCTTGCACCGATATATCAATCGCAGGACCACAAAAAGGATTGTCCGGAGCAAGATCAGGATTATTTTATAAAACGATTGAACTCCTCAAAAGCCAAAAAGAAAAAGATAAACCTAAATACCTTTTCATTGAAAACGTTAAAAACTTGTTTTCAGTTAATGGAGGATGGGACTTTGCCAGAATTCTCATTAGCCTGGACGAAGCAGGGTACGATGCAGAATGGCAATTGCTCAATTCTAAAGACTTCGGAGTCCCACAAAACAGAGAAAGAGTCTTTATTATTGGACATTCTCGAAACAAATGTGGACGAGAAGTATTTCCTATCGGAGGAAACAACAAAGAGATTGATAATGTACCCGGACAACAAATTTACGCCAATACACTCACAGCAAGATACGGATCAGCATTGGGATCAGGAGCGTATATTCTTGAACGTGAACAGCATTAAGAAACCGAAAGTATTGGTGAAGGAAGCTACAAAGCAAGGATATGCAGTAGCGGAAGTAGGAGACAGCATTAATTTTTCGGTCCCGAACTCAAAAACGAGAAGGGGAAGAGTTGGAAAACAAATCGCGCAAACATTAGATACGGCATGCAATCAGGCAACGTTGCTAAACGATTATCGAATCAGAAAACTAACACCAAGAGAATGTTGGAGACTCCAGGGATTTCCGGATTGGGCTTTTGATAAAGCACAGGAAGTAAACTCAGATTCTCAGCTTTATAAACAATCTGGAAACTCAGTGACCGAGACAGTCATTCATGAGATAGCAAAGAAATTAGTATAAAAATTTCATTTTGTAGAAAAGGGGAATGGATATGAGTAAAGTTAAAGATTTTACAGGCAAGGTTGGAACTGAGTTTATGAGTTTCTTAATTGAAGGTGATAAATTGCATAGTGCCTACTATTCAAAAGTGGA
This sequence comes from Bacillus sp. S71, assembly GCF_016625265.1. Taxonomy (NCBI): domain Bacteria; kingdom Bacillati; phylum Bacillota; class Bacilli; order Caryophanales; family Bacillaceae; genus Bacillus; species Bacillus sp. S71. The sequence goes on along the minus strand of NZ_JACVUW010000020.1, from coordinate 33,014 downwards.
GGTCATTATGGAAGATGGTACAAAGAAGATGATCTGCATTAAGGATGATACAGCATTGAAAGGGATAGCTGAAGGACAGACAAGAGCGGAAGCAATTAAGAAAGCGAAAGCATTTTTAAAGAGACAGGAAGAAAAACAAAGAGCAGCTAGCAAAAGCTAACTGCTCATCTCCAAGGGGGAACAAGGAGAAAGTAACTTAATGGGTTGTCTACAGTATTGACGGAATATTGAGTTTTATTCAGGGGAGGAAGAATAAATGGAAGAAAAAACAGAACCGAAAATGGTATCTATGGCATGTTACGGGTGGAACAAAGAAAAACAATGTGTAGAGTTCCAACTGTTAATAAACGAAGAGATATTTGTAATGCCAGTGTATAAGAAGGATGTAAGAGGCATGGAACAATTTTTTCTGGTTAATGAAAATAACTGAACAAAATAATCCTTTTAATAGAGAGCGAGGAATAACAATGGGATTAGGAAATCGTGGAATGGCATTTGAGATGCTTATCAATTTAGCGAATGAAATGTATCAAAGAGGTGGATTGGCGCTTATAAACAAGCGTCCGACTCCAGTGAAGGTGTTAAAGAGTAAGAATGGCCGTGTGTTGAATGGATTCTATGAAGCTAAAAGTACAGTAGATTATGACGGTGTGTATAAGGGACGAGCTATTGCATTTGAAGCGAAATCTACAGAGAATCCTGGGCGATTTGATTTAAAGAACATTGCACAGCACCAATTGGATTATCTGGAGAAAGCAGAGAAGATGGGAGCGATATGTTTCTTCCTAATTGAGTTTAGCAAGGACAAGTCAATATTCGTTGTACCATTATCGGTCATTCAATCTTATGTAAGGATGTCTCATCAACCGAAGGGCAAGAAGTCTATACCAAGAGCAGACTTTGATATTTACGGGTACTTAGTAGAACAGACAGAACGAGCGTTAGTTGATTACTTACAATACGTTGATGAAGCAGTAGTGCCAGTTATGTTTGGTGGAATGATTCAATTTGATCAGGACCATAAGAAAGTATCGAATAACATTGAAGCAGCAAAAGAGAAGATGGCTAACAAGAATCGTAAATTATTAAAAGCTTAATGGAGGGGAAGAGATGGGAAGAGGATTTAATTTAGTAAATGAAGTGGCACAAAGTGTTTGGTTAGGAAAGAGAGTTTCGTTTGAATTAGATGGCGAAGTATTCTATGGAAAAGTCAACTTGTTTACAAAAGATGGAGTAGAGATTAAATGGGAAGGTCCATGTCCGAGTGATGGGAAATTAGGTGGTATAGCAGTTTATGCAAATGTAGGAGTTACATTATCGCAATTAACTATATTAGAAGGTTAATGGATAACGGAACCATGCAGAGTGGATGGTGGGGGCTACTCGCTATGCATGTTTCCCTTATTCAACAAAGAGATAGTAAAATTTCACGTACCTTACGTGATGTTAAAAAGACAAATTTAGAAATAGGGGGATTCCTTCATGGAGAGACAATTAACATTATTACCAGCTGTAGATGATAAGAAAGTACAAAAGGAAGTAGTAAGCGTATTAAAGGAGTACAGAGCACTCAAGATGCGATTTAGTAATGATGTGGAGCAGGAAGGAATTAGTTTGTTCCCTGAGTTACGTGATTCAAGGAATACGAGTAAATGGAAGGTGCAGCAGGTAGAGAAGGCACTTAACAATTTATTAGATGAGGATGAGCGTAAAATTGTTGAGCGCAAGTTTCTAACTAATGAGAGAGTAAAAGATTCAGATGTTTATCATGATCTACTACTCAAGAAGACATATTTCTATGAGAAGAAGCAGAGTGCGGTTAAATTGATTGCTACAGCACTTGGAATCATTTAAAAATAGCGAACAAAACGCGAACTTTTTGGGGGACTAAATAAAATGCTAAAAATTATAAATTATATGTACAAGCCCTTTGACAACCGCATATCGAAGAGGATTAGTACACCTATAAGTGAAACGTTCTTATGCGAGAATGTCACGGTAACGTATACCGCATAGCAGGGCGGGCAAGGCGGTACGAACCCGCGTTAAGACGAAAAGACCAATGAATGTATAACAATGACATATTCCAGTGTGGCGGGTGTGAGATAACTCGCATTCGTCATGCTGTTTCTATTGTATTTATCAATCAGCTCGGAATGCGTCCTCTGGGTTGATAATAAATATAAATCTATTTCTCTCTAATATGTCGGCTCTTGAAAATGGAATGGGGGTGGTTGCTCATGATTGAGTGACACTTGCATTCTAAAAAGCTAAAAAGTATACGTATCTCGTACATTAGTAATTACTCACGATTCTTATTGATGACCAAAACGAGGGCAAAGAGTTCCACTCTTTGTTTGAGCCAATACAGCGGAAACATTCCCCTTCCGTCCCTCTAGTGTATTGGTTCAAACAAGGCGTCGGAAGAAACATATACGTCTTGGATATAATAATTCCAGCTATATAAATGACTTGGTCAGCTAAGGCCCTGCGACAGCTGATGTATTGACCAGCTCCACGGAGCATAAACGAGAAGATTCCTAGTCTTCTCCCAGCCACCGAACGTAAAGCGCGTAGCTAATAAGAGCTAAAAAATTACATGATGCGGTGGCTTGGAGAAGGTTGAGAGTACTCAGCCTTGATCTAAGAGAAACTTTGCCATTTGTTTTCTCTCTTCCATCCCCTGGAAAGAAAGCTGTCACTTCGGTGATGGCTTTTTTGTTATAATTAATGTAAAAGGGATGGTGATTATAGTGAAGTTAATTGAAGAGAAATTTACACATTCGTATAACGCCGGCGCAAATGCGATAGCTATTGATGCGGATGATAAGAAGATTAAACAATATATATTAGAACATGCTAATTTGCATTATCTTGGGACTGGACTAGGTGATCCAGGGTGTAATTGTGAAGATGGTGATTTTGAACAATACGAGATGTTGAGTATTCGAAATGAAGTCACGCCAGACGATATATTAAATGACGAATGGATTACAGTAACTGTAGATGAAGAATTATATGCAGTACATGAACCATTTTTAGATATTATATATGATAGTAATATTGAATTACTTAAAGAAGAAATAGAAGAAAACTATGATGATTTTGTGGGGTTCACTGTTGTTCGTTGTCCTAAGTGTAAAACGTGGGCAGTATGTGATTGAATGTAAATATTTAAGTTTAAGCATCCGAAATGGGTGCTTTTTTCTTTGTTATATAGAAATTACACATTAAACGTAATGCGGTGGTGGAATAGGTAGACACATGATGATGCGGATTTTGTGGGAATCGGTCTGGAGGTAGGTTGGTATAACGACTTTCTATGTAAGGTGCAAATCCTTACCCGCATATTAGGACAAAATGGACATTTGGTTAGGAGGATGAATGGTGGAAGTAAAAACGATAACAACTATTACTTATGATCCAACAGATAACATAGAACAAGCGACGTTTATGGAATGTAAAAATACATTATTGAATACTGGTTTTAAATTATTAGATGTGAGCAAACCGGCATTAGGTAATGAAATAGAAGTTACTTTTAAAATGGTAATCAGCGAATGATTAAACCAACAGCAATTATCGTAGGCGCTACCGTGATCTGGGTGGCGTCTTGATTGTTGTTAAGGAAAGATAAGGGGTGAGGGAATGCATGTCGTTATCGTTTGTTCTAGTAGGGGATTATCAATCGGGACATTAGTAGAAGAAATTCGGGAAGAGTTCAATAATGCGATGGAATTCGATGAAATGATTAAATACGAAGATATTGACGATTATGAAGAAGAAAAGCTGGAGTACCCGCGACATGAAGTCAAGGTAATACGGTCACAAGTGATAATTAGTAAACCGAAGCACATAAGAGCTAGGACTACTTGTTAGGCTAACAAAACAAACGAACACAACGAATGAAAATAGAGGAGGGGGAAAATGGACTTAGAGTTATTTAAAGAACAGGTTAATAAGAGAATGAGAGAAAAACATTTGGGAATGCCACTTGATAAAGACGGATGGATAACTGTTATGTATGAATGCCTTGCTGTTTATAACGAGAATCACGAAAAGGAAATATGTAAGTCTGTTGCAAAAGAGATGAGAACCTCACAAAAGTATAGGTAGTTAACTAGGTGAAGTTTATGCAGGAAATAACGGTGATTAGGTGCTGAAAACCCGCTAAACTACGCTATGTATAAAATCATGCATAAATAATTGGGATGATATGTTACAGGAAGTGAGTGTTATCAGTGATTTCCCATAATATCAACTTTTAACAACTGCCTATAACAATAATTATGTAAACTAGAAAGAAAACATTGTGTATGAAATATTAATTTCCCTGCATAAATTAGTTTTCGTTATGGATTTTTAAAAATATAATTCTTTTTGTGTTATTATGGAAGAAAAGGGGATGAAAGAATGAAACAAAGCGCATTTACTGAAGAGTACTTTCGCTTTTGCGAAAATGTTTATCGTCATGAAGACCATCATAATATCATCGTTTTAGCTAACCACAATTTCAAACGTGATATTCACAATGATGAATCTTTGCAAAAAAATTTCAGAATGGTTTCAGACAGTGAGAAAGGTATTGCCAATATGATTTATGACCATCAAATTATATTCACTCCAGATGTGGAAAGGTATGAATTTGTAAACTGTGGATACGACAATAATGTAGAAAAATCATTAAAACCATTTCTTAATAAAGAGAGAAATAGAATCACGAATAATACTTTTAACGGAACCGACTCATAAGAGACGGTTTTTTATTTTACAAAGGAGTGATAAAATGCTTTATTTCTTATTGTATATAGCGATTGGTATGGTGTTTGTATCAACTGGAGCATACGGACCATTACGAAAGTTAGTTAAAGAGAGTGACGGGAAAACAGAAGAAGAAAGAGCAATGGTTGCAATACAGTTTCTTTTGACATTGTTATTTGTAGCTATCATCTGTCCTTTCTGGCCAGTGCTATTAACATTTAAAATCATTGGTTTTTTCAAGAAGGAAAAGAAAGAAGTGAAGGTTGACGCTTAAAGGTGTTAGCCTTTTAATTCTATATAAGAGCATATCGTGAGGTGGTGGTCGTGGCACGACAACGTAGCCCGGACAGAGAAAAAGCATTTAAAATATATAAAGCGAGTAAAGGTGAGAAACTGCTAATTGATATTGCAGCGGAGTTAAATCTCAAACCTTCGCAAATCAGAAAGTGGAAATCGCAAGATAAATGGGATGAAAAAATGAATGGTAACGTTACTATTGCGAAAAGGAGCGTTACTAATGTTAAAAATCCTAAAACGAAAGAAAAACTAAAAGAGATTTTAGAAGATGAAGAGCTGACCGAAAAGGAACGGCTCTTTTGTTTGTATTACGTGAAATACTTTAATGGTACGCAAGCTGCACTGAAGGCTGGTTACTCCAAAGACGGCGCTCATGTACAGGCTAGTCGGTTGCTAAGACGTGAACGAGTTTATTCCTATATAAAAGAGCTTAAAGGTGAGTTAGTTGAAAATGTATTTGTAGAAGCATTGGATGTGCTGAAAGAGTACATTAAGATTGCTTTTGCAGATATTACTAATTACCTTAATTTTGGGCAGAGAGAGATTACTATTCAGGATGATGAAGGCAATGAGGTAACGAGGGTAGTTAACTTCGTAGACTTGTATGAAGCTGATATGGTTGACGGTTCTATAATTACTGAAGTGAAGCAAGGTAAAGATGGCGTGTCAGTTAAACTCGCTGACAAGATGAAGGCTCTGGATAAATTAGCGCAGTACTTTGACTTAGTGCCAGATACATTTAAGGACCAAATTGAAGCAGAGCGACACCGAATGCAACAAGAAATGCAGAAGGTACAGATCGAGAAAGTCAAAGCTGATACTGAATTTGCTAAATTACGTGCTAAGAAATTACGTGGCCAAACGAAAGATACTTCATTGTTAGATGCATTAATAGAAGGGCGTAAACAATATGAGCAAAACAGCGATTAAGTTTTCACCCAAACAATTAGAAGCTATTTATCGCCCTTATAATTACACGTTTGATGTACTGGAAGGGACGCCACGTAGCGGTAAAACAACAGCAGGCCATTTCCGGTATGCTGATTATTTGTCGTGGACAAGAGATACCAATCATTTGATTGTCGCTTATAACCAGGAACAAGCGCAGCGCTTATTTATAGATGGTGATGGCACTGGATTACAACACATATTCGGCGATCTTGCTGAGATTAAACATAATGAATTAGGATCGAATTTAGAAATACACACGCCAAACGGAATTAAACGTGTCTTTTATAAAGGGGGCGGCAAAAGTAACAGTGTCGGCGCTATAACGGGTATGTCGCTAGGTAGCGTAGTATTCTGCGAGATTAATTTATTAAACATGGGTATGATTCAAGAGTGTTTCCGCCGTACCTTTGCAGCACAGGACCGTTACCATTTAGCGGATTTAAACCCTCCTGCTCCTAACCATCCTGTTATATCGGAAGTATTTGATGTTCAAAACACGCGTTGGACGCATTGGACACCTAATGATAATCCAATATTATCAGAGCAACGTAAGCAGGAAATATTTGATGTACTTTCAAAGAATCCGTATCTATTAGAACGAGACTGGTACGGAAAACGTGTAATGCCACAGGGCGTTATCTATGGAATGTTTAACATGGATAAGAATGTTGAACATGCGGTACTCGGCGATCGTTATGAAATGTTCTTTACGGCTGATGGTGGGCAATCAGATGCCACAAGCTGTAGCTGTAATATTGTAACTCGTTTTAAAGATAAATTCAGATTGATGCGTGTCGCTCACTACTATCACAGTGGAGCAGAGACAGGACAAGTAAAAGCGATGTCTATATACGCAAAAGAACTCAAAGTATTTATAGAATGGTGCGTAAGACGATTCCAAATGCGCTATACAGAAGTATTTGTTGATCCTGCGTGTAAGTCATTAAGAGAAGAACTTCACTTATTAGGGATTAATACGACAGGTGCAGATAACAATGCGCATGATGTCAGTAGCTCTGCTAAAGGAATGGAAGTTGGTATCGAAAGACTTCAGAACTTAATGACGAATGAGCAGTTTTACATTGTCGAGTGCGACGAATACGATCATTACCATTTCTTAAAAGAAATCGGTATGTATGTACGGCAAGATAACGGTTCTCCGATAGATGCATACAATCACAGCTTGGATGAAGCACGCTATTCAGGAAATTACTTCTATAACAACTATGTAAAGTAGGTGATAAATAGTGTTTACATGGTTAATCAACAAAGGGAAGGAGTTGCTCTACAAAATGGGCATAATTTCCGGTATTAAGAAAGTAACTGACAATCGAAAGATTACCATTAATGAAGAATCATACAAGCAGATAGATGTTTGGAAGGCTATCTATAGCGGTCATTTCAGCGAATGGCACGACCTTAAATATCAAACAGTAGAAGGTCAGAAGCAACGCCGTATGGCATCGTTGAACATGGCAAAAGTGGTCACTCAAGAAATGTCTTCTCTTATTTTCAATGAGAAATGTTCTATTAATATATCGGATGAAGTGTTGTTTGATAATATCAAGAACGTTTTAGATGATAATAACTTCTACAGAGAATTTCAGCGATACCTTGAATACATGTTATCGCTCGGCGGTATGGTAATTAAGGTGTATTACAATCAAGGGATTAAATTATCGTTCGTTACTGCAGATTGTTTTGTCCCTGTATCATGGGATAACAATAAAGTAACAGAAGGTGTGTTTATTAATGAGTCTACAAAGGCTGGAAAATATTACACACTTTTAGAATGGCATTTAATCGAACGAACAAACGAAGGTCCGCAGCACGTAATTAAAAACGAACTGTATGTAAGCCGTAATAAAGGCGAATTAGGTGTGAGAACAGGATTAAAAGAACTATATGAGAACTTAGAAGATGAGGTAAGAATTAAGAACTTATCGCGCCCTACATTCGTATACTTCAAGCCTAATACAGCAAATAATCTTGACTTGTATTCTCCCCTTGGGATTTCGATGTATGGGAACTCTTTAGATGTTCTTAAATCACTTGATATCGCGTTCGACAGTTTCCAAAGAGAATTCGTGTTAGGAAAGAAGCGTATTATAGTACCTGCTTCTGCTATCAAACATGTTGTTGATCCAATCTCTGGCATGTCACATCGTTACTTTGATAGTTCTGATGAAGTGTATGAGGCTATGAAGATGGAGGGAGACCAACGAATACAAGATATCTCGGTAACATTGCGAGTGGAAGAGCATACAGCGGCTATTAACGCGAAATTAAATTACCTATCAATGCAAACAGGATTCTCTACAGGTGCATTTAGCTTTGATGGTCAAGGGGTTAAAACAGCTACTGAAGTTGTTAGTGAAAACTCTAAGACATTCAAAACAAAACAATCTCACGAAACGATATTAGAAGATTGTATCAGGGATTTAGTTGACGTTATTGTTGATATTGCTGCTTTATACGGAACATTTAGCACTACTGAAGATTATGAAGTAACAGTGACGTTCGACGATTCTATTGCAGAAGATCAGACGGCTGAAATTAATAAGCAAGTTACGCTTGTTATGAATGGTTTAACAACTAAGAAGTTAGCCATTATGAAGATTCATGGTGTTTCTGAAGAAGAAGCAGAGAGAATCGTACAAGAAATTCAAAATGAAAATAAAATGGTTATGCCTGAAGGAGTGGATTTCTTCGGTATGAACAACAAACAACAGAATAATAGTCCAGGAGATGAAGGGTAATGGCACTCCCTCCTGAGAAGTTACAGCAACTCTCTATGTTTGTAGTAGACATCTACAATGCAATTGAAGAAGAGTTGCTTTTAAACATGGCCAGAATGCTCAAGTATGATAGGGAATTGCTACTTACTGCTGAGAACTTCGAGCAATACCAACATTGGCGCATAGTTCAGCTAAATAAACTAGGTAAGTTGAATCAGCAACAAATGGATACAATCTCACGTCATAGCAGTAAAACGGCTGAAGAAGTGCGGAAGATGTTAGAAGGTGCTGGATTTACAGCAGTGGAACAACATGAACCGTTATATCAGGAAGCAGTACAAGCAGGAAGTTTAGCTGCTGCTCCTGCAATGCATACGAGCGCCGCACTAATTGGTATTTTGAATACTTACGAGCAACAGGCATTAGATACGCTGAACCTTGTAAATACAACGATGCTGAAACAATCACAACAGGTTTATCTGGATGTTTTAAACAAGACGGTAGGTAAACTGTTAGGTGGTGTCATAACGCCACAACAAGCACTCAGACAGACGGTTTCCGAGTGGTCGCAACGTGGAATCCCTGCTTTGATTGATAAGGCTGGGAGAAGATGGGGAGTAGAAGGATACGTTAGTATGTGTGCTCGGTCTACAAGTCAAAATGTCGCTAACGGCATGCAGGACGAGAGAATGAAGGAGTATGACGTTGACTTATGCGAAGTATCTAGCTATCCAGGAGCGCGTCCGAAATGTTTTGAAGATCAAGGCAAGATTTACAGTTTGAGTAGCAAACACCCTAAGTATAAGCCTTTGAGTAGTACGAGTTATGGCGAACCTGATGGACTATTCGGGATAAATTGCTCGCATATTCGCTATCCGTACATTGAGGGGCTATCTACTCAACGATACTTTCCTCATGAGGATATAGAAGAGAATCGTAAAATTTACAAGCAAAGCCAACAACAAAGAGCGATAGAAAGACGTATTAGGAAAGCTAAAAGAGAAGTTCGCGTCATGGAAGCACTAGGAGATCAAGAAGGTGCAAACAACGCTAAAAACAAGGTCTCGCAACAGCAATCAGTGATGAGGGATTTCATTAAAAATACTAAGAGAACAAGAAGGTACGACCGAGAAAAACTGTACTAAATTTGGTATAATATAGGTATAGGCTAGGTCGGCCAACCGAAAAGGAAGTACCCGCTTCCCTGCCTGTTATAACTATAACGGGTCAACTGTGGGAGGTTGAAATATGAAAAAGGTACTAGATTTACAAGGGAAGAAATTTGGTAAATTAACTGTACTAGAAAGAGTCGAGAATCAATCTAATTGTAGTGCATGGAAGTGTGAATGTGAGTGCGGTGCAGTTAAGGTTGTAATCGGTAAAAATCTTGCTTACGGAAAGACAAAAACATGCGGAAAGTGTAGAACGAAGCATGGTCATCAAAGAGATGGTAAAACCACCAGTGAGTATAACTCGTGGCACCAAATGAAACAAAGGTGTCTTAATCCTAATGATAAGAGATACCATGATTATGGTGGCAGAGGAATTACTATTTGCGAAAGATGGGAACAGTTCGAAGATTTCCTTGATGATATGGGTTTAAAACCTAGCAAAGATCATTCAATAGAAAGAATTGATAATAATAAAGGTTATTCACCAGATAATTGCGTTTGGGCGGATAGAAAATCGCAACAACGTAACACACGAGTTTCTAAGAATAACAAATTAGGAGTTAAAGGTGTTACTTATGATAAAAGTAGAGATAAATATACAGCTCAATTATATGCAGATGGTAAAAGAGTTTTAATGAAACGCTTCGACACATTAGAAGAAGCGATACAAGCAAGAAAAAAAGCTGAAGAAGAATTTTGGAAGTCCTCATAACGAGGGCTTTTTCTTTTGCTAAAAACATTGTATAGGAGGAATGAATATGAATTTTGGACAAGCGTTTGAAGAAGTGAAAAAGGGTAAAGGAATGAGATTGCCACAATGGAGTGAAGATGTGGTAATCCGTGCGCAGTTTCCTGATGAACATAGTAAAATGACAGCACCTTACTTGTATGTAGAGAGTCGTTTCGGAAGGGTTCCATGGAAAGAGACAATGATCGAGTTATTCACTGAAAACTGGGAGGTTGTTGAATAATGAAAAATACGATTACTCAGGAAGATATTAATTGTATTTTAGAACGAACACAGTTCACAGTTGAAGAGTTTCATGGTAAATGCACGGTTGTTGTTGCTAAATTACCAAACGGATTCATTTTAACAGAGTCAAGTGCATGTGTTGATCCAGTTAATTATGATGTGAATATCGGTACTGAAATCTGTAAGAATCGTATCGTTAATAGAATTTGGGAATTAGAGGGATATCGCTTACAATGTGAAGTTTCGAAAGGGGCTAATTAATATGAAAAACAATTATCGCTTACGTTTAACAAATATGCAGTATTTTAATGATCTAACACCACCTGCACCGGAAGGAGGTGACCCAAGTGTAACACCGCCAGTAAATCCAGTTACTCCACCTGCTACACCGCCAGAAGTAACACCACCTGCTCCTGTGACATTTACACAAGAACAGTTGGATGCAGCAAAAGCGGAGCAACAAGAAGCACTTTTAAAACAATTAGGAGTAGAAAACGTTGATCAATTGACGCAGACACTTACTGATTGGAAAGCGCACCAAGAAACACTTAAAACTGATCAGGAGAAGCAGCAAGAGCAGCTTACTAACTATCAGAACCAGGTGAAAGAGCAAGAAGGCGCGTTGTTTAATCTTCAAGCTGAAAACGCTGCGATTAAAGCAGGTATCACAGAAGAGAAGAATTTAAACGCAGTTATTACTCTGGCTAAAACAAAGGTTAATGATGATGTAGATATTACGAAAGCTATTGAAATGGTAGTTGAAGAGTTTCCGCATTTTAAAGGTGTAGTGGAAGAACCACCTGCTAACTCAGTTAAAAAGCCCACATTTTCAAATGGCCAACATCAACAAACTACAATGACAGAATCTGAAAAATGGGCTGCAGCATTCGGAATTAAACAACAATAAGTTTTAACGAGTCATCTTTTATAGATGGCTATTTATTTTGCCAAAAATCATTTAAAACAAGGAGAGATTTATTAATGGCTAACTTAAATTACGCTACACAGTATCAAAAAGTACTTGTTCAAAAATTCGCGCAAGGTTTATCTTTCGGAGCGTTATACAATACACCTAATAACGCGATTGTAAAATGGACTGGAGCAAAAACAATCCAAATCCCACGAATTAAAGTAGGTGGATACACTGATGTTAACCGTGATGTTGTTGGTAACACTACTCGTCGTGTCGATAACTCATTCGAACCAAAGACTTTAGGTCATGACCGTGAATTCCGTACTTTAGTAGATCCAGTTGATGTTGACGAAACAAACATGGCTTTAACGATTGCTAACATTACACGCGTCTTCAACGACGAAGAAGCAACACCAGAGCATGACAAGTATATGGCTTCTAAATTATACGCCGAATTCACTGGAGCAGGTAAAACAGCAGATGTAACTGTCCTTGATCCTACAAGCTTCCTTGGTGTATTCGATCAAATGATGTTAGAAATGGATGAAGCAGAAGTTCCGCAAACTGGACGTATTCTTTACATTACGCCAGCAGTTAAAAAGATTGTTAAAGCTGCTAAAGATTTACAACGTCAACTTGATGTTTCTGGAACTGGAGAAAAAGCAATTAACCGTGGCGTATACTCTTTAGATGATGTTGAAATCGTGACTGTACCATCTACACGCATGAAAACTGCTTACAACTTTACAAATGGCGCTGTACCTGATGCAACTGCAAAACAAATCAACATGATCTTAATTCATCCGCTTTCTATGGTATCTCCACAACAATATGAATTTGTAAGCTTAGATCAACCAAGCGCGACAACAGGTGGAAAATACCTTTACTACGAGCGCAAGTACTGGGATGTATTTATCTTAGGTGCTAAAGTAGACGGCGTTAAATTCAATATTACTTCTGCATAAGAGAGGCTTTTATAGCTTCTCTTTTTATTAGGAAAGGAATGGTGGTTACATGAGTAACACGGTAAAAGTAAAACGATTGAATAAAGTCCTTAATATCGAAAAAGATTTTTTAGCAACCTACCTTAATGACGGTTACGACCAAATTAATGATGAAGGTAAAATTATCAAACGCGCTACTGGGGGACGTAACATTTCTGTAGCAGAGCACAACAAAGCGCTCGACAAAATCGAAGAACTAGAGGCAGAATTAGCTGATTTAAAAGCACCGAAAAAGTCTGCTGCTAAGTAGGTGATCGTATGGCATATATAGATGCTGATTACTACAATAACGAATACAAAGGTATTCCGGTATCGGATGCGTTGCTATTAGATAGGTTGATAAATCGCGCTAGTGACCAAATCGACCACGTTATAAATTACAAATTGGAAGGTGTTGACTTTGATAAGTTGGCACCTTTTATTAAGAAACAGGTCAAGAAAGCTACTGCTGCTCAAGTTGAGTTTTTAGCAATCAATGGTGAAACTTCTGCAACAGTTAGTGAAGGTAGTGGTGGTTTTGATGTCGGTTCTTATTCTGAGAATGGAATGAGCGCAGGAGCAGACGATGCGCCTAGTTTCTATGCTCAGTATGCAATTTCAGTCCCTAAATTCTTAAGTCAAACTGGATTACTGTATGCAGGGTTGTGTGTGCATGGCTAAACCAATCAGGCGCTCATTACTAATCCATACAATTCAGTATTTGGAGTATAAAGGTGAAGATGACACTTGGGGTGGTAGTGATAACTACAAACCCGCTGTAACGATTGAAAGGGTTCGAATTGAGCCTAAGAAAACAGTTGTACTGAACGGGAATGGTGATAGCGTTGTAATGCAAACACTGTTATTTCATGATGCGGTACATTCAACGTCAGTAACTTTTAAAGAGAAATCTAAAGTTATATTTAACGGGAAGGAAATGACCGTTAGCAAAGTCAATGACTTTTACGATAGAAGCAGTCTTCATCATGTGGAGGTGCTTTTAATATGATTCGAGTGAACATTCGAGTTGATGCGCCTGCTATTGAAGGGAAAGTGACGGAAGCTACTCAGAAAGCGCAATTTGCACTAGATCAACAGGTGCTCAAAGATAGCAACTTCTACATCCCGAAAGATACAGGTGAGGTAGAGAGGTCGGGCATTAGATTCAGTAGACCAGGAGATGGACATATTGAATGGAATACTCCTTATGCTCGGAGAATCTACTATAATCCTCAATATAATTTCTCTACAGATGTCAATCCTAATGCCAGAGGTTTATGGTTCGAGGAAGCAAAGGCTAGACATGTTATGGATTGGGCTAGAATCGTAGAAAACGAGATAAAACGGAATTTATAGGAGGACAAATATGATATGGCTAATTGAATCGGTTAAGAAGCATTTAACTGCTACTTTACCAACAGGCATCCTATTTGCTCCTATAAAAGCTGATTTATTGGATGTAGGAGTAAATGATGCACCACGGAAAAGTATTGCTATCCGAATGATTCCATCAGCACCAGGCGAGCAATATTTCGAAGGTGAAATCATCAATAAGCAAATTCAAATACTCGCCAAAAGCAGTAACCAACTGGAAGCAAACAATACGATAGAATTTATCACAAGAGAACTAAATAACGTTCATAGGCGTGTTTTTCACGCTTTGGATGGCTCCTATACACTAAGAAGATTAAATGTGTATGTGGAGCCTAATTTTGTTGAGAAGACAGCAGCAAATGAATGGATATATACCGCACTATTTAGTGTGGAATTAGAATTAGGAGGTTAATATATGTCATTTTTACTGAACTATGGTTATAAATTTGAAATCGACGTAACTCCAGGTGGGCAAACACCTACAAAGGCGGTCATTGCAAAAGGCATTACGTCTGTAGATCCTGACAATAACGAAGAAACAGAAGAAACGTACTACTACGATGGTGGTGGTTCTGCGGAACGTGACGTTACAGGCGGTATGCTTGGTTATGGATTTGAAGGACATCGCTTCTATGGAGATAAAGCGCAAGATTATATCTTTAGTTTGCTGAATAAGTTTGGACCTGATCGTAAGACAACATTCACAGTAACAGAACCGAATGGTGACAAATGGGAAGGTAAAGCAACAATTTCTGAAATTAAAGCACCAGGTGGCGATGCGAATAGTAAGGGTGAGATTGAATTCACTATCTCATTCGATGGGAAGCCAACATTCACAGAAACGCCTGTAACACCTTAAGAAAGAGTCGTTAATACGGCTCTTTTTCTATTACCGATAAAGGAGAAATGAACATGACACAACAATTTAAGTTTGAATTTGAAAAGACGTATAAAGAGGTAGATATCGCAGGAGAACTTCATAGAGTAGATTTTAATGATGATTCAATATTAAAATACGGAAAAGCTTTCAAAAGGTTTGATGAGGATTCCAAAAAGATTACAGGATTAATTCAAAACTTTGAAACTGCTACAGATGAAGAAATTGAACAACTGTCAGTTCAACAGAAAGAATTAGTAAAAGGGATTGTTGAGACTTTCTTAGGTGAAGGGACTTTTTCCTCTCTTTATGAAAAAGCGGGCAGATCTTCTGCGAATTTAATGGGGCTAGTTCATTATTTAAATGAAATTTATCTAGAAGAAAGTCAGAAGAAAACAGATGAAACTCGTAATAAGTATCTAAGTAACGCGAAGAAATAATGTTTAAATTAACCGAACGTGAATATGACTTTTATACATGGAATGGCGTTCGTTTAGAGTTGAACTTAGCCTTTGATAACATTCTTTTGCTATTCGATTTATTTGAAGATGAAAGCATTAATGAGTATCTGAAAACGGACATTGCATTGAATATGCTAGTTGTAGATAAGGTGGACATAAATCAGTTGGATGTAGAACGTAAATCAATGTTGTTGCTAGACATCTTAAAAGATAGATTAGATATCGATTTGCGATCATTAATGAAAAAGAAAATAGAAGAGAAAGAAGAGGAAAAGGCGCCGACCATCCCTACTGTAGATTTTGTAGTGGATGCAGAACGGATTTTTTCCTCTTTTTTGTTCGACTACAATGTTGATCTAATTGAACAGCAAGGAAAAATGCAATGGAATAAGTTCATGGCTCTCTTCCGTAACCTTTCTAGCAAATCCCCAATGGGACAAGCGCTTCATTATCGAACATGTGATATTCCGCCAAAAGATAAAACTAATGCTGAGGAACGGAAACGTATCAAGAAAATGAAAGAACTATACGAGCTTCCGAAAGCAAAAGCTATTAGAGAACAACAGGAATTCATAGCATTCCAGAAAAGAATGGATGCGCAAAAAGATAAGGCGAAAGGTAGGTGAGATAATTGGCAGATGGTCGCGTTGAGATAGATACCAGGTTAGAGACGGGTAATATACGTCGTGATGTACAACGGGTAAATAATGAGTTAAGTCATATTGGTGATGGCGTTGCGGATGCAGCCCGAGGGTTAACTGATGAAGTGGGCGCTCGTTATGATAGTTTAGGTCGTCGTATTCGTTACGCTTATAGAGGTACATCTGAAGAAGCGAGACGAATGTACAGTGAAATGAGAAGCGCTCACTACCAGCAAGCAATCGCTATGCGCGGGGTAAAAGACCAAATGATCGGTGCTCAATACCAATATTTTAAGTTGGCGCAAGCATCCAAGAATTATACAGGAACAACCAGAGAGTTCATGTCAGAGGTCCAGAAAGCAGGGAAAGCTCAAAAAGCAGCAGCAGACGCAGTTATAAATGCAAATAGGTTGGCTATGATGGGGATGTTGCAGACAATCGGTTATATGCAGAATATGACTACTCAAGCAACACGTATACGTGAAAATTACGCCAGGATGGCAAATCCTCTATATACAATAAATAGTGCTGGGTTACGTGCTGCGGATGCTTTGAACAGAATGGCTAACGCTGGTAACGCTTCAGTATTGGCGTTGAAAATGTTAGGTCCAACTGCGAGTATGAAGGATCTAAAAAACATGACTATGATGATTACGCAAGGTTTAATGAGATTCCAAATGGTAGCATTAGCAGCTGCAGCTACAAGTGCCATTTTATATACTGCATTATTTAAAGCAGCAAAAGGACCTGATCCATCCGAGATATATAAACAACAGACGGAAGCATTGACTGCTTATAGAGATGCAGTACAACAAAGAACAACAGAGATCATGAATGCTTGGAATTTGTTCGAAGAAGTACAAATGAAAAAGACAAGCGGAAAGAAACTAATGCAGAACCTTGAGGAACAGGTAGGTATATTAGGCAGGTGGAAAGACAATCTCGCTAATATAGCGCAAAGGGCAGGTTCAGAATTCGCCAATTATCTTGCGCAAATGGGACCTCAATCAGCTGAAGAAGTAAAAGCTATATCTAAAATGACTGATCCTGAGTTACAAAAGTACGTTGGACTATGGCGAGAAAAAATGAGATTAGCTAAAGAGCAGGCGACTACGGAATTGCAAGGGTTAAAAGAAGAGACTGACAAGAAAATAAAAGAGCTCCAAGACTCATTAACTCCCCTTGGTTTGGCTTGGGAGAGAATGAAAGGCGCCTTTGTGACAGCGATTCAGCCTATGGTCGATGCTTTCGGCATGCTAATGACTCCTATAGTTAATTTTGCGACTAAATTTTTCGAATTAGTGACTGCATTTAACCAAGCTCACCCGACAATTGCATTGATAATTCAAGCAATAATGATGCTTGTGCCTGCTTTAACTTTATTGTTATCTCCCTTAGCTATAGGTATAGGGTTATTTAATGGAATGCTTGCAGCATGGAATTCTATTTGGATGTTAATTGGTCCATTAATTACTGGTTTAGCTGCAATGAGCGCCACTGTATGGGTGGTAGCGGCTGCAATCGTCGGTCTAGTTGCAGGGATTACTTATTTATGGAATACAAGTGAAGGGTTCAGGAACGCTGTTATTACTGGATGGCAGATGATACAAGCTACTGCTATGACGGTATGGAATTTTATCCTTAATGGAATACTTATTCCGATTTGGACAGCCATGACCACGTATTTTCAACAAATTTTATTACAAATCCAAACTTGGTGGACTGAAAACGGAACGATGATCATGCAAGCGGCACAAAACGTGTGGAATTTTGTACTTTCCGTAATACAAACAGTGATGCCGATTATAGTTTCGATAATGCAAGTGTTATGGCCGATTATAAAAGAAATAGTGATTGGAACCTGGGAAGCTATTAAAAATGTGATAAACGGAGCCCTAAATATTATTCTAGGAATTGTGAATTTTTTCTCCGCTTTATTCACTGGAAATTGGTCGAAAATGTGGGACGCGGTAAAACAAATTTGGAACGGAGCGCTTGAGTTGCTTTGGGGATGGCTGCAACTTTGGGGAGCAGGACGAATCCTCAAATGGCTTGGTAAATTCGCCGGAGATATAGTAAAGCCCTTCGTAAAATTCTGGGGGGATATTAAAAAAGTTTGGAATGATGCCTTAGCGGAACTGTATGTGTTTTTTGGTTCAAAACTAGAAGCAGTAAGTTCCTATATCAGTAGTTGGGGCGGTATGGCTAAAAATACATTTAATGAGATTTGGAGTTCAATAGTTAACGGTGTATCCTCTAAGCTAGAAGGAGTAGTTACGGGGGTAGAAATGATTTTAAATAAAGTGGTCAGCTTTATAACGGGATTAGGCGACACATTCTTCAATGCAGGTCGTGGATTAATAGAAATGATGGCAAAAGGGATTAAAAGCGCAGCGAGTTGGGTTACTGATGAAGTTAGTAAACTGGCGCAAAAAGCACGTGACTTCCTGCCTTTCTCTCCAGCGAAAACAGGACCATTAAGTGACTTAGATCATCTAGATTTTGGTGGTCCGATCTCTGACAGTATTAAACTAGCATTTCCACAAGTAAAAGGATTGTTAGGAAATTTGCTTACTACACCTGATATTCAAACGCAGTCAGTCGAAACAATGCTAGGGAAAATCGTTAACACTCCATCAAGTGGCGGAGGTAATACCTACAATTTTGATCGCATGTTTGAAGGTGCTACATTTAGTATTCGTGAAGAAGCTGACATTCAGAAACTAGCAGTAGAATTAGGTAAATATGTAAAAGCATCAAGCAGAAGGGTGGGAGAATTGTGAGTTTAACAATAGACGGTAAACATATTAGCGAACTCAATTTGCAACTTTTAAGAGATCACCAGAACCCTGCTGCTCCCTCTACCCGCGATAACGTCATGACGATACCAGGAATGCATGGAGCTTATGATTTCGGAGCTTCATTAGGAGTGAAGGAATTCCTCTTACCTGTCCACTTAAAATTGAAAAATGAATACGAAACATTATCTTCAGCCATCAGAAAAGTGATGGCTGTTTTTATTGATCCATACGGTAAACCAAAGACAGTAAAGTTAATCTTCGATTACGAGCCGGATAAATACTACATGGTTCGGTATAGCGGTAATATACCAATTAACCGACTCTTTAGTATGGGTAAGTTTGAATTGCCGTTAACGGCGTATGATCCGCATGCTTACTCAATTATAGAGAGTACAGATGATGTGTATTGGGGAGATAATGTACCATTTTTATCAGATATACCTCTTGAAATAGGTGCATCTAAATATGTTATTGCAACTCCTCAAACATTAAATATAGATAATTTCGGTTCCCAAGTTGTACGCCCTATTGTAGAAATAACAGGAAGTGCTACTTCATTAACTCTCACTGTACAAGGCGAGAGTTTTTCTTTAGGAACTTTTACAAACTCTACGTTACTAATCGATGCAGAACGTTATGCAGCTATTAAAAACGGCCAAAGCTTCTTGTTCCAACTGCAAGGAAACTTAGAAAAATTAGAATTAATGCCAGGCACTAATGCAATTAATGTAGGCGGTTCGAACCTAAATATCAACATTGCATTCAAGTACCGCGCTAAATATGTATAAGGGTGGTGGCAAATATGGCTGATGCGCCTAAATTATTACCAGGAGATACCTTGCGTGTGGGGTATCCGAAAATCAATATGGGGATTGATAATGCTAATGAAGCATTGAAGAAATCTTATAATGCAGAAAGTCAATCCAGTAGTGCTGTCAATATAGCGAACAGTGCTGGTAATGCTGCAAATTCTGCTGTAAATAAAGCTGAATCGGTACAAAAACAATTAGATACAATTATCATCGAAAGTGGAACTAGCGATGCCGAAGTTATTCAAGCACGCGGCGACAAGCCGGTCTTAAATGACAGACTTAATGATATGAACACACAAGTTGCGGAAGCCGCGAGAGCTCAAGAACAAATCGATTATGTAGATAATATCGCGAATCAAATGTTTGTAAAAAGCATGTACTTAACATGCAATGACAAAACGACGTGCGGTTTCAGTATTGGTTATGAGTTAGCGAACAATAAAGGAATGATGTATTATACAGCCCCGCAATCCAATGATAATTACTCATTAGTACAAGGGGGCAGAGTTGGGGATTTAAATACCGTATACATGACATCTGATTACAAAAAATACACAAGTAAAAATGGGAATTTCAACGAAAGTTTTGCCCCTAACTGTTTCGCTACTACTATAGGAGATACAATGACCTTAACCTTTTCAGGGGCAGAAGGGATATCATTCAATCATTTTAAAGATAATCGTGGCGGTCGTTGGAAGTTTACATTAAGCACAGATCCATTTAATCCGGTTTACGTCTCGACTTATGCAGCGACAAGCCAAACAACACAGGCATCACTTTTTACTGATTTAGACCCTACAAAAAGTTATACAGTTGTAGGAGAATTCGTAGGCGATGATCCTGTTAATCCTCCAGTTGGTGGAACAAGCCGTGGGTGGTATTGCATTTCAACAGATAATAACATGAATACAAAAGATACTTTCTTTTTAAGAAAGAAAACTAGGAGCGTTGTGAACTACATTGAACCGTTAAAATCAGGTTCAAATAAAGACTTTGCATTTTTTTTAAGAAGAAAAGGGCAAACTTATCCTATGCAATTTTTCCCATGGCATTCTGGTGTTGTAACAACTCTCAAGAAAAAAGATTATGACATTTATGTAGATGGCATTTTATCTAATGGTATTGTTACCAATGCTGAAACAATAAATAACATTTCCAAAGTTGAGATCATTCAGTATGTGTATTGCAAACTTCCGGACGATCCTAACAATCTGGGATATCTGACAAGCAAATACACATTCACAAAGAATGGAATGGTTACAATTAATTGTTCTTTCAAAGCATTAGAAGATTTAGAAATTAAAACTGGATACGTTAATATGATTCCTGTGCTATCTCAATTTTGTAAGACTTTAAAAACATCACTGATGACAAAGTATTCTACAATTGCAACTTCAGGTAGTACAAATTTAATACCGGAGAAAGACAATGTAAATTCATACATTTGGGGTAATGGTGATAGACAAGATATCGTTATTGCTATGACCAATATTAGTCTTCTATCGTCTATGCGGAAAGGAAAAATAGATAGACGTAATATCCTAACTTGGATTGAACATCGGGATGCAACGATGCAAAAGTTTTATCCTCAAGTATTTGATAATGCAACAATGCAAAAAGATGAAGTGTATTCATTTGGAGCTAAGTATATTGTCGGCGTCGCTCCAAATTTAAGTGAATTATATTTCTTATAAAACGAGGTGGTCCATTGTTAAAACTCTACAACAAACAAATGCAACTCAAGGCATATCTTGAAAATGCATATAAAATAAAGTACAACCCGCCACTCAATGAACTTTGGACGGCGGGTTTTTCATTGCCATTTACTGATCCAAAGCGAGAAGAGATTGAAACATTTGATTATGTGGAGATATTTGATAATGGTAAACGCATCGGTATGTTCCGTATCATGGATAGTGATGAAGAAAGAGACGCAGAAAAGAAAATAATATCGTATGAATGCGAGCACGTTTTATCTACTTTGATGGATAGCGTGCTTTTTGGTTTGCATCAAAGGGTGAACCTGACCACTCGGCAAAACATCGAATACCTGCTGAGTAAACAGAGAACGCAACATTGGAAACTTGGACAATGTGATTTTGTTCGTTACTTTCATTATAACTGGGAAAATGAATCTACATTATTAGGCCCTCTATACAGTATTCCGAAGCCTTTTGATGAAAAGTTCCAATGGACTTGGGACGACAGCTCCTATCCATGGACGTTAAATCTAGTGCGCTATTCTACTGAAGTTACTGGAGAACTGCGTTTCAAGAAAAATATGAAGGGAATCAAACGTACTGTAGAAGCTAAAGAGGTTATGACAAGAATATACCCTCTCGGCTATGGTGAAGGAGTTAATCAGCTAACAATTAAGGATGTGAATAATGGCGTTCCTTATATAGACGCTCCTGATTTTGTTAGAGAGCTATATGATGGATTCGACTACATTTGGGTGGATAGACGTTTTAAAGACCCACAATCGTTATATGATTCAGCAAATACGATGTTAATTAAAGCTTGTATGCCAAAAATTACGTACGAGATTGAAGCAGTGGATTACGAGTTAATAGATCCATACAAAATAGAAAAATATGAAACAGGTAAGTTGGTCCGCCTTTACGATGAGGACTTTGATATATGGGTTGATTTGCGAGTGGTGAACCATTCAAAAGACGATGCAGATGGGAATCCATTAGATGTGAAATTGACACTGGAGAACAAGGTGACGGATTTAGGGACGATACAAGCGGATATTGAGAAGCGGCAGAAGATTAATGAGGTATATGCGCAAGGTAGTACCAACATTCTGAACTATTCTTATAATGACAACTGCGACAGTGAAAACCCTGCTGTTATTAAGTTTTATCTTCCTGATGACTTGGTGAATATTAATACTTTAGATTTGACCTTTGAAACTGATGAATTTCGAGCTTACTCTAAGGCAACAAAAGGTGGGGGCGCTATCGTTCAGTCGA
Source organism: Bacillus sp. S71 (assembly GCF_016625265.1). Lineage (NCBI taxonomy): Bacteria > Bacillati > Bacillota > Bacilli > Caryophanales > Bacillaceae > Bacillus > Bacillus sp. S71. The sequence continues at coordinate 10,282 of NZ_JACVUW010000020.1, read as the reverse complement.
CTGGTGGAGGCGGAGCTATTGTATCAAGTACCGAAGCGGGCGGAGGTACAGTACAGTCCACCGGAGGAGGCGGAGGCACAGTACAGTCCACCGGAGGAGGCGGAGCTACTGTAGGGACGAGTAGTTCTGGTGGCGGAGTATCTAAGTCAACTGAGAGCGGTGGAGGATCGACTCAGACAAGTAGTGCAGGTGGGGGAACAACACAAACTACAGCAAGTAAGATATTTGGTGAGTTGATAATTGAAAGTGATAAACCTACACCTTTCACAGATCTAAATTTACACGTTCACGTCATAAAATTTACTGATCAATTCGATCATCATCATGAAATAACAATTGGCCCGCACACACACCAGGTCCTTATACCAGTTCATTCGCACGATTTCTCTGTGCCCGCCCACAGCCACCAAATTACTTTGAGCGACCACACTCATCAAATTGTCTTACAGGATCACGTTCACCAGATTGTACTGCAGGATCATGTTCATAAGATAGAACTAAAAGATCACGTTCATGAAATCGTCCTACCGGATCATGTCCATGAGGTGGAGCACGGAATATATCGTTTGTCTAGAAAACCGTCAAAAGTGATAATTAAAGTGGATGGTAATGTAGTGCCTATTACAGAAACGAGTAAAGAGAACATAGATTTAATACCATATCTTGCAAAAGATACTGACGGAAAAATAAATCGCGGTAGATGGGTAGAAATCACTATTACACCGGATGATTTAGGTAGAGTCAATGCAAACGTAATTTCCCGACTTTTTATTTCGAGTGCAATTGGAGGAACTTTCTGAAAAGTGTTATAATATATCTATAGGCTAGGCTGATCACCGAAAAGAGAGTGCCCACTCTCCTGCCTATAATAAATACAGGGCGATAACTTGGGAGGTTATCAAGATTGGAACAGACCTGCAAAAAATGCAAAAGGATTTTCCCTTTAAGTGACGTTTACTTTTTTAAGGATAAAGCAAACAAATCTGGTTTTAAGTATACTTGTAAGGAATGTTTAGGGAATAAATTCACAAAAAATAAAATAAATAACAATGCACCCGAGGGGTATCAACGTTGTTTCAAATGTAATGAAATAAAACCTGCCACACTTGATTACTTTCATAAAGGAAATGATACAAAGTATAATTTAAGAAATAAATGTATTCCATGTAGAAATGAAAATATGAAAAAATATCGTATTGAAAATACAGAGAAATGTCTAGAAAGAGAAAAAAAGTATAGAGAAGAAAACCGAGAGAAGTGCAGGATGTCGAGTAGACGTTTTTATTATAATAATAAAGACAATGAAGAGTTTAAGGTAAAGCAAGATGAGTGGCGTAAAGCCTGGTATGAAAATAATAAAGATGAAATTTTAAAAAGAAGAAGATTGAAATATCATAACAATAGAGAATACGAGATTAGTAAAGTGAGGAAATATCAAAAAACACCAAAAGGTAAACTTAGCATAAAAATAAATGGACAAAAACGGAGGTCAAGGAAAAAATCATTACCTTCTCGATACACAACTAAGGAATGGTGCGAATGCATAAACTTTTTTAAAAGTAGTTGCTGTTATTGTGGGACTGTCTTGGAAAATCCGACACAAGAACATTTCATTCCAATTTCTAAAGGTGGGGAATATACGAAAGATAATATTCTGCCAGCTTGCTCTTTCTGTAATACAAGTAAGAATGACACTGATTTTTTAGAATGGTATTTAAATCAAGAATTTTACGATGAAAAAAGAAAAGAAAAAATATATGCATTTCTCGGGTATAAAGATGGTATTCAACAGTTAACTTTAATATAAATATTAAAAGTCAAGGGGATATGGGGATGAAGAAACGACTTTCACTAATTTTAGCAATCGCTTTAGGAATTGGTAGTTTAACTGCGTGTGGGGATTCCGAGAAGACTACTAAAACTGAGACAAAGCAAGCAAGTGCAGATGTAAAAAAAACGAGTGAAACTAAAGAAATACCAACTAAAAGAACTATAGAATTGCCACCAGGATCAACATATCCTTGGCAAGGAACTATGATTGAGGAAGCTAATAAACATATTGATAAAGGTGAAATCGTTTATCTAATGAGTGATTTAGAACCGTACGAAAAGGCTATTGTAAGTACAATTGATTTAGATATTTTAAAAAATGGTGGAGATCCACAGGTAAGTAAAATGAGAACTGATCAATTAGTAAAGCAGTTAAAACCATTAGATCCGAAAATGAATGACTACTTCGATAAATTAACTGAAGTTGGCAATCTTGTTGCAGCTAAAGATTATGATGGTGCAAAAGCTAAAATTGAAGAAGCTAAGAAATTAAGAGAGGCGAAGTAATCGCTTCTCTTTTTCTTTTAGGGAGGAATTTATTTGAAATTAAGATATTGGTTAATTAAAAAGTTAATTGGTAATACACCAATTATCATGAACGTTACTCTAGTGTTAGATCAGGAAGTTAAGGCTGCATCTCCAGTAGGGATTTATGATAAATGCAGTATTACTTATAGCGAAAGATTACAAAAGGAGATGAACTGATATGAAAACAATTGAAGTATATACAAGTAGCGAGAAATTAGTGGTACAAACTGACGAATATAATCCAGTATTACTTAATGAACAATTAAACAATGGGGAAATTACAACGGTACTAATTGGAGATCTTATTAGTGCCCGTCTTGATGTAAAAAGAGTTGTAGTTCCTGTAGAAAATACAGATAACACTTCTAAGAAAGTAAAAGTGTTATTAAGAAATGGGCAATCCGTAGAAATTCCTGTAGAAATTGATTTCGATATCAAGTTTTTGAATTCACAGCTAAACAGTTCTAATGTAACTACAGTTTTAATTGGCCACAATATTTATCAAAAATTCGAGGTGGCGCAGGTTGTTCTAATTAAAGAAGAACCAAAAGAGCCAGAACAACCACCTGTAACGGAACCAGAGAAGCCGACAGAACCAGTGACAGAACCGCCAACTGAAGGTGGAACAACTGAACCTGATACACCACCAACGACTGAAGAACCACCTGTAACAGAAGGAAATTAAATTAATCGAGTAAATCAGTTGACATAATGAAGATCAACAGATTAAGTTCTATGTATTATAAGAAGAGGAGATGTGCTATATGTACAATTCATACATGGGACGACTAGGAAAAGCGGTAGAAGGTTCATTCGAAAAGGTAGAAGGTAAACTGGAAGAATACACTTTCGAAATCGAAGCGCCGAATGGTGCGCGTGATAATATTTATATTGATTTAAATGCAATTGGTGACGAGGCTTATAAATATATGGGCTTCTTCGATTATTACTGTTCTTTACATCGAGCTCAACGGAAAGAGATCGACCAACTCGTTTGGCAATATGTGAAACACCACAAACAGGCCTTTAAAATTAAATAGGACATCCACAAGTTAAGAGGGGCATTTGCTCCTCTTTTTATTTTGAAAGGAGCTGAATCAATGAATATTGAAATCGGGGTGCTAATTGCAGTACTTTCGCTTGCTATTAGCTACTTTGCGTACTCTTTAAACAGAACGAAGTCCATTAAATCTGATGGGCAACAAAGTGCAGAAATGAAGGCTGAGCTGGGATATATCCGCAAGGGTGTTGATGATATCCGAATCGACTTGAAAGCAAGTGAAAAACAAATGATTGCTCTTGGGGAGCGTGTCACACGAGTTGAAGAAAGCTCAAAGCAAGCTCATAAGAGGATAGATAACTTAGAAAAGGAGGCAAATTAACAATGCCACTAACAAAAGAAAATATTTTAAAACGTTTGCGCAACTGGAAAACATGGGTTGCGCTTTTTTCATGCTTTGGACTGATCTTATCGGTATTCGGAGTAACTGGATTTGAAGGGAATTTAGAAAAGGTGCAGCAAGCCGTTTATTTATTTGGTATTGCGCTAGGTATTTGGACAAGTCATGGAGATGCTGACGACCAAAACGAAAAAGGAGATGTTGAATAATGGAAATCAGAAAAAAACTAGTTGATTCAAGTAAATATGGTACAAAATGTCCTTACACAATGAACCCTGAATTCATCACAGTTCACAATACGTACAACGATGCCACAGCAGAAAATGAAGTAGCATATATGATCCGTAATGACAACCAAGTATCTTTTCATATTGCGGTAGATGATAAAGAAGCTGTACAAGGTATTCCTTTAGAACGTAACGCTTGGCATTGTGGGGATGGTGGCGGAAATGGTAATCGAAAGTCTATCGGGGTTGAGATTTGCTACTCTTTAAATGGTGGAGAAAGATATTATAAAGCAGAAGATAATGCAGCTATCGTTGTCGCTCAACTCATGAAACAGTACAATATTCCAATTAGTAAAGTTCGCACACACCAATCGTGGAGTGGAAAGTATTGTCCTCATCGCATGCTAGCAGAAGGACGTTGGGATAGCTTTATCGAAAGAGTCCAAAATGCATATAGCGGCGGTAGTAATAATGTATCTCCAACACCTACTCCACCATCATCTAGTGGGACAGGCATTGCATATATTGAGGGTAATAATGTTAATCTTCGTAAAGGACCTGGTACTGGATACGGAGTTATTCGTCAATTAGGAAAAGGGGAACCATATCAAGTGTTTGGGGAATCGAACGGATGGTTAAACCTCGGCGGTGAGCAATGGGTTTATAACGACCCATCATATATTAATTATACTGGAGGATGTGCACCAGAACCTTCGAAGCCTTCAAATGATGGCGTTGGTGTTGTGACTATTACTGCTGATGTGTTACGCGTTCGCACTGGCCCAGGAACTAATTATGGCATCGCGAAAAATGTGTACCAAGGTGAAAAATATCAAACTTGGGGATGTAGAGACGGTTGGTATAATGTTGGCGACAATCAATGGGTTTCAGGTGGATATGTGAAATTTGAAAAGTAAACAATGAAAGCCGTCCTATTGGGCGGCTTATTTTACATATCCCAAAAATCATCCGCTTTAATCTCTGAATCAAACTTTCTCAACACCTTTAATATTTTCTGCATTGTTTTTCTTGTGGGTGATCTATCTGGCTTATTCGCTAAATCTCCTACAGTATTTCTCCCTAATCCAGATTTCCTGACTAGCCATTCCTGTTCAATTCTATGTTTATCTAAAAACCTTCCTAATGGCGTTCTCTTGGAACGAAACCTCCACATCGTTCTCACTCCCTATGAAAATTGTTATCTACAGTACTTTCCGAAATGCACAAAAAATAAACCCCTAAAAATAGGGGCCTAAAAATGGTGCATGAACGACAAATTCTTACGAAAAACGTCTTTTCAGTAGGGATAGTTTCTTTCCTGGTTCTTCTGCATAGTACTTCATGTAATCGCACATTAAAATGTTAATCAGTTTGTCAGCTGTATAACCATGTAGAGGGAATGAATGGGCCATATCAGAGAAAAACACTTCAATTCGCCTCAATGTTCTTCTATCAATCTTTACATCAATTGTTCCGTATCGCTCATCATTTTCATTAAATTCTAATTCATAATCAGTATAGTGCTTCTTACTCTCTAGAATTTGATACAGCTGCTCCATACTATTCTTGGACCTTATATGTTCAAGAAAGTCCTCGACTAGTATTTCAGCTAGATCACTAGCATTACACTCATATTCTTCCTCTTCCATATCTTCGATAATAATATTCATACGGAATAAGTAAATTTTGAGCATCTTCACTTCAAAACGGTACTTCTCTTTTAATTTCCATTCAATTTTAGTTCGTTCCCACCAATTACTAGTGCTCATAAGTCGGATTTCTTTTGTCATCACATCGTATTTACTATACATGCTGTCACCTCTCACATTGTGCGTAATGCAAAGCATAAAATACGTGTTGCTGCAGCTCTTTGTGAAACTCCCCATTCAATCGCTAATCGGACAAGCTTAGAATGTGTTTCCTGCTCCAATTTCGCATGGATATATTTTTTAGTGTCTTTATATTCGTATGCATGTATTTCGCCTATATAATCAATTCTGAGGTGTTCTGTAATTAATTTAGACATGTATTGTGTAGTGGTTATTCCTTCTTGGAATGCTGAGGATCTTATTAGTTGTCTTTGTATTTCATTTACGGGGATTTTTACGTCTTTCTTTTTATCGAAACGAGTTTTACGAGATTGTTGGTTTGTTATTTTAATAGATTGTTTTCGAGGTTCAAACATAGGGTTGATTACACTCATGAAGCTCCCCTCTTTCGAAAAATTGCCTCTTCCCTCTCTTTTATCTCAGGGACATAATTCCCAAATTCCATTTTTACTACTACTTTTAAGAGAAGGGAGTGGGAAAGTAATAAATCTAAATCATTTTCTGATATAATCATCTACCACTCATTTAGTCCCTTTATTAAATCCATCGCATTGTCTACAGTTTTATTAGAAGGTTTTTCGTCAATCCCGTCATCGTTTGGTATACCATGCATATTGATATTAATTAATATTTTTTTTACTAACTGTAATGGATCGTCTTCACCAGCTACTTCAGCAAGAACTTGATACATCTCCAAACGTCTTTTGATTTGTTTATTTACATATCCTTTTTGACCTTTACCTTGTTTTTCTAATTGAGAGATAAGGTTATAAAGGACTTTATCATTACTAGGGTTTAATTCAATTTGCAGTTTTTTCTTTGGTAAATTTGTCAAAAACATCACATCCTAAATAGTAATAACCTAACAAATTCGCTTCTTGACCATTTTTTAATATTCTAAACGCGGGGAATTGCTCCTGCTTCTCTTCAATATTTGATTTGTGTAGTGCTGCCATTCCTCCAGTCCAAATGATTTTGTCATAAACAGCGAAATTGAACTTTTGAGATACTTCATGCATAACTGAGTTAAAATGACGTTTTAACTCTCTATCTATTTTTTTAGATACATTTTTATCATTGTACAAGTCATATTCTGTACCATTGTACTTGTATCCTTTTTCAAGGATGTAATGCATATTAGAAATGCTTAATTCAGGTGTCTCCCCAATATTATCGCGTACAATTTGTTCGATATTTAGGAATGCTTTTTCACAACCCAATTCTGACCCTAAACGATCGATAACAGAGTTTCCGGACATATCAGTTACATCTAAGGTACCGAAGCCACCGTCAATTATTAAAATTCGGTCATCTGAATTGATTATATTTTTCTTAATAAGGTAGTATTGCGTACCTACCGGTTGAGGGATTACTAAGCATTTTTTTACATTAACTGTGACAATCTCGTTATTTATTTTCAATGCGGTTTCAGTAGTTACAATTCTTTCTAATAATTCACGTTTATTTTTGAAGTGAGAAACTGGTAATCCTGTAACGAGTAGAGGGAGTGTTATTGTTTTAGAACCTATAAAATCCTTAGCAATAAACCCGAATAATTGTTTTTTAAAGCAATGATCCTCATATCGCTTTGCTTTATCTTCCCCGAGTGCACGAATTAATGGGAGTTTGGATTTCCGAGCTTCTTCTCCTAGGTAGTATGTAGAGTCTACTCCCAGGAGTTCAAGTTTAGTAAAGTTATCTTTATTGAAAAACTCAGTTATCTCTGCTAATACCGATAATTCTGTGATAACGGCAGCTTCTAACTCTTTATTTTTCTTAAAAGCACGTTTGGTAAAACCATTCCCTAAATCGATAGCATACGAGTTTCCTAAAATCATATTCATTCCCCTTTCAATTCCATTGATTAGTCATTGGTGATTTTGAACCTAATCCATATTTATGCTAGGTTTTCATCTTAAATACCAAAATTATCGAATTTATCATTGGTTAATCAATGGTTTATGTGTTGCTGTATAAAAAGGTAGTATGGATGACCTTTGTATTTGCAGGATTTCCTTAAACCTCATGGAATACTGTCACTAGGAGGTGTTGTGACGTTATGACGGACGAAATTGTTTATTCTGCTAGTGAAGTATACAAACGACTAGGAATAAGTGATAGCACCCTTAGAAAGTACATGGAAGTATTATCACGTGAAGGATTCGCAGTAAAGAAAGATAATCGTGGCAGACGCCAATACACAGACAGCGACATTATGGTCATTGAGAAGTTAATTGAACTGAGTAAGCATGACGGTATGACGCTAGAGAAGGCAGCGAAGATGATAGCGCAGCAAATAGAGAAAGTTAATCCGGATCTGATTCAAGAAGAGTCTGAGGAAACGGACTTAGTGCCATTCCACATTAAACAGCAATTACAGGAGCAGTACAGCGTTATGGCGCAAGAAATGAATCAAAGCATGTTAGCGATGGAGAAGCGATTAAGTGAACAGGCCAAGCAAAGTAACGATGAAATCAAAGCGAGCGTAGAAGCGCATAATGAACGAGTGGAAAAACGATTGGAAGCGCGGGATGAGACGCTTATGAAGACATTACGTGAGATGCAGGAAACGAAGAGGTTGATGCAGGAATTTCGGGATGAGGTTGCTGCTGCGAAAGAGAAGAAAAAGCCTTGGTGGAAGTTCTGGTGAAAAAGGAAGATGAAGCCCTACAAAAAAAAGTAGGGCTTATTTTCTAATGGATATTATGTCATTGAGATTGTTTTGTTCATTTGAACTCAACTTATTAGCGATATAGTAATCTAATATTTCATCAATAAGTTCGTAATTTTTTATGTCTTTCATTGTGCTAATGGCCTTTATTTTACTAAGTGTTTCAGGTGATACTTTTATATTTTTTCTGTCTGTTGCTGACAAGGGACTCTTTTTATTTGTTACATGATTATCTAGAACAGGCGTTACAGTCACCAAGTATTTTTTATCCAAAATGAACACTCCAATTAAAAAGATTTTATTTATTATCTAACACTTCATAAAGACGCTTGTACATATCTTTATATGCTTTAGAATGTCGATCTTTTAAGTTTGCATCTACATAGTGTTCAACCAGCATATCAATAATGTTATTAATTGATGTTTTATCCATACCTTCTTGTTCTTGAATAAACGGCTTAAGGGTATTTAATTTTAGCAAAACGGCAGGTGAAATTTTAGCTGTTTTAGATGGAACTAAACGTTGATCTGGTTTCTCTGGCGTTTGTATTTCCTTTTTCATGTTAGTCTGATCACTTTGAATAGTTGAAGCTGAACTTTCAGTAATAGGCGTCACAGTTACTATATAAGATTTGTTTTTGTTTTCCAAAGGTACCACTCCAGTTTTATATAATTTTAAATGTCTGTTAAGAGTTTGAATTTTGTTTTTTGTTCTACAGTCAATTCATTTTCCACATAATTATTAATAAGTAAACCGATGATTTCATGAGTGAATTTCGTGTTGGTAATTTTCATTAGCGCTTCAAGTTCTTCTTTGGATTGTTTAGGGATTTTAATACTACCCTGTTGGTTTTTAAAACTCTTTTTCTCAGGTGTTTGCGATTTAATTTCGGTATTCGAAGCTGAATCGTCAGTGATAGGTATAACAGTTACTACAAATGAACTATTCTTATTTTCCACAGGTATCACTCCTATTTGATTTTTATAATTTTATAAAAGTATAAATTTATAAAATTATAAATACGTTTATGTAAATAGGAATAAAGTTTAACTTCATTCCTATTCTCGGCTTTTCTTCGATTCAAGCACTTGTTTTACAGCGTTTTTTACTAATTTTTGTTTTGGTGTAGGTAATGAAGCGACTTTTTCTTCGATTAACATATTTATCACTTCATAAATTTTCATATCTTCAATTGTAGCAAGTGTTGATATTGCTGTATGTGTTTCTAATGAAACACGGAAAGATTTGGGCAACTCTTTTGTAGTGAGTTTTCTTTTAGGTTTTTCAAAGAGCTTGTCACCTTCTGGGAAAGTTCGGTCTTGATTTTCTTTTTCATCAGGTGTGTATGTCACAGACGCTTCTGTCTTTTTCTTTCTTTCTTTTCTCATACCAAGTTCGTCTTTATTTATATCCATGTGCTTATTTAACTCCTTCTAGTATTCCGATTCTTTCTTCAACTTCATTCGCTATCTTTTGATATACATTATGAACATTTTTATCATGAACATCTTTCAAATTATAAGTTATTCCCGTTCTATCAAATCTCTTTAAACGTGCCATCTGTTTAATAATATTGTTAAACACATTAGCTTTACCGAAAATTTCTTCGGCTTCTTGAAGGATATCTTTGTCAATTTCATTCCCGTTTTGCATCAGTACAGGTAATGCCCCGATAATTTCTAATGGTAAATCGTAGTCATCCGCTAAAGAAAAAACATGTTCAATGTATTTTTGAGCACCTTTTAATGATCTTTCTTGCGTTTGCAAAATGACCATAACATAGTCGCTAGCGACTA
>NZ_JACVUW010000001.1:0-699146 GCF_016625265.1 Bacillus sp. S71 | reverse complement strand
CCTTGAGCACCTTGAGCACCTTGAGCACCAGTAGCGCCCGCTGGCCCTTGAGCACCTTGAGGTCCAGTAGCACCAGTAGCGCCTGCTGGCCCTTGAGCACCTTGAGCGCCAGTAGCGCCCGCTGGCCCTTGAACGCCTTGAGCGCCAGTAGCACCAGTAGCGCCTGCTGGCCCTTGAACGCCTTGAGCGCCAGTAGCGCCTTGAGCGCCCGCTGGCCCTTGAACGCCTTGAGCACCAGTAGCCCCCGTAGCGCCTGCTGGCCCTTGAATACCTTGAGCACCTTGAGGTCCAGTAGCACCTTGAGCACCTGCTGGTCCCTGAGCACCTTGAGGTCCTTGAGCCCCAGTAGCGCCTTGAGCACCAGCCGGACCTTGAGCCCCAGTAGCGCCTTGAGCGCCCGCCGGACCTTGAGGTCCAGTAGCGCCTTGAGGTCCAGTAGCCCCAGTAGCCCCCGTAGCACCAGTAGTTCCTCCACCTAGGCAACCAGATCCATATTGAACTAAGATAGCTTGAATTTCTGAAATGAGTTTAACGAGATTATCGATAGCACAGCAATCAATTTTGAATAACTTAGCGATATACAATAAATAATTAAGCAGGCTTTGTAGTTCAACGTATAATGCCCCACATGAAAAAGGTGTTGTTCTTAAAATAGTTAACAGATTAGCGATAATAGAATTTGCAATTTGTTTTTGTGCAGGAGACAAATCTAAGCAATTGAGGAATCGTTGGAGATTATTTAAGACGTTAATCAGATTATCAATATTATTTTGAGAAGGGTTTTGGAAGACAGCTTGAATAGCTTGACCAAGAGCTTGAAGAAGTCTAACAAATTCTGTAAGTTCTGACTTAGAGATGTTAATATGGCTACATGCTCTTACTTCGCAACAATCATTACCATAAAATACTTTTCCTTTATTTTTATTGTTCATCTTTTCATTCCTTTCTTTCATAGAATAAATAGTCGTTACTATATATTAAAATGAAATTCAAATTAAATTCGTGATGGACAAACTACTATTTCTCAAAAAATAAGAAGTTTACCTACCTAACACGAATAATAAAAAAGTAGAGAAAAATCTATATGTTTTAAAGAGAATAAATTAGCATAAAAAAACTCCCTTTAATTGTTAGAGTTTGCTTAACAATTAAAGGGAGTTCATAGAACAGCATTATCATTTTATAAGTTAATTGCTTCACGATTTACTTTAGGTAAAATCGGAATAGAAATAGTGAAGGTTGTACCGTCTGGAGCACTAGTCATTTTGAGCGTACCGTTATGATTTTGGATGATTTTTTTTGTTACTGACAAGCCTAGTCCTGTTCCCGAATCCTTCGTTGAGAAGAATGGATCAAAGATATATTCTTGAATAGCTGGAGGAATACCAATTCCATTATCTGTGAAAGTAATCCGAACGAAGTTATCAAGGCGATAACTAGTGATTTGAATAGAAAGAGGTTTGTCGCCTTGAGCATCGACGGCATTTTGAAATAGATTTAAAAACACTTGAACAAGTTCATGTCGATCAATATTGACTAAAATATCATCTAATTCATTAGAGAAGTTATAATCAATTGAAATGTTATGCAAGGAGACTTCACTAGCTAGTAACTGTTGAATATAGTCACGTAAAAATGTATTGATCGGAAACGGTTCTCTTGTAAATTCCCGTGTTTTTGAAACAGCTAAAAATTTTGTAATAATATTATTTGCACGATCTAATTCAGGGATAAGCAAGTTTTTAAATAACTCTTGATTTGATGTAGAAACGCTTTCTTGTAAAAATTGTAAGTATCCTCGTACTGTTGTAAGAGGATTTCGTACTTCGTGTGCAATTCCAGCTGCGATTCGCCCTGCTAACGAAAACTTCTCTGCATCACGTTCTGTATTTAAATAATGAAAGACACTAATAACTCTAAAAATCTCACCGTTATAATCACGAATAATTCGGTTATTTATAATACCGTAATTTTTGTCTAAAACTTCTTCATTATATATTTCTGTTCCCGTTCTTAATGTTTCAATTGCTTTAATTTTTTCTTCCGGCAAGTTTAGTAATTGTTGAATTGGTTTTCCAATAATATCATTACGTATTACACCGAAATCATCTGCGGCAACTTGATTACATAAAGTAATATTCCCTTTACTATCGACAAAGGTTACATGATGTGAAAAGGCATCAAAAATATGAACAAAGTGTTTTTCAAGTTGTTCAAATAAAAATAATGAATCACAAGTAAGTTGAAAATTAGCTTCTTTATTTTCTTTTGGTATTTCTTGAATGGAATGAGTTGTTCTGGTTTTCTTTATTCGTAAACCAATATGTGGATTTTTGTATGTGAAATGATGTGGTAATTGATTCACAAGTTCTTCATAAAAACGTACTTTATTTTCTAGTTCTTCAATTCGTTTTTCATGAGATACAGTAGCATCGTTTGGAAGCATAAATAAATAACCCCTCATTTTAAAAATTCTTCCATATAGTATATCATATTTTTATAAGGATACTCTTAAAGAAAAGGCTACATGATGCAAAGTGTTTGGAAAGTGAATAGAAGATGAAGTTAAAAAGGGAGGGATATATGTGCTGTTCATTGGAGTGACAGGATGGGGAGATCATAATTCTTTATACATAGATTCCTATGAAAATAGAAATAAATTACGAACATATAGCGAGTATTTTCCTATTGTGGAAGTGGATAGTTCATTTTACGCGATGCAACCTGCACGAAATTATATAAAATGGGCAATGGAAACGCCGAAAGATTTTTCTTTTGTCGTAAAAGCGTATCAAGGAATGACAGGACATATGAAAGGTGAAATTCCTTTTTCTACGTTCGATGAGATGTTTGATGTGTATAAACAGTCTATTCTTCCTTTATTAGAAGCTGATAAATTAAAAACAATTTTATTTCAATATCCACCATGGTTTGATTGCAAAAAGAAAAATGTAGATTTTCTTCGATATACGAAAGAAAAAATGGAAGGTTTACCATGTGCAATAGAATTTCGAAATCAAACATGGTTTTATCCAGAAATGAGAGATAAGACGTTACAGTTTCTAGAACAGGAGAAATGGGTTCATACAATTTGTGATGAACCACAGGCTGGGATAGGTTCTGTGCCACTCGTGTTAGAGGTTACGAATTCAGACATGGCATTAATACGTTTTCACGGTCGAAATGTTCATGGTTGGCTTGATAAAGGGGAAAATTGGAGAGCGGTTCGCTGTTTATATCGCTACAACAATAAAGAACTGGAAGAATGGGTTGAACGACTAGAGCAATTAAAAAAGAAAACAAAGGATATATACGTACTGTTTAACAACAATTCAGGTGGGGATGCAGCAGATAATGCGAAACAGCTTATGAAAATGATGAACATTACATATGGTGAGCCGAAGCCGGAGCAATTAAATTTTTTTGAATGATAATAAACAAGAAAGGCACTGTACAAACAGGGGGAATGTACAGTGCCTTTCTATATGAAAAAGAGGGGTAACAATGTTACTGAGCGTTTGGTTGATTCATCAATTGTTGGCTTCACAATAAATGATAATGGTTATCATTATCATTGTCAATGGTTTTTCTAAAAATATATAAAAAACTTTGTATATTTTAAATAGAGATAAAAAAAGAACAGCATTAATGCTGTTCTTTTCCGTTGACAAATTGTTGTAAATCAAAAGGAGTTATCGCCTGGATAAATTCTTTTGAGATAAGTGTTTGAACGAGAGTGCTCTCAGAGATAGAAGCACCTGTTTTCTTTTCATAAGCTTGTTTTAATAAATCAAGTTTTTCAGCCGTTTCTTTTGGTAATTCAATTGTAAGTGTGTTCATAATTTCTCCCCCTTAGTATTAGAGTACCACTACAGTATAGGAGAGACAAGAAAAGAGAATATGAAATATAAAAAAGGTTACCAAATTTTCAAATGGTAACCTTTTTTATGTATAAGAGTTATTAAGCAATACCGATATACTTTAAAGTTTTTGATGGAGTACTGTGATCAAAGAAGTGTTGTAAAAATGCAATATCAACACCTGATTTGTATGCACAATAACCCCAAGTTTTTCGAAGTGTATGTGAGCTAATCCCTTCTAATCCAACTTCTTTTGCAGCTTTGTTTAAAATGTACCATGCATGTTGTCTCGTAATAGATTTTGTTCCTTTTTGAGATTTTAGCAATGGTTCATTACGTTTCCAAGTTTTACGTTCTTTCATGTAGTCTTCGATTGCGTGCTGTAAGTCTTCATTTACAGCAAACCATTTATGTTTCTTCACTTTTTCATTGTAAAATAAAATGGAATGGCGAACATTTTCATTTTCATCGATTACATCACTAACTTTTAATTGTAAGATTTCACTTACTTTTAAGCCAGAATTTACAGCTAATACGAATAATAAGCCATCACGTTTCGAAGATTGTAAAAGTATATTTTTGATAGTTTCTAATTGTTTTTCATTTTGAATAGGTTGTCCTGCTTGTTTCATTTCACGCACTCTCCTCTTTTATATGTGTAAAGGAAAGGATTAACTTGTTTCTTACTATAAAGGGAGAGTGTGAATTTCATGTGAACTCCTAGTGAAATTAAGACAAATTATTTGACTTCTTTTACTTTTTGTAAATTGAAATAGAATACAACACTGTTAGTCGTATTATACACACCGTATTCGGCATGATGGAGGTCTAAAATGTTTTTAACAATAGATAATCCGAGACCGGTACCTCCAGTGTGACGGCTACGTGATGCATCTAGACGATAGAAGCGATCCCAAATTTTTTCAAGACTTTCTTCAGGGATAGGGTTTCCTGTATTTTCGATTTCGACTTTTACGGTATCTTCTGCTTCTATAATAGAGACTTGTATTTTTTCTCCATCTGGCGTATAACGGATTGCATTACTTAGTAAGTTCACAACTACTTGCTCAATACGGCTACGATTTGCTTTAACAAGTATAGAAGGGTCTGCATCGACATTCACTTGTAAATGTTTTTCTTCCATGCTAAATAATAATTTTGTGTAGACTTGTTGCGTTAATTCACCGATTGAGAACGTCGTCATATCTAGTTTGTAAGTACCAGATTCCAACTTTGCTAATTCTAACATTTCAACAATCAGCCTGTTCATATTTTCTGTTTCTTCTAAAATAACATCAGTATAATACGAAGTATCCTTACTAACACCATCTTTAATTCCTTCTGCAAAACTTCTAATTACACTCAGTGGTGTTTTTAATTCGTGTGACACGCCAGAAATGAATTCTTTTCTTGTTTTTTCTAATTGACGTTCACGTTCAATATCTTGTTGTAACTTTGTATTAGCGACATTTAATCGATCGATTCGATCTTTTAAATTTACAGATAATGTATTGATACTGCCAGAAAGCCCGCCAATTTCATCGTCAGCTGTAACAGGTAATTTCTCGCTGAAATCAAAATTAGCCATTTTTTTTGTAACACGATTTATTTTAATTAATGGCTTAACAATGATTTTTGAGTAGTAGAAGGATAACAAAATAATAACGAGAAACACGATAATTAAGGCATAAACATAATAATCTTTTAAAACGAGCATCGCTTCATTAACAGGCTGCAAAGATGCTATCGCAAAAGCATATTCTGTAATCTTTCCGTTTTCTATAATCGGTTTTACAAAGATACTATTTTTTATATTTTCGCCACCATCTAATATGAACGTGTTTAATTGGTTCGAGTTAGAAGTGCCATCTCTAATAATATCTGCAAAATATTGAACGGCTTGTAATGTTTCAATATCATTTGCAAGACGAACCTCAGCTTTTGATGGGAGCTGTAACTTAGTTATAACACCTGTAAAGACGATGCGAGTTGTAGATTTGTATCGGCTTGTAAGTCTATTTTTGGAAGGATTACCATTAATCGACTGAAAATCCGAATAGAAATGTTCGTTTTGCCATTGATTATAATTCGTTCCTAATTTTTGTGGTGTGATTATATTATTCTCTTGTACGACTCCATCAACATTAATTATTACATCTTTTTTTAAACCTAAATTTTCGAATTTATTATATTCTTCTGGTGTTAAAAGATTATTGAGTGGAATGGAATACTGTTTATTATTGTTGGGATTAAATACATCGATATAGTAATTGTTATCACTTTTAATAATACCGTTAGAATCCAAAAACTGCATATCGGCATTTGTTTTATCATGAAATTCTTGTTTTAGTTTTCTAACTTTCTCATAACTTTTATCACTTTTGTCATAATTATCTACGAATTTTTCAAAAGCAGTTTGAACTGTTTTTACTTTTTTATTAATATAAAATTTCTCTAAAAATAGAGATTGTCCTAGGAAAAAAAGTAGGAATATTATTGTAAATAAAGTTGATGTTAATAAAAATAGTTTAAAGACGATACTTCTGTTTTTCACTGCGTCACCTCTTATGAGAAATACTGTAAATGATTTCTTTATCCCGCCTTAACAGGTAATAAGACTCCTACTTCAAAATTCGGCAAATACAAGGGAGTTAGGCGGGAGATCAACTGCCCGTAAAATCCTGATTGGTTCAACTAATAATCAATGGAGAATGGGAAAAATCCCCACTGATTAAAGTTTCACTTTATTATAACAAACGTTACAAGAAAGTAGAGGGGAGAAATCTGTCTCTTTATAAAATAGTTATTTATAAAAAGTCACATAAAAAGAACTCGCCAGACGTATGACAAGTTCTTTAGTGTATTATTGTTGAATTGCTGCATCTAAAGCGATTTCAATCATTTCGTTAAATGTAGTTTGACGCTCTTCAGATGTTGTTTCTTCGCCAGTGAAGATGTGATCGCTAACTGTTAATACAGATAATGCATTTACACCGTATTTCGCTGCTAATGTGTAAAGAGCAGTTGTTTCCATTTCTACTGCTAATACACCGTAATCTCCAAGTTTTTTAACCATGTCCATGCTTTCACGATAAAACACATCTGCTGTTAAAACGTTACCGACACGAACGTGTAATCCTTTTTCAGTTCCAGCATCGTAAGCTTTCTTTAAAAGATCAAAGTTTGCAGCTGGTGCAAAATCAAATCCTGGGAATGTTAAACGGTTCATATTAGAATCAGTACAAGCCGTCATTGCGATAATAACATCACGAACTTTTACATCTTTTTGAATTGCACCGCAAGTTCCAACGCGAATTAAATTTTTAACTCCGTAGCTTTGGATTAATTCGTTTACATAAATAGAAATAGAAGGAACACCCATACCTGTACCTTGAACAGATACACGTTTTCCTTTATAAGTTCCAGTGAAACCTAACATACCACGTACGTTATTATAGCAAGTAATATCCTCTAGAAATGTTTCAGCGATATATTTTGCACGTAATGGATCACCAGGTAATAGAATAGATTCAGCGATTTCGCCTTGTTTTGCTTCGATATGTACACTCATGAAA
The DNA here is from genome assembly GCF_016625265.1 of Bacillus sp. S71. Taxonomy (NCBI): domain Bacteria; kingdom Bacillati; phylum Bacillota; class Bacilli; order Caryophanales; family Bacillaceae; genus Bacillus; species Bacillus sp. S71. The sequence goes on along the minus strand of NZ_JACVUW010000001.1, from coordinate 691,711 downwards.
AGTCCTCCTTATAATGTATTGATAGAAATCAATATCATTTGCATTATACACTACGAATCCTTTCAATTAAAATCTTTTTATTATTTGTAATATGTGCAAAATAGGAGGATTTCATAAATCATAATCTAGAATATATACCTTAAGAAGTTTTGTATGAACAGAGACAATAAAAATGGTAGGTGATGTTTTGAAAAATCTTGTCATTGGACTTATTGCGTTAGTACTTATTGTGGCAGGAGGATTTTACATAAAAAAATATCAAGAAAACGAAGAGACTGTAGGAGATGTTCAGGAAGTAAAGTGGGATGTGTCAAATGGAAAGGGAAATGAGAAAGTAGATATTGTATTTCAGTTGTTAAACAAAAAGAATAATGAAATTCGTGGTGTAAATGATCAAATTCGGGCAGTGATTGTAGATGGACAGTTAAAACACATACAACAAATTAAACCTACATTTGCAGGGAACGGGTCATATAAGTTATCTTCCAAAATAGCGAAAGACGAAGAATATACAATATTTTTATACGAAGATAAAAATAAGTCCGTAGAGTCATTCGCTAGGAAAGATTTTGGTAGAACGAAAGAGGAGAACAATAAGAAAAAAGTGAAATTTCCAATCGACAGTGTACTTACAAAAAAAATAGGAGAGTATGAAGTTTCTCTTTTATTTGGCGCATTACATCCGAATGAACCAGTTACGTTAACATTTCAGTTTCAAGCGAAAAAGGGTGAAAAATTGAAATTACATTCAGAGAGAGGAGAAGTAGAGTCACTCTATATCGTGGATGAAACGAAGGAGAACTTTTTATACGCTATGCCTGTAGATACGGATGAGCAATTACAATACCGGATTACATTTCCTGCCGAGGGCACGTATAAAATGTGGGGGAATTTCTATATAAATGGTAAGAAGTATGAAAAAGAATTTATTGTACAAGTTCAAAAAAGAAAAAACAGCTAAGAATTTAGCTGTTTTTTCTTTTTCCTATTAATTTTGTTACAGAGAGCATTGTAATTGGTAAAGAATGATTCTTCCTAAATGCTAAATATTTACCGCTCCATGCTGGTTTATATTTTTCTTTAAAATGTCGTAATCCGCTGAAACTATACGTATAACGAACGTTATTAAAGATTGCAGCAGCCACTCGTTCAGACCAGAAAGACTGTGTGGATAAACCAACATTTGAAAGTGGTGCCATACCAATATTAAAGGAGTGGTATTCATTTTCTTTTGCCCACTGGAATAAGTGGATGAAAATTGCGTCCATAATGCCGCTAGGCGCATCTGGATAATATCGCATTAAATCGACAGATAATGATCCGTTTTGATATACGGGCATGAATGTTGTGAATGCAATAATTTTTCCATCTGCATCAGATAATGTTGCAATAGGAGCACGACTAATATATTCACGATCGAAGTATCCGAGTGAAAAACCTTTCTCTTTTTTTCCACCAAGCCATGCATCTGAAACTTTTCTTAACTCTTCATATAATTCGTCTGAGAAAGGTGGCTCGTGAATAGAGAATGTATAGCCTTCTCTTTCAAAACGGTTGAAAGTAGCTCGCATGCCAGCGCGTTTCTTTCCTGTTATTGTAAATGTATTTAAATCAACAACAGCTTCTTCACCGAGCTTAAAGAAGTTATAACCAAAATCGTGATATAAACTCATCCATTTACTTTCAATTTGGTAGAATACACAAATGTATCCAAATCGATCAGCCTCAGCTAAAAACTCTTGCAGTACAGTACGATAGGAGGAAGGGTCCCCAATTGGATCACCTAGTACAATAAGTCGTTTTCCAGTTATTGAGAAGAGAATGAGTGCTTTTCCATCACTACTGAAAAAGAACTGTTTATCTCCTAAAAAACCTAAATGACTAAGTACGTTTCCACCATGTTCATCTAAGAAGTTTTGTAATCTTTTATCATTAGCTGGTTGCCCGGGAAATTCATTTCGATAACGATTTGCAATGAGTGAACCAATTAGTAAAAAAGTAGGAACAAAAAAGGCAGCTGCTAATGCACTTCGTTTCACTTGTGTAATATTACGAACGACAAAATCAGGTTTGAAAGCTTCCTTTGCACCTGCAAATAAAATACCTAAGTTTTTATATAAATATAACGTTACAAGTAGGAATATAAAAACTTTTACGATATCGGAAAGTGAGACTTCCATTTTCTCACGTACAAACCTTTTACGAAGCATATACAATACAGCGAGTACGATTAATAAAATAAACGTTTCTTCAACATCAATTCCTTTTAGTGTATTAAAAATAGCCGCTCCAATTAAAGAAACAATCGTCATATAATAAGAACGTTTTGTTCCGTAATATATCCCCCGTGAAAGAATGAGTAGGAGAATACCGAATGTTAGCGATAAGCTAAAAGAAAATTGAATAAGGTGTTTTGGAGCTAGAATATGTAAGGCGTGTGCCCGATTTATACTTGTCGGTAGAATGGTTGATAAAATAACCATTAAGCCAGCAAATACTGTTAAAGCAGCAGATGCCCAAGAACCTAACTTTCCTAGAAAGTCACGCTGCAAAGTCCATATAACACCAGTTGTCTCTAATGCAGGCGCAATAAAAGGTTTATCTTCAAACTTTTTAATGGCTACTCCTGTCATTTCAAAAGCTGCAAAAATGAGACCAAGGCAGAATGGTAAGATGTAATAGACGAGACGATATAATAACATAGCAGGGAGTAAAACACCTGTATCGATGCCGTATTGCCCAAGCCCAGTTAAGAAGACAAGATCAAATGATCCAAGGCCACCAGGAACAAGACTAACGACACCAGCTAAAGCAGCAATGACATATACGCCTAAAAACTTTTGGAATTCGATTTCAATGCCAAATAATAATAATATGACGTACATAACAATACCAGCAGATACCCATTCGACTAATGAAACTAATGAGTATAAAACGGTTGGGTTTTTCTCCTCTTCTTCTTGTCCCTCTGTTTGCGTCGCTTTTCTATTTTTTAATTTAGAAAACCCGATATATATAGGAACGAAAAGAGCAAAGAAGATAAGAACAGGCCATAGCCATGGTTTTTCATGCAAAATAAATCTCGTGTCTAATATTCCGATAAGACCAAGAAATGAAAGAATGGCTAATCCATTAATAAAGGCAGTTGTCATCCAAGCGATACTTTTAATAAGTTTTCCATTTTCTTTTATGTATGGACGATAAAGCATTGTGCGTACGCCGGCTCCAACGAGACCACCAAACCCGATAAATCCATTTAAAGTATTAGCAATCCACGAGATACGGAAAATCTTTTGGACAGGAATATCAGCTTTTAAGTAACGAAGCATAACATAGTCATAAAAGAACATTGTTGATACAGCGAATGCACCAAGTGTAATTGCTAAAAAGACTCCTCCAGTTGGAATGTTTTTAATTGTATCAATCGCTTCTAAAAAAGAAATGCCCGCTAATTCTTTTTTTGCTTGAAAGAATACAATTGTTAATACAACAAATGGGAAGATAATTTTCCCGATTTGTAAGAAACGTTTCCATGAAAACGACATAAATACAACTCTCCTTGTGTAAGAAAACTGAGACAATAATATTATTATGACAAACTTCAAGAAAAATAAAAAGGTAAATTCCTGTATAGGGGAGCTATTTTTTATATAGGTATATTTAAAAGAATATTTTGTTTATCAGAAAATTAAGTTAGAATAAGATAAAAGAAGGAGGAGGGGGGAGTATATGATTATAAAAGGTTATGTAGGATATGAGTTAGAAAAAGCGAAACCTAATACATCAGAGGATTTTTTTAACAGATCTGAAGTGACATATATATTAAATGATAAAGAGAAAACTTTTTCGGTTTTATACGTTCGATATTTTGAAGAAGTTTTACAAGAAATTACTCCTTTTGAAGGAAATCCAGTGTATAAAGTAGAAGAACAAAACATATATTTGCGCGATATTGTAGCGATATGTTGTTTAGTGAAAGATAGGGAGCTTCGTGCGCAAAAACGTTTGTATTTAAATAATATGGAAGAATTTCAACAATATTTTGATGAGGGAACGGTGTTGAAAGTACAAGAAATATTGGCTGAATTACATAAAAATAAAAGAGTAGAAATAGCGTGAAATGGCAAAGGAGAGAGAAAAAATGTCTAATTTGATGGTTGAAAATCAAACAGAACAAGTTTCTATATTTTTAGAAGATGCTATTCATTTAATAACCAATTATGTAAATTATCATACGTTGCCTTCTTTATTAGAGGAGACACCGGCAGGGAACGAGCAATATTATAAAGGGTTATTAGCATCAATGAGACGACTTCTCGTTTTTTGCGAAGAAGGGCATGATGCATGTTTTGTTTTGTTGAATAGTCAGCCATTTCGAAAAACAGCAGCTGAAAAAATTTTATATAAGATTTACCATCAAGTAATTGCAGAGTTTTTTTCACCGAAGAGTGATTATTGGTATGAAAATAGTCGGTCTGCATATACAGGAAAAAATTCTATCGTTTTTCAACAAACACCACCTGCATCTTTGGGGCAAGTGATGAAGAGTTTAGAAGGTAAATTTCAATTGATGCGTGAAGAACTAGAATATTATGAGACGGATTATCAGACAAAGATGTTACACAAATATTGATTGCGGAAAAGAAGCTAAGGTGACTTAGCTTCTTTTCCTTTTGTACAGTTATATAAGGGATTTTCATTGAATATAGTTAAGTGGATAGCATTAGGGAGGTGCAACATGAATCAACAAGGTGTATTTACAGATTACTTTCATGAAGTAGAAAATTGGTGTGAAAGTGTTCTTCACGTATTAGATAGCCGCGCAATGGAAGTGTATGATGTCCATATGCTTGCTTATAAAATTCAGACGTTGTTAGAGCGTATGAAAGAGCATGAGTATGAAACAGATGCAGAGTTTATGTATGAAATAAGTGATGATGTAGAACATATTCAGCATCACTTGCAGGAAGTATTTATGCAAGAAGAAGAGGAATATGAATTATATGAAAGAGGGGATAGCGAACGAGCTGTTCCAATTGGAGGACATACACTACCGCCATTATCTTATCCGTATAATGCGTTAGAACCGTATATTTCTAAAGAAATTATGATGTTACACCATGATAAACATCATCGGAGTTACGTGGAAGGGTTAAATAAAGCAGAGAAGATGATGGAAGAAGCGAGAAAAACAAATCAATTTGATTTAATTAAGCATTGGGAAAGAGAAGCGGCTTTTCATGGGTCAGGTCATTACTTACACACGATATTTTGGAATAACATGAAAAAAGACGGTGGTGGAAGTCCAAGAGGTGCTTTTTCACAACAAATCGAACAAGATTTTGGGAGCTTTTTACGTTTCCAAAAACATTTTACAGAAGCGGCCTCTAAAGTAGAAGGTTCAGGCTGGGCAATTCTCGTTTGGGTGCCCCGGTCTGGAAGGTTAGAAATTTTGCAAAGTACACTTCATCAATTATTTACACAATGGGATACGATACCACTCCTTGTACTAGATGTCTGGGAACATGCGTATTATTTACAATACCAAAATCGAAAAGATGAATATATTAAAAACTGGTGGAATGTTGTAAATTGGCCTGATGTAGAAAAAAGGTTTGAAACTGCGAAACAAATTGAATGGACACCATATTAGACGCAAATTCTCTGCGTCTTTTTTAATGGAAGCAGAAGGAAGATTTCGTTCATATTTTAAAAGGCCAAGCATACACTTGTACAAAAAGTGCCAAAAGGACGTGGGGAGAAATATGAGACGAATTTGTGTAATCATTACGCTTCTTATTATGTACGCAAGCGTTATGCCAATTCCTACATATGCAAAGATGAACAGCAATGTCAGTGCTCGAAATGCTGTATTAATGGAGCAACAGTCTGGTCGTGTATTATACGGAAAAGCAGAACATGAACCTCAAAAAATTGCTAGTATAACAAAAATTATGACTGCCTTGTTAGCTGCTGAATCAGGGAAGATGAAAGAAATGGTGTCAGTTAGCAATGAAGCGGTGAGGGTGGAAGGATCAGCAATCTATTTAAAGCCTGGACAAAAAGTGAAGTTAGAAGATTTAGTATATGGACTCATGCTTAGATCTGGTAATGACGCAGCGCAAGTAATTGCTGAAAGTGTGGGTGGGAGTATAGATGGATTCGTATATTTAATGAATGAAAAGGCGAAAGAAATTGGAATGAAAGATACTCACTTCTCAAACCCTCATGGTTTAGATGGAGATGGATCACATTATTCGTCGGCTTACGATATGGCGTTATTAACAAAGTATGCAATGGGAAACGAGTCATTTAAAAAAATCTTTGGAACAAAAACGTATAAATCCGATTCTTGGGATTACCCGTGGAAAAATAAACATAAGTTGGTAACGTCTTATTATGAATTTGCAACAGGAGGAAAAACTGGCTTTACGAAGAAAGCAGGAAGAACGCTTGTTACAACGGCATCAAAAGATGGACTAGATTTAATTGTCGTAACTTTGAGTGCTTCTAGTGATTGGGATGATCATATGAATTTGTTTGATAAAGGTTTTGAACGTTTCAAACAAACGAAAGTTTTAGGACAAGGAGCAATTGCTGAAATAAATGAAAAGAAGTATGCCAACCATGTTTATACAAAGAATAGTTTTTCCGTGCCGTTAACTGAAGAGGAAAGAAAGAACGTGTTATTAAAAGTTGAACTGGATAAAAGTATAACGCTTGAGGATGGAGTAAAGGTTGGAAAGACAGACGTTTATGTTGGCAATGAGAAAGTTGGAGAACGGAATTTATTTTATAGTAAACGGAAGTTAGTAGCTACAACGGGACTTTACTGGAATAATGTGAAAGAAATTTTTTCTTACATGATAGGTGTTGGGAACGATGGTTAATCTCGTATGGGTAGCGATGGCTGTCATTGGGATTGTATACGCCATGATAAATGGAACGATGGAAGAAGTGAATAAGGCTGTATTTGACGGAGCAAAAGATGCAGTAACGATTTGTATAGGACTTATTAGTGTTTTAGTATTTTGGCTTGGTTTAATGAAAATTGCAGAGGAAGCCGGATTGTTAAAAAAATTAGTTTCACTTTTTATGCCGATAGTAAAAAGGTTGTTTCCAGAAATACCAAAGGATCATCCGTCCATGGGATTTATTCTATCAAATATGATGGCAAACTTTTTTGGTCTAGGTAATGCAGCAACCCCTCTTGGTATTAAAGCGATGGAACAACTAAAAGAGTTAAATGGAGGAAAGGATTCGGCGAGCCGTTCTATGGTGACGTTTCTAGCATTAAATACATCAGCTATTACATTAATTCCTACGACAGTCATTTCAATTCGAATGACGTATGAATCAGCCAATCCTACTGAAATTGTTGGGGTAACATTTATTGCACAAGTACTTTCTATGATTGGAGCGATTTGGATTGACCGCTATTTTTACCGAAGAAGGAGTAGAAAGGGGCGGAAAAAATGAGTATTGTAAATACAATTTCCTTATGGGTAATCCCTTGTGTAATTGGTTTTATCCTTTTATATGGCACGATAAAGAAAGTGCCGACGTATGAATCGTTCGTTGAGGGAGGAAAAGAAGGGATTCAAATTGCAATTTCCATTTTACCGTTTATGGTTGGAATGCTTGTTTCTATTTCTATATTCCGATCTTCAGGTGCGCTAGATGCAATGATATCAGTAATGAAGCCAATGCTAGATTTAATTCATGTTCCAGCAGAAATCGTTCCATTAGCACTAATACGCCCTATTTCAGGTTCTGCTGGTCTAAGTATTACGACTGATTTAATTGCCACATATGGGCCAGACTCATTCATTGGGAGATTAGCTTCTACGATGCAAGGGAGTACAGATACGACTTTTTATATTTTAACAGTATACTTCGGAGCTGTTGGTATTAGAAAAATGGGAGATGCATTAAAAGTAGGTCTTTTTGCAGATTTAATCGGAATTATTTGCTCGATTGTCTTTGTTTCCCTATTGTTTCAGTAAAGCTATTCATTTTTTATGCTATTTCGCGTATAATACGTATACGACCACTATTAAGGTGTAGCTTAATAGTGGTTTTTTTATGTGGTATTTTTGACAAAATGATGAACTTTTATTGTGAGAAATATGAAAAATATGGACAATAATAAAGGATAAAAACATGATTTGACCTTTATATGTTTAATATCATCGCTATGTTGTTTAAGTGAGACGGAGCGAATAACCGTAAAGCGTATGCGGTTGCCAAGTCTTTCTAATGTAAGGTAAGATAAATTCGAGGTGAAAAAAAGAAATGGAACGATTACAAAAAGTGATTGCGCAAGCAGGTATTGCATCGAGAAGAAAGGCTGAGGAATTAATTCAGCAAGGAAAAGTGAAAGTTAACGGAAAAATAGTGAAAGAATTAGGAACAAAAGTAACTCCTCAAGATAAAGTAGAAGTAAATAACATCCCTCTTGAAAAAGAAGAACCTGTTTATTTTTTACTATATAAACCAACTGGTGTAATTTCAAGTGTATCAGATGATAAAGGTAGAAGTGTTGTAACAGACTTTTTCCCTGAAATTACACAACGTTTATTCCCAATCGGACGTCTAGATTATGATACGTCAGGAGTATTATTAATGACAAACGACGGGGACTTCGCAAATATATTAATGCATCCTAAATATAAAGTTGAAAAAACGTATGTTGCAAAAATAAAAGGCCCATTAACAGGTGAGAAAATTCGCATGTTAGAACGCGGTGTTGCACTAGAAGACGGTAAAACAGCACCAGCACATGTGAAAATTATTTCTTGGGACAAGCGTAAAGAAATGGCTATTGTACAATTAACAATTCATGAAGGACGTAACCGTCAAGTACGTCGTATGTTTGAAGCGTTAGACTGTAAAGTAGTGAAATTAAAACGTGAACGTTATGCTTTCTTAGAAGTAGGAAGCCTGCGACCTGGTGATGCGAGAGAATTGACACCACATGAGGTGAAACAATTACGCGCGCTTGCTTCTACAAAGCCAAGATAAGCTATAGAGTTAAAAATTCACCAGTGGAGTGCTCTGCTGGTGATTTATTCAATACAACATTTACAGAAGATAATACATAACATTTACCGAGGAGAGGAGAGGTAATATGAAGAAAAATCGCTTATTATTTCGCGTTATTATTCTACTCATTTTATGTGGTGCTGTAGGATTTACCCTTTATCAAGGATTCTTTGCTAATAAAGAGAAAATGCAAATCGGAAAAGAAGCACCTAACTTTGTTGTGACGGATTTAGAAGGGAAGAAAATTGAACTAAAAGATTTAAAGGGAAAAGGTGTATTTTTAAACTTTTGGGGTACGTGGTGTAAACCTTGTGAAAAAGAAATGCCTTATATGAATGAATTATATCCAAAGTATAAAGAAAAAGGCGTTGAAATCATAGCGTTAGATGCAGATGAAACGGATATTGCAGTAAAGAACTTTGTGAACCAATATGGTTTGAAATTCCCAGTTGCTATTGATAAAGGACAAAAGATTATAGGAACATATGGAGTAGGTCCATTACCGACAAGCTTTTTGATTGATAAAGATGGAAAAGTAGTGGAGCAAATTATAGGTGAACAAACGAAAGAACAGTTAGAAGGGTATTTAAAGAAAATTACTCCGTAATAAAGAAAGCCTTTACATAAGAGGTGCGTGTCTATAGTGCCTCTGGTTTAAAAATTCTGAGTATTGCGGTAACTCGAGGTTAGAATATACAATAGTACATATAGAGACAGGGGCGGTGAGAGTGTTGAAAGAAATTAAATGTGAATGTGGACATGTTAATCCGATAGGAACCGTTTTTTGTGAAGCTTGCGGGAAACCATTTGAAAGCAATGAAAATGCAAAACTATTGGATATGCGTTATGAGGGGAGTGCACGGAGATCTCTCACGCAAACAAAAACGATAGTCGATAAAATTTGGAGCTTTTTCTCTTCTGTAAAAGTGGGTGTATGGCTAATCGTAATAACTTTAGCTGCATCAGCGATAGGAACTATTTTTCCGCAAGAAATGTACATAACTCCAGGGATTGCACCAGCTGAATATTATAAACAAGAATACGGATTTTTAGGGCAATTATACTATCAATTAGGATTTAATAATTTATACGGTTCATGGTGGTATATGATTTTGATTGCTTCTATCGGTATTTCACTTGTGATATGTAGTTTAGACCGCGTTATTCCACTTTATAAAGCTTTAAAAAAGCAAGGCGTAAAAAGACATCCTAGCTTTTTAAAGAGACAGAGATTATATGGGACTGGTACACCGAAAGATGGTGACCTGGAAAGAGTGCAAAAGAATTTAAAGAAAAGAAACTATAAAGTGAAAGTGGAAGACGGAAACGTTTTAGCAGAAAAGGGACGCTTCTCGCGTTGGGGTCCATATGTAAATCATATCGGTCTTATTATCTTTTTATTCGGTGCGATGCTTCGTTTTTTACCGAGTATGTACGTAGACGAAGCACTTTGGTTACGTGATGGTGAAACGAAAGAAATACCAGGGACGGATGGACAATACTACTTAAAAAACGAGAAATTTATAAAAGAAGTTTATGATAAAAGTAAGGACAAGGAAGTTTTTGAGGAAGCGATTGATCGTGTAGGCGATAAAATGATTGCGAAAAACTTCCAAACGAATGCTGTATTATATAAAGCTGTGGGCGAAAATATAGCAGGGCAAAAACCAAAGTTGGAAAAAGTAAAAGAAGCGGAAATTCGAGTAAATGAACCACTGAAATTTGATCAATTTGCAGTGTATCAAGTGGATTATAAAGAAAGTGAATTTAAAAGTATGTCCTTCAACTTGCAAAATAAAGAAAATAATCAAAAATGGGGACCGATTAAAGTAGATTTAACGAATCCTAAGGAAAAATATGATTTAGGAAATGGTTATTCTCTAGAACTATTAAGCTATTTTCCTGATTTTTATTTTGATGAGAATGGAAAACCAAATACAAAAACGAAATTACCGAACAATCCTGCATTTGTATTTAAAATGTTTACACCTGAAACACCAGATGGTGAAGTGAGTTTTGTTGGTATTCAGCAAAATATAGAACCTGATGGAAACAACAAATATAAAATGTCGTTTGCAGGTGTTGAAATGCAAAATGCAACAGCACTTACTGTAAGAAAAGATTTAACGCTTTGGATTCTCGGTATTGGAGGGTTTATATTTATGGTTGGTGTCATTCAAGGTATGTATTGGAATCATCGCCGTATTTGGATACAACGTGTTAATGATGAATGGTGGATTGCAGGGCATACGAATAAAAATTGGTTCGGTTTAAAGAAAGATATTGAAAGAGTAATAGAAGGTACAGCAATTCCACAGCCAAATGATAAAGTAATCGATAAAAAAATTAGTTAAGGTGGGGAAACGATATGGTGCAAATAAGTAGTAACTTTCTCTTTACCGCATTTATTTTATATTTAATTGCGACTCTATTTTTTGGTGGAGCCATTAAAGAAAAGGGTCATAAATGGGCAAATGTAGGAATAACAATTACAATTTTAGGGTTTATAGCACAAACAGTATATTTTGTTACAAGGTGGATCGCATCAGGGCATGCACCAGTTAGTAACTTTTTTGAATTCGGTACATTTTTCGGCATGATGCTTGTAGGAGCATTTATTGTAATGTATTTTATGTACCGTGTAAGTATAATTGGACTATTTGCATTACCAGTTGCGCTTTTATTAATTGCCTATGCAAGTATGTTTCCGAGGGAAATATCTCCGCTTATTCCATCTTTAAAAAGTAATTGGTTACATATTCACGTGACGACTGCAGCAGCAGGACAAGCAATTTTAGCGATTAGTTTTATTACGGGCGTTATGTATTTATTAAAAAATGTAGATCAATCAACGAGAAGTAAACGGACATTTTGGCTAGAGACGGTAGTATTTACACTTGTTTGTACAGTTGGATTTATTGGAGTAACAACGGTATTTTCTAGTATGAAATATGAAGCGAAGTTTCAATGGGTTGATAAAAATGAACAGCAACTGGAAATGAAGTACAATCTTCCGGCTTTAGTTGGACCGCATGAAGGGAAGTTACTGACAGAAAATAAATTAGAACCGGCAGTTGAAGTTCCAGCGATTGTAAATGCGAAGAAATTAAATACTGTTATTTGGTCAGTGTTAGTTGGAACATTACTTTATATTGTATTAAGACTTGTTTTACGGAAGCGAGTATCGGCAGCACTTCAGCCGTTAGTAAATAATACGAATAGTGATTTACTAGATGAAATCGGATATCGATCTATTGCAATTGGATTCCCAGTTTTCACATTAGGAGCGTTAATTTTTGCAATGATTTGGGCTCAAATAGCGTGGACGCGTTTTTGGGGCTGGGATCCGAAAGAGGTTTGGGCACTTATAACGTGGCTCTTTTATGCTGCAGTACTACATTTACGATTATCTAAAGGGTGGCATGGAGAGAAATCAGCTTGGCTTGCAGTAATTGGTTTTGCAATTATTATGTTTAACTTTATTGTAGTAAACTTAATTATTGCCGGTTTACATTCATATGCATAGAGAAATAAAATAGGAGAGTGCATGTCACTTTCCTATTTTATTTTTGTCAACTTTTCTTCTTTTTTGAGAAAAACATGACAAAGTAGCGGTTGATTTTGTAAAATGATGTCGAGGACATTATATACTGTTCAAAAAAAATACATAGTTTTGGAAAAAAATTGAACAAAATTTATTATTCTTGTGAAGCATAATATGGGAAGTGAAACATTTAGAAGATTGCTTAAATAAACGAGAATAGCGCAACATAATAGTAAAGAAGGGTAGGTGTGAACCGCTGAAGTGAGAGTACGCAGCGGGTAGAGATGGAAAATGAATCAAGAATTTTAATTGTAGATGATGAGGATCGTATTCGTCGTTTATTGAAAATGTACTTAGAAAGAGAACAATACACAATTGAAGAAGCAGATAATGGTGATACAGCTTTAGAAATGGCGTTACAAAATGATTACGATTTAATCTTATTAGATCTTATGATGCCTGGTAAAGATGGCATTGAAGTATGTAAAGGGGTTCGTGAGAAGAAAGCGACACCAATTATTATGCTGACAGCAAAAGGTGAAGAAGTAAATAGAGTACAAGGATTTGAAGTTGGAACAGATGATTATATTGTAAAGCCATTTAGTCCACGTGAGGTCGTGCTACGTGTGAAAGCGGTATTACGTCGTGCTGTACCAACAACATTCTTTACACAAGATACAACGACAAAAGATGTTACTGTATTCCCGCACTTAACAATTGACAACGATGCACACCGTGTTACTGCAGATGGTAATGAAGTAAACTTAACGCCGAAAGAATATGAGTTACTATTATTTTTAGCGAAAGCTCCTGATAAAGTATTCGATCGTGAGCAACTGTTAAAAGAAGTATGGCAATATGAATTCTTCGGAGATTTACGTACAGTTGATACACATGTAAAGCGTTTACGTGAGAAGTTAAGCAAAAAATCACCAGATGCAGCGAAAATGATTGTTACTGTTTGGGGTGTAGGTTACAAATTTGAGGTTGTGAACGACTGATGCTTTGGAGAAGTGTAGTAGGGAAGTTATGGATGACCATATTACTTCTCGTTTCGTTTGTTCTTGGATTTGTTGCGATTTTACTTTCACAGTTTTTTAGAACGTATTATGTTGATATGAGTGAAGCTAGGCTTCAAAAAGTCGCAACAAGTGTTTCAGAGTTAATTGAAGAAGGTGCCGATGTAAAAACGATTGAGAATATCGCTTACAAATTCTCTGATCCACTTTCAAGGATTATTATTGTAGAAGATGGTAAAGAAATCTCTTCTTCACCGAAACAAGAAGGCTTAGTCACTCTTACAATGGATGACTTAAAAGAAGATAAAGAGTTAGCGGCTGTGTTTACAGACAAAAAAGAAATTAAGAATAACATTAGAAAAGCCTCTAATAGTAGAAAGAATAAAAATACTGAAAATGATATTATGATTGTCGGAAAACCAGTGCAATCAAAAAATCAAAGTGCAGTGTTTGTGTACGAATCTTTACAAGTGCCGATACAAGGTATGGAAAGAACGACTGATTTTATATTCTTATCAGCAGGGATTGCGATTATATTAACAACTTTCTTTGCATTCTTCTTATCTACTCGAATTACAGCACCACTTCGTAAAATGCGTGAGGTTGCTTTTGAAGTGTCGCGTGGGAAGTTTGATGCGAAAGCTCCTATGGTATCTCAGGACGAGATTGGTGAGCTTGCAACGGCTTTAAATCAAATGGGGAAACAGTTGAAGTTTAATATGAATGCCCTGCAGCAAGAGAAAGAACAGTTAGCAAGTATTTTGAGTAGTATGGCAGATGGGGTTATTACATTAAATCAAGAAGGTGAAGTTGTAGTAATCAATCCGCCGGCTGAACATTTCTTACAAGTTTGGCAAGAAGAAAAAGAGATAGAGCTCAGTAAAAAACTGCCTTCTGAACTTGTTGAACTATTCCATCTCGTTGTAGAAAGCGAACAACAACAAGTTGTTGAAATTAATTTACAAAAAGGGAACTATGTAGTTCTTATGACGCCGCTCTACAATCAAACGAAAATTCGGGGGGCTGTAGCAGTACTGCGAGATATGACGGAAGAACGTCGTCTTGAAAAGATGCGTCAAGACTTTATTGCGAATGTATCGCATGAACTTCGTACACCGATGGTCATGCTGCAAGGGTATAGTGAAGCAATTTTAGATGATATTGTGCAAACGAAAGAAGAAATTAATGAGTTTGTTCAAATCATTTATGATGAATCCGTTCGTTTAGGTAAACTTGTAAATGAATTATTAGATTTAGCACGCATGGAAAGTGGTAATGTAGAGTTACATATAGGTGAAGTGGACATACATCCGTTTGTTGAAAAAATTGGTCGTAAATTCCAAGGGATCGCAAAGGATAAAGAAGTTGAACTAACAGTTGATTTCAAAAATCCAATTGAACAATACCCGTTTGATGCAGATCGTATGGAACAAGTATTGACGAATTTAATTGATAACGCAATACGTCATACGAACGCAGGCGGACATGTAACACTTGTAATTGATACGAAAAATAATGGTCTCATTTTTGAAGTACAAGATTCGGGCGTTGGTATTCCAGAAGAAGATATTCCATTTTTATTTGATCGTTTCTATAAAGCTGATAAAGCAAGAACACGTGGGAAAAAAGGTGGAACAGGACTCGGGCTTGCGATTGCGAAAAATATTGTTCAAGGCCATGATGGTAAAATTTCTGTATCAAGTGTTGTTGGAGAAGGAACTACATTCTCTGTCTATTTACCGAATCGTATAATTTAGATATACGTTTTTAAAGTTGATAATGAATAAAGTTCTGCTGTTTTTTATTTTTTTGTAAACTCAATTAAATAAAGAATGGTAGAACTTTTTTCTATGTTGCTCGAATAAAGAATAACAAGAGAGGTGCTGTGAAGAAATGAAATTATATACAAAAACAGGAGATAAAGGAACGACAAGTGTAATAGGTGGTAGGGTTGATAAAGATGATATCCGTGTGGAAGCGTATGGAACAATAGACGAGGCGAATTCTCATATCGGATATGCAATGACTAAACTACAAGGCGGGCCTTTCGGAGATATTTACAATGAACTTGAAACGATTCAACATGAACTATTTGATTGCGGGGGAGACTTGGCGATAGTAGGCGAGAAGATACCTTATAAAGTAAAAATTGAAATGGTCGAAAACTTAGAAAGTAGGATTGATTCGTATATAGAGGAAGCACCGCCGCTAGAGCGCTTTATTTTACCAGGTGGAAGCGAGTCGGCAGCTACTATTCATATTGCACGTACAGTTGTAAGGCGAGCAGAACGATGTATCGTGTCCTTACAAAAAGAAGGAAAAATAAATGAAGTTGTTCTAAAGTATGTAAATAGATTATCTGACTATTTATTTGCAGTAGCTAGAGTAATAAACGCTCGATTACAAGTAAAAGATGTAGAGTATAATCGCAGTGCAATCGTTTTTCGTGATAAGAAAGAGAAGGAAGTGGAGTGATTCACTTTCTTTTTTGTATACTTTTTTCTGTAATATACCAAAATAGAGAAGGTATGGTGGTAATTAGAAAACGGAGGATGTATATGAAAGTTTTAAAATACGGCGTTATGTTATTGACAGTACTGTTTTTATCTCAATTACATGTGTACGCAGAGGGAAATCAATGGGCATGGCCTGTTGAAGGACAGATAAGTGATTATTTTGGGACAAGACATGGAAAACACTACGGTATAGATATAGCGGCACCGATCGGCACGCCTGTGTCAGCTATTCAAGAAGGGAAGGTAACAAAGTCTTATTATTCAAGTAGTTATGGAAACGTTATATTTATTAAACATGGAGAATATGAGGCTGTGTATGCACATTTAAATAAGAGATATGTAGTTCAAGGGGATTATATTTCAAAAGGAGAAAAAATTGGAGAAGTAGGGAACACGGGAGAATCGCGAGGTGCACACTTACATCTAGAACTTCATCAAGGAAGATGGACGATGGCGAAAAAGAATGCGATGAACCCATTGCTTGTTTTAAGTGAACAAAGAAATGAAGTTGTTTCTTCATCATTATATGTCGTACAAAAAGGGGATACTTTAGTTAGTATTGCACGGAAATTTAGTATGACACTTAAGGAAATTAAAGAAAAAAATGGATTGCAGCAAGAGCTAATTTATCCTAATCAACAATTATATGTTAAGTAAAGGCAACGTCTCAAAAATTAAACTTTGAATATTCTTAAATAAGGTTCAATGTAAAGGAAATTATATGGGCGCTTCTCCTAGAAGTATTGAGTGAATTAGAGTATCTATATTTAAAAGAAAACCGTCCCAAAATTTATTTTGGGACGGTTTCTTTTACCAAAAAATAAAGACACATATAAATCCAGAAATAGCTAAATAGCTATATAAGTAAAAAACTTTTGTTCTTGTTTTCTCTTTTGTTCGAAACAGTACGATAGTCGGTTCAATTAAACCGATTGTCAAACAAAGTAGGCCAAGAAGCATACAACCAATCGAAATAGAATACAGGGCGATTTGTGGTGCTTGAAATGGAATCATCCATTTTAATAAAAATGCAATAAGTGCAGTGTAACAAATGCTACCGATGTATTTATTCAGTGGTGTATTAGAACGAAAGCCAGGAAGTTTTTTTAAGAAAGAGCGGGAAACAACTTCTGTTTGTAAAGATGTATGCTCTTCAATAATTTTTTGAGCTTCTTTTCCTTTTTGAAAAAGAGATAAGATCCAATTTCGCTCACCCTGAAAAATAAATTGAGAAGTTGTCAAATAGTGATCAATCTTCACTTTACTCCAACTCTTCCACGGATGACGCTCACACAATTTTAATTTACTTTCTGTTTTCTTATCATACTGATAAATACTGATGCCATCTTCATCGAAAGTAGCATAGTATGTCTCGTTTGAGAATGTGCCTAAATCAATTGGGCAGTAGAAAAGTAATTCTTTTTTTAAGTAAAAGTATTCTTTTCTTAAGTTTTTTTTCATTGCTTCTCGAATAGAATGTCTCTTTTCTTTTTTCATGACATTTCCTCCATAACTCAGAAAATGTTCTTATCTTAACAATTCAATATCTTATCACTTTTAATTATATATGACTAGGTAATTCAAAAGAGAAATGCCGAATAATAAAAAATATGGATTGTATTGTAAAATATTTCGCAATTCATTTGTTTTTACGAAAAATAAATAACTAATTTTAAATAAGTTACAATTTTTTAGTTCACAATGTTATGAGGTTGTTGTATAATGAAGGGGAAAATAGAATATCGGTCTATCTTCGGGGCAGGGTGAAAATCCCGACCGGCGGTGATGAACTATTTATGATTTTGTTCTAAGCCCGCGAGCCGTTAAGGCAGGATTTGGTGTGATTCCAAAGCCGACAGTATAGTCTGGATGGGAGAAGATGGAGGTTCAAGCGTTCAAAAAAGATATGGATTTGAACGTCTGTTTGATGTGCCTTAAATTCTCCCTTTGTGTAAAACACAAAGGGTTTTTTCGTTCTATGAAAAAATAGGCATAGCAGAACCTTTCCACTTTCCATGAGATGATCGATGGAAAAGGAGAGAGAAAGATGAAACAAAAAAACAGTGTAGTGCAGATGGTGAGTGTAGCGATGCTAAGTAGTATTGCATATTTACTAATGATGTTGGATTTCCCGTTCCCAGGGCTTCCGCCATTTTTGAAAATTGATTTTAGTGATGTACCAGCTCTAATTGCAGCAATTATCTTTGGACCAGTAGCAGGAGTGATTGTAGAGGCGATAAAGAACATTTTACATTACGGGATTCAAGGAAGTTTAACAGGAGTACCAGTTGGAGAAATTGCAAACTTTATTGCAGGATGTTTATTTATTGGACCAGCAGCTTTCTTATTTAGAAAGTATCGTACTGTGAAGAGTTTAACGACAGGATTAATGCTAGGGACAATTACAATGGCACTTATTATGAGTGTATTAAACTACATCATCATATTCCCGGCTTACACTTGGTTTTTAAATTCACCGGCTATGTCTAGCGAAGCTATCAGAACAACGGTTGTAACGGCAATCTTACCATTTAATTTAATTAAAGGAATTGTTGTAACAATTGTATTTGTAGCATTATTCTCACGCCTGAAAGTATGGGTGTTTGCAAAAATGAAAAATGCATAATATATATTAAAACCATTAGTAGTGTGGAACTACTAATGGTTTTTTATTAAGGAAAATAAAATTTAGATACAAAAAACGCCCCTCATCAATATGAGGGGCGTTTTTTGAAGTTAATAAAAGACTATTCGAATTTTAAAGCGTCTCCGTCGAATGATTCGTCAGCAACTTTAATTGAGTCAGTTGGACAGCCTTCGAATGCATCCATCATATCTTCAATTAATACATCTGGAATTTCAACGATACCTTGGTTATCGTCTAATGTTACAAATGCAATACCTTCATCATCATAGTCATAAATGTCTGGTGCAGCAGCGCCACAAGCACCACATGCAATACAAGTATCTTTATCAACGATTGTATATTTTGCCATCTTTTTTCCCTCCTGATAATATGTATGTGAAAAGCTCGCCATAAAAATTATAACCTTATTGTAAAACGGTTTGTGAAACTTTTCAACATAAAATTATAATGATAATGCTTATCAATTAGAGTGTCAACTTATTTTTGAATTATGTCATAAGATTTTCAAAATACGTAAATGTGATTTCGTTTGATACAATAGAATATATACAAGTATATAGTTCTTATATGATAAGTTTAATGAGCGACAGTAGATAGTGTAATTGTACTGAAAAGAATGAAGTTAAGATTGGAAGGTGGAAGCGGTCATGCAAATACAATATACTTTGTTGCATTGTTTAAAACAATTGAATGGTGAAAGAACCGTTTCTTCTATTTATTATTTACTAAAGGGCAAACGTTCTTCGCAAACTTTACAAGATGGAAATATGTTCCGGATTTCTTTTTTATTCGGAATATATAAATCATTAAATAGAAATGACTATGATGGTGAAGTTGTAAAGTTGTTGCAAGCGGATTTTATTCAAGAAATACATGAAAATACATATGTGTTAACACCTACGGGTAAAATGCAGTTACATAAATGGGAGGAAGTTTATGCTTTTCCAGCACATTTGCATGGTTTACATTATGGTGAATTAGGTGAAACATTTTGGAAAAGATTATCATTGATTATTCAAACCATATCAAATTTACAGCAGAATAATACGAAGTTTATCCCGATTCAACAAGATACAGAAATAATGATGTGGGTAAAACGTTTTCTAACAGGAAGGCCATATAAAAGAAGTGAGTTGGCGAGGAAACTATGGACGGAAGTACATAATCTTTTGGAAAAGAGTAATGCGATAGAAGCGACGATTGTAACATATCGACTAACGGGCTATGAACGTATTGGTTGTACATTGCAACAATTAGCAGAAATTACGAAACAAGATATATTCAGGGTGTATTTTTTATTTTGGGGTACAATGCATTTCTTTATACAAGAAGTTCGTGATAAAGAAAATGAATTTCCACTATTAGCTGAAATTATATCTTATCCAAATGAGAGAGCTGAATTATTTAGTTTATCCACGAAAAAAACATATAATTTTTGGAGACAAGGGCGTTCTTTAGAAGAAATAGCGACGATTCGGAATTTAAAGGTTGCAACGATAGAAGATCATTTTGTTGAAATTGCTTTGCGAGAAAAAGATTTTTCTATTGAAATGTTTATGGAAAAAGAAAAGATAGACAAAGTAATAAAAGTAATTGAAGCATTACAAACGCGGAAGTTACGTGTTTTGAAACAAGCTGTTGGAGAAGATATCTCTTATTTTGAAGTTCGTCTTGTATTAGCGCGGATGGAGGGTGTAAATGAAACTTGAAGAATATTTATATAAGTGGTTTGGATATTCTGAATTTCGTCCAGGTCAAAAAGGAGTTATTACAGATTTATTAGAAGGAAAAGATGTGATAGCAATGCTTCCGACTGGAAGAGGGAAATCTATGTGCTATCAGTTTCCGGGGCTTATGCGAGAAGGAACAGTGCTTGTTGTATCACCGTTATTATCTTTAATGGAAGATCAAGTGACACAATTAAAGTATGTTGTGAAAAACCGAGTGATAGCATTTAATAGTTTTCGGACATTAAATGAAAAAAGAGAAGCGATGAAAAAATTATCTTCATATAAATTTATTTTTGTTTCACCAGAGATGTTACAGTCGGAGTTATTAATTAGGGAATTGAAGAAAATTCATATTTCATTATTTGTTGTTGATGAGGCTCATTGTATTTCTCAATGGGGTTATGATTTTAGACCGGACTATAAGAAACTAAATGTAGTTATTGAAAATATTGGTTCTCCTACAGTATTAGCATTGACAGCCACAGCGACAAAAGGGGTACTACAAGATATCGCAGACAGTTTAAATTTAAAGGGTGCCGCGGAACATGTATACTCTATTGACCGTCCTAATATTGCAATGGAGGTGCAATTTGTAGAGACGATAGAAGAAAAGAAAGAGGCGCTTTTGGAGCAGGTGATGTATTTACAAGGGCCGGGAATTGTATATTGTTCAAGTAGAGCGTGGACAGAAAGGTTAACGGAATACTTGAGAGGAAAAGGTGTTACTGGTGTAGCTTTTTATCATGGTGGTATGGAACATGAAGAGCGTATGTTAATTCAACAACAGTTTATGAACGATCAATTGCAGCTTGTAATATGTACAAGTGCATTTGGTATGGGGGTAAATAAGGCGAATACGCAATATATTATTCATTTTCATTATCCAACTAATATAGCTTCTTACTTACAAGAAATCGGAAGAGCTGGAAGAGATGGCGAACCGAGTATAGCTATTTTATTGTGTAGTCCGTTGGATCATGATTTACCAATTTCAATCATTGAGGATGAATTGCCAAGTAAGTCGCAAATACAATTTTTATTTTCTTTACTACAAGAAAGAATGTTTCAAACGAAAGAATTACCAATAGAAGATGTAGAAGAAATTTGTTATAATGCAGCAAGATTTAATGAGCAATATTGGCGTTTCGTTCGTTATCATCTCGAACAGGTTGGAATTATACAACAACGAAGATTATTATTAGAGAGTTTGTCAGATGAAATTATGAACCGATTAATAGCTGAAGTAGAAATAAGGTTGCGTAATAAATATAGTGAGCTAGAAAATATGAAGTCATGGATACGAGTTAAAGGATGTAGACGTGAATATGTGTTGCAACAGTTCGGTTATAGGAAAGAGAAAGAGTTAAATAATTGCTGTGATTATTGTGGTATTACAAAAGAAGATTATAAAAAAAGACGAGCGCAACAATCGGATTTCGACTATAATTGGGAAACAGAGTTACAAAAGCTTTTCGGCCTAGAAAAGATGGGGGAATGATGAACATTCAAAGGCATAATGTTGAAGATATGAGTCCGCAGGAAATAAGGCTGAATCTATATATAACACAGTTAATTATTATCGGTATTGGCTGTTTACTAGCATATATATTATTTCAAGATGTAAAAGAAGTGTTTAATTTATGGAGATGGGAACCAGTATCTATACTTATTATAGGTGGTTTGTTAGCGATTGGTATTGTGTTATTAGATTATGTTGCAATGCGAGTGTTTCCAGAGTCTTGGTTTGATGATGGTGGTATTAACGATAAGATGTTTCGAGGAATGTCGGTTCTGCATTTACTCATTATTACGTTCGTAATCGGTTTTGCAGAAGAATTTTTATTTAGAGGTGTAGTGCAGACTCATTTTGGAATTGTAATTGCGAGTTTCGTATTTGCAGTGTTACATATTCGTTATATAACAAAGCCATTTTTGTTTTGTTTCGTCTGTTTCATTAGTTTTGTCTTTGGTTATGTATTTGAATGGACAGGGAATTTGTTTATAACAATCTTTGCACACTTTCTTGTTGATTTTATAATGGGACTCCAATTAAGAAAATAAATGGAAGGTGGTGGTGAACAACATGAGGAAACGAATTCCTGATTTTGAAGAGGAATTAGAAGTTGAGCGAGTAGAAGAAAAAGAAAGTTTACCGCCGCGTAGTGAAATTCATAGAAATAAAGAGAAAAAACAAAAGTTTAAAATAAATCATATTTTCGTCCGGGTTTTAACATTTCTATTCATTCTGCTGCCGATTAGTATTTTGTGGTATACGGATAAATATATTCAGGTGAAGGGCGATAGTAATAATGCCGGGAAAAGTGCGTTTGAAGTAATCTTCTTTGATTCAGCTAAATCTGAGTCGCAGAAACAGTCTGAAAAAGCGATAACGCATACTGTGAAAGAGGGAGAAACTTTAGAAAGTATAGCGAAGCAATATTTTTCAGATGAAAATGGGGTTGAAGTAATTAAAAAGTATAATAACTTGCAAGAAGATGAAGTGAGTGCAGGTCAAGAATTAAAAATTCCGATAAAAGATAAGTCCACAAAGCAAGAGAGCTAGTGAATTAGGCGAACGCAGTTTGTTATAAAAGCCTAGGGTTATCTTTATGATGAGGGGAGTAAAAAATATGATATGGATTATATTATTCAGTACTCTCATAGGAATGGGGATTTTATTACTTCTTGTGATGTATAAAGAAGCGATGCGTAATACAGTGTTGGAACATACTTTAGTATTTAAAGAATTTCCGAAAAGTTTTCAAAAAGTAAATGTGTTTTTTATTTCTGATATTCATAGAAGAGTCATTTCGAATTTGTTAATTGAACAAGTAAAAGGAAAAGTAGATCTCGTAATTATCGGAGGAGATTTAGCCGAGAAAGGAGTCTCTTTATCAAAAATCTCTGCCAATATTCAAAAGTTAAGAGAGATAGCTCCTGTATATTTTGTGTGGGGAAACAATGATTATGAGATAGAATATCATGAATTAGATGCTTTATTATTAGAAAATAACGTAAAAGTTTTAGATAATACAAGAGTGGTATTTGAGTCTGAATTAGGCGAGAAAATTTGTTTGCTCGGTATAGATGATGTTGGATTGCACCGTGATCGTTTAGATTTGGCATTGGCGGATTGTAAAGAAGATGGTTTTCGTATCTTAGTTAGTCACAACCCTGATATAATAAAAAAGATGTCTGGAAATGAACAGATTTCACTTGTATTAAGTGGACATACGCATGGAGGACAAATCCGATTATTCCCATCTAAAAAATATTTAAAAGGTGGCGTATATAACCATTTGAATACGATTCTCTTTGTTAGTAATGGGTACGGAACAACATTGATACCACTTCGTTTCCGAGCGCCTGCTCAAACACATATTATTACATTGTGCGGAGGGAAATGATGCCAACTCTTAGTGGGAAATATAATATAAAAGCTGTTTCAAATATAATTGGAGTTCAGCCGAGTACGCTTCGCGCATGGGAAAGACGATATCAAATTATTGCCCCAAAGCGGAATCAAGCTGGGCATCGTTTATATACAGAAGAGCATATTCAAATTTTAAAATGGTTAATGGAAAAAGTTTCTTCCGGTATGATGATTGGACAAGCAGTTCAGTTATTAGAAGAGAATCGTTTGCAGAGTACAGTTCAAAAAGAGATACATTTCGATAAAGAAGTTGTTTTAGTGGACGATTTGCTACAAGCTTTGTTAAAATTTGATGAAATTACAATTGCTGCATTATTAAACGAAGCTTTTAGTATATATTCAACAGAAAAGGTTGTTGCCAGTATCGTTCTTCGAGTGACAGACAAATTATTAACGTCAAAAAATAATAATGAGATTTCAATGGTGCAATTTCAATATGCACTATCATTTTTACAAACGCGTCTAGGGATGGTGTATCACAATGCCTCAATGTTTTCTTCTTTACACAAAGTTATTGTGTTAGAAAAGAATGCATTGAAAGGATTTATTTTTTCAACTTATTTACGCTTAAAAGGATATGAGGCGATATATATTAGGACAAGCTTAGCTGAAGATGGTATGTTGTCAGCGGTAGAGGAAATACAGCCGAAATATGTATTTGTATCTTTTGCTGACGAACTAGAAATGAAAAAGACGATGAACTTTATAAATGTATTACAAGAAAAAAGGGAATCTCTTTCTG
Organism: Bacillus sp. S71; assembly: GCF_016625265.1. NCBI lineage: Bacteria > Bacillati > Bacillota > Bacilli > Caryophanales > Bacillaceae > Bacillus > Bacillus sp. S71. Next base: position 667,035 of record NZ_JACVUW010000001.1, on the reverse strand, counting down.
TTGGATTTATCGGAAAGCTAGGCGTTCTAAACCAGTTGAACATTGAAACAATCTTAATTGGTGATACGAAAGAAGAATGGGATGAATGGTTAAAAATGTCGGAATAGTTGTTCGAAAAGAACCATCTATTTTCTATTTCATATAATAAAAATTAGATGCATTGGTTACGTAGGGAGGGTATGAGATGAGGCTGGAACGATTAAATTACAATAAGATAAAAATTTTTCTAACATTTGATGATTTATCTGAAAGAGGATTAACGAAAGAAGATTTATGGAGAAATGCGCCGAAAGTACAGCAATTATTTCGTGATATGATGCAAGAAGCAAATAAGGAATTAGGATTTGAAGCAGATGGTCCGATTGCAGTTGAAGTGTTTTCTCTACAAGCACAAGGGATGGTTGTAATTGTAACGAAAGAAAATCAAGAAATTGATACGGATGATGAGTTCCGTGACGAGTTTATTGAAATGCAAGTGACTCTAGATGAAAGTGAACATATATTATATGAGTTTGCTACGCTAGATGACATAATTAACCTGTCGAATCGCTTATATAACCTTGGTGTAACTGGCGGAAAGCTATATACGTGGGATGAGCGCTTCTATCTTTGGGTGGAAGAAGAGGAACAAATTCAATTGTTAAAAGCGGATTTTATAGCTATTTTAGCGGAATACGGCAATCCGTCTACAGCAACTATTTATCGCATCATGGAGTACGGTAAAGAATTAATGGATTTTAACGCGATAGAACAAATACACAATTACTTTGTGAAAAAACAAAACCTCAGCTAATACAACATAGCTGAGGTTTTGTTTTTATTTGGATAAGGGAAGGGATGATAGTAAATACGCGAACATACTTTTTGAAAATAAAATATGCAGTTTTATGGGAGCGTCGCTGAGGAAAATAAAAAATATTTAAATATTTAAGTATTTTACTTTTCTAAAAGTAATAAAAGGACTATAATAATAGTGAAAACGCTTGCAACATAAAATAGTTTGTATATATTTGTTAGCGTTTTCTATTGCATTCCAAATTTAAGGGTGTATACTAGGCAATGAAGGTTTACTAAACAAGTGAAATTACAGGGGGTTTACTTACTATGGTAGCCGAAAAGGGAACTCAAACAAAAACACAACAACAAAGGGAACAACATTTTGAACTATTGAATTCAACACAAATTGTTATTAGTGAAGCGTTAGAAAAATTGGGTTATCCAAACGAAGTATATGAATTATTAAAAGAACCAATTCGTATGATGACAGTGAAAATACCAGTTCGTATGGATGACGGGACTGTTAAAATATTTACAGGATATCGTGCACAACATAATGATGCTGTTGGTCCAACGAAAGGTGGAATTCGCTTCCATCCGAATGTAACAGAAAATGAAGTGAAAGCACTTTCAATCTGGATGAGTTTAAAATGTGGTATTGTTGATTTACCATATGGTGGAGGTAAGGGTGGAATTATCTGTGATCCACGTGAAATGTCATTCCGTGAGTTAGAAAGATTAAGCCGCGGTTATGTACGAGCAATTAGCCAAATCGTAGGTCCGACGAAAGATATTCCAGCTCCAGATGTATTCACAAACTCTCAAATTATGGCATGGATGATGGATGAGTATAGCCGTATTGATGAATTTAATTCACCAGGATTTATTACAGGTAAACCGCTTGTATTAGGTGGATCACATGGACGTGAAACAGCAACTGCGAAAGGTGTAACAATTTGTATTCGCGAAGCTGCGAAAAAACGTGGCATTGATATTAAGGGCGCACGCGTTGTTGTTCAAGGGTTCGGTAATGCTGGTAGCTTCTTAGCTAAATTTATGCATGATGCAGGTGCGAAAGTTATTGCAATCTCAGATGCTTACGGCGCTTTACATGATCCAAACGGATTAGATATTGATTATTTATTAGACCGTCGTGATAGCTTCGGTACAGTAACAAAGCTATTTAACAATACAATTTCAAACAAAGAATTGTTAGAGCTTGATTGCGATATTTTAGTTCCAGCTGCAATTGAGAACCAAATTACAGAAGAAAATGCTAATGATATTAAAGCGAAAATCGTTGTTGAAGCTGCAAATGGTCCAACAACATTAGAAGCGACTAAAATTTTAACAGATCGCGGAATTTTACTTGTTCCAGACGTATTAGCAAGTGCTGGTGGTGTAACGGTATCTTACTTTGAGTGGGTACAAAATAACCAAGGTTACTACTGGACTGAAGAAGAAGTAGAACAACGTTTAGAAAAAGTAATGGTAAAATCATTTGATTCTATTTATGAAACAGCACAAGTTCGTAAAGTGAACATGCGCTTAGCGGCGTACATGATTGGTGTTCGTAAAATGGCTGAAGCAAGCCGCTTCAGAGGTTGGGTATAAAATATTATATCTTGAGAAAACGTGATTTCCTTTCGAGGGAATCACGTTTTTTTGTTGAAGTATTAAATGAGGTGTTGTATATGGAGAATGAAATGCTGGAACGAGTAGAACAATTAGAAGAAAAGGTTAAGAGGTTAGAGGGAGAACTTGCAAGAACGGTGAAAGCTCGAAAAATAAGTACTGTTCGGATATTCGGGGAAGGGCTACTGTTTTTGATATTTGGTATGGTTGTAGTAGGGCCGATTATTGCCGTTGTAATCTCAATTTTTACTTGGCTTGCTGAAAAATAAAATAAAAATAAAAAGAACGCTTGTTCTATACGAACAAACGTGCTATACTCTCCTTAGATAAACAAAACGGAAATGATTTTAAGGAGAGATAAATGATGAAAATGACAGTAGACCAAAGATTTATGATGCCAGCAGATGTTGTAGAGCGAGTGGAAGTATTACGAAACAAACAAAGCAAGCGTGGCACATTATTACAATCGGTAAACAAATTTTTCGGTTTAGATACGAAAGAAGATTGTGTTTGGTTTTACGGTTTTTATGGAGTGGCTGTAAGTATCTTGTTGTTTATGGTGTTCACTTCAAATATTTTCGATTTTCTCTTCGCGTAAGAAATATGCGATAAGGACATTGCTACCGAATACATATATAAGGAAGTAAGGTAATCTTCTAGAGCGGGAGTTGGTAGCAATGGCGATGTTTCCTATAGAGCGCAACTATATAGGATATGGAAGTTCACGACCGGGGATTCCTCTAACTAAAGTGAGATTTATTGTAAGTCATGATACGGGGAATCCTGGAAGCAATGCGATAGGAAATCGAGATTACTTTAATGAATTACAACCGAAAGCTTCGGCGCATACATTTATAGATGATAAAACAATATTGGAGATTATTCCTATAAATGAAGTTGCATATCATGTTCGATATGGTGTGCCGACGGATAATGACTTATACGGCTATGACGCGAATAAGGCGGCCATTGGAGTGGAACTTTGTTATGGCGGTGATGTTAATTTTTGGGAAGCATATAATCGTTTTACATGGTATCATGCGTATTTATGCCAAAATTTTGGCTTAAATCCGAAAAAAGATATCGTGTCACATAAAACGCTTGATCCAGCTAGAAAGATTGATCCTGAGAATGTATTAGGGAAACAAGGTATTAAATTTCAGCAGTTTTTAGCAGATGTCTATCGGATGTACGTTTCGTTTAGATGACAAATATATGAAAAATGAATACAATAAAGATAGGTGCCTACTGCTGTAAGTAGGTTTTTTCTTGTTTTTATAAATAGTGTATTGGTAGAAGACTAGGAGTGGACGAGTATGCAGAAAGAAACAGTTATTATAATCGGAGGCGGTCCGTGCGGATTAGCGGCAGCGATTTCGTTGCAAAAGGTAGGGATAAATCCGTTAGTAATTGAAAAAGGAAACATTGTAAATGCCATTTATAATTATCCAACTCATCAAACATTTTTCTCTTCTAGTGAAAAATTAGAAATTGGTGATGTAGCTTTTATTACAGAAAATCGTAAGCCAGTTCGAAATCAAGCGCTTGCGTATTATCGTGAAGTAGTAAAACGTAAATCTGTACGTGTAAATGCTTTTGAGCGAGTGGAGAAAGTTCAAAACGCTGGAGAAGTTTTTCAGGTTGAGACGACAAAGCGTGACGGAAGTAAAGAAATATATATAGCGAAATATATTGTTGTAGCAACTGGATATTATGATAATCCAAATTATATGAATGTTCCAGGTGAGGAATTGAAGAAAGTAGCTCACTATTTTAAAGAGGGGCATCCTTATTTTGATCGAGATGTAGTAGTTATAGGTGGGAAAAACTCGAGTGTAGATGCCGCGTTAGAACTTGTTAAAGCTGGTGCGCGTGTAACGGTACTGTATCGTGGAAGTGAGTATTCACCAAGCATAAAGCCTTGGATTTTGCCGGAATTTGAGGCGTTAGTACGAAACGACACAATTCAAATGCATTTCGGGGCTCATGTGAAAGAAATTACTGAGCATACATTAACGTTTACAGTTGATGGTGAAGATTTTACAATCCAAAATGATTTTGTATTTGCAATGACTGGTTATCATCCTGATCATAGCTTCTTAACAAAGATGGGTGTTAAGATTGATGAAGAAACAGGACGTCCAATTTATACAGAGGATAGAATGGAAACGAATGCTGAAAATATTTTCATTGCAGGTGTCATAGCTGCTGGAAATAATGCAAATGAAATATTTATCGAGAACGGTAGATTTCATGGAGATGCGATTGCACAAACTATTGCATCAAGAGAAAAATAAAAAGGAGCTGTCGGGAAAACCTCGACAGCTCCTTTTTATTCGTGCATAAACATATTTTGAATGGATTCATGAGAATTTGTATTCTCTAATGCGACAAGTAATTTAATGCGTGCTTTTTGTGCATTTAAGCCGTATGTGAATACAATGCCCATATCTTTTAAGTGTTTACCGCCACCTTCATACGAATATACGTCTTGAACAATACCGTTGAAACAGCGAGAAACTAATACGACAGGAATACCTTTATTTAATAATCGTTCTAGACTAGGAAGTGTTCTTGGAGGTAGATTACCTTGTCCAAGCGCTTCGATAACAATACCGTCTACAGGAAGATTTTCGATTGCTGCTAATAATGTATCATCCATGCCGGCATATGCTTTTAGAACAACTACATTTTTAGATACTTTGTTTATCGTATATGTTTCGTGATGTACTAAAGCGTGATGGAAGACAACACCGCGTTTTGTTACCATTCCAATTGGTCCATATTGTGGGCTTTGGAATGTTGCGACATTACTTGTATGTGTTTTCGTTACATTTGTAGCGCAATGAATTTCGTCGTTTAATACGACTAAAACACCTTTTTCTGCAGCTTCATCACAACTAGCAACTTTTACAGCTGATAAGAAGTTATATAGACCATCAGCACCTAACTCATTGCTAGAGCGCATTGCACCTGTCACAACAATCGGAATGGTTGCTTGTACTGTTAAATCTAAGAAATAAGCTGTTTCTTCTAATGTATCCGTACCATGCGTAATGACTACGCCATGAATGTTGTCTTGTTTTACTCTTTCATCAATGATGACTTGTAATTGTAACATTTCGCTCGGTGTCATATGAGGAGATGGTAGATGGAACACATCTTCAACGATTAAATCAACATCGCCTTCTAAATCAGGAATGAATTTTAAAAGAGGATTTTTTTCACCTGGTTGTACGACCCCAGTTTCTTTATCTTCCTCCATTGCAATTGTTCCACCTGTGTGTAAAACTAGGATTCTTTTCAATGCTTATACCCCTTTCAAGTAAAAAAATACATTTAGAACATAACATGTTTTGAGTAAATTCGACAATGGAAATGTATAAAAGTATGCCTCGAAAATGACAATAAAATTAACTGCTATATGTACGATGTATAAAATCGCGAAACGAAATGTGCAAATATAGTATAGGAGGGGCAATTATGTTGAAAAAGATGGAGAGAATTTTTATTCGTATATTAATAATACAATTCATTTGTCTTTCTGTTGTACAATTGTTATTTATACATAAGTCATCAGTGAAATATTTATCTAAAATTGTTTATTACGAAGGTGTCATGGTAAAAAATAAAGCAGAAATCTTGCAGGTGAATAGGTAGTTTTCATTTTCTTCTATGAAGGATTATGCTACAATAATTGAGGATTTAATGACGTGAAGCAAATGAGAAGAAGCAGGGTGAACACCTGCTTTTCGTTTTGTTTTATAAGTGAAAAAATGAGGTGTTACAATGGATAAACGAATTTCAATTGCTATAGATGGTCCAGCAGCTGCTGGGAAAAGTACAGTGGCAAAAGTTGTTGCGAAGGAACTTTCTTACGTTTATATTGATACAGGCGCGATGTACCGTACGCTTACATATGCAGCCCTTGAACAAAAAGTAGATATTGAAAATGAAGAACAGTTAATGGAAGTTGTAAAGAATGTAAATATTGAATTTCAGCAAGGAGAAAATACGCAGCTTGTATTTTTGAATGGACAAGATGTTTCTGAAGTAATCCGTACACCTGATGTGACGAATCGAGTATCTATTGTAGCGAAGCATCGCCTTGTTCGTGAAGAAATGGTACGTCGTCAGCAAGAGTTAGCGAAGAAAGGCGGCGTTGTAATGGACGGCCGTGATATTGGTACACATGTATTACCGGATGCTGAAGTGAAAATCTTTATGCTTGCTTCTGTTGAAGAAAGAGCGGAAAGAAGGCATTTAGAAAATTTAAATAAAGGTTTTGATTCTAATTTAGAGCAGCTAAAAGAAGAAATTGCTCAGCGTGATAAATTAGATTCAGAACGCGAAGTTTCTCCACTAAAAAAGGCTGATGATGCATTGGAATTAGATACGACTTCTTTATCAATTGAAGAAGTTGTCCAAAAAATTATGAGTATTGTTTCAGGAGTGTTTGCGAAATAAAGAAAGGGGATAATCCTCTTTCTTTTTTTGTTGAAATAGAAATGTAAAGGATACGTGAATTGTGAGTCTCTTTCCTTGACAAATGAGCTAATTTGTAAGAAGTTAGTTAAAGAGGAATAAAACTGTCAGAATATATTCGCTATTATATTTCAAAACATACTTTTTTCAAGCTGGTTTTGCTGTATACTATTTATATAGGTTTAATATATTTTCTTGTGAATGGTATTGAAAAAGAGTATGTGATGAGAGATTCTTAAACATGCAAATGAAAACTTTGTTTTCATTTCGTATATACATAAAAAAATGCTTTGTCAATTCTGTAGGGAGGTATTTCCATGGTAGAGAAAATGAATGAAGAAGTTATGGATTCAAAAGAATTACAAGTTGGTGACGTTGTTACAGGTTCTGTAACGAAAGTTGAAGAGAAACAAGTGCTTGTAAATGTTGGATACAAAACAGATGGCGTAATTCCAATTAGTGAATTAGCTAACGTTCATATTGAAAAAGCAAGCGATGTTGTAGAATTAGATCAAACACTAGAGTTGAAAATTATTAAATTAGAAGAAGATGATCTTGTCTTATCTAAACGTGCTGTTGATGCAGAAAAAGCATGGGTAGAATTACAAGAGAAATTTACTTCTGGTCATGTATTTGATGTTACTGTAAAAGATATTGTGAATGGCGGATTAGTTGTGGACCTTGGTGTTCGCGGTTTTATTCCAGCTTCACTTGTAGAAGTACATTATGTAGAAGACTTTACTGACTATAAAGGTAAAACATTAGCGGTGAAAATTGTTGAATTAGACCGTGAAAAAAATCGTGTAATCCTTTCGCATAAAGCGGTAGTAGAATTAGAACTAGATTCTAAGAAAAAAGAAGCAATTTCTTCATTAAAAGAAGGTGACGTTGTTGAAGGAACAGTGCAACGATTAACTGACTTTGGTGCTTTCGTTAACGTTGGTGGCGTGGACGGTTTAGTTCACATTTCACAAATTTCACACGAACGTGTAGAGCAACCTTCTGAAGTATTAGAGCAAGGTCAAAAGGTTAAGGTAAAGGTGTTATCTGTTGATGCTGATACACAACGTATTTCTTTATCAATTAAAGCGGCTCAACCAGGACCTTGGGAAAACGTTGCTGGCGAAATAAAAGCTGGAGATATTCGTGAGGGAGTAGTGAAACGCCTTGTTACATTTGGTGCATTCGTTGAGATTTTACCTGGCGTTGAAGGACTTGTACACGTATCTCAAATTGCAAATCGTCACGTGAAAAACCCGAATGAAGTATTGGAAATGGGACAAGAAGTAAAAGTGAAAGTACTTGAAGTTCACGTAGCAGAGAAACGTATTTCTTTAAGTATAAAAGAAGCGCTTGAGGAAAATAATGTAATTGAAGATTATAGTCAGTATGAGCCAAATGCTGATTCTGCTACTTTCCAATTAAGTGATATTATTGGTGAACAACTGAAAAAATTAAAGAAATAATGAGGGGTACAAGTGGTAAGGGCAAAACGTAAATTAGATCATATTGAATACGCTCTTTCTACTGGTCAGTCTCGTACGCATGGCTTTCATGATATTGATTTTGTGCATCAAAGCTTGCCAAATTCAAATTATGACACAATAACATGTGAAACAAAAATCGGCGAACTTTCACTAAGTTCGCCGATTTTTATCAATGCGATGACTGGTGGTGGAGGAGAGAAAACGTTACATATTAATGAGCAATTAGCATATGTAGCGAAACAGCATAACCTTGCTATGGCTGTAGGGTCGCAAATGGCGGCGTTAAAAGATGAAAGTGAGGCTGCTTCTTATAAGGTGATTAGAAAGGTAAACCCGAATGGTATTTTCTTTGCTAATTTAGGTAGTGAGGCAACTATCGAGCAGGCAGAGCGTGCCGTTGATATGATTGAAGCGAATGCATTGCAAATTCATTTAAATGTCATACAAGAGTTAACGATGCCAGAAGGAGACCGTGACTTTACTGGTGTACTTCAGCGCATAGAGAAAATTGTTTTAAATAGTAAAGTTCCTGTCATTGTAAAAGAAGTTGGATTTGGGATGAGCAAGGAAACAATGCAACAGTTAGCGAACGTAGGTGTAACGGCAATTGATATTGGTGGGCAAGGTGGTACGAATTTTGCTGCTGTTGAAAATGAAAGAAGACAGCGAATGCTTTCTTATTTTAATAACTGGGGCATACAAACAGCAACCTCGATTATTGAAGCAACCTCTACAAATAATAACCTCTCTTTTATTGCATCAGGGGGTATACAGACAGCGCTTGACGTAGCGAAAGCAATCGCATTAGGGGCGAATACAACTGCGTTTGCTGGTTACTTTTTACGTATTTTAATGCAAGATGGTATCGAGAAATTAGTGGATGAAATTGAGCTTCTACATACAGATTTGAAATTTATTATGACAGCTCTTGGTGCGAAGACGATAGAAGAGTTGCAATCTGTACCTCTTGTTGTAAAAGGTGAAACATATCATTGGTTAATGCAGCGTGGTATTGATACTGCGCATTATAGTAGGAGATAAAAAATCAACCGTTCGGTTGATTTTTTTGTTTTGTTTTCTTTCTCGTAATATAAAATGGAATTGGTATTTTCTAAAGGAAACAGGTGGAGGTAAAAAGAAGTGATAGGAGGATATGGTACACAAAATATTATTTCGATATAAATAAAAATCATTAAAATGATTATGTAAAAGACGGTTTCGTACAATATCGAAACCGTCTTTTTGTATTCATTAGTGCTGGTTTTGTTTTCGAGCCTGCTCTGGTGTATCAAGTCCAGTTGCACCTGGATATTGTAGTGATTGATCACGATCAGATTCAACGCGGCGTGATTCTCGTAGTTTTCGTTCTTGGCGATCTTTACCCATAATGAATAACACCTCCTTGTTAAAAGTGTTGCTGTTATAAGAAAAAACTATGCGTAAATAAAGTGGATTAACTTTCATAAAAAATTCCCATAATGGAAAACATAGGAGGTGAAGTAGATGGATGGAAGTACTTTTTATTTTATAGCTTGGATAGGGTGGGTTGTCGTAACCTTTTTTATGAAAAAGGACCATATTCGGTGGAAGTTAGGCGCTTGTATATTGATTTTTATAATTTGCTCTCCGTTACATGTAACGATCGCCTCATTCATGGTATCAGTAAATGCTCTTTTACTTTGTATTATTTCTTTTATAGGGATCGCGCTGTATTCTGTTTGGAAAAAATTATATAGCTTACTTTCGGCACTTATTATTGCGATGTTATATACAAGTTTTCATCTGTTAGAGATATATGATCCGATTTGGATTGTGGTGGATAGAGTGTTTCTGCTAAGTAGTGCTCTTGTGTATGCATCGGTGTTATTGCATGGGGATCGCATATTACGATTATGTTCCCTATATGTAGGGATGTTACAAGGAGAGTTGCTAGTGACATTTATTTTTCGGAAATTGAATTTTCCATATGATTACGGTAGTTTAGCATTTTTTGATATCGTCGCCGTTTCTACATTATTCATGGCAGTATTGTTTTGGATTGCAAAAGCATCAGTATACATGGAACAGTTTAAGAGAAAAACACGTAAAAGAAAGGCGAGGGTAATACATGACTGAATATACACCAGCCATTTTATGCGGCGTAATAGCGGGGACAGTTACAAGGGTGTTAATGCTTCGGACGGATACACGGCAATATCCGACGAGGCTACATGGAAAGATTATTCATATTGCAATGGGGTTAATTGCAGCAGCTTTAGGAGCGATTGCAATCCCATCTATTTTGAAAAAAGATTTTTCTGCCATTACATTTCTTACGTTAGCAGCGACACAATTTCGTGATGTACGTAACATGGAAAGAAATACACTTCAACAATTAGATGGATATGAGCTCGTACCGCGTGGAAATACGTACATTGAAGGGATTGCATTGGTTTTTGAAAGTCGCAACTATTTGGCGATGTTAACATCGTTTGCAACGACGTTTGCGTATATAGGGTTCCGTTCATGGATTGCTGGAGTAATTATGGCTATAATCGCATTTTTTATTGCGAAAAAATTAATGTCTGGTAGAAGGCTCCATGACCTTGTAGATATTGAGCATGTTCCGCTGCGTTTTGAAGGAGCAGGGCTTTATATCGATAATATTTATATTATGAATATTGGATTGCCGGTGAGGCAAGAAGAGATTATGAAATATGGCATGGGGTTTATATTAAAACCGAAATCAATTGATGCGATGGTGACAATCTCAAATTTAGGGCAACGGCAAGCTATTTTACACGATGTTTCGGTGGCGTTAGGGATTTATAGAGATTCTGGTACACCAGCGCTTGTACCGTTAGCAAAGCGTGATTTAGAGGATGGCAGGGTTGGGATTTTTGTCTTACCGCAAGATCAAGATGCAGAGAAAGCGATAAGTGTCATAGGAAATGTACCAACGTTAGAAAGTGCTGTCCATATGTCATCGGAAGCCCCGAAAGGAAGGGGAGATAAGAGATGATGTTAGAAAGCGTTATCCTGGCAGTTATTACAACAGCGCCAGAAAAATTTGCAGGTGGTGCTCCTTTATTTGTTTGTGAGTCGATGGAGGAACTAGAATTTGTTGCAAATAATTTAGAGGCAATTTTAGATGGTATTGCGCATCGCTTACAAGAGAATGTATATATTATTGTGAAACATTAGGAACGTGTGTTATAATGTGAGGTGTTTTGATACGTTGAGAAATATTCTGGAATGCAAATCCCTTCTTGCACAAAGAAGGGTTTTTTACATAATAAACAGAAGCAAGTTGAAAGGATGAAAGTATATGCCGAAACCAGTAATAGCAATAGTAGGCCGCCCGAACGTAGGAAAATCTACTATTTTCAATAGAATAGTTGGAGAAAGAGTTTCAATCGTAGAAGATATCCCAGGTATAACTCGAGACCGTATTTATAGTGCGGGAGAATGGTTAAATCATGAGTTTAACATTATTGATACAGGTGGAATTGATATTGGAGACGAGCCGTTCTTGACACAAATTCGTCAACAGGCGGAAGTTGCGATTGATGAAGCAGATGTTATCATTTTTATGACGAATGGTCGCGATGGTGTAACTGCAGCGGATGAAGAAGTTGCTAAAATTTTGTATCGTTCTAAAAAACCAATTGTACTTGCGGTAAATAAAGTTGATAATCCAGAAATGCGTAGTGATATTTATGATTTTTATTCATTAGGATTTGGCGAGCCATTCCCGATTTCAGGTACACACGGTTTAGGACTTGGTGATTTGTTAGATGAAGCTGCAAATCATTTTCCAAAGATTGAAGAAGAAGCGTATGACGATGAAACAATCCGTTTCTCTTTAATTGGACGTCCAAACGTAGGGAAATCATCGCTTGTAAATGCACTTCTTGGTCAAGAACGTGTAATTGTAAGTAATATCGCAGGAACGACGCGTGATGCTGTCGATACACCATATAGTAAAGATGATCAAGATTATGTAATCATCGATACAGCTGGTATGCGTAAAAAAGGAAAAGTATATGAAAGTACAGAAAAGTATAGTGTACTTCGTGCACTTAGAGCGATTGAACGTTCTGACGTTGTTTTAGTTGTTTTAGACGGAGAAGAAGGAATTATTGAGCAAGATAAAAAAATCGCTGGATATGCTCATGATTCAGGACGAGCTGTTATTATCGTTGTAAACAAATGGGATGCAGTGAAAAAAGATGAAAAAACAATGAAAGCATTTGAAGAAAACATTCGTGCTCATTTCCAATTCTTGGATTATGCACCGATTGTATTCTTATCTGCAAAAACGAAAAAACGTACACAAACGTTATTACCGGTTATCAATGAGGTAAATGAAAGCCATAGTATCCGTGTACAAACAAACGTATTAAACGATGTAATTATGGATGCGGTAGCGATGAATCCAACACCGACTCATAATGGTAGCCGTCTGAAAATCTTCTATGCAACACAGGTTGCGGTAAAACCACCGACATTTGTTGTGTTTGTAAACGATACAGAATTAATGCACTTTTCATATGAGCGCTTCTTAAAGAATCGTTTACGTGAAGCGTTCGGTTTTGTAGGAACGCCGATTCACATTATTGCTCGAGCAAGAGACTAATGGAGAGGATGTGATTTTATGACAAAAATCACAGTAGTAGGAGCAGGTAGCTGGGGAACAGCGTTAGCGATGGTATTAGCTGACAATGGACATGATGTACGTATTTGGGGAAATCGCTCAGAACTTATGGATGAAATGAATACGAAACATGAGAATAGTCGATATCTCCCAGGCATTACATTGCCAAGCACAATCGTAGCCTACTCTTCTTTAGAAGAAGCATTAGTAGATGTAAATACAGTACTGCTAGTAGTACCGACGAAAGCGTACAGAGATGTATTACAAGAGATGAAAGAAATTGTTACAGAACCGATTACTTGGATTCATGCGAGTAAAGGGATTGAACCTGGTACGTCAAAACGTATTTCGGAAGTAATCGAGGAAGAAATTCCAGAGAACTTAATTAAAGATGTTGTTGTATTGTCTGGACCGAGTCATGCTGAAGAAGTTGGTTTACGACAAGCGACAACAGTTACGTCTGCAGCAAAGCGTATGGAAGCGGCTGAGGAAGTACAAGATTTATTCATGAATAGTTATTTCCGTGTATACACAAATCCAGATATCGTTGGAGTTGAACTTGGTGGTGCGTTAAAAAATATTATCGCATTAGCTGCTGGTATAACTGATGGTCTTGGATTAGGTGATAATGCAAAAGCGGCATTGATGACACGTGGTTTAACAGAGATTGCTCGTTTAGGAAGAAAAATGGGCGGGAATCCGTTAACGTTTGCGGGTCTAACTGGTATGGGAGACTTAATTGTAACTTGTACAAGTGTTCATAGCCGAAATTGGCGCGCTGGAAATATGCTTGGAAAAGGACATTCTTTAGAAGAAGTGTTAGAAAGCATGGGTATGGTTGTGGAAGGTGTAAGAACAACGAAAGCTGCTCATGAATTGGCAGAGAAAATGGAAGTTGAAATGCCGATTACAGCTGCTTTATATGACGTGCTGTTCAATGGGAATAACGTAAAAGATGCGGTAGGCTCATTAATGGGACGTGTTCGAAAACATGAAGTGGAAGCTATACCTGACTTACTGTAAAGAAAAGCGACAGAAGTACATTTGTACTTCTGTCGCTTTTTTATTTTATGGGTCTTTTCACCATTTATTTATTTTTGCATAGGATGAAGAGTAACTTGAGGAGAGGGTGAAAAGAATGGATAATAACATTTTTAATAATATTGAGAAGGAAGCGAAAGTAAATAAAGAGGATATTTTTAAATTAGCATCATCCGTGCAAAATGCGAATTTACGTGATGAAACTGTACTTCGTCAATTGATTCATCAAGTGGCTCTTATGGCGGGACGTGAAGTGCCGAAAGAGCAAGAGGATCAAATTGTAAAAGCGATTATTAATAATAATATGCCAGCGGATTTTGGCTCGTTAAGCAAAATGTTTAAAAAATAAATTATGAGAAACAAAGAGTTTGTAGATTGCATATGATAGCCATGAAAGAATGGGAATAGAGCTGTTTTTGGGCATATTTGGTCAACCGAAGCGAGAGATATAATCGCTTCGGTTTTATTTTTATCTAGATTGGTGGAAGATGCTGAAAAACCTATTGATTAAAGTTACATATTTGCGATTTGTAGTAAAATGTTCTTTTTTTATTTGTTTAAAGATTTTAATTTGTTAAAATAGTATAAAAATAGATTAATAAAAAGGGGTGTGTATATGTCAGAAGGGCTTATGAAAATGTGGTTGGCTTTAGGGGCAATTGGATTTATGTTTTTTGCAGTAAGTTTTATTTTATTAAGTAGACATAAAATAAAGAATAAATTTTTGAAAGGGATTACAGCGTTAGTAGCGTACACCCTTATGGTTGTGTCAGGAATTGTTATTTTTCTTGTTGTATTTAGTGGACCTGTACAGCAGTAAATGGAATGGTCTCGAAAATACTACATACGGAGCAAGTTATATTAGTATGAAAAGGTGATGCTAGTGAAAAAAGTCCATATTATTTTAATATTTTGTTGTATGAGCCTTTTAACGGGGTGTCTGTATCCGAAAGAAAATATGAAGCAAAATGCGGTTCCTTATGAAGATCAGCTACAGGTTGTTCAAAAAGCTGTTGTGACATTTAAGGAGCAAAATGATGGGATATTGCCAATTAAGACGAGGGATATGAGTACACCTATTTATCAAAAGTATCCAATCGATTTTCAACAGATTGCTCCGCGTTACATACAAGAAGCGCCAGGGAATGCATATGAAAGTGGAGGAGTATATCAATACGTATTAATAGACGTTGAAACAAATCCAACAGTAAAGTTAATTGATGTTAGGATGGCTGAACAAATTCAGGAATTATCTTTAAAACTTAGGATGTATCGTGATGAACATCAATATCCACCTTTTAAAAAAGTAATTTCAGATGGTGTATATGAATTGGATTTCAAAAAACTAGGATATAAAGATGTGCCACAAGTGACAAGTCCATATTCTGGTAAAGGGCTTCCTTTTGTAATTAATGAAAAAGGAGAAGTTTTTGTTGATTATAGAATCGACTTATATGACGCTTTGAAAAAAAATGAAGGGCAGTTTACGGAGGGAGAAGATATTCGAAATATACTTTCGAAAGGTTCCCCGTTTGTACCAGCTTATTCTTTACCGTACACAGTAAAGAACGGAGAACCAATTTTTTTAAAATCATAAGTCATGAACCTTTCTTTTAGTGAATAAGTTCTAGAAGAAAGGTTTTTTATGTTATACAACTTACGATGCAAACAAAAGATATTTTTTAATAGTCATATGAAATTGGACAAAATTATATGATATATTGTCCGAACTTCTAGAATACCATTATATTATATCAGATATTATAGGCAACGTTAGAGAAGGTATTAGTTGACTATAAACGCGGAATTATTCCCAAAAATTTTGAGGGAGGGAATCACTTGGAAAAGGTAGATATTTTTAAAGATATTGCAGAACGAACAGGCGGTGATATTTATTTTGGAGTTGTAGGAGCTGTTCGAACAGGGAAATCAACATTCATTAAAAAATTTATGGAACTTGTAGTTATTCCAAATATTGAGAATGAGTCTGACCGTCAAAGAGCGCAGGATGAATTGCCTCAAAGTGCTGCTGGTCGTACAATTATGACGACGGAACCGAAGTTTGTTCCAAACCAAGCGGTTTCTATCGAAGTAGATGAAGGACTTGAAGTGAACATTCGATTAGTAGATTGTGTTGGATATACGGTTCCAGGAGCGAAGGGCTATGAAGATGAGAATGGCCCGCGCATGATTAATACCCCTTGGTATGAAGAACCTATTCCATTCCATGAAGCTGCAGAAATCGGCACGCGTAAAGTAATTCAAGAACATTCAACAATTGGTGTTGTAATTACAACAGATGGAACAATTGGTGAAATTCCAAGAAGAGATTATATAGAGGCAGAAGAACGCGTTGTAAATGAGTTGAAAGAAGTAGGAAAACCTTTCATTATGATAATTAATACGGTACAGCCGTATCATCCAGATACAGAGCAATTACGCCAAAGTTTATCAGAAGAATATGATATCCCGGTTATTGCAATGAGTGTGGAGAGTTTAAGAGAAACAGATGTATATAATGTACTTCGTGAAGCGCTATTTGAATTCCCTGTATTAGAAGTGAATGTGAACCTTCCGAGCTGGGTAATGGTGCTAAATGAAGGGCATTGGTTGCGTCAAAGTTATCAAGAAGCAGTTCAAGAAACTGTGAAGGATATAAAACGTCTTCGTGATGTGGATCGCGTTGTTTGGCAGTTTAGTCAATATGAATTTATTGATCGAGCGAGCCTAGCTGGCATTGATATGGGGCAAGGTGTGGCGGAGATTGATTTATATGCGCCAGATGAATTATATGATCAGATTTTAAAAGAAGTAGTAGGAGTAGAAATTCGAGGGAAAGATCATTTATTGAAGCTTATGCTCGATTTATCTCATGCGAAAATAGAATATGACCAAGTGGCAGATGCATTGCGTATGGTTAAGCAAACAGGATATGGTGTAGCAGCCCCTGCGCTAGCGGATATGAGCTTAGATGAGCCAGAAATTATTCGTCACGGTTCAAGGTTTGGTGTGAAGTTAAAAGCGGTAGCGCCATCTATTCATATGATTAAAGTAGATGTAGAGTCAACGTTTGAGCCGATCATTGGTACTGAAAAGCAAAGTGAAGAATTAGTTCGTTATTTAATGCAAGATTTTGAAGATGACCCGTTATCAATTTGGAATTCTGATATATTTGGACGTTCGCTTAGCTCGATTGTTCGAGAAGGAATTCAGGCGAAATTATCTTTAATGCCAGAAAATGCTAGATATAAATTAAAAGAAACGCTAGAAAGAATTATTAATGAAGGATCTGGCGGATTAATTGCGATTATACTATAAGAAAAATCCCTCTCACTGTAGAGGGATTTTTTGTTTTTTCGATTATAAAATAGAAAAATAAACAGTCATTATCTAATACATTGTTGTAAATTGTCAAGTTTCATCAGATTTTCACATTTTCAGAGTAACAATTTCCTTAAAAATATTGAATTATAAAGGAGAATCGTATAATATAGGCGTTGATAATGATTTATCTACATCTTTGTAGTATAGAATTTGTAAAAATTGCCTACAAATGAAAGTAAGACTCATTTTATGATCATTATACAGTCTTATCTTTGGGAGGAGGTGAATGGCATGAACAAGACAGATTTAATCAATGCTGTTGCAGAAGCAAGTTCCCTTTCTAAAAAGGACGCAACAAAAGCAGTAGACGCTGTTTTTGATTCTATCTTAGAAGCTTTAAAACAAGGTGATAAAGTACAACTGATCGGATTCGGTAACTTCGAAGTTCGTGAGCGTGCGGCTCGTAAAGGTCGTAACCCACAAACAGGTGAGGAGATTGAAATCGCTGCAAGTAAAGTACCTGCATTCAAACCTGGTAAAGCGTTAAAAGATGCGGTTAAATAATCCTTACATATTAACAGGGAAGAAGAGTTTCCTTTTTGGGAACTCTTCTTTTTGCTTTTAAAAACATAAATATGCTAGAATGTGTTCGTATCACTTTTAGGTTTTCGGGAGGGCTAGCGGATGGCAAAAGTTAATTTAGAACAAATTGAACATGCAGTACGCCTTATTTTAGAGGCGATTGGGGATGATCCAAATCGTGAGGGAGTACTTGATACGCCAAAGCGTGTTGCAAAAATGTACGCAGAAGTGTTCTCAGGTATGCATGAAGATCCGAAAGAGCATTTGCATAAAGTATTCGGAGAAGATCACGAAGAGCTTGTACTAGTAAAAGATATACCATTTTATTCGATGTGTGAGCATCATTTAGTTCCATTCTATGGAGTTGCTCACGTTGCATATATTCCGCAAGGTGGAAAGGTGACAGGGTTAAGTAAATTAGCTCGTACTGTAGATACAATTGCACGTCGTCCACAACTGCAAGAACGTATTACATCAACAGTAGCGAACTCTATTATGGAAGTACTAGAGCCTCATGGTGTAATGGTAGTAGTAGAAGCAGAACATATGTGTATGACGATGCGTGGTGTGAAAAAACCAGGTGCGAAAACAGTAACGACAGCAGTGCGTGGTGTGCTTGAAAATGATGCTGCAGCGCGCAGTGAAATTTTATCGTTTATTAAAGCGAAGTAAAGAAAAGCGGGAAACTGCTTTTCTTTTTTTTTTTAGTAAATAAATGATATAGTTTTAGCTAGACAGAGTGAGATTAGAAAGATTGCTTACATGAATGGTAGGTGTAGCCAAGTTTTGGTTATAGAAAATAGAGTGTATGTGTTATAATAAGTTTTATGAATTAGAAAACAAGGGTGATTTTTTGTGTGTGACATCTACGGAGGGTATGCGGGTATAAAAGAGAAATTGATGGAGAAATTACGCCATCCTTATTTTATAAACTATATTGAAGAACCATTTATTGATGAGGAAAAGATAGCATTGTTATATGGTGCTTTAAAGAGTGCAAACTTACATATAGAACAAATTGAGCATTACGTAGTAACAATTATGCTTGTACAAATTGCGCTTGATACGCATGAAAGGGTATCAAATAAAGCAGGCGAGGAAGAGATTGAATTCCATAAATGTCGTCAATTAACAGTACTTGCAGGCGATTACTATAGTGGACTATATTATTATTTATTGTCTATGAATCGTGATATTGTTTTAATTCGTGCACTTGCTGAAGGAATTAAAGAGATAAATGAACACAAAATTATGTTATACCAAAAAGCGCATGAAACGACGGATGACATAATGAAAAGCGTAGTAACGATTGAGTCTGCGCTCCTTCAAAAAACATGTGATCATTTTCATTTATCACATTGGAAGCCATTTATCACATACGTATTAGGTGGAAATCGCCTTCAAAAAGAAATTCAATTGTATGCTGATAAACAACATTCACCTGTTTTTCAAGCTATGCAAGATGCTTTAGGGGATAAAGCAGAAGTAGTGATTAATGGTTGGATGATGGAATTGAGAAAGAAAGAAAAACAATTTTTAGAAAATCACACAGACGTAAATGAAATAAATTCTGTGTTAAGGGATAAATAGAAGACATAAGCAATTTTACATTGGAAGAAGGTACGAGCATGCAACAATCAAAAGAAGAAAGAGTACATGACGTATTTGAAAAGATTTCTGATAAATACGATGTGATGAATTCTGTAATTAGTTTTCAAAGACATAAAGCGTGGCGTAAAGAAACGATGCGAATTATGGATGTACAACCTGGCAGTAAAGCGCTTGATGTATGCTGCGGAACCGCAGATTGGACAATTGCGCTAGCTGGAGCGGTAGGTGAGCAAGGAAAGGTTGTTGGCTTAGACTTCAGTGAAAATATGTTATCTGTCGGTAAGCAAAAGGTAGAGGCGTTACAATTAAAACAAGTAGAACTTCTACATGGGAATGCAATGGAGCTTCCATTTGAAGATAATACGTTTGATTATGTAACAATTGGGTTTGGTTTACGTAACGTACCGGATTATATGCACGTATTAAAAGAAATGACGCGTGTAGTAAAACCAGGTGGAAAAGTAATCTGTTTAGAAACATCTCAACCAACAATGATTGGTTTTCGACAAGGGTATATTTTATACTTTAAATATATCATGCCGTTATTTGGAAAGATGTTTGCGAAAAGTTATAAAGAATATTCATGGCTTCAAGAATCTGCTAGTGCATTCCCAGGGATGAAAGAATTGGCCCAAATGTTTGAGCAAGCTGGACTTGAACGTGTGCAAGTGAAACCATTTACTTTTGGGGTAGCAGCGATGCATTTAGGTATTAAACCAGAATCAAAATAGAAAAAAGAAAAAAGAAGTTTTAGGTTAAGGTGAACAATATGAAGTTACAACTTATGTACTCTTTTTTACGATCGGATATTAATGTGATAGAAAAAGAATTAAAAAAGACAGTTGCTTCTGAACAGCCATTAGTAGAAGAGGCAGCATTACAACTTATTGAAGCTGGTGGGAAGCGAATTCGTCCTGTATTTGTGTTGCTTGCAGGGAAATTTGGAGATTATAAGTTAGATGCGATTAAGCATGTTGCTGTTGCATTAGAGCTTATTCATATGGCTTCTCTTGTTCACGATGATGTTATTGATGCTGCATTTTTACGACGCGGCAGTGCGACTGTGAATGCGAAATGGGGAGATCGTATTGCGATGTATACAGGGGACTATTTGTTCGCTAAGTCTCTTGAATGTATAACAAATATCGAAATCCCAGAGGCGCATCAAGCGTTATCACATACTATTTTAGAAGTCTGTAAAGGTGAAATTGAACAAATTAAAGATAAATACAATTATGACCAAAATTTAAGAACGTATTTAAGAAGAATAAAGCGAAAAACAGCATTATTAATTGCCGCGAGTTGTCAATTGGGAGCGATTGCTGCTGGTGCTAATCGTGATACAGTAAATCGTCTATTTTGGTATGGGTATTTTGTAGGAATGTCTTATCAAATTATTGATGACATTTTAGACTTCGTTTCCACAGAAGAGAAACTTGGAAAACCTGCTGGTGGAGATTTATTACAAGGAAACATAACGCTCCCTGCTTTATATGCGATGGAAGATCCAGTACTTCGTCAAAAAATCACATCTGTACATGAAAATACAACAGCAAGTGAAATGCAAGAAATTATTGATGCTGTAAAAAATAGTCCAGCAATTGATCAAGCATTTGCGTTTAGTGAACGTTATTTACATAAAGCTTTAGAAATAATAAAACCACTCCCACGTGGAAAAGCAAAGTATGCATTACAAAATGTTGCAAAGTATATTGGAAAACGAAAATTTTAATGTTTATTCTAAAAAATAAAATAATCTCTCTATTTCAAAACTATTGCACAATTGTGATAAGGGTGATAATATGTGTGTGGGGATATACAATTACATACATAATTCAGAAGTGGAGAGATTTTTTATGGAAAAAACATTTCTAATGGTAAAACCAGACGGTGTACAACGTGCCTTCATTGGGGAAATTGTAGCTCGTTTTGAGAAAAAAGGCTTTCAATTAGTTGGTGCAAAATTAATGCAAGTCACTCCGGAAATTGCTGGACAACACTACGCTGAGCATAAGGAAAAACCTTTCTTTGGTGAGTTAGTAGACTTTATTACATCTGGACCTGTATTCGCAATGGTATGGCAAGGTGAAGGTGTAGTAGATACAGCGCGTAACATGATGGGGAAAACAAGACCACATGAAGCAGCTCCTGGAACAATTCGTGGAGATTTCGGTGTAACTGTTGCGAAAAATATTATTCATGGTTCTGATTCTTTAGAAAGCGCAGAGCGCGAGATTGCTATTTTCTTTAAAGAAGAAGAATTAGTTGACTACTCAAAATTAATGAATGAATGGATTTACTAATTATTTTGAAATAATTTGTAAACGCTTTAATCACTGTGATAATAGTAAAAAGTGCAAGGAGAATAGGGGTATTCTTCTTGCACTTTTTTTATTTTCAATTAGTTACGAAGTTTGAGCTGTTATGATATATTGATATTTAAATTAGGCCTATCGGAAATATAGAATAAGAAAATGATCGATTTATGATATAATTTCTTTAATATTTTTAGAATGATAAAAGTTAATATAGTGAGATAAATACATATACGAAAAGAGGAATAACGTATGCGATATATTACAGCTGGTGAATCTCATGGTCCGCAACTTACAACGATTATAGAAGGTGTTCCAGCAGGATTGTCTTTAGTAGCGGATGATATAAACGAAGAGTTAGTTAGAAGGCAAAAGGGATATGGGCGTGGTAGACGCATGCAAATTGAAACGGATCAAGTGCAAATTTTAAGTGGTGTTAGACATGGAGAAACATTAGGTTCCCCTATTGCACTCGTTGTTGAAAATCGTGATTTTGCCCATTGGACAAAAATTATGGGGGCAGAGCCTTTAACTGAGCAGGAAGAAAAAGAGATAAAAAGGAAAGTGACAAAACCAAGGCCTGGGCATGCTGATTTAAATGGTGCAATTAAATATGGTCATAGAGATATGAGGAATGTACTGGAACGTTCGTCAGCGCGCGAAACGACGGTGCGTGTTGCTGCTGGTGCGGTTGCTAAAAAGGTGTTAGCAGAACTTGGTATTAAAGTGGCGGGCCATGTAATTGAAATTGGCGGTGTACAAGCTAAGGAGGTTACGTATAGTTCAATTGAAGAATTAAAGAGTATTACAGAAGCATCTCCTGTACGTTGCTTAGATGACGAAGCTGGTAACCAAATGATGAAAGCGATTGATGATGCGAAAGCAAATGGTGATTCAATTGGTGGAATCGTTGAAGTAATTGTGGAAGGAATGCCAATTGGAGTAGGTAGCTACGTGCATTATGATCGAAAACTGGATGCGAAATTAGCAGCTGCAATTATGAGCATTAATGCTTTTAAAGGTGTCGAGATTGGAATTGGTTTTGAAGCAGCGCATAGACCGGGAAGTGAAGTTCATGATGAAATTCTATGGAATGAGGAGCATGGATATACAAGAAGAACAAATAATGCAGGTGGATTAGAAGGCGGTATGACGACTGGAATGCCAATTGTTGTGCGCGGTGTGATGAAACCGATACCTACACTTTATAAACCTCTTCAAAGTGTAGATATTGATACGAAAGAGCCTTTTACAGCGAGCATTGAACGTTCAGATAGTTGTGCAGTGCCAGCAGCTAGTGTCGTTGCAGAAGCGGTTGTGGCTTGGGAATTAGCAACAGCTTTAATAGAACAATTCGGATTAGATCGTATGGAACTAATTCGTGAAAATATTGAGAAACACAATGAATATGCGAGGGGATTTTAATGGGAAACATACATATTCAAACGAAATCAAAAGAATATGATGTACATGTTGGTAAAGAAGCGTTGTCAAACTTAACAATGATCGTTCAAAATATGCAGCCAGCTGTATCTAACGTAATGATCATTTCAGATGAAGCTGTTGCATCACTACATTTACAGACAGTTATCGATGCATTACAAGTGGAGCAGGACGTGTTTTCGTTTGTTGTACCAAGTGGCGAAAAAGAGAAGTCTTTCGAAAATTTCTATGCGGCTCATACGTCAGCTCTTGAAAATAAATTAGATAGAAATTCTTTAATTCTTGCACTTGGAGGCGGAATGATTGGAGATTTAGCTGGTTTTGTTGCTGCATCTTTTATGCGGGGTATTCGCTTTGTGCAGGTTCCGACGACTTTATTAGCGCACGATAGCGCAGTAGGTGGGAAAGTAGCGATTAATCATCCGTTAGGTAAAAATATGATTGGTGCATTCCATCAGCCAGAAGCGGTTGTATATCATACACCGTTTTTACAGTCTCTTCCTGAAAAAGAGTGGCGTTCAGGTTATGCAGAGGTGATAAAGCATGCTCTTATTGGTGATGTGGAGCTATATCATTGGTTAAAAGAAGAAGTGCAAACATTAGCGGATCTTCGTGATGAGAAGTTAATCCATATATTAACGAAGGCGATTCCTGTAAAGGCAAATGTTGTGTCACAAGATGAAACAGAGAAGGGTGTACGTGCCCATTTGAACTTTGGACATACGTTAGGACATGCTCTTGAAAAAGAGCTAGGGTATGGGAATATTACTCACGGTGACGGCGTAGCGGTTGGAATGTTATTCGCCATATTTTTAAGTGAGAAAGTGTACAAGGTTGATCTTGCTTATGAAGATATGAAGCAGTGGTTCTTGAAATACGGCTATCCAAAAATGCCAAGAGATTTGAATGTAGAGCGCCTCGTTCAATTGATGAAACAAGATAAGAAAGCAAATGCAGGAGCAATTCATATGGTGCTTATGCAGGAATATGGGGTAGTGAATGTCGTATCTATTTCAGATGAGACTGTTCATATTGCGTTAGAGGCATTTCAAAAAGATATGGTTTAAAATGATAGCGAAGTGTTGTGAAGTGCTCATTTAGAGGTATTCTCGTAATAGTGACGGTTATGATAAAAGATTACAGTAAGGGGCTATAACTGTATTGTAATCAAATTGAATGAAATGACTGGGGGAAGAAAAATGAGAGTGAAAGAGCAATTGTTAACTTTGAGAGCGTATGTGCCTGGGAAAAACATTGAAGAAGTAAAAAGGGAATATGGATTATCGAAAATTGTGAAATTAGCATCGAACGAAAATCCATTCGGTTGCTCAGCGCGTGTGACAGAAGCATTAACTTCTTTAGCGAGCCAATATGCCCTTTATCCAGATGGATATGCCTTTGAACTTCGGACAAAAGTAGCGGAACATTTAGGTGTAAAAGCAGAACAACTACTATTTGGTAGTGGATTAGATGAAGTCATTCAAATGATTAGCCGAGCGTTACTACATGAAGGAACAAACGTTGTAATGGCGAATCCTACGTTTTCACAATATCATCACCATGCTGTTATTGAAGGAGCAGAAGTTCGTGAAGTATCACTTAAAGACGGTATTCACGATTTAGATGCAATGCTAGAGCAAGTAGATGATAAAACGAAAATTGTATGGATTTGTAATCCGAATAATCCGACAGGTACATATGTTGAGAAACAAAAATTACTTTCATTTTTAGAATCAGTTCCTAAGTCGGCTCTCGTTATTATGGACGAAGCATATTATGAATACGCGGAAGCAGAAGACTATCCGCAAACATTGCCACTTCTTGAAAAGTATGAAAATCTTATGGTTTTACGCACGTTTTCAAAAGCATATGGTTTAGCTGCTTTTCGTATCGGATATGCGATTGGGGATGCGAAGTTAATCGGACAGCTAGAAGTAGCGAGGTTACCATTCAATACATCAACTGTAGCGCAATCTGTAGCACTCGCTGCATTAGAAGATCAAGCCTTTTTACAAGATTGTGTGAAAAAGAATGCTGAAGGTCTAAATCAGTATTATGCATTTTGTAAAGAATATAACGTATTCTATTATCCATCTCAAACAAATTTCATTTTCTTAAAACTTGGTATACCAGGTAATGAAGCTTTCGAACGATTAATGAAAAAAGGATATATCGTTCGTTCTGGTGCTGCATTTGGTATCGATGATGGTATTCGTATTACTGTCGGTTTGAAAGAAGAAAATGATGAAATTATAGAGTTGCTGAAAGAGCTTGTAAATGAGCAAGTACAGAAAGAAGAAACATATTCTTAAGAGATTGTGAAGGCTCCTATTATAGGAGCCTTTTTTATCATATTAAAAATAAAGGTTGAAGACTGGTAATTAAGTTGTTCTGTAAATCACGGTTTGTATGGCTTGATAATTAGTGAGAGAAGTTATTTGCACGGTCATAAAAGAAAGCGGTACAATAGAAGATGATGATAAGGTATCGGTGTCATATCCGAACCTTTTGAACAATTACCTACTCTGTAAGAAGAAGTATAAGAAGAAGCATGCTCATTCTAAAGGTTGCGTTCTAACAGTGAGTTGCTTATGATAAATGAACAGAAGAGAATATTTTTTAGAATTAAAGGAGACGTTTATGCAAAAGTTTGAACAAGCTGTTTCATATATTGAAAATGGTGAAGCGGAAAAAGGATTACAATTATTAAAAGAACAATTAAAAATTGCAAATGATGAAGAGAAGTATGATATCGCTCGTTACTATCATACACTTGGATTTACAGATGAGGCATTAGCAATTACTGAAGACTTACGTTTACTGTATCCGGAAGAAAGTGAATTCACTGTATTTTTAGCAGAATTATATATTGATCTAGATAAAGAAGATGAAGCGATTGAAGTACTTCATGATATTCCAGAAAATGACGATTTATATGTTCAATCGTTATTACTTGTTGCAGATTTATTCCAAATGCAAGGTTTTGATGATGTAGCAGAGCAAAAACTATTAAAGGCGAAAGAAATGATGCCTGATGAACCTGTTATTACGTTTGGGTTAGCAGAATTATATAGTAGTAAAGGTGAAGAACAAAAGGCAATTACTTATTATGAATCGCTATTAGCTGAACATAAAGTAATGGGTGGTGTTGTGATCGCACTTCGCCTTGCAGAAACGTTAAGTGCGATTGGAAACTGGGAAGAGGCGATTTCTTATTATGAAGCAGGCCTAGAGGAACAAAAAGATATTCACTCATTATTTGGATATGCCTTCACATTATACCAAGGTGAAGAATATCAGAGAGCAATCGGTGCTTGGCAAGAACTAAAAGAATTAGACCCTGAGTACGCATCACTGTACATGTATTTAGCGAAAAGCTATGAAAAAGAAGGAATGCTTCAAGAAAGCTATGAAACGCTTCATGAAGGAATTAAAGTAGATGAGCTTTCAGTTCCGTTTTATGTAGAGTTAGCGAACATTGCGGCGAAATTAGGAAAAATAGTAGAAGCAGAGGAAGTTCTTCAAAAAGCACTTGAGTTAGACCCAGGGCATTTAGGCGCAACATTAAAATATGCGTATATCTTAAAAGGACAAGAAAAGTACGAAGAGTTAATTGCAATTGTAGAGCGTGCTATTGATAGTGGAGAACCAGATACACAACTACTTTGGGACCTTGCGTATGCAAAAAAACAATTAGAAATGTATTCGGATGCATTAAAACACTATGAAAGTGCATATACTTCTTTTAAGAATCATCCAGACTTCTTAGAAGAATACGGTTATTTCTTATTGGAAGAAGGAAAGCGAAAAGAGGCGAAAGAAGTATTTACCCAGTTATTACAACTAGACCCGACACAAATTCATATTGAAGAGTTGTTATATAATTTAGAGGATTTTTCATAAGTTGGAAGGAAACTGAATGCCGCTTCTTGAATCTAAAAAGAAAAGAGAAAGACAGAGGAGGGACTTAATTGCTATGAATACCCCTGTTTCTGTAAACGAGAAGAAGGATTTTGTAAAATGGTTTTTGAATAATTACCAACTGAAACAGCGTGAATGTGTATGGATTCTGAATTATTTAATGAGTCACGACCAATTGATGCATAAAGTCCACTTCGTAGAGCATGCAAAATATTGTCCGCGTGGCTTAGTGATGTCAGCGAATTGTGTGAAAGACACACCGTTTCACTTTTTTAAACAAAATGTTATGACAACAGATGCTGAAAAATCGTTTCATGATATTCGTTTAAATCGAGATGAGGATATTTATATTCAACTCAACTTTAAATCATCGTTTCAAAATGCGAATTATGTAGCTGTATTAGAAGAAAACCCATATCTACCAAAGCATATTGAAGTAAATGAAAAAGATCGTTTACTTGCAGAAAGGTTTTTGGAAGAAAGTGTATTTTCATTTAGGAGAGAACGCCTTTTGAAACAAATTGATGAAGCGTTAGATAAGCAAGATAAGGAAGCGTTTCATAGATTAACGGCCGAGTTAAAGACTTTATAGAATTTATTTGGATTAATAAATTTTTACAAATTTCAGACTTTCGCCAAGAAAAACTACCTATATTGGGTAGTTTTTCTTTTTTTACCTCTTTTAGTATGGTTTAATATATATAAAGTGAAAGTTCTGTCATTTGCGAGTGAAGGAGGGAAGGAATTTGAAGTGGAGTGTAAAAGATGTGGAACAGTTTGAACAAGCAAGAGAGTATGTTGATACAGGAGTAATACCGCTTTTATCAATTTCGGCAGCACAAGAAATGAAAATGGTTGTAGAACAAGGTGAATTTATCGAATTGTTGAGCACGGAATTGGAAAGAGAGTATAAAGGAAGAGTGCTTTTACTACCTGCGTTTACGTATTTGGTAGAAAGTCAAAAGAATGAAAAAGGTCGTTTGCAAGAATGGACAAATCATTTACGAAGCGAAGGTTTTAAGCATATTGCTTATGTTACAAGTGATTTTTCATGGAAAGAGGATATGCAAGAGTTACAGGGAGATTTATTTTGGTTCCCTTCATTAGCATTAGAACAATTTAGTGATCAAGCAAAAAGAGAAGTTATTCATGCGCATATAAAAAATATAATGGTGATGTTGGAAGAGAAGTGGGGAAACTCACAATAAACAGAAAGTTCTTATTATTATGAGTAGTATGATATTGACCTGTGCATGAGCGTATTATATCATGATAGTGTCCTAGTTTTTATTTTTTATATAATTTATCACGAGGGGACAATTTCTGATAGAGGGGGGAAATTTTCGTGAGCGAGAAAGAACATCGCGTGTCAAGAAGACAATTTTTAAATTACACACTCACAGGGGTAGGAGGCTTTATGGCTGCCGGTATTTTAATGCCGATGACGCGATTTGCGCTTGATCCGGTGTTAAGAAAAGAAGCCGGAACAGATATGGTTGCTGTTGCGCAAGTAAAGGATATTACAACAGAGCCGAAGCGTTTCGATTTTAAAGTGAAACAGGTTGATGGTTGGTACAAGTCTGAAGAACCAAAATCGGCTTGGGTTCATAAAGATGAAAGCGGAGACATTGTTGCGTTCTCTCCAGTATGTAAACATTTAGGATGTACAGTTAACTGGAATTCGGACAAAGCACATCCGAATCAATTCTTTTGTCCATGTCACGGGGGTCGTTATACAAAAGATGGGATGAACATTAAAGGTACGCCACCCCTTGCTCCGCTGGATGTGTACGAGTCTAAAGTGAAAGATGGAACGCTGTATCTAGGAAAAGCGAAGCCAAGAGGGGGTGCAAAGTAGATGTTAAATAAAATTTATGATTGGGTAGATGAAAGATTAGATATTACACCGATATGGCGTGATATCGCTGATCATGAAGTACCTGAACATGTAAACCCGGCACATCACTTTTCTGCATTCGTCTATTGCTTTGGAGGACTTACCTTTTTCGTTACTGTAATTCAAATTTTATCTGGAATGTTTTTGACGATGTATTATGTGCCTGATATTAAAAATGCTTGGGAATCAGTTTACTATTTACAAAATGAAGTTGCTTATGGGCAAATTGTTCGTGGTATGCACCACTGGGGTGCTAGTCTCGTAATTGTAATGATGTTTTTACATACACTCAGAGTTTTCTTCCAAGGTGCGTATAAAAAGCCCCGTGAGTTAAACTGGATTGTTGGTGTTCTTATTTTCTTTGTTATGTTAGGTCTTGGTTTTACCGGATATTTATTACCGTGGGATATGAAAGCTTTATTTGCTACAAAAGTAGGGATTCAAATTGCAGAGCAAACACCGCTCATTGGTCCTTATATTAAAACATTACTCGCTGGTCATTCCGAAATTGTTGGCGCTCAAACATTAACTCGCTTCTTTGCTATTCACGTCTTCTTCTTACCAGCAGCACTTCTAGGTTTAATGGCCTTCCACTTCATCATGATTCGCAAACAAGGTATTTCCGGTCCACTATAAGAGATTGCTAAATTAAAGGGGAAAGAACTAAAGGAGGGAGATTATGCATCGCGGCAAAGGGATGAAGTTTGTAGGAGATTCTCGGGTACCGGTAGCTCGGAAACCAAATATTCCAAAAGACTATTCTGAATACCCAGGGAAAACAGAAGCATTTTGGCCGAACTTCTTGTTAAAAGAATGGATGGTTGGTGCAGTTTTTTTAATCGGTTATTTATGTTTAACAGTGGCGCATCCGTCGCCGCTTGAGAGAATGGCGGATCCAACAGATGCTGGGTATATACCACTTCCAGATTGGTATTTCTTATTCTTGTATCAGTTATTAAAGTATTCTTATGCTTCCGGTTCATTTACTGTAATTGGAGCGTTTATTATGCCAGGGATTGCGTTTGGTGCATTACTGTTAGCTCCATTTCTTGATCGAGGTCCAGAAAGACGTCCATTGAAGCGTCCTGTAGCAACTGGATTTATGCTTTTAGCAATTGCATCGATTATCTTTTTAACTTGGGAATCTGTAGCACACCACGACTGGGAAGCTGCAAAGAAACAAGGAGCAATTGTAAAAACCGCGCCAGTTGATAAAAATGATGATGGCTATAAATTAATGCAAAAAAATACTTGTTTAACATGTCATGGTGACAACTTACAGGGCGGGGCGGCAGCACCAGCACTGCAAAACTTAACTTTAAAGCCAGAAGAAATTGCTAAAATTGCGAAAGATGGAAAAGGTTCCATGCCTAAAGGTGTATTTAAAGGTACAGATGAGGAACTGAAGAAGCTTTCGGAATTCGTTGCAAAGTATAATAAAAAATAATAAAAAAGCTGACTACAAAATTTGTAGTCAGCTTTTCTATTTAGTTGGATGAAGTTTGTTATAATAGAGTAGGATTTAGTGAATGAATTACTTTGCTTGAAAGGTGTTGGACATACGGATTGGTGTACTTGTATGCAATGTTAAGACAACGCTCGGTATTATTATTTTTATTAATTGTTAACTTATTAGGTACAATTTATGGATTTATATGGTACGGAAATCAATTGAAAGAAACGTCACCTATATTTTGGCCGTTTGTACCAGATAGTCCTATGGCGAGTCTCTTTTTTGTCTTTGTTTTAATTGCTTTTTTGACAAAGAGAAACTGGGGATTAATAGAAGCGCTAGCGATTGTTACTTTAATAAAATATGGTATTTGGGCTGTTGTTGTAAATGCGATTATGATTTACGTAAAAGGTCCTATTGGCCTTATGGGCTACATGTTAATGCTTTCGCACTTTGCGATGGCAGTGCAAGGTGTTTTATATGCTCCATTTTACCGTATAAAAAAATGGCATTTTATAGTAGCGGGTGTATGGACGTTGCATAACGATGCAATTGATTATTTATTTTGGCAAATGCCACGATATGGAATTATGCATTTGTTTGTAGAGGAAATTGGTTATTTTACGTTTTGGTTAAGCGTTGCTGTACTATGTATTACATATTATTGTTGCTTACGTGAGCACAGGAAACAATTTTCTTTATGATGGTTAGAACATTTAGGGGGAGAACATGGAGAAAAATAAGAGTGGTACAAAAATATTGGATCGATTGATTACTTTAGTTGTTTCATATAGCATAGCATTTTCTATTTTTGCACTCGCAACAACGGCAGTTGTGTATGGAAAATGGCTGTATTATTTTGAAATTGATTTTTTAAATATTCCTGATTTAGCGGATATGACGAAGGATGAAATTAAAAGAAATTACGATGTGCTTATTACATATTTATCCCCGTTTTATGACGGAGCATTACATTTGCCAACATTAGATATGTCTACAAATGGCCGTATTCATTTTGTAGATGTTAAAAATATTTTAGTAAAGATTCAATATGTGATGTATGCGACAATTATGATTGCAGTGATAGGGGGAATTTATTTATTAAAAAAGAAAAATGAAAAGTTTTTACTGCACGGATCAATTTTAACAATTATTTTTCCGATAGCGCTTATGTTACCAATCGCTATTAATTTTGAAAAGAGCTTTGTATTATTCCATAAGCTTTTATTCAGTAATGATTATTGGATGTTTGATATTGAAACGGATCCAGTTATATTAATGCTACCAGAGGAGTTCTTTATGCATGCTGCGTGTGCTATTTTATTATTCATTTTAGGTGGTAGTATACTTTGTTATAGCTTATATAGATATTTCGTAAAAAAGAAAAGGATGTCAAAGAAAAAATTCTCTGCTTAAAGAGAATTTTTTCTTTGTAAAACGATAATATATTTTTCGGTTCAGTTCTGTTCTATTCTTGTCCCAATTAACATATTTTGTACTAGTAGTTATAGGGGGGACCGGGATGAAGAGAACATTAATTGGATTGATAGCATTTCTAATTATAATGTTTCCGTTACGTATATATGCTGAAGAGTGGAATGAGCTAACAGGGTTGTTAGACGACTCGTTACAGTTAGTGAAGCGTAATGAAGATGAAAAAGCGGTACAAGTATTACAACTTTTCTCAGAGCAATTTTTAATGAAGGGGAATGAAAAGAAGCATGAAGTAACACCAGATCAAGTTAGAGTTATTTCTTTAGCTTACGACAAGGCGCAGCAATCGCTCTCTGAAGAAGGTTTAGGTAAGCAAGCTAAAATGGATAATGTGTTGGCATTACAACTTGCTGTTGATGCACAAGTATCGAAATATCAGCCACTTTGGATGGAAAGAGAAAGGAAAGTAATGGATGCCTTTTCTCAAATGGAAAAAGCGATGGAAAAAGAAGATGCTGGGCAGTTTCAACAAACATTAAATACATTTTTAAATGAATTCAATATTATTTATCCAAGTTTAATGATTGCTTTGCCAGAAAACGAGGTACAGCGTGTAAATGTTCATTTATCTTATTTGGATGAATTTCGTAACGTTATGTTAAAAACGAAAGGTGGCCAAATGCAATTAGGGATTATTAAAGGGGATTTGCAAAAGATATTTCACACAGTAAAAAAGGATGAAATCGCACCTTCTCTCATTTGGTTTATGACAATTACTGGGGGACTTATTTTATTCACATTAACTTATGTTGGATGGAGAAAGTATAAAGGAGAGAGAGAAAAAAGAAAAAGTAATGTGCATTCTAAAAATAGATAATGTAATAAGTAAAGATATGGATTGTAAGGTTTATTCATTGACAATAGTGGCAGAAGAAAATAGAATGAGAAGTACTATAATTAAAACTTCAATGGAGGTTCATGATGTTTTATTTAATTTACTTCGCGATCATAATGATCATACCGTTGTATGCACAGTCAAGAGTACGAAGTGCCTATAGCAAGTATTCACAAGTTTATTCAACATCAGGTATGACAGGAGCGGAAGTGGCTCGAAAAATTTTAGATGAAAATGGATTATACAATGTAGCTGTGGAAGAAACACCAGGTCATTTATCAGACCATTATGATCCAACGGCCAAGACGGTTCGATTATCAACAGATAACTATTATGGACATTCAGTTGCTGGTACAGCAGTGGCAGCACATGAAGTAGGACACGCAATTCAAGATGCGCAAGATTATAACTTTATGCGTATTCGTCATTCGTTAGTTCCTGTGGCGAATTTTGGATCGAATATATCATGGGTATTTATTATGATTGGTATATTTGCGACAATGTCGAAACTATTGTTATTAGGAATTATTTTAATGGCTGCAGGTGTTGTGTTCCAACTTGTTACATTACCAGTTGAGTTCGATGCTTCAAAGCGTGCAATGCAACAAATTGAAGCGTTAGGTATCGTATCAACAGATGAATATGGCCAAGCTCGTAAAGTATTAAATGCAGCGGCATTAACATATGTAGCAGCTGCAGCTGTAGCGGTATTTGAATTATTACGTCTCGTATTAATGTATACTGGTATGCAGCGTAGCGACGACTAAAGACTATCAATTTTGATAGTCTTTTTTTGTTGTGTGGATTGAATTATATAATGTATTACAAATAGAAATAATAGAAGTAATGCGGAAAGGCGGTGGGGGAAATGAAATATCCAGACCATTTAGTAAAACAAGTGAAAGAGCGTAGTGCTCCTTATCAACTAGAAGGTTTTTTAAGTGGACAAGGTCCTGAAAATCCCAAATTTATGTTGTTAGGAGAAGCGCCTGGTGAAACAGAAATTCATAATGGGATTCCGTTTAGCGGGAGGTCGGGAAAACAATTAATGGGTTTTTTAGAGCGTATTCACGTTACGAGGGAAGAAGTATATATTACGAGCGCTGTTCGGAGTAGACCTTATAAATGGCGAGAGAAAAAAGAACGAAATGGTGAAAGCATACAAAAAAAGTATAATAGAACGCCAAATCAAGGAGAAATAGTTGCCCATGCGCCTTTGTTAGATTATGAATTAGAGAAAATAAATCCGAGGCTTATCGTCACACTTGGAAATATTGGTCTTCAACGTTTAACAGGAAAAAATAAAAAAATCACAGATGTACACGGGCAATTATTAAAACAGCCCATTCAAAAATTAAAGGATATGCAAAGTGCAGAGTTTACATGGTCAGAGAATGAATATCATGTTTTTCCAACTTTTCATCCAGCTTCCATTTTTTATAATCGGAGTTTATTGGAGCTTATTTATGAGGATTTGGAGAAGCTTAAAAGACTTGTAATAAAAAACTAGAAAAGCTAAGGCGCTTTTCTAGTTACATTTAATTATGTAAAGGGTTTTTATTTTCATCTAACGTAAATCCTTCACCAACTACATCATGTACGTCACTTACTGCAACAAATGCATGAGGATCTACAGAAGTAATAATATTTTTTAATTTCACGATTTCATTTTTAGCAACAACGCAATACAATACGTTCCGTTCCACTTTTGTATACGATCCAACAGCTTTTAAAAAGGTTGCTCCGCGCTCCATCTCAGATAAAATCTTAGCAGCAATTTCATCGTTTTTCTCTGAGATAATAGTCGCTCCTTTGGCGGCATAGGCTCCTTCTTGCATAAAATCAATGACTTTAGCCCCGATAAAAACAGCAACTAACGTATACATACCCTCGCGGTATGATAAATAGGTAAGAATAGAGACGACGATAACGACAGCATCGAACATAAACATCGTTTTACCCATACTCCAGCCAACATATTTGTGAGCTAGTCGTGCGATAATATCTACACCGCCAGTAGTCCCGCCATATTTAAATATTATCCCAAGGCCGATACCGATAAATGCCCCGGCGAATAAAGCTGCGAGTGTCATATCATTTTGCAAGTTTAAATGTAAGTTGAGCACTTCGTAACGCTGGAAAATCCATAGAAATAAAGATACGCTAAATGTGCCGATTAATGTATATAAAAATGTCGTTCTGCCAAGTAACCTCCAACCAATAAAAAATATAGGGATATTTAAAATTAAGTTTGAGTAGGAAGGATCAAACTTAAATAAAAAATACAATAATAGTGTAATACCAGTAAACCCACCTTCTGCAAGGTGGTTTTCAATATTGATATTGACAATACCGAAAGAAAATATAGCGGAACCGATTAAAATAAAAATAATATTTCGCATCTTCAATTTTGATGTCATATAGAAATCCCCCTAATTATGTAATGATTACATTGCTCCGCTGAAACGGTAAAACATAATAATAAGTAATTTCTAGTTGCTAGTGAAAATAGTAAGAACTCGATTAGTATGGGCTAATCTTTTGCAAAAAGCGCAAAAGAAAGTTTCACTTTACCCCGTTCCAACGGCTGGTAGGAGATAAAGCTCTGAAGAAAGGCGAACCAGCCGTAGGAACCCGATTGGTTCAACTAATCTTTTGCAAAAAGCGCAAAAGAAAGTTTCACTTTATTATAGTCTATCCAAAAAAGGGTCGCAAATAGGTGTTTGGCGGGGAATAATATTTGTCAAATCGCGATGAATTGGCTAACATGAAAGAGGAAGGATTAGAGGTGAATAGTATGGAAGCAAAAACGATGAAAGATATGCAGAAAGAAGTAGATGCATATATTGGTCAGTTTAAAGAAGGTTATTTCAGTCCGCTTGCAATGATGGCTCGTTTAACGGAAGAAATGGGAGAGCTTGCGAGAGAGGTAAATCATTATTATGGTGAGAAACCGAAGAAAACAACTGAAAAAGAAAGAAGTATTGAAGAAGAGCTTGGAGATGTATTATTTGTTATGATTTGTATGGCAAATAGTTTAAATATTGATTTAGAGACAGCACATAACATTGTAATGAATAAATTTAATACACGTGATAAAGATCGCTGGACACGTATTGATGAGGGAGAGAAAGAATAATGAAAGAAATTAAAGTAATTATCGCCGGACCAAGAGGACGTATGGGACATGAAGCAGTCCTTCTTATGGAAAGAACGGAACATTTTAATTTAGTAGCAGCAGTGGATTATAAGCATGGTGGTGAGAAGATTTCTGATTTACCTGGCATGCCAGCATTACATGCACCGATTTACGCTGATTTACATACTTGTTTAGATGAAGTAGAAGCAGATGTGTTGTTAGATTTAACAACACCAGAAGTTGGGAAACAACACGTTACACTTGCAGTTGAGCGTGGACTTCGTTCTGTTATTGGTACAACTGGATTTACAGAAGAAGAATTGGCACATTTAACAGAGAATGCAAAAGAAAAAGCAGTAGGAACAATTATTGCTCCAAACTTTGCAATTGGTGCAGTTCTTATGATGAAATTCTCACAAATGGCAGCGAAATATTTCCAAGATGTTGAGGTAATTGAATTACATCATGATCAAAAATTAGACGCACCATCTGGTACAGCTGTAAAAACGGTAGAATTAATTCGTCAAAATCGTGAATCAAAGCAGCAAGGTCATCCAAATGAAGTAGAGCAACTAGCAGGTGCACGTGGTGCAAATGTAGACGGTATTCACATTCATAGTGTACGTTTGCCAGGGCTTATTGCACACCAAGAAGTAATGTTTGGTGGAGATGGACAAATGTTAACAGTTCGTCATGATTCATTCAATCGTGCATCATTTATGTCAGGTGTAAAACTATCAATTGAGACAGTAATGAACCTTGATCATCTTGTGTACGGTTTAGAAAATATTATCGACTAAAGGGGAGACAACGGATGAAAATTGCCTTAATCGCACATGACAAAAAGAAAAATGATATGGTTTCGTTTGCATACGCATATAAACCAATTTTTGAGCAACATGAATTATTTGCAACAGGAACGACAGGGCTTCGTATTATGGAAGCGACTGGATTAGTTGTAACAAGATATCAATCTGGCCCTCTTGGTGGAGATCAAGAAATTGGTGCAATGATTGCAAAAAACGATTTAGATATGGTGATTTTCTTCCGCGATCCATTAACAGCACAGCCGCATGAACCGGATGTGAATGCATTGCTTCGTTTATGTGATGTATATGCGATTCCACTTGCAACGAATATGGCAAGTGCTGAAATGTTGATGCACGCATTAGAGCGAGGAGATTTAGATTATCGTAAGTTAAGAAAATGAGGGGAACAATTATGAGTGGATTACATATATTAGCGTTTGGTGCTCATGCCGATGATGTTGAAATCGGCATGGCTGGTACCATCGCTAAATATACAAAGCAAGGGTATGAAGTAGGTATTTGTGATTTAACAGAAGCTGATCTTTCTTCCAATGGAACGATAGAGTTGAGAAAAGAAGAAGCAGAGGTCGCAGCTCGTATAATGGGAGTAAAAACGAGGCTGAATTTAGCGATGCCAGACCGTGGTTTGTATATGAAAGAAGAGTATATACGTGAAATTGTCAAGGTGATCCGTACATATAAACCAAAACTAGTTTTTGCGCCATACTATGAAGATCGTCATCCAGATCATGCAAATTGTGCAAAGCTTGTGGAAGAGGCTATTTTTTCAGCAGGAATCCGTAAATATATGCCGGAACTTTCACCACATCGTGTGGAGTCTTTTTATAATTATATGATTAATGGTTTTCATAAACCGAATTTTTGTATAGATATAAGTGAGTACCTCTCTATAAAGGTGGAAGCATTAGAAGCATATGAAAGTCAATTTTCAACAGGAAGTGATGGGGTTAAGACACCGTTAACAGAAGGATACGTTGAAACTGTGATTGCTCGTGAGAAGATGTTTGGAAAAGAAGTTGGAGTCTTGTATGCCGAGGGATTTATGAGTAAGAAACCGGTTTTATTACATGCTGATTTATTAGGGGGATGTAAATGAAATTAAAAATAGGTATTACATGTTATCCTTCTGTAGGTGGTTCTGGAGTTGTTGGAACAGAATTAGGAAAGCAATTGGCGGAACGCGGGCATGAAATTCACTTTATTACATCGGGTTTACCATTCCGGTTAAATAAAGTATATCCAAACATATATTTTCATGAAGTGACGGTAAGCCAGTACTCTGTATTTCAATATCCACCATACGATTTAGCGTTAGCAAGTAAAATGGCAGAGGTTGCACAAAGAGAAAACTTAGACATTTTACATGTGCATTACGCAATACCACATGCAATTTGTGCATATTTAGCAAAACAAATGATCGGAGAGCGTATTAAAATTGTTACAACCTTGCATGGAACAGATATTACTGTGTTAGGTTCCGACCCTTCGTTAAATAATTTAATTCGTTTTGGTATTGAGCAATCGGATGTTGTTACTGCTGTCTCGCATTCATTAATTAACGAAACGCATGAGCTTGTAAAACCAAGTAAAGAAATTCAAACGGTATATAACTTTATAGACGAACGTGTATATTTCAAACGTAATATGTCTCAATTAAAGAAAGAATACGGTATAAGTGAGAGTGAAAAAGTACTTATTCATATTTCGAATTTCCGTAAAGTGAAACGTGTGCAGGATGTTGTTGAGGCATTTGCTAAAATTGTTAAAGAAGTAGATGCGAAGTTGCTTCTTGTTGGAGACGGACCAGAATTCTGTACGATTTTACAGATAGTGAAGAATTTACATATTGAAGATCGTGTTTTATTCCTAGGGAAGCAAGATAATGTTGCAGAACTACTTGCGATGAGTGATTTAATGTTGCTTCTATCAGAGAAGGAAAGTTTTGGTCTTGTTTTATTAGAAGCAATGGCGTGTGGTGTACCTTGTATCGGAACACGGGTTGGAGGTATTCCAGAGGTTATTCAACACGGGGAAACAGGATATTTATGTGAAGTTGGCGATACAACAGGAGTGGCAAATCAAGCTACTCAGCTATTAAAGGACGAGGAACTTCACCGTAATATGGCAGAACGAGCAAGAGAAAGTGTTTATGAGCAATTTCGCTCAGAAAAAATTGTTTCACAATATGAAACGATTTACTATGACGTACTAAGGGATGACAAAAATGGAAAGATTTAAAAAAGCTAGTTCTATTATTGAGACATTAAAACAACAAGGACATGAGGCTTACTTTGTTGGTGGGAGCGTGCGAGATCTTATTATCGATAGGCCGATTGGAGATATTGATATTGCGACATCTGCTTTACCAGAAGAAGTGATGGCTATATTCCCAAGAAATGTTCCTGTTGGTCTTGAGCATGGAACTGTAATTGTTTTAGAAAATGGTGAGCCTTATGAGGTAACTACTTTTCGAACAGAAAGCGAATATGAAGATTTTCGAAGACCTAGTAGTGTTCAATTTGTTCGTTCATTAGAAGAGGATTTAAAACGTCGTGATTTCACGATGAATGCAATTGCTATGACAGAAGAAGGCGAAATGGTTGATTTATTTGCTGGACAGGAAGCCATTCAACAGAGAGAAATTGTGACAGTTGGAAATGCTGCGGATCGTTTTCAAGAAGATGCCCTGCGAATGATGCGTGGTATTCGGTTTGTAAGCGCGTTAGGTTTTTCATTAGAAACGAAAACGAAGCAAGCGATTGAAACGTATGGACATTTGCTAGAACATATAGCAATTGAGCGCATTACAGTAGAGTTTGAGAAATTGTTAACTGGTACATATTGTGTGAAAGGTCTCAAAGAATTAGTAGAGACGAAGCTATTTTCTCATTTGCCATATTTACAAATGTCAGAAGAGAGACTGTTAAAAGCTACGCAGTATAAATGGGATTCTTTCGAAACGGATATTGAGGCGTGGGCATTTTTCTTATATTGTATCGGAGAAGAACATCCATCTGTCTTTCTACGTCAATGGAAGTTTTCGAATAAAAAAATAAAAGATATTGTTGCAGTTTTATTGGCAATCCGTACTAGAAAGGAGAAGGATTGGGATACAGTCCTTCTTTATAAAACGGGAATTTATATCGCTGAAATGGCAGAGAGAGTATATGAAGCGATGATTGAAAGCTATGATCCTACATCTGTTAAACGAGTACAATCAATGTTTCATGCATTGCCAATCCAGGGTCGTCAAGAAATGAATGTGACTGGTAATGATTTATTAAACTGGGCAAACAAAAAGCCTGGTCCGTGGGTTGCTGACATGCTTCAGAAAATCGAGGAAGCAATTGTAAAAGGAAACGTAGTTAATGAGAAAGAGCGTATAAGGGAGTGGCTGCAAGGATGCAATCTACTATAAGAAAGCAGTTATTACAAGTTTTTTCTGAAGCGGATGGCGAGTTTGTATCCGGCCAAACGATTAGTGATAAACTTGGTTGTTCAAGAACTGCTGTGTGGAAACATATGGAAGATCTCCGGAGTGAGGGATATGAACTTGAAGCTGTGCGCCGATTAGGTTACCGAATTGCAAGTAAGCCAGACAAAGTGACTGCTAATGAAATTCAGTTAGGGCTACAAACGAAGCGAATTGGTAGAACAGTGTATTTTGAAGAAACTGTTGAATCAACGCAGCACATTGCAGCAAAACTTGCTTATGAAGGTGCAGAAGAAGGAACTATCGTTGTAGCAGAAGAACAAACAGCGGGAAGAGGTCGTTTAAGCAGAAAATGGCATTCACCAAAAGGAACAGGAATTTGGATGAGTATTATTTTACGCCCATCGATTCCAGTTCATCATGCACCGCAACTTACTTTGTTAGCGGCTGTTAGTGTTGCACAGGCAATTGAAAAATGTACAGGTGTAGACGTGGGAATAAAATGGCCAAATGACATTTTAATTCAAGGTAAAAAGGCTGTAGGTATATTAACAGAAATGCAAGCGGATCCTGATAAAATTAATGCTGTCATTATGGGCATCGGTATTAATGCGAATCAAAAGCAAGAACATTTTGATGAAGAAATTCAGCACATTGCTACTTCATTAGCGATTGAATCAGGTAAGCCGATTGTTCGTGCAGAACTTATGCAACAAATCTATTTACAACTAGAAAAATTATATGAAGAGTATTTACAAAATGGTTTCTCTGTCATTAAAATTCTTTGGGAAAGTTACGCTGTGAGCATCGGGAAAGAAATTACCGCTCGAACGATGAGAGAGACGATTACGGGGTTAGCAAAAGGAATCACAGAGGATGGTGTATTACTTCTGGAGGATCATGAGGGGAAAGTACATCATATTCATTCTGCAGATATCGAAATTAAGTAAAAGAAGTTCCTCTTTTGGAACTTCTTTTTATTTCAATATTTTTGAGTTAAATTTGTAACATGATAATAAATCCTTTTCATATTTAAAGTTCATTTCAAGATATCTTCCGTCTAGTTGGCCTGGCATGTTATTTGACGATTACTTTGCCTTCCATTCCTTTAAGGAGATGGTATCGACATATTAATTCATATGTACCAGTATTTTTAGGTTTCACGGTAATATTCTTTTCTTTTCCTGACTCAACTACGACGTCAATGCCGAGTTTTTTCACTGTAAAGGTGTGCTCGTTTTTACCTTTATTTTTCAATAGTAATGTTGTTGATCCTTCAAGCGGAATCGTGATGACATTTGGATTAAAGTAATCATCATTTAGTTCAACCTCAATCACGTTCGTTACATCGGTGGGTTGTGTTACGACATTAACTGAGGCAAATACATGAAAGGATCCTAAAGACATCCACCATACAATCATTACAAGCAAACTGCTGAATCGAAATAACCACCTGTTCATAGACATCTGCAATTCTCCTTTGTTAAGTACTTTTCCTCAATTAACCTGCATCATTAGTTTAAGAGTTATACTATACAGTTAAATTGATTACAGAAGAAATTAACTTGGAATTTTTTAACATGCGCTGAAAAAACATGTATCTTTTCAGGATTGAATTATCTATAAAAACTTTATCCCGCTATTTACTGGGCAATAAGACCTCCACCTCAAAATTCAGCGGAAGCAAAGAAGTTAGGTGGGAATCGGGCTGATTAAAGTTTCACTTTCTAGCATATATACTCTCTTATTAAATTTCATATACCGTAATCAGAATAAAAAATTATTTTTTCGAAAAAATGTAGTAATTCCCTTTTGTAGTTTGCTATAATTAGTTCGAATGTGGGCAGTATCAGAGCGAACTGCACCATGATTCGAAGTAATACGAAAAATAATAACTTGGATTCTGCCTTGATCCAATAACGGACTGGGACAGAGGGATGAATAATGCCGACTAACACACAACCCTTCTGCCCTTTTATGGCCAGAGGGGTTTTTTATATGATTGCGGCCATCTCCTCTCTCCTGCATAAAGGAGGAGTAGTTTTTGAAAACAAAAACAGATTTTTTGAAGATGAAAGAGCAAGGTGAGCCGATTACAATGCTAACGGCGTATGATTATCCATCTGCTAAATTAGCAGAAGAAGCTGAAGTTGATATGATTTTAGTTGGAGATTCTCTTGGAATGGTTGTACTCGGATACGATTCAACAGTACCTGTAACAGTAGAGGATATGATTCATCATACGAAAGCTGTACGCCGCGGAGCGAAAGAGACGTTTATTGTAACTGATATGCCATTTATGTCGTATCACGTATCATTACAAGAAACGATGGTGAATGCACGCCGCATCGTTCAAGAGAGCGGGGCGCATGCACTGAAGGTAGAAGGTGCTGGAGAAGTTATATCAACGATTCAATATTTGACGAACGCAGGAATTCCTGTTGTAGCGCATTTAGGTTTAACCCCTCAATCTGTAGGAGTATTGGGTGGATATAAAGTGCAAGGAAAAGATGCGGAGAGTGCAAAGAAATTAATAGAAGATGCAAAGAAATGTGAAGAAGCTGGTGCAATAGCGCTTGTGTTAGAATGTGTACCAATGCAGTTAGCAGAACTTATTTCAGAGCAACTAACAATACCGACAATTGGGATTGGTGCAGGACAAAAAGTAGATGGGCAAGTGCTTGTTTATCATGATCTTATCTCATACGGCGTGAATCGTGTGCCGAAATTTGTGAAGCAATATACATCTGTTCAAGAGGAGATTGTGCGTGGGATTTCACAATATGTTACTGAAGTAAAGACAAGGCAATTTCCTGAAGAAAAACATTCGTTCACAATGAAAGAG
Organism: Bacillus sp. S71; assembly: GCF_016625265.1. Lineage (NCBI taxonomy): Bacteria > Bacillati > Bacillota > Bacilli > Caryophanales > Bacillaceae > Bacillus > Bacillus sp. S71. The sequence goes on along the minus strand of NZ_JACVUW010000001.1, from coordinate 623,852 downwards.
GAAGAATGCTTAGCGTTATACGGAGGAAAACAATAATGAAAATCGTAACTACAGTGCAAGAGATGCAGCAAATTACAAACGAACTTCGTGCAAGTGGAAAGAGTATTGGTTTTGTTCCAACGATGGGTTATTTACATGAAGGGCATGCTACCTTATTACGTAAGGCAAGAGAAGAAAATGAAATTGTAGTTTTAAGTGTATTTGTAAACCCGCTGCAATTTGGCCCAAATGAAGATTTAGATCGATATCCTCGTGATATTAATAGAGATGAAAATGTAGCAAAAGAAAACGGTGTAGATTATTTATTTTATCCGAGTGTAGAAGAAATGTATCCAGCAGAACAAACAACAACAGTAGAGGTTGTGAAGCGCACGGACGTATTATGCGGTCAACAAAGACCTGGTCATTTTGCTGGTGTTGCAACTGTACTAATGAAACTATTTAATATTACGCTGCCAACGCGTGCTTATTTCGGTATGAAAGATGCTCAACAAGTTGCAGTAATTGAAGGATTTGTAACTGATTTCAATATTCCGGTTACAATCGTACCAGTTGATATTGTAAGGGAAGAAGATGGATTAGCGAAAAGTTCTCGTAACGTGTACCTATCACAAGATGAACGTGAAGAGGCTCTTCATTTATACCGCAGCCTATGTATAGCGAAAGAAAGAATTGAGGTAGGTGAACGTAATCCGGAAATCATTACAAATCTTGTGAAAGAGTATATTGAGACGCATACGAAAGGCACTGTAGATTATGCGGATTTATATGCATATCCGTCATTAACAATGGTAGAGAAAGTCGAAGGACGAATCATTTTAGCTATTGCAGTTAAGTTTGAAAATGTAAGATTAATTGACAATATAACATTAACGGTTAAATAAGGGGGAGCACCTATGTTTCGCACAATGATGAGAGCAAAGTTACATCGTGCAACTGTAACGGAGGCAAATTTAAATTATGTAGGTAGTATTACAATTGATGAAGATTTAATGGATGCAGTAAATATTGTAGAAAACGAAAAAGTCCAAATTGTAAATAATAATAATGGTGCTCGTTTAGAGACATACGTTATTAAAGGGGAACGCGGTAGTGGTGTTGTTTGTTTAAACGGTGCTGCGGCAAGGCTTGTACAACCAGGGGACAAAGTAATTATTATTTGTTATGGGCTAGTTACGGAAGAAGAGGTTCATAAACAAGAACCCAAAATTGCAGTACTAGACGATAATAATCAAATTATTGAAATGTTAGGTGCTGAAAAAGCGGGTACGATATTATAAGTAGAAAGGCTATCTCCATTGCGGAGATAGCTTTTTTGTGCATCTTTTCATTAAGATGAGATAAAACGTGGTATAGTAACATTATATAAATTATTGTTGTTTGAAAGGTAAGAAATTGAGGTGTTACATATATGAGTAAGCGTTATGTCGTTGTTGATTTAGAGACGACAGGGAACTCCTGGAAAGATGGGAAGGATAAAATTACCCAAATTGCAGCTGTTGTAGTAGAAGATGGAGAGATATTGGAGATTTTTTCGTCTTTTGTTAACCCAAAGAGAGAGATCCCACCATTTATTACAGAATTAACAGGGATTGATGAAAGTCTTGTAAAGCAAGCCCCGTTATTTCAAGATGTAGCCCCGATGATTGTTGAGCTATTACAAGGTGCGGCTTTCGTTGCGCATAATGTTCACTTTGATTGGAATTTTTTAAATGAAGAATTAAGACAGGCTGGATATACAGAAATACATTGTCCTAAAATCGACACGGTTGAATTGGCTCAAATTCTTTTGCCGACAGCTGATAGTTATAAATTACGTGATTTAGCTAAGAAGCATGAACTAGAACATGATCAACCACATCGTGCGGATAGTGATGCTCTTGCAACAGCGGAATTATTTTTACAATTTTTAAATGAAATTGAAAAGTTACCACTTGTCACGTTGCAATCGCTTTATGAATTAAGCGATGTGTTCCAAAGTGATATAGCTGATGTGCTTTCTGAAAATATTTTAAAGAAAGTAATGAATGGTAAAGAAGATATAGCGGAGTATGAAATACATCGAAATATTGCGCTGAAAAAGCGGAACTATTCCTTAAACCTTGGAGAAACGTGTTCATCAAAGTTTGATGCTTTCTTGAATAAAACGATGGATAAATTGGAATCACATATGCCAAAGTTTGAAAGAAGAGAAAGTCAACAACTGATGATGAAAGAGATATATACGGCGTTAAGAGATTCTCGTTTTTCACTAATTGAAGCCGGTACAGGAACAGGAAAGACTCTTGCATATTTGCTTCCTAGTCTTTATTTTGCAAAGAGAAAAGAAGAACCTGTCATTATAAGTACACAAACGGTACAACTCCAACAACAAATATTAGAAAAAGAAATACCGTTATTACAAAAAATAATGCCATTTTCATTTGAGGTAGCTCTTCTTAAAGGAAGAAAGCATTATCTTTGCTTACACAAATTTGAGTATGCTTTACAAGAGGAAGAAAAAAATTATGATATGGCACTTACGAAGGCGAAGATTTTAGTTTGGCTATTGCAAACTGAAACGGGTGATCAAGACGAATTAAATATTCCTGAGGGCGGAAAGTTACTTTGGAATCGTATTTGTAGTGATGCGTATAGTCCAGGCGGTATGCAAAGTAATTGGTTTAGTCGTTGTTTTTACCAGCGAGCGAAGAATAAAGCTTTATTTGCAGATATCGTTATCACAAATCATGCGTTATTATTTCAAGATTTTTCAAGTGAAGAACCGCTGTTTGCTTCATGCGAACATATTATTTTTGATGAAGCTCACCATATTGAAGAAGCTGCGAGTAGAACATTGGGTGAACAGTTCTCTTGTATGTATTTTCAATTGGTTATATCTCGTCTTGGGACGCTAGAAACAGAAGATGTACTCTCCAAAGTATATAAAATGATGAAAAAATCAGAGCAAGCATCTCGTTCAACTTTCCGTATGATAAGTTATAGTTTGAAGGAACTTAAGTTTGATGCGGATGAACTCTTCCAAATGTTACGTACTTTTATATTTAAACAAACAAAGCAAGAACAAGGAACGAATAATATGCCGCTCATCTATAGGTATAACGCAGAACTAGAAAAAGGTAAGTTGTGGGATAGTATCGTTGAATTAACAAATCGTTTTATATATGAATTAAGAAGGGTAGTAACTGCTCTTGAGAAGCAAGTGGATATATTGCAAAGTAAGTTAGAATGGGAGATGCATGTTGTAACAGGTGAATTTATGCATTTAATTGAGTTGCTGAGAAAGATGGCAGAATCATTACAGTTACTCGTATTAGAAAAGAATTCGTATGTAACTTGGATGGAGACTGAAACGAAAGGGACGATTCATTCAACAGTTCTATATGCACAGCCTGTTCATATTGGTGAAAGATTTGCTGATGAATTTTTAACAGAAAAAAAGAGTGTTATTTTTACATCCGCAACACTAACAGTTAACGATACGTTTGATTATATAAAAGAGGAACTTGGTTTACATGATTTCGCTCCAAATACTTTAAAGGTTCCATCGCCATTTCGTTATGATGAACAAATGAAATTAATGGTTTCAACGGATGTACCTTTTATTAAGCAAGTAAGTAATGAGCGATATATTGAATCTGTATCGGAACATATTGCAAAGATAGCGAAAGCCACAAAGGGCAGAATGCTTGTTTTATTCACTTCGTATGAAATGTTAAAAGAAGCGTATGCGAATTTAAAAAATAATGATGAATTAGAGGGTTATTTATTACTCACACAAAGTGTGAATAATAGAAGTCGAAGCCGTTTAATTCGAAAGTTTCAAGAGTTCGACAAATCAATTTTATTAGGGACGAGCAGTTTCTGGGAAGGGATAGATATTCCAGGAGATGCCTTAAGTTGTCTTGTTATTGTCCGTCTACCATTTACGCCGCCTCATCAGCCGATGATGGAAGCGAAAGGTGAGTGGCTAAAAAATCAAGGTGAGGATGTATTCGCTAAATTAGCGCTGCCACAAGCAATATTACGTTTCAAACAAGGATTCGGCCGCTTAATTCGAACGAATACAGATACAGGAACGGTAGTAGTGTTAGATCGTCGTTTGACGAGTTCTTCCTATGGAAAACGATTTCTACAATCGATCCCTAACGTACCTCTTTATGAAGGACCATTAGAAGAATTATTAGTACAATTAGAAGAACCATCAAATGAATAAAAATGGAAGAAAAATACGCCTGAAGTATTTATAAACTTCAGGCGTAAAAAATGTGGGTAGGAGGAATTTTATTTTTCTTACTTCTTGTATACAAAATGTGTTGGTTTTCGACTTGAAACCTTTTTTTGCTGTACATGTCCTGCTATAATAGATGGGTGATGAAGCAGGGGTTGTAAAGAATGTACTCTTATTGTAACCGCATTGCGTTCTTCTATAATTAGAAATTTTTGTGTAACGGAGGAGTTTTTTCATGGAGAAGAAAATCGAAGTACTATCAACGACGCGTATTAAATATTCGTCTGATTTGTATAAAATTGTTGATAGTTTGAATCGTACGTTAAAAGAGCAGGACCTCATGTTCGGACTAGCATTAGACGAAAAAGATAAAGAAACAGCTGTATTTACGATTTACAGAACGTAGTGATACAATGAAAAAGTGGATCTTTGCAATCATTATTGTTATCGTTGCTAGCGGAATATATGGGGCGTATGTTTATAATAAAGCAATGGGGAAGAAAATTCCAAAAGAGTCGAAATTTGTAGAAATTGCTAAAGAAAAAGCAAAGCTTACAAAGGTGAAATCTGTTGATTATTACAACGGAAAATCTGCATATATAGTCGTGCAAGGTACAGATGAAAAGGGAGAACAACTTATCGTTTGGGTGCCGGAGAAAAAAGGGGATACTGTAGTAAGGAAAAAGAGTGAAGGTATTTCTGAAAAAGAGGCTATACAAAGAACATTAGAACAAGTCGGCAATGAAAGTAAGGAATCAAAAAGTAAGCCGAAAGAGATTATGAAAGTGAAATTAGGCTTTGAAAATGATGTACCACTATGGGAAGTTACATATATTGATGATGACAATCGTTATAGTTATTACTATCTTGAATTTAAAGATGGAAAATTTTTAAGACGATATAGCATTGAAAAATAGATGTAGGGGGAACTACAAATGAAATTAGCAAAGCGAGTAGCTGCTTTAACACCGTCTTCAACTTTAGAAATTACAGCAAAGGCACAAGCATTAAAAGCAGAGGGTCATGATGTAATTGGATTAGGGGCAGGGGAACCTGACTTTAATACACCAGAGCATATTATGGATGCTGCACATAAAGCGATGTTAGAAGGGCATACGAAGTATACACCAACAGGTGGATTACAATCGTTAAAACAAGAAATTGTGAAGAAATTTACTCGCGATCAAGGTATTGCGTATGATCCATCTGAAATTATTGTATGTAATGGCGCAAAGCATGCATTATATACATTATTCCAAGTATTACTTGATGAGGGAGATGAAGTTATCATTCCAACTCCTTACTGGGTAAGCTATCCAGAGCAAGTAAAGCTTGCTGGCGGTAAGCCGGTTTATGTAGAAGGTTTAGAAGACAATGAGTACAAAATTACAGCAAAGCAGCTGCGTGAGGCAATTACAGAGAAAACGAAAGCAGTTATTATTAATTCACCGAGCAACCCAACAGGAATGATTTATAGCAAAGAAGAATTACAACAGCTTGGAGAAGTATGTTTAGAACATGATATTTTAATCGTTTCTGATGAAATTTATGAAAAATTAATTTATGGTGGCGTAGAATATACTTCAATTGCCCAGCTTTCTAATGCATTAAAAGAACAAACACTTATTATTAATGGTGTATCTAAATCTCATTCTATGACAGGATGGCGTATTGGATATGCAGCAGGAAATAAGCAGCTTATTAAAGCGATGACGAACTTAGCGAGTCATAGTACGTCAAACCCTACTTCAATCGCTCAATACGGCGCAATTGCGGCATATGCAGGCTCACAAGAACCTGTGGAAACAATGCGTCAAGCCTTTGAAGAGAGATTAAACATCATTTATGATAAATTAATTCAAATCCCTGGCTTTACTTGTATTAAACCGCAAGGTGCATTTTACTTATTCCCTAACGTAAAAGAAGCTGTAGCTTTATCAGGATATGCAACAGTTGATGATTGGGCAAAGGCTCTATTAGAAGAGGAAAAAGTGGCTCTTGTACCAGGTACAGGATTTGGTGCTCCAAATAATGTTCGTTTATCATATGCGACATCTCTTGAACAAGTAGAGAAAGCATTAGAACGTATCCATACATTTATGAAAAGTAAAGTGCAAGCTTAATTTTATATTTCATTCATGTAATATAAAAAACCTCCCTATTGATGGGGAGGTTTTTTTGACGAATTGTGGCAAAAAGAAATAGCTAAAGGTGTGTTATACTAGAAAGCGAGGTGTTTGGTGATGAAAAAGAAAATGATGCTACAGTGGTTTGAGCAGGGAAGCATTGCAATTCCAAAATTGCTTATGATGCATTATAAAAAATTAGGTTTAAATGAGACGGAATTTATGGTTGTACTTCATGTACACACATTTTTAGAATCAGGTAATTCGTTTCCGACTCCTTCAGAGATTTCTGAACGGATGACGATAACGGAAATGAAATGTATGGAAGTAATTCAAGCGTTGATTCAAAAAGGTTTTTTATCACTAGAAGGTGGACAAAGATCAGAAGCGATGATGTGCGAAAGTTATTCTTTACAACCGTTATGGGAAAAAATATTACATTTCTTAATGGATGAATCAATAGAGGAAGAGCAAAAAGAAAAAAAACAGCTGCAAGTAAATTTATATACAGTATTTGAAAAAGAATTTGGAAGACCACTTTCGCCGTTCGAATGTGAAACGTTAGGAATGTGGGAGGACCAAGATCAACATCATCCAAATTTAATTCAAGCGGCTCTTAGAGAAGCTGTAATGAGTGGGAAACTAAATTTCCGATATATTGATCGTATTTTATTTGAGTGGAAAAAGAATGGAATTAAAACGGTAGATCAGGCTCAAAATCAAGGTCAAAAATTTAGAGCGAATCAACAAAGAGCACAACAAATGACAAAACAAGAGACGAAATTTACTGGAAAAGTGCCTTTTTATAATTGGTTGGAGCAGTAATATAGGAGGAGAAATATGCTTAACAAAACGCAAATCCGTTATTGTTTAGACACAATGGCGGATATGTATCCAGAAGCGCATTGTGAATTGGTTCATGATAATCCATTTGAACTTGTAATCGCGGTGGCGTTATCTGCACAATGTACAGATGTACTTGTAAATAAAGTGACAAGAAATTTATTTCAAAAATATAAAACACCAGAAGATTATTTAAGTGTTTCTCTAGAAGAATTACAACAAGATATACGCTCTATCGGATTGTATAGAAATAAAGCAAAAAACATTCAAAAATTATGCCGAATGTTATTAGATGACTATAATGGGGAGGTACCGAGCGATCGAGATGAACTTACGAAATTACCCGGTGTAGGAAGGAAAACAGCGAATGTTGTAGTTTCCGTAGCGTTTGGAATTCCTGCAATTGCTGTTGATACACATGTGGAGCGAGTGAGTAAACGATTAGCGATTTGTAGATGGAAAGATTCTGTGTTAGAAGTAGAAAAAACGTTAATGAAGAAAGTACCGATGGATGAGTGGGGGGTTACGCATCATCGTATGATTTTCTTTGGACGTTATCATTGTAAAGCACAACGACCGCAATGTGAGGAGTGCAGACTGTTAGAAGTATGTCGTGAAGGAAAGAAGCGAATGAAGGTGAAATAAGGGATGGAGCGAGTTATAGAAATACCGAAAGAATTTCACTGCTTACCATTTTTTAAAGAAAGCGTAAATTCAATTGAGTATCATACAGACGAGTCTTTTGAAGAAATAATACAAAATACTTACTTTATATTTGATATTGAAAGACAGTATGAGCCATGGAAGGAAATTGAAAACAGTATTCCAGCGATGTTGAATGTATGGAAAAATAAGCATGAAGACATTGCTATACTGTTTCGAAATAGAAATAAGCAAGAGGCTGAGGGGCCAATGATTCTTTTTGCAGCTCACTTGTTATCGGTTGTCTATTGGCTAAATGAGCAACCTGTTCATAGTTTGAATGAAATGCAAATAAATACGAATAAATTAAAAGTGCAACCTGTTAATTTTATGGAAAGATATTCATTCATAATAAAGAAACCGAGTAATTATCATTCTTATATTCAATTAGCGCAGTTGTATATCGAAATAGAAAAGCTATATGTAAAGAAAATGATAACAAAAAAGAAGTCCGCTTCTCGTTAAGAGAAACGGACTTCTTTTTTGTTTATTAGGACTCTGTTGTAATAACAGTACCGTCTGCGTGAGGTGTATCTCCTCCGGTATTTTGATGTTGCTGTTCTTGTTGTTTCTTAGCTTCTTCTTCAGCTTTTTTCTTGGCCTCTTCTTCAGCTTTCTTCTTAGCTTCTTCTTCAGCTTTTTTCTTAGCTTCTTCTTCAGCTTTTCTTCTAGCTTCCTCATCAGCTTTCTTTTGAGCTTCTTCTTGCTGTTTACGTTGTTGTTCTTGTTGCTGTTGCCGTTCTTGTTGTTTCTTAGCCTCTTCTTCAGCTTTTTTCTTAGCTTCGTCTTGTTTTACTTTATCTTCATTAGCCTTTTTCTGGGCTTCCTCATCAGCTTTTTTCTTAGCTTCTTCATCGGCCTTTTTCTTAGCCTCTTCTTCAGCTTTTTTCGCATCTGGAGTTCCGCCAGGCGCAGTGAAGGATGCACCAACTGCTGGGCTTGTGCCAGTGCCTTTTTTCGCTACTACAGAGAAGCTGTAAGTAACACCTGGTTTAATACCACCAAGAGTAGCTGTCGTACCACTTATTGATAGGCTACCACTTGAACCGTCAGTTGCTTTATAGCTGGCTGCATATGCATCAACTTCTGCTGGTCCAGACCAGTTTAGTGTAACTGTGCTAGCGCCATCGAAAGTGACATTCAGACCACTAGGGGCATCTACTTTAATTTCTTTAATTGCATCTTTTTTCGCACCTTTTACGTATAGTTCTCCGTTTATTTCTTGAACAGAAGAAGGACGTTCAAAGCGTGATTTATCTGTAGCGAATTTGCTCATCATTACTTGGAACATTTGCTGTGCAATTTTAGTATAACGATCACTAATGTAGTTTTCTGGACCGTTCTTTACGTAACCCGTCCATACAGCCATCGTATATTGTGGTGTATATCCAGCGAACCAGCTATCCCTGTTTGCATCAGCTGGAATGCCGTATTTCTTTAAATCTTTTGCATCAAAGTTTTGCGTTCCAGTTTTACCTGCTACGTCAACACCTGAAACATATGCTGTTGGTCCTGTACCACCAGAACCAGGTTTTACTACGTCACGAAGAACGTCAGTTACCATGTAAGCTGTGTAGTCTTGCATAGCACGTTGTTCCTTCGGTTTAAAGCTTTTCTTTTTCCCGTCCGGGAAGATTACTTCTTTTACGAAATGAGGTTTATTATACACGCCGTTATTACCAAACGTTGCATATGCACCTGCTACTGCTAATGGAGAACTATCGTTACTACCAATTGCAGTAGATTCATGTACTCCATCTTCAAATGTCATGCCTAAACCTTCAGCAAACTCTTTTGATTTATTAAGCCCAACTGTTTGAGCTGTTTTTAAAGCCGGAATGTTTAATGACTTCTTCAATGCTTCACGAAGTGAAACGTCACCTTTAAAACTTCCTGTAGCATTTTTAATCTTTGTGCCATCAGAATAAGTATATTCAGAGTCATTTAATTGATGATAAGTAGACCACTGAAGATTCTCAATCGCTGGACCGTAGTCGAAAATAGGTTTCATTGTTGAACCAACTTGGCGTTTTAAATTAGTTGCCATATTATGACCTTTGAAAGTGGACTTATTTTCTTTACGTCCAGCACCAATTGCTCGAACTTCTCCAGATTGTGTATCCATAAATACGAATGACCCTTGGAATTGATCGTTTGGATACTTAATAAGATTTCCATCCATAATTTTTTCAGCGTAATCTTGAGCATCTTGATCAAGTGTTGTATGAATCGTTAAACCATCTGAACCGATATTTACATCAGGATATTCTTTTTCAACTTCTGTTACAACCGCATCTAAAAATGCTTGATACTTCATCTCAGTTACTTCTGAAGACGGTTGAAGGCCCTCTGTTACTGGGATCTTAACGGCGTTATTCATTTCTTCTTTTGTTATATAACCATGTCGATTCATTAATGACAATACGACATTACGACGATTTGTTGCTCGTTCAACATTTTCCTTTTTTGTTGGATCATAAATGTTTGGACCTTGGGGTAAACCAGCGAGCATAGCAGCTTCATGTAATTGCAAGTCTTTTAAATCTTTACCATAATATTTTTGCGCTGCTGTCGCAATACCATATGAACGGTTACCTAAATTAATCTTATTTAAGTACATTTCTAAAATCTCATGTTTAGAGTATTGTTGCTCTAATTTATAAGATAAGTACCATTCTTGTACTTTTCTCTTAGCGGTTTTATCCATCGTTAGAAAATAGTTCTTAACGACTTGCTGTGTAATCGTACTGCCACCTTGGGAACCGAAACCACCAGTGACATTTTCCATAACTGCTTTTGTAGTTCGTTTAAAGTCAATTCCATTATGATCATAGAAACGCGAATCCTCAGTTGCAAGGAATGCATTTTCAACTACTTTTGGAATTTGATCATAAGTAACATGCGTTCGTTTTTCAGCACCGTATTCATAGAAGAAATTTCCGTTTTTATCAAGAAACTTTGTTGATAAAGGATTAACAAGTTTGGATTTATCTAATTTTGGAGCGTCCTTTACCATAACAAAGAAAGCGGAAACGCCGGCTACAAGACCAACGATACCAAGAAGTAGACAACCTATAAGGAATTTCTTGAAAAAGGAGCCTTTTTTCTTTGGTTTTTCTTCTTTATTTGTTTTTTTCTCTTGATTTTTTACATGATTTCGTTCTGTACGAGAACGATAATTATCTGACATTATACTTTCTCCTACCTTTCATTCTCTCCCCCAAAAGTCGAAAAAAGAGCCTTAGTGATGACTCTATCACGAAAAATAAACCGTGTCTAGTACACGGATATAGTCAATCCGAGGGTGATAACCGCATGATAATAAGGATCCATGCTCTTCTATTTCTTCTTTCGTAATCGACTTGCGTCCACCTGTATTTTGGCGATTCCAAAATGTAATAATATGTTTTGCATCTAATAAATAAAATTCATCAAAAAGTGTAAATTTAATAATGACAAATGCAATTCCATTATGAGCAACCACTTGCTTCATATGTTCTATTTGATGAAGGTGGAAGTTTTGAAGTGGGAAACTAGTTTTATTTTTTGTTTCCTTTGCTTCAAAATCGATGTATTTCCCTTTGTATACACCGTTGTAATCTGTCGTAGAAGGTTGTTTAAAATACGCTTCTTTTACCACTGCAGCACTTCGAGCGGGGTAATCTACTTTTACAATTTGAAGAGGTGTAGGCTTTTTATGTACACATGCAATATTATGGGTTAAGTAATATTGATTTGTTTCATTCAATTCCTCTTCAAGGGACATACCTCTATTACTATAAGTATGTGTTTTTATAGGTGTTTTTTGAGGTTGTGAAGCTTGATTATACCTTTTTCCATTTGGGTAACGAATGGTCATAGTGTGTCCACTCCCAACTTGCTAAGAATTACTTACAAAGGTGATTATATCAAAAAATGAAAAAAGATGTGACCTTTTTGATGAAAGGTATGATGACTTATTTATGTTTACATGGAATGATTATATGAAAATTAAACAAAATCGAGAAAAAAATTTTTGTACAGAGAAAGAAAAAGCGATCATTCGCAATATTAAAAAGAAAACAGAAATAGCTAATGTGGACAATATTTCTCGGACACAATCTTATCAAGAATATTATTTAAGAAATAGTGAAATCAGGTGGGCCTTTTTAGCGAGTATGGTTTCGAGAAATGCGGGATGGAATATGACTGATTTAGAAGGGAGATATTATGCCACTGTATTACCTGAAACGGTAAAAAAACATTTATTTCTTCTGTACGAACAAGCTAATTGGATTATTTTCTTAGATGCATTTCCTCAGCTATTATTGTATGAGGAAAGTAAGAAGAGACGGGCACCTCTCTTTCATTTGTTGCAATATTTCAGCGTATCAATTTTTATGGAAAAAGAATGGTTACTTTTCTGGGAAAGAAGAGATATGAATAGGCTTATGACGGCGCTTATTATAAATGAACAAAATAAAATTCAAAAACCAGTCATTGAGAACACATATTTTAAAAAACATGTATTCCATACTGCACTTTTTAAAGTACAAGAAAGATTTCATATTAGTGCAGTTATCTTCCCAACAATTGAAGGGAGGATGTATGGATTTTCGGTTTATCAATTTGAAACGTTACAACAGCGTATAGAACTAGGAAAAAGATTAGCATGGTTATTGTTTCATCCAATTTATAATGGTTCGTTTTATAAGTTTGCATTGCAAACTACACATACTGGGTCTAGAGAAGATTATGAAGTTTACGCACAGGAAACTCGAAAGTCTTATACGCCAACACTTAGAGATATTTATCCTGTTATTTTACATGAAGAAATAAAAATGAGAGATTGGTTTTGTGCAAATATGAAAATGAATGTGCTATTTGTACTTGAAGAACCTAAAGAGGAAGTTAATATAACAGAATGGTATAGAAGAAAGAGAGAACAAATCTATAGGCTATCTATCGTAAATCGTTTTGCTAAAAGGATGGATGAGTTCATGATATAATAAAAAAGAAGTCCCGTCTTCCATTTTGAAGACGGGACTTCTTAATTTGAAACAATCCTGCTATGCGTGCTACAACTTTAATTTCAAAACGTAATGCTAGTAGGAGATTAAGGATGATTTGAAATCTACCTGTTCGTAATAAAGTCTCGCTTTATGTAGCAGGGAAGTTTGGACCATCTAGCTTTGGATTGCCAGTCTCAGGTTTATTTTGTTGTTTGTTTTGGTTTTTCTTTTTTTCATTTTTGTTCTTTGCCATTGTAATACACCTCCTTTTTGTATTGTTACCATTTCTATAAATGACATACGAAATGATTTCTTTGACGAATAACAACTAGTTTTGTCATGTGGGCAGGAGTGGTGAATCATTCGGCGAAATTACATGACAAAGGAAAAGCAAAGAAGGAGGCGTTTTGTATATGGCGATGGTTCAGAAGGAAGATGTAATGAAAAAAATGGATCAAATGTTAAGTTCTCTCGATTTGCTGGAAATGAATATAGGGATTAGAATAAATCATGCATTAAAGGATGCGAGTGAAAAAATATGCAATAAGATAGAAATAACAGAAATGCATATTGAACATATGGAAAATAAATTAGTGCATCACGAAGAAAAAGGGAATTGGGTAAAGACATTTCAAAACGTCGTAGTGAGTGCATAATAAGGTGGGAAAGAAATGAAGAATGAAGCATTAATACAGTCTTCAGAAAAACTCATGCAGTATAATAATGAAGCGAATGTAAAAAAAAGAGAACTGATTGAATACGATTTTTATAAGGATATGAAACCGTTTGTAGATATGGTAGATGAGGAATTAGAGAAGTGGAAAGAATTAGCTTATACGTGGATTAAAGAAGAAAAGCCAAAGTATATACATGTACAGCAAATTGATCAAGTATACGATAATTTACAAACGAATGTGTTACAATGCTTTGTAAATAAAGGTAAAGGTAAACGATTCTTTGAAACACACCAAGCCGTTTCGTATACTTTGCAAAATATAGTTGAGCAATGTAAATAACAAGAGGGAGAACCCTCTTGTTATTTTTATGCTTCTGTCATTGTTGTAGGTTTTGTTGCGCCGTTTATTTCTAATTCTTTTATTAATGTTCGATAATCTGATATGCATATTTTTCCTTCGAGATACCAATGTCTCGCAAAGTCTAATAATTCATTTGCATTCTCTGTGCAATACCCCTTTTTTTGAGAAAACGCTTGTTTTAAATCCCCTAATACCATGTTGATTCCTCCCCCATGAGAATCTTCTTCTTAATTATCATAGCATGGAAGGGTTTTCTTTTTTAATTTTTTAAAAATTTAAACTTCCGACAAAAATAGACAGATACTCCATCACACATATTATTTTATAGGTACATATTATATATGTAGAAACTTATGTAAAGGAGGAGAGAATGCATGTTTCAACAATCTAACGTATATCAGCAAACGTATCCATATGCACAGCAAAATATGTACCAATATAATACGGATACATATTTACGGTATAATATGTATCCTTTCGAGCCTTATTATGGAAATCAAAATTATTATCAACCGTTTGAAGTGTCATTTATGAATCAAGCTCAACAACAGCAGCAACCTTATGTAAATCAGGCTCAACAACCACAACAGCAGCAACCTTATGTGAATCAAGCTCAACAATCACAAGCTCAGCAACCATACATGAATCAACAACAGCAGCAGCCTTATATGAATTCACAATATTATATGCCACCACAAGCGCCCTATGCTAATCAACAAGGGATGTTTTATCCACCAAAACAACCGTATCCGACACAGAGTAAACAAAAGCAACAACAGCCAAGTCAGTTTTCTAGTTTTGTTTCTCAATTTAAAACATCAGATGGTAACTATGATGTAAATAAAATGATGAACACAGCTGGCCAGATGATGAATGCGATGAATCAGGTGACAGGTATTGTAAAACAAGTTGGAGGCTTCTTTGGTAAGTAATGTTGAAGGGTTGTCTATGAAAGTATTGTATATGAAATAAAGGACTAGACAAATTTCCTTGTAATAAATGGGTATATATAACAAACGGCTTTCTCTCTTTTCTCATACTGTAAAGTGTAATCAGATTTTTTTAACGAGAGAGGAGAGAAAAAACTATGCATCATTGTCATCCTTGTTTTGGAGGGCATAAGCCTGTAGGACCTATTTGTACAACTGCTCCTGTCGTTCATCCGACGAAACAATGCGTAACACACTCTTTTTCAACAACGGTGGTGCCACACATTTTCCCAACACATACAACACATGTACATCATCAACAAATTAAAAACCAAAACTTCTTCCCACAAACAAATTCAAATGTAAATGTTGTGGACCCAATCGACCCAGGATTCGGCGGTGGATGTGGACCATGTGGCCATGGTCATCATCACCACGGGCATCAAATATCTCCATTTGGGCCAGGACCGAATGTATCACCGTTTGGACCAGGACCAAATGTATCACCGTTTTTACCAAACAATGTATCACCAGTAGGTCCAAATATCGGACCAAACGTTGGTGGAATATTTAAAAAGTAAATGATATGTTAGAACTAGCGAAATGCTAGTTCTTTTTTTGTAATTGGAGTGTTGATATGAAAGTTATTGCAGTAACAGGATATAAGCCATTTGAACTTGGAATATTTAAAAATGATCATCCAGGGGTGGAGTGTATAAAAAAGGCATTACACCGCAAATTAACCACTTTTGTAGAAGATGGTTTAGAGTGGGTTATAATAAGCGGCCAGTTAGGTGTAGAATTATGGGCTGCTGAAGTTGTTTTTGAAATTCAAGTAGAATATCCAGACTTAAAATTAGCGGTATTTACTCCGTTTTTAGAACAAGAAGAAAATTGGAAAGAAGATAATCGTGAATATTACGAATTTATTCTTTCTCAAGCAGACCATGTTGATAGTATCACGAAACGGAAGTATGAAAGCCCAGAACAATTTAAATTAAAAAATCAATTTTTTATTGAAAAAAGTGATGCGCTTTTAGCGGTATATGATGAAGAAAAACCAGGAAGTCCCAAATATATTGTAGAAGCAGCAAAGAAAAAAGGGGAAATAGAAAATTATCACAGTTATTTCATTCTTTTTTCTGATTTACAAGATATAATAGAAGAGGAACAGTGGAATAATGCAGAGTAATATGTAATATAGTACTCGTATATATGATTGACAAAAAGCATTGTTTCTGAAAAAATTTAGTTAATGAAAGTTTTGGTAAAAATTTGAGGTGAAGAAAATGATTTCGGATAAAATTAAATTAACAGCGAAAGATATTTTAGAAAAAGAATTTAAAACAGGTATGAGAGGTTATCAGCAAGAAGAAGTAGACAAGTTTCTTGATATGATCATTAAAGACTATGAAGCTTTCCACAAAGAGTTTGAGCAATTAAAGCAACAAAATGCTCGTTTAAAGCGTGAATTAGAGGAACAAAAACTAGCAGTAACGCAAGTTCCACAACAACCTGTACAAACACCAGTTGCACAACCGGTTTATAACAACACGAATACGGATATTTTAAAACGCTTATCTAACTTAGAAAAAGCTGTATTTGGAAGTAAGTTATACGAATGATGTAAGGTGGGAAAAGGTTTAAGCGTTTTACATAGAAAAAAACGTTGCAAAATCTTTTTGTTTCCACTATACTAATGGATGTCATAACGTTTGGGTAATCGCTGCAACGCCAACGTTGTAGAGGAAAGTCCATGCTCGCACGGCCTGAGATGGCTGTAGTGTTCGTGCCTAGCCAATTCATAAGCTAGGGTATTCTGGCTGTAAGGCTGGTTTAACGGCAGGGAAAAAACCTAAGTCCTTTCGGATACGGTTTGACTACCTTTAAAGTGCCACAGTGACGAAGTCCTTGAAGAAATGATAGGAGTGGAACGAGGTAAACCCCACGAGCGAGAAACCCAAATAATGGTAGGGGAATCTTTTCTAAGGAAATGAACGACGGGAAAGGACAGGTTTTATAACCTGTAGATAGATGATTGCCACCGGAGTACGAGGCGTGGGCCGTTTGTAGTACAAAGGAACAGAACATGGCTTACAGAACGTTATGAACCAACTATGAAATAACTCAGCTCTCCTTTGTTAGAGGAGGGCTTTTTATTTGTATGAAGTTATAAAGTATGAGTTAAAATGGTTAATAAGAAAATTTTTCGTAAAATGTAATGATTAATAGGACCAATTGCTATTAATTATTGTTTGAATATACATAAGAGGTGAATGCAAATGGGAAAAGTTACTTTAATTGCAACAGCGGCAATGGGTATTGAAGCGTTAGTTGCCCGAGAAGTTCGCGATCTTGGTTATGAATGTCAAGTAGAAAACAGCAAAGTAACATTTGAAGCAGATGAAAAGGCGATTTGTCGCACGAATTTATGGTTACGCACTGCGGACCGTGTAAAAATTAAAGTTGGCGAATTTAAAGCAACAACATTTGATGAGCTATTTGAAAAAACGAAAGCATTAAACTGGGGAGATTATATTCCAGAGAATGGCGAGTTCCCTGTTATCGGTAAATCTTTAAAATCTGAATTATTCAGTGTTTCGGATTGCCAACGTATCGTTAAAAAAGCTGTCGTTGAAAAATTAAAAACAACATATAAACGTACAACTTGGTTTGAAGAAGACGGTCCGTTATTCCGTATCGAGATTGCAATGCTCAAGGATATTGCAACATTAACAATTGATGCGAGTGGTGTTGGACTTCATAAACGTGGATACCGTATGGATCAAGGGGAAGCTCCGTTAAAAGAAACATTAGCTGCGTCTTTAATTAAATTAACAAACTGGAAGCCAGATCGTCCATTTGTTGATCCATTCTGTGGATCAGGTACAATTCCAATTGAAGCAGCATTAATTGGACAAAACATTGCACCAGGATTTAACCGTGGTTTCGCATCTGACGAGTGGGGCTGGGTAGGTAAACAAAACTGGCGTGAAGCTCGTCAAGAAGCTGAAGATTTAGCGAACTATGATCAACGATTACAAATCATTGGATCAGATATTGATCATCGTATGATTCGAGTTGCTCAAGATAACGCAGAAGAAGTGGGCTTAGGCGATTTAATTACATTTAAACAAATGCAAGTAAAAGATTTCACAACAAAAGAGGATTATGGCTACGTTGTAACGAATCCTCCATACGGAGAACGTTTAAGTGAAAAAGCACTCGTTGAACAACTGTATAAAGAAATGGGACAAGTATTCCGCCCGTTAGATACATGGTCAGCGTATGTATTAACAAGCTACGAAGCATTTGAGAAGTGTTACGGAAAAGATGCGTCGAAGAAGCGTAAACTGTTTAACGGATTTATCCGTACAGATTACTACCAATACTTCGGAAAACGTCCACCGCGTAATTCATAGTATAAAACTCCTCCAGCGCGCATATACTGGCTATTATGTAATGCGTAAAGGAGGAAGTGATATGGATAATTTCCAATTATCAATGATTCAAAAAGCTATTCACCGTACGTATGATGAGCTCGGAAAAGAAGTGGATAGTCAAGGTGCGATTGTAGATGAAATACAAAAAGCACAAGAAGAATATTTGTCAGCTCTTTCACATGAAACAGCGATTGATAAACGGTATTTAAAGTCATTAATATAGAAGAAAATTTTCCTTTTTCGAAAGGAAAATTTTTTTTCGTGAATTTCTATGTATTGCAACAGGGGAAAGCAAATGCATACATATGCGTAGCAGTTGCTATTATCTTTTTATAGAAAAACTTTTTGGTTGGAGGCTAAGGATGTTTACTGAGAAGAGATTACCATTTGAAGTAGGAAAACAAGATAATTTTTATGATAAGTTGAATGAGTGGATTGGAGATGTGTTTTACGACATCCTTCCGGAAAAAGGCTTTGAAGAGCGTGATGAACAAATTTTTATGGCGTTTCAGTTAGAACGCGCTTTCCAAGAAAAGAAAGTTATGTTCGCAGAAGCTGGTGTAGGAACAGGGAAAACAATTGTATATCTTCTATATGCAATTTGTTACGCGCGTTATACTGGGAAACCAGCTATTATTGCTTGTGCAGATGAAACGTTAATTGAGCAGCTTGTAAAAGAAGAAGGGGACATCGCTAAGTTATCTGAAGCATTAGGACTATCTGTTGATGTAAGGCTTGCAAAATCAATGGATAATTATTTATGCTTACGTAAACTTGAAGATGTTATGAGTGGACGAGCTCCAGAAGTAATTGAAGACGTATATTACGAGTTACCACAGTTTGTATTCGATCATGGTACGATGCAAAACTTTACTCACTATGGTGACAGAAAAGAATTTCCACTTTTAAATGACGAAGAATGGTCAAAAGTAAATTGGGATTACTTCCAAGATTGCTTTACTTGTGATTCTCGTCATCGTTGTGGACAAACTCTTTCTCGTGAACATTATCGTAAAGCAGCAGATTTAATTATTTGTTCTCAAGATTTCTATATGGATCATATTTGGACGTACGATGCTCGTAAGCGTGAAGGGCAAATTCCGTTATTACCAGAAAGTAGCTGCGTTGTATTCGATGAAGGACATCTAGTAGAATATGCAGCTCAAAAAGCTTTAACATACCGTTTAAAGCAAACGATGATGGAGCAACTTTTAACGAGATTGCTACAAAACGATATTCGTGAGGAGTTTGCACATTTAGTAGAAGAAACAATTTGGCAAACAGAGCGATTCTTTGATGTGTTACAAGAAAACAAAAAAGAAATTGCTGGTTCTGATCGTTTAGAAATTACTGTGACAGAAAAAGTAACAGCTGAAGCGAAACGACTTTATGCAAAAATCGGTGAAGTTGGAGATGCATTAGTATTCGAAAGTGAAATGCATACAGTAAACACGTATGATTTAAATATTGTTGATGAGCATTTAGATGTATTAGAACATTCACTTCGTCTGTTCATGCACGAGAAAAATGTAATTACTTGGGGTGAAGAAGGTGATGGTGCCTTCACGTTAGTGATTATGCCGCGTGCAGTTGAAGAAGTATTACAAGAGAAAGTGTTCTCGAAGAAAATACCGTATATTTTCTCTTCTGCGACATTATCGAACAATGATTCATTCGCGTTTACAGCTAATAGCCTAGGGGTAAAAGATTACTTATCATTCTCAGTTGCTTCACCGTTTGATTACGAAGAGCAAATGGCAGTAAACTTACTATCGCATACGAAAGAAAATGAATGGGAAAGAAAGTGTCAATATACACTTGAAAATATACAAAAAACAAATGGACGTACGCTTGTATTATTCCGTACAACGCAAGAGCTTGCAGCGTTCAAAGAGTATGTAAGTAAGGAGCAAATGTCGGTTCCGTTCTTATATGAAGGAGATCAGGAAATTAGCCAGCTCGTTTCTCGTTTCCAAAATGAAGAAGAGACTGTACTTTGTGCGGTTCATTTATGGGAAGGTTTAGATATTCCTGGTTCATCATTATCACACGTTATTATTTGGTCATTACCATTCCCTCCAAACGATCCTGTGTTTGAAGCGAAACGTAAGCACGTAAATGATCCATTCTGGGATGTAGATGTACCATATATGATTTTACGACTTCGTCAAGGAATTGGGCGTTTAATTCGTACAAGTGAAGATAAAGGTGCTATATCAATCTTCTTATCTGATTCAGAAGATGAGAAAGTAGTTGCAGCTGTGAAAAATGTACTGCCAGTAGAAGGTAAAGAATTATAAGGAGAAAGCTTGGCGCTTGCCAAGCTTTTTTTCTATTATAAAAGGAATTTATGTTTCCGTGTCGAATTAAGTTTGAGGTAGAAAAAGGAGGCTTTTATACGATGACAGTTGCTACATATGAGGTAGAAAAACAATTTTTAACATACGTGAAGAAGATACAGAATTACGGAGAAGCATTAAGTTTAATGTTTTGGGATTTAAGAACAGGTGCACCAAAAAAAGGTGTAGATCAGCGTTCAGAAGTAATTGGTATGCTTTCGTCAGAAGTGTTTGCTATGTCGACTTCAGATGAGATGGGAAACTATTTAACAGAACTTGAAGCTTTAATACGTGAAGATAAACTTTCTGAAACGACAAAGAAAATGGTTGAAGAGTGTCGGAAAGAATATGATAGAAATAAAAAAATTCCACAAGCTGAATATGAGGCTTATGTGAAATTAGAAGCGAAAGCAGAGAGTGTGTGGGAAGAAGCTCGCGAAAAATCTGATTTCGAAATGTTCCGCCCGTACTTAGAAAAAATTGTTGAATTTAAAAAGAAATTTATTACATATTGGGGTTATGAAACATATAAATACAATACATTATTAGACATGTATGAGCCAGGTATTACAGTAGAAGTTTTAGATCACGTATTTGGTCAACTTCGTGAGCGTATCGTGCCGCTTGTAAAAGAAATCTCTGAGTCTAAAAAAGGATTAAAAACAAGTGCTTTATCGGAACAGTTTTCAAAAGAAAAACAAAAGAACTTTACATTAGAACTATTAAAGCAATTGAATTATGACTTTGAAGCAGGTCGTCTTGATGAAACAGTACATCCTTTCGAAATTACATTAAATAGAGGGGATGTTCGTATTACGACACGCTATGATGAAAAAGATTTCCGTATGGCTGTATTTGGAACAATTCATGAATGTGGTCATGCAGTATATGAACAAAACATTGCAGAACAATTTGAAGGTACACCACTTTGCAGTGGTACATCTATGGGTATTCACGAATCACAATCATTATTCTTTGAGAACTTTATCGGCCGTAATAAATCATTCTGGAAGAAAAATTATGATTTATTAAAAGAGTATAGCGATGGTCAATTTGATGATATGTCAGTCGATGAGTTTTATGATGCAATTAACGAATCGAAGCCGTCATTCATTCGTATAGAAGCAGATGAGCTTACATACCCGCTTCATGTTATGGTGCGTTATGAATTAGAGAAAGAATTATTTGATGGTACATTACAAGTGAAGGACTTACCAGCAGCTTGGAATGATAAGATGGAAGCATATTTAGGAATTCGTCCGGAAAATGATGCGCAAGGTGTATTGCAAGATGTTCACTGGGCTGGTGGCTCATTTGGATACTTCCCATCTTATGCGCTTGGTTACATGTATGCAGCGCAATTTAAGCAAAGAATGTTAAAAGACATTCCGAACTTTGATGCATTATTAGAAGAAGGAAACGTAACACCGATTCGTGAATGGTTAACAGAACATATTCACCAATATGGTAAAACGAAAAAGCCGCTTGAAATTTTAGAAGATGTAACAGGTGAAGGCTTAAATGCAAACTACTTAGCCGATTATTTAGAAGCGAAATATAGAGCGATTTATGAGTTGTAAAAAAAGAGCTGCTTAATTGCAGCTCTTTTTATTAAAGGGGATGATAGAATGGGTTATACATATACAGTAATGAAGCAAGAAGAAGCGGAGGAAATTGCGTATAACTGGCATTATGAAGGGAAATATTCTTTTTATGATATAGAGGCAGATGAAGAAGATTTAGCTGAATTTTTACATGGTGAGAGTAGAGGGAATCATACATTTTCTGTGAAGAAAAATGGCATTCTCATTGGTTTTTTTACTGTTTGTAAAATGAATGATGGAACGGTTGATATAGGACTTGGAATGAGACCTGATATAACTGGAAATGGATTTGGTTTACAGTTCGTGAATGCTGGACTAGCTTTTAGCAAAGAAAAATACGGGTGCAATTATATAACACTATCAGTAGCGACATTTAATGAGAGAGCAATCAAAGTGTATAAAAGAGCAGGATTTGAGGCGGTTGGAACGTTTATACAGAAAACAAATGGTAGTTGTTTTGAGTTTTTGAAAATGAACTACATATGTAAACGTGATTAAAAAACAGAGGGATCTTCTGTTTTTTTATTTTGATTTAGAAATATTTGATACATATTTTTTTACTTGTTGTAATTGAGGGTTTTGAAATTTTGGTAAAGGATGTGTATGATAGAAGTTTAGTAGCGAATAGTAGGTTTAGCAAGGAAAGGTAGAGGTAGTATGATTACAATTAAAACGAAAAATGAAATAGATTTGATGCATGAATCTGGAAAATTACTTGCTTCATGTCATAAAGAAATTGCGAAAATGATAAAGCCAGGTATAACGACGCAAGAGATTAATACGTTTGTTGAAATGTATTTAAAAAAGCATGGTGCCACATCTGAACAGAAAGATTACAATGGTTATCCATATGCGATATGTGCATCTGTAAACGATGAAATGTGTCATGCGTTTCCGGCCGATGTTCCTTTAACTGAGGGTGATATTGTAACAATTGACACGGTAGTAAACTTAAATGGGGGTCTTTCAGATTCTGCTTGGACGTATAGAGTTGGAAAAGTTTCTGATGAAGCAGAAAAGTTGTTGCTAGTAGCTGAGAATGCTTTATATAAAGGGGTTGATCAGGCGGTAATCGGTAATCATGTAGGAGACATTGGCTATGCAATTGAAAGTTATGTAACAAATGAAGGTTTTTCTGTCGCAAGAGACTTTACGGGACATGGAATCGGTAAAGAGATTCATGAAGAACCAGCAATTTTTCATTTTGGGAAACAAGGACAAGGGCCTCAGTTACAAGAAGGAATGGTGATTACGATTGAGCCGATTGTCAATGTAGGTATGCGATATTCTAAAGTAGATTTAAATGGGTGGACTGCACGAACGATGGATGGGAAAT
This sequence comes from Bacillus sp. S71, assembly GCF_016625265.1. Taxonomy (NCBI): domain Bacteria; kingdom Bacillati; phylum Bacillota; class Bacilli; order Caryophanales; family Bacillaceae; genus Bacillus; species Bacillus sp. S71. The sequence continues at coordinate 600,271 of NZ_JACVUW010000001.1, read as the reverse complement.
TATCAGCTCAATATGAGCATACAATTGCGATTACAAAAGATGGACCAATCATTTTAACGAAGCTGTAATTGGAAATGAAAGAGTTTGCAAAACTCGAACAAAAATAGTAGTTTTTTAAAATTTGTACGTGTTTTTTCGATAAATGCTTTTCAAAGTATAAAAAGTGCGTTATAATCCTTCTATAAAATAAATAGTTAGCTACACTCATATAATCGCGGGGATATGGCCTGCAAGTTTCTACCGAAGTACCGTAAATACTTTGACTATGAGTGAGGACGAATATAATTGCTTGTTTGGCATTCTTTTTTGCGAAACTCCAAAAGCGCGTCTCTCACTTGTAACGAGTGGTGGCGGCTTTTGGAGTTTTTTTATTGCATAAGAGGGGGAACAAACATGAAAGTATTACAAGAAAAGATTTTGAATGAAGGAAAGGTTTTATCTGGTGACGTATTAAAGGTGGATGCATTTTTAAATCACCAAATTGATCCAGTACTTATGCAAGAAATCGGAAAAGAATTTGCTAAACGTTTTAAAGAAGAGAACATTACAAAAATCGTGACGATTGAATCTTCAGGCATTGCACCATCTGTTATGGCTGCATTAGAGCTTGGTGTAAAAGTAATCTTTGCAAGAAAACGTAAATCGTTAACGTTACAAGATAATATGTACGTTGCAAACGTATATTCATTTACAAAACAAGAAACAAATGAAATTTCATTATCTCGAAATCATATTGATGAAAATGATCGCGTGCTAATCATCGATGACTTTTTAGCAAACGGTCAGGCTGCTTTAGGTTTAATGAGTTTGGTAGAGCAAGCAGGAGCAAGTATTGCAGGAATTGGAATTGTTATTGAAAAAGCATTTCAAGATGGAGGAAAGAAGCTTCGTGAACAAGGCGTTCGTGTTGAATCACTAGCAGAAATTGCATCACTTGATAACGGCACAGTGACATTTGTACAGCAAGAAACTGCGGAGGTGAAATAAACGATGAAGCAGCATCCATTTAAAATTGCATCGCTTGGTATGCAACATATGCTTGCAATGTATGCTGGAGCAATTATCGTTCCGCTTATTGTGGGCGGTGGACTTGGTTTAAATCAAAAAGAATTAACATATTTAGTCTCAATTGATTTATTAATGTGCGGCGTTGCAACAATTTTACAAGCATTATCAAATCGCTTTTTCGGTATTGGACTTCCCGTTGTACTCGGTTGTACATTTACAGCCGTTGGACCGATGATTGCGATTGGAAAACAATACGGTGTGTCTTCTATTTATGGAGCAATTATTGCTGCTGGGTTATTCGTTGTTATTTTTGCGAAATTATTTGGAAAGCTTGTAAAACTATTTCCACCTGTTGTAACAGGATCTGTTGTTACTGTAATTGGAGTTACACTTGTTCCAGCAGCAATTAATGATATGGCTGGCGGAGTAGGAAGTAAGGATTTCGGTAGTCTTGAAAATTTAGCATTAGCATTTGGTGTGTTACTATTTATCATCATTATGTATCGTTTCTTTGATGGATTTATTCGTTCAATCTCTATTTTACTAGGTCTATTGTTCGGTACAATCGTTGCAGCGTTTATGGGGAAAGTAAGCTTGCAAGCGGTTGGAGAGGCTGATTGGTTCCATGGTATTCAACCATTTTACTTTGGTACACCAACATTTGAATTAACACCAGTTATTACGATGATTCTCGTTGCTTGTGTAGGGATTGTGGAAGCAACGGGTGTATACTTTGCATTATCTGATATTTGCAATAAAAAAATCGGTGAAAAAGAATTAACAAAGGGCTATCGAGCAGAAGGATTAGCGATGGTGTTAGGTGGCATTTTCAACGCGTTCCCATATACAACTTACTCTCAAAACGTAGGACTTGTTCAATTAACTGGAGTAAGAAATCGCGTTATTATTTATACTTGCGGTGGTATGTTAATCGTTCTTGGATTCATTCCTAAAATCGCAGCTATTACAACAATCATTCCGAAATCAGTACTTGGCGGTGCTATGCTCGCAATGTTCGGTATGGTAATGGCATATGGTATTAAAATGTTAAGTAGCGTTGATTTTGGCAAACAAGAAAACTTATTAATTGTTGCATGTTCTGTCGGAATTGGGCTTGGGGTTACAGTTGTTCCTACATTATTCTCACAACTTCCTGAAAACATTCGTATTTTAACAGATAACGGAATTGTACTTGGAAGTGCGTCAGCAGTACTTTTAAATATCGTATTTAATATGGTGCCGCAGCGTAAAGTGAAAGTAAAAGAAGAGCCGGTGTCTATGCAAAGTGCAGTAAGAGAAGCGTAAAAAAGCAAGGTCTCGTTATGAGACCTTGCTTTTCTTTTTAAGTGGCATCATTTTCCCGTAAGTACCAAGACGCCAAATGTACTCAAGTGGTCCGTATTGGTAATGTGAAAGCCACCAGCGGCTAATAAAGATTTGTAACGTGTAGAAACTAATGCAGAATAGTGGTCCAACCCATAGTGGAGCCAGATAATCATTTTTAAACAATAGCCCGAATACAAGTAATGTAACAATTGTATGCGAGATGTAATTTGTTAATGCCATTCGTCCAACGTATTGGAATGGACGTAATAACGTTTGCCATTTTTCTTTTTGTAATAAACGCATTAACGTGACAATGTAGAAGATGAACAATGTCTTTCCGCTTATCATCGTAATGCCCATAAGTGAAAATGGTGTGTATGGTTGATTGTTCATAAAGAAGTAAACCATAATAAACCACATCGGTAATGTTAAAATGAACATAATGATTTGCCATTTTTTAAGTTTTGGATCTAATTCCTTAGCACGGCGGAAAATGTCTTTTTTACCGGCATATAATCCGAGTAAAAACAATCCTAGTGTTTCAGGAAGCATAATAAGACTGTTACTTATTGCTTCAGAATAGAATGAATAGAATCTGTCTGTAATTTGTAAGCCCCAGTTTTCTAACGGCATAATGGCTATGGAAAGGCCTAGTTCATCTACCGGCACTAATAACATGACAAGAGAACCTAATAATGTGAACAATTGCATGAAACTTAATAGTACAATTGACCATATTAAAATAGTACGTGTCTTTCTTTTGTAAAATAAAAATAAGAAAAACCCGGTAATTGCATAAGTATGTAAAATGTCACCGTCCCATAAAAGAACGTAATGTAAGAACCCGAATAATAATAAGATAAGTAAGCGGCGAACAAACAAAGTTTTTGGACGATCGGTCTTCGCCTCAGCACGATTCATAAAAATATAAAAACCTAATCCGAATAAAAACGAAAAAATTGTATAAAATTTCGTTTGAATAAACATATCGTAAAATAGGCGAATATAGCTGTCTATCCCTTCGTAAATTCCTGTAATATCACGTGAGTCAACCCCGGCAATAATTGGCCAGTTAACAAGAAAAATACCTAATACAGCTATTCCTCTAATAATATCAATGGAGTGTATCCTCTCGCCTTGTGTGAGATTTTGTGTCATTTTTTTCCTCCTTGTTAAGTAATTCCCTTTTAGTATACAAAATGTAAGATGGAGGGGATAGGGGATATTTCCATTTTTTTAAACTGTTAAGTTATGTAGGATGAGATATAATAAGAGTGCACAACAAGTTTTAACCTTTTTCAAAACAGGCAGTAAAGCTCCTTCTTATAAGGAGCTTTCTTTATGAAAAGTGTTGATAATGATTCTCTTTAATGATAAAATGTATTCAAAAGTGATAATCATTATCAAAAAAGGTTGGTGCATGAGTATGGTATATGCATTAGTAGCAGGTACAGTTGCTGTATATGCAGTTATTGCAAAGTATGTTTTAAATGGAGTAGGAACAGCAAAATGAGTGATATGACATAAAATCCCTTTCATTTGTAAAAAGAATGAAAGGGATTTTTTATTTTTAATGAGAATATGCTGAAAATTTAGTATGATAGTAAAGTGAAACTGTAATCAATGGGTAGGTGTAACTCTCACTGGTTATGAGCTCGCAATTAGCGGGGAAAAGTATATACATCTTGGATAAAGGGGAACAAGGGGATGACAAACATAGTACAGACAAACGGTATGAAAAAACTTGTTTGTTTTTATGAAGAGTGGCAAAAACACGGCGATGCAGAGAATAGCTTAAAGTTGTTTGAAGTAATTCAAAAATATAAACGAGAGCAGCTTATGATAGCGTTCTGCGGTCACTTCTCAGCAGGGAAATCAACGATGATGAATCATCTATATAAAGCGCAGTTGTTACCAACAAGTCCAATTCCGACAAGCGCTAACGTCGTTAAAATTGAAAAGGGATTTGATCGTGTTGTTGTAACGATTAAATCTGGAGAACAGTACGAATATGACGGTGCATATTCAGCAGAAGAATTAAAGCAAATTTGTAAAGATGGCGATGAGGTAATTGGTGTTCATATTTATCGGAATGATGCACCAATTCCTGAGGGTGTTATGTTAGTTGATACACCAGGGATTGACTCAACAGATGATGCCCATCAACTAGCGACAGAATCAACGCTACATCTAGCAGACGTAATTTTTTATATGATGGATTATAATCACGTCCAATCGGAAGTGAATTTGCAATTTGTTAAAGAATTGAAACAACGTAATAAAACGGTTTATCTCGTTGTAAATCAAATAGATAAACATAAAGAAAATGAATTATCATTTGAGGATTATAAAGATAGTGTGAAACAATCGTTCTCTAACTGGGATATTGAAGTAGATGGAGTTTATTATACGTCATTACGAATGATGAACCATCCACATAATGAAATTGGAAGCTTAGAAACATTAATTACTTCTATTATGAAAGAAAAAGAGCAGTATGTAAGAGAGGGAATGGAGCGAGAAACAGAACATTTAATGGGAGAACATTTCTCGTTTATTGTTTCTGAAAATGAAAAAGCTCTTTTGACATATGAGGAAGAGTTAGCATCACCGCTTTTGATTTCAGAAATAGTTGAAAAGAAAGAAGAGCTAACGGAAACTAAACATCGCGAGGCTAGTAAAGAATCTCATGTGAGAAACGAATTTATAAAAGGTTTACAAGCTATATTAGATAACGCGTATTTAATGCCATTTGAAATGAGAGAATTGGCAAATGCATATTTAGAAACGAAATTAACAAAGTTTAAAGTTGGTTTGCTATTTGCGAAAGGAAAGACGGAGCAAGAAAAACAAAGACGTGTAGAGGCGTTTTATTCTGCCCTTCAAAAGACTGTTGAAACGCAACTTGATTTTCATGTGAAAGAATTTATTGTAGCCTTCTTAAAAGAAGAAGGATTGTTCACGGAGGAAATTGGGAAAGACATATATGCTTTAGAAATCGCTTTTGGACCAGAAATGTTAGCTGAAGTCATTAAACAAGGTGCAGGTTTCACAGGTGATTACTTACTTCTTTATACAGCGGATGTAGCGAATGAACTGAAGAAACGTTATTTTACAAAAGCACAGCAAATTTTTGATAAAAGTGCAGTTGTTTTAAAGCAAAAAGTGAAGGAAGCAGTTGCTCGTATGGAAGAAGAGATTGAAAAATATACGATGTTGCAAACGGCAAAAGAGACGGAATTACAATACAGTAACAATTTAGAGACATATGAAAGTTATTTACAAAATGTTTGGCACGAGCGTGTTGCTACACCAGAAGGATTGCAAATAGAGGAGATATTGCAACGTGAAAAACAAATTGTTAGTGAGAAATTCACACTACAAGAGCAGGAAATGGTAAATGATAACGTAGCGGCTCATGAAGAAGAGATAAAAGGAACGGCAGCTTTAAATATTCAGCGTATATTAGAGAAAGTGAAGAAAGCTGAAATGATATTAGAGCCATTGCCAGCGCTGAAACATGTACAGCAAGAGGTGATAGAAAAAAGGCGTCGTGTGGAAACGAAACAATTTACAGTAGCGTTATTCGGAGCTTTTAGTGCTGGGAAATCATCATTTGCCAATGCCTTACTTGGTGAGAAGGTACTTCCTGTATCACCAAATCCGACGACGGCAACGATTAATCAAATTTTGCCGGTTACAGAGGAAAAACCACACGGAACAGTAATGGTTCAATTCAAATCAAAGCAAGCTCTATTAGAAGATATGAAAGCTGTTTATAAGCTGTTTCATTATGAGATTACTACGTTAGATGAGGCGTTAGCACAAATTGATAAAGTTATGAAATATCCTTCACCGACTGGGAAGCAAAAAACAACATTTAGCTTTTTACGAGCGGTACAAAAAGGGTATGATGCAGTTTCTACTTATTTAGGAGAACAAGTACAAGTCACATTAGAAGAGTTCTCTGATTATGTAGCGAATGAAGAAAAATCATGCTTCGTTGAGTATATGGAGCTTTATTATGATTGTGCTTTAACAAGGCAGGGGGTAGCGCTTGTAGACACACCTGGAGCGGATTCTATTAATGCTCGCCATACGGATGTTGCATTCCAGTATATTAAAAATGCAGATGCTATTTTATTTGTAACATATTATAACCATGTATTCTCTCGTGCTGATCGTGAATTTTTAATTCAGCTTGGGCGTGTAAAGGATACTTTTGCCCTTGATAAAATGTTCTTCTTAATTAATGCGGCGGATTTAGCAGAGTCTGAAGAAGAACTTGAAATGGTAAAAGGTTATATCGCAGATCAGCTACTGCAATACGGTATTAGAAATCCGCGTTTATTTGCAATTTCAAGTTTATGTGCGCTTGAAGAGAAACAAGGAAAGAATGTTGAAAAAGAGAAGTATGGTATTTTACAAAACTCTGGAATTACTAAGTTTGAGGAATCATTTACGTCCTTTATGATGAGAGATTTAATGCTTGTTTCTGTGCATGCTCTATATGGTGCGTTGCAAGGGGCAAATCAGCTTTTAGTAAACATGATAAATGGTGCAAAGCAGGGGAATGAAGAGAAAGAGAAGCAAATGAAAAAATATGAAGCAGAGCGTGATCAACTACTTCATATTATTTCATCATATAGTGTACTTGCTGAAGAACAGGCGATGCAAAATGAAGTGAAAGAGTTGCTTTATTACGTGCAACAGCGTCTATTCCTACGTTATAACGATGTGTTTACTGAATTTATTAATCCGGCGTCACTTCGAACCGATGGAAATGTGAAAACACAATTGCAACAGTGTGTTATGGAATTAGTAGCATTTATTCAGCATGATTTATTACAAGAAATGCGTGCGACATCATTACGACTTGAAAAATGGATAGACGAAGCGATGAAGCGTGTAAAGGACGAAATTGTAGTGAACTGTAAAGTAGAAAATCAATCAATTTCTATGAATGGAACAGTTGAGTATGAATATAAAGATATTACACATAAAGAACCGTTCCCTTCAGTTGAAATAAAAGATTTCAAAAAAGCACTGGCACATTTTAAAAATGAGAAAAGCTTTTTTGAAAAGAATGACAAAGCTTTTATGCAAGAAGACGCTAAATCTGTATTAGAACCGCTTGTATCAAACTATGTAGCCGATGAAAAAGATTTATTTGTCCATCATTATAAGCAAGAATGGGATATGAAGTGGAACTTATTCCAAAAAGTGATGCAACAAGATGTAATGAACTATTATGAAAGTATATTGTTTGCATTGGCTGAAACGATCGATGTATCTCTATATGAACAAAGTAAAGAACAATTGCACAATCAGTTAGTAGAGATTGAAAAAGAAATTTATGTTATATAGTCGTTATGAGAAAAAGATTCGTTCAATTTTCTTTTGCAGTACAGTATCTAAAGATTTGACAAATCCAGCAAATTCATCGGTAGAAATCATATGAGTAAGAACGAGTCGTCTGCCATCTGGTGTTTCACCGCATAAGACGAATGAAGAAAATTCGTATGTTTTATTTTCAACTACTAATTTTGGATAGGAATACGTGTCGCTTTTCTTCTTCTTTCCATCAATAGAGATGACGTTGCATTTTTTCTCATTGTTGTCCATGGTGAATCCCTCCTTTCTATTATTTATGGTAGACAAGGAGGGTTTAGAACAATAGAGATGGGGGGATTTTTTATGTCTTTTGTAATAGAACGTATTTTAAAAGAGGCTATACCGAAGTCTTTATTGCTACTTGCTGATCCAAGTGAACGGCAAATAGCTATATATGTACAAAGAGGGTTAACATACGTAGCAAAGCAAGGGGGCAGCATCATCGGTGTGTATGTTCTTTTGGAAACAAGGCCGAAGACGATGGAAATCATGAATATTGCGGTTGCAGAGCATTTGCAAGGAAAAGGGATTGGGAAGAAGCTATTAAGGCATGCCGTAGAAACTGCTAAAGGATATGGTATGTCAAAACTTGAAATTGGTACAGGCAATTCTAGTGTTTCACAACTTGCTTTATATCAAAAATGTGGATTTCGTATTTTTTCTATTGATTTTGATTACTTTTCGAAGCATTATGAAGAAGAGATTATTGAAAATGGCATTGTATGCCGTGATATGATTCGGCTTGCAATGGAATTGAATTAGAACGTATAACTTATTTAGGGGGAAGAGAAGATGGAAGTACATAAAGCAATTACAGCACATTCTCGTAAACAAAATGAAAGTGTAAAAGCATGTTTACAATTAGATGCGCAGCGTGAAGCAGCCATTGAAGCAGCCGTATCTCTTGCGTCAAATGGGAAAGAATTTTCGGTTGATGTCATTAATGTTGTAACAAAGCAAATTAATGATCTTGCAAAAAATGGTGTTACCTTGCAGCGTAAATATGTTACAGAAGAAATGGTTATGGAGTATGTAAGTCGTTTACAAGAGAAAGAAGGTCGTTAAAGATGATAGTTACAGTCGAATGGTTACGTGAGCATATAGAAGATGAGAACGTCCGTGTAATCGATTGTCGTTTTGATTTAGCGAATCCTAATTGGGGTAGAGAAAAGTATGAAGAAGAACATATTCCTCATGCGTTATATTTTGATTTGAATTTAGATTTATCAAGTCCTATAGCAGAACATGGTGGCCGCCATCCGTTGCCAAGCATTGAAGAGTTTGCGGACAAGCTTTCGGAGGTTGGTATTGATGAACATACGACAGTAATTGCGTATGACAGTCAAGCTGGTGCAAATGCTGCTCGTTTATGGTGGTTATGTAACTATGTAGGACATGAGAAAGTATATATATTAGATGGTGGTTTCCCGGTTTGGAAAGAGAATGGACTACCGACAACAACGGAAATTCCTGTTGTTATACGAAAAACATTTAAAACAAACATACAAGATCATATGCTTGTATCGATGGAAACAGTAAGAGAGAATATCCAGGCAGGTGCAGATGTTACGTTAATTGATTCAAGAGAGCCAAAACGTTATGCTGGTGTAGAGGAACTTGTCGATCATAAAGCAGGACATATTCCGACAGCAACAAACTATTTTTGGAAGGATGGAATGTTGCAATCAGGACAATTTAAGAATGAAGCTGAGCAACAAGAACGATTCCAAAATCTGTCGAAAGATAAGGAAACCATTGTATATTGTGGTTCTGGTGTTACGGCATGTCCAAATATCATTGCGTTAAAATTGGCTGGATTCCAAAATGTTAAATTGTATGCAGGTAGCTGGAGTGATTGGATTTCTTATCCAGAAAATCAAATTGCAAAAGAAGAAGATTAATCACTTGCATGCAAAAATAATTTGTATTAAAATAAGGTCACAAGCAAGAGATTGCTCGAAAAACTTTGTATTTTACACATGGGAAACAATGTGATAATATAACGACAAGTAAATAATACATCCTGCGGTGTACGTAACTTATTTATGTCTAAAACCGATGTTAGTTATACGGAAGCTCAATATTTAGCGACCATCATCAAGCCTTCCTTGTGGAGGAAGATGTACGGTAACTGTGAGGGCATCCACCTGCGAGTAGCGGGTTTTTGGACATTTACGAGGAGCGGCACGTGCGGGGGTCTTATTTCAACTAACCTTATATAAAATTCCTACGGTGTACGTAGCTTATGCATGTCTTAAACCAATAAGTTTAATATGGAAGTTCAATATTTAAATGTAGCTAACATGCCATCTTTTTAAGAAGGAAGTTACAAACATTTGTGAGAGCATCCACCTGTGAGAGCAGGTTTATGGACATCTAGAGAGAACGGCATATGTGGGGCTATATAAAAACCTTACGTTTTATACGTAAGGTTTTTTTGTTGCATAGATATATCAATATTATCTTGATTCACCTGTGAAGTTTCCGTAATAAATGTAGCACTTTCTGTCTTCATCAATCTCTCTTGAATCCAAGGAGAATTCCATAGACATGCCGTCTCGCTGAATATATATAATATCTGAATGAAGAGATGGTAAAATTTCTTCGTAGTTCCATACATCTTGACTATCTACTAAGCTTGAACTCGTTTCACTTAGTTCTCTAATTTCAAAACCGATGTGGGAGTATGTAGGGTCTGAAGGGTCATTGGCGAAAACTTCTTTTTGAATATAAATAACCGCTGTTCCGTCTGGATCAACCGAAGTTGCAGTAACAACATAAGTATTTTTCTCTTTAATAAAATATTCACAAGTCATGCGTGCGATAATTTCAGAATTAGAAATATTGGCGTAGTTCCATAAAGCAGGATACCCTTTCGTTTCATCATTAAGTCGATATTCTAAGCGCATTTAATCCCTCTTCTTCCTTTTTCTTCTACTTTATCATGCCATCCTATATAATAGGAATAGAATTTAAAAAGGGGAGTGCGAAGGTGACAAAAACGAAATGGCTAGTAGGTGGTGTCGTAACGTCTTTAATGACTGGCACTTTATTTGGCTGCGCGCAAGATCTTCCCCCAAAACCGAATGATAATAGTTGTTCTGATTGGGATTGGGATGATGAACTTGGGGTATGGCAGTGTGATGATAGTAGTTCAGGTTATCGTGGGCATTATTTCTATGGTGGGCGATACTATCAAAATAAATCCACTTTTAAAAATTCATCGGCGTTTAAATCGTATCAATCGTCTGCTGAATTTAAAGGTGGAATTGGAAGCGGTTCAAAGGGAGGATTTGGGGGCTAAAATATGTCGCAATACATAAGGGATCGAAAAGAATTTTATTTAAAATATCCGAATTTTTGGTCGGATTTATATGAATGTGAGTATAGTTTGTTTCATGTTTTTTCTATAACAAATCAGACTTTGGACCAATTACACTTAGCGACTGAACGAATGGGGAAAATATTTTTTAAGACTGCTAGACTGCTGCGTAATTTAAGTGACGAACAGCTTCTAGATCTTGGCTTTCCATCCGCGAGTTTATCATTCATTAGAATGAAAGGGCTTTATCCTGAATCTGTAATTTCGCGATTTGATTTTGCTGTAACAGAGGATAATAAAATCAAAATGCTTGAGTTTAATAGTGATACACCAACTTTTATTGTGGAATGTTTTCAAATGAATGGGAAAGTATGTGAAAATCTAGGCTATGATGATCCAAACTCGGATCAAGAACGATTGCTATCTTCTGGTGTAACGAAAGCAGTAATGGAAGCGACAAAGGGATTAGATAATCCAAATGTTGTTTTTACAGCACATCATGAACATATCGAGGATTGGAATACCACTATGTATTTAAGTCAGCTATGCCATGTTGAAAATAAAGTAGTGCCAATGTCAGAACTTAGAATTACAAAGGATGCTCTAGTCGATAAAGATGGGGCGAAGATTGATGTTTTATATCGCCAAACATATCCGATAGAAGATTTAATTGAGGATCAAGATCCTGAAACAGGAGATTTGGTAGGTGTGGAACTGTTACAACTTGTAAAAGCCGGAAAGCTTTTTATAATAAATCCTTTGTCAGCATTTTTACTTCAGCCAAAATCAATTCAGTGTCTTATTTGGGGGTTAGCAGAAGAAGAGATCTTTTATACAAATGAGGAACAACAGTGGATTAAAGAATATATGTTACCTACATATTTAGAACCAGATTTATTTTTAGGAAAAGGTTCTTTCGTTCAAAAACCTTCATTTGGGAGAGAAGGAGATACAATTACGATTCGCGATAAAGACGAAAATATTATGCTTCAAAATGCACACGAAACGTATAAAGCGTCACTGCCGATATTTCAAAAGTATACCGAACTGCCAGTCGTATCCTTGGAAACAGAAAAAGGGATCGAGAAACTGTCATATGTGTTTGGTTCGTTTTTAATTGCTGGAAAAGCGAGTAGTATCGGTATTCGTGCGGGAGAAAAGATTACAGGAAATGAATCGTACTATTTACCGGTAGGTATAAAAAGGAGGGGGAAAAATGATTAATTTTTTATTATATTTAGCAGTAACACTCGGCCTTTTATGTATAGGTCTGTTCTTGATGGAAGTGACAACGAAAGTAAAGGAATTTAAGTTAATGGCTCAAGGAAATAAGGCGGTAAGCTATGTGCTTGGAGGACGATTACTTGGGTTAGCTGTTGTTTTATATTCGACAGCAGCTAATTCAATTTCACTTCTTGATATGATTTCGTGGGGAGCAGTTGGGATTTTGGCTCAAATTATCGTCTTTTATTTAGCTGAGTGGCTTACACCACGCTTTAATATAAACAAAAGTCTCGAAGAAGATAATCAAGCAGTCGGTCTTTTTCTTATGTTTTTATCGCTTTCGATTGGGATTGTAATCGCTGGTTGTATAACTTATTAAAAACTTTACGTTTAAACGTAAAGTTTTTTATTTTATCCCGCTATTTGCCGGGCAGCCCGATTGGTGAGGGCTAATAATCAGTGGGGGATGAACAAAACCCCCACTGATTAAAGTTTCACTTTATATACGTTAGTTTGCCATACCTTTTGAAAAAATTGTAGGCTACTGTTGACATCTATTTTAAATAAGAGTAACATTTTCAATGTAATGAAAATAAGTCTCTGTTAGGTGAGGCTCCTGTATAGAGAAATGCTACTGCCCAAAAATGTCGAGAGACGCCAATGGGTCAACAGGAATGATCGAATTAAGGTTTTTCTTAACGTAGCTGGTAATGTACCTATGCTATACAGTGCTAAAACTCGGCGAGGGAGAGGTCCGTAGATTTCTAATTATATTAGAAATCGTTTATTTGTGTATGTAATGGCCACTACTCTCTTAAGGGTAGGGGTCTTTTTTGTTACCAAGCTATGAGTAATTTCATAGTATAAACTATAAAATTAAACGAGGAGGTGAGGAGCATGTCAAATTCTGACTCGGTTCCGTTACCCATATACTTCAAATCAAAAATATATGATGTAGGCAGGAAACGATTTGTTCCTCCCTCTATATTTATCACAATGTAGCGTTTATAAAGCGCTAGACACTTTCACAGTAAAGTGGATAAATTGAGAAACAAAGCGTTTCTTCCTATGTTGTAAAGGAGGAGACGATAATATGTTATATGCAAACAAAACTGTGGGTAACACGTCATATAAACTAAATAAAAAATCAATAAAAGAACAAACAATGCTCCAAAAAAATAAAGATTTATTAATTGAAATTGCAACAAGAGATGTAAAATCTGTATTTGCATATTTTAAAACAACAAGAGACGGACTATCAATGAAAGAGGCGCAAAAACGTATTCAAGTATATGGCCGAAATGAACTAACTTCAAAAAGAGCAATTCTTGCAGAAGTAATGATGAAGCTTGGTGGCATGATTCCAGGTTTTTCAAAACAACGTGTGTGTGATGAATTACAACGTGAAACGATTACTGTATCTAGAGTAGAATGTTCTAGTAGTACAGGGCTAAATAGTGAACTGAAAATGATGGAGATACCAGTGCAAGAACTTGTACCTGGAGATATGATTTTTCTTTCGGCTGGAGATGCTGTGCCAGCTGATGTACGTATTATTTATGCAGATGATTTATTAGTGAATGAGTCTGTATTAACGGGAAACGAAGCGAGTATAGAGAAGTTTGAAAGCTGCTATCACCTTGAACGTAAACGATTTATTCCATTAAAACGGATGAAAGATTATAATCCACTTGAGCTTGAAAATGTATGTTTTAAAGGTTCACATATCGTTAGTGGAAGTGCAAAGGCTGTCGTTGTTTCTACTGGAAAAAATACGTATTCAGGCATATTGCATACTTGTTGTAGTAGAATGTCTTAATGTGTTAATGGTGCTAAATATACAAAAACAATGTATAATAGACAAAGTTGAGCAAAAACGTAGAATGGTAATCTATTTATATAACCTTACGTGATAACGTGAGGTTATTATTTTTTTAATAGGAGAGGAATTATGAAAAAAGTATTATTAGTTGATGGTATGGCACTATTATTTCGTGCTTTTTACGCAACAAGTGTCTACGGACAATTTATGAAACGACAAGATGGAACCCCTACGAATGGGATTCATGGTTATATGAAACACTTGTTAACAGCTACGCAAGCGATTGAACCAACACATATCGTTACATGCTGGGATATGGGAAGTACGACATTTAGAACAGAATCGTTCTCGAATTATAAAGCAAATCGTGCAGCGCCACCAGAAGAATTAATTCCTCAATTTGATTTAGTGCAAGAAATGACTGCGAAATTATCCATTCCAGTTATCGGTATGAAAGGCTACGAAGCGGACGATTGTATCGGTACGCTTGCAAAACAATACTGCAATGAAGCTGAAGTTTATATTTTAACTGGTGATACAGATTTACTTCAACTTGTTGATAAGAACGTTACAGTTATGCTTCTGCGTAAAGGAATTGGAAATTACGAATATTACACACCGGAGAAAATCATGGAAGAAAAAGGTGTAGAGCCGTGGCAAATCGTCCATGCAAAAGCTTTCATGGGAGATACAAGTGATAATTATCCAGGTGTAAAAGGTATCGGTGAAAAAACAGCGTATAAGCTTATTCAAGAGCACGGAACAGTATCCGCTGTACTAGAAAATGTAGAATCATTAACAAAAGCGCAGCGTACGAAGATTGAAAGTGATTTAGAGAACTTAAATATTTCGTTGCAATTAGCACAAATTCACTGTGAAGTTCCAATTTCATGTTTACTAGAAGAGGGATTACACACAATGGATGAAGAAAAACTTAGATTTGTTTGTGAAGAAATGAATTGGGGAAGACCTGAAATATTAATAAATATGCTATAAATAGTTTGGAAAGAGGGATGTTGCATAAGTCGAAATTTGACTTGGTGACACCTTCTTTTTGTTTTTGTAAACAGTATTATAGTAAATAAAATTATGTCGAACTCAATTTTAAATATATAAATGTTTCGACAAGATATAATGATAAAAGTTGATGGGAATAGTAATTTTTATAATGAAGTGAATTAATTTCAACATAGTTTTAGAGAGTCTTTTTTTCGTGTTCACAAAGTTGTCAGAAAATAAACGGAATTTTCATATGAAGTTCAAATAGAATTCACAACAATCAATTATTATAAGGACACACAGATAATTCTTTATCTTTTATATAAACCATCCCCCAAGGAGGACAATGAAAATGAGAAAAAAAGTGAGAAAATCTTTTAAACAATTATTAATTGAAAATAAACAATCACTATTAAATAATAAAGAAAATATGAAAGAAATTGAAGAGAGAATTGAGAAACGACATGTAGCATATAGTGGTGCTAGTAATTAAATAAAATAAAAAAGATAGCCTATGTAGGCTATCTTTTTTATTTTATATTGAAAAAACGCTATTCATCTCTTTAATTTTGTAAATATGCAAGAAATTTTTATAGTGTTTTTCTATCAATATTACTCATTTTTCGAGGTTGAAATTGGTATATACCAATTTTTGAGATTCTCTATTCATAATATTACAAAAAATGTTACAATACACTCAAATTTATACTATAAAATCATTTTAATATGAAAAATTGGAATGAAAAGAAAGGAGAGGAATATGAATAAAGATGTCGCTTTGAAATGATTATTATCATTTCATTAGGAGTTGATGTAAAAAGATGAAGAGATACGAGGAATTGGATTCTATAAGAGGGATTTCTTCATTAATAGTAATGATCGGTCATCATTTAATGATTTTTTCAGCATTTCAAAATTACAGCTATGAAGATAATAAACCATTTGTTGTGTATCTATTAAAAGAAACGCCTGCTCGTCTTATTTTTAGTAGTGGTAACGAATCTGTTATTATCTTTTTTGTTTTGAGCGGATTTGTTTTGTATGAATCTATTCAAAAAACCTATAGTAGCTATGGGTCATACCTTTTAAAACGTATATGCAGAATATATATTCCTTATATTGTGGCAATAATTATAGCTATTATATGCCAGGCTACAATTAGTGAATATGGTATTTCTTATTTAAGTGAATGGTTTAATCGCTCATGGACGATTGAAAGTTCTCCAAGCTTAATAGCGCAACATATTTTATTGGTTGGGAAATATAATACAGATGCATATAACGGTGTGATTTGGTCACTTGTCCATGAAATGCGAATATCAATAATTTTTCCGTTAATTTTGATGATTTGTTTACGAAAAACGTTAAGGTGTTCATTACTATTATTGTTTAGTTTTAGTATATGTTCTGTCGTAATATTATTTTTGTTTCGCTCGGGCTTAACATTAACAAGCTATGCATTAACGTTGCATTATACGGTGCTGTTTTTATTGGGGGCACTAGTTGCGAAGTATAAAAATAATTTAATAGTTTTTTATAGTAATTGTACTAAAAACACGAAAATTGCATGGTTTTTATTTGCGATTTTACTTTTTATGTATGAAGGACTTATTGGAGAAATTAAAGTACTCAATAATTTTATATTTCGAGACTACGTAGTGGCGATAAGTGCAAGTCTATTTGTCATATTAAGTTTGTCAATATCAACTTTGTCATCCTTGCTACGCAATAAATACTTGTTATATTTGGGGAAGATTTCTTACAGTCTTTATTTATACCATATTATATCGTTGTTTTCCCTTATATACATGTTCCATGAAATATTACCGTTGCCTATTATTTTAATTTTTTCACTTATATTTTCGTTTATACTTGCAATACTTTCGTATATATATGTAGAAAAATTTGCATTCAGAGTCGGAAAGTATGTAACAAAACAAGTAGATAGAAAGAAGAGAGGGGTATCTGTAAAGAGTGACTTGCAGGATGTTATTCAGAAAAGGGCGGTGAAATAATTGAAGCAAGAAATGAGTATAAAAGATTTTCAACAATTATTGAAAAGAAGATTCGTAACGATTATTTTAACGATGTGTTGTTTAACCGCTTCTTTAGTTCTTATCTCTATGTATGTTTTAAAGCCGTCATATCAATATTCAACGCAAATTCTTGTTGGGAATTTAGATGAGTTTAATAAGGAAAATTCAACAAATAAAACACAAGAAAATAAGCAACTAGTAACATCGTATGTCGATATTTTAAAAAGCCCATTAATTATTTCAACAGTCAAAAAAACTTTGAAATTAGAGCAATCAAGTTATGAATTAGCACAAAAAATCTCGGTAGTGAATACGGACAATTCACAAATTGTAACTGTTACAGTAAAAGATTCCAATCCGAAAGTCGTGAAAGACATTGTAAAGACATTGGCAGAGCAATCACAACAAAGTTTTCAACAGTACACAAATGTACAAGGTGTGAAAGTGTTGACGGATCCTGAGTTACAGGAACAGGCTGAAAAATTGTTTCCGAAATTTCAACTGATCATTCCTATTTCTTTAATTGTTAGTTTTTTTGTTGGGATAGGTTTAGCTGTATTTCGAGATTATTTTGATGAACGTATATACACGGAACAAGATTTAGAGAAAATAACAACAGTCTCTGTTATTGGTCACATAAATGTGAAACCGAATAGAAAACAGAAATCTACAGAGATTGATAAACAATCATCTATATATCGAGGTGAACATGTCGATGTTTAGGACAAAGAAACAGCTGCCATTCGATTTGCATGATGATCTGATGAAAGAGCAGTTTTATACGGTGTATCACGAGCTGAGAAAATCTGGAAAACAACTATTCACGGTTAGTTCAACGAAGGACAGAGGGGTTGTTGCCTCACTTATAGTAAATATGGGTCTAGTGTTTGCAGAAATGAAGAAAAAGGTGTTACTTATTGATGTGAATTTTTCTGACCCTAAATTACATGTATTATTACAAAGTGATCACATGATAACCGTAAACGATATAATAAGCTCTTTCCCCTGCAATTATGAATCTTTTTCTAGTAATTTGTCTAAATACTTATATTGTATTCCTGCAAAAAAAACAGTACACACAGGGACGCCCTTAGTTGCTATGGATGAATTTGATAATGCGATTGCTAAGTGGAAAGAAGATTTTGATTACATTTTCTTTTATTCTTCTGAAGTATTTGATCTTCCTGCTACGCACATTATTGCAGAGAAATGCGATGGAATGGTCTTAGCAGTTAAAAAGCGAAAAGATTCACTACGTACAGTGCAAAAAGTAATAGCGGATATAAATAGGAAAGAATGTGAATTAATAGGTATAATTTTATATTCTTGAATGTGGGGGTAACGATCCATGATTCGTGAAACAAATCAAGCCAAGTTGTATACGATTCCGGCTCAAGAAAAGCCTAGCATATTGAATCGAAGTGTAAAACGCTTGTTTGATATTATATTTTCAATCATATTGTTACTATTAACGATACCAATTATGTTGTTCTTTTGTATTATGATTACTTTAGAAACATCAGGGGCTCCAATTTACTTTCAAGAACGTTTAGGTATAAACGGGAAGAAGTTTAATGTATTTAAATTAAGATCAATGGTAAAGGATGCTGAAATAAATGGCCCACAATGGGCAAAAGAACATGATTCAAGAATTACAAAAGTTGGATTGTTTATAAGAAAAACGAGAATTGATGAATTACCACAACTTTTAAATATTTTAAGAGGAGATATGTCTTTTGTAGGCCCTAGACCAGAGAGAGAGTTTTTTTATAATGAGTTTGATACGTTTATTCCAGAATTTAAGGATCGTTTAATGGTAAAACCAGGATTAACAGGATGGGCACAAATAAATGGAGGATATAATCTTGATCCAAAGGAAAAGTTGAGGCTGGACATGGAGTATATTGAAATGAAAACATTTCGGCTGGACATCCGTATTTTATGTAAAACCGTTTTAATTGTATTGAACGGTAATGGTGCAAGATAAATATATATGTAAACAAACAACATATGTAAGTAGGTTACTTGCAAAGGAGAACTTGTATGGGTAGATCTATTCTAAACAATATTATCCATCTATTTTATAGTACGATTTTAGCTAACCTTCTTCAGGCCGTCAGTTTAATTGTTTTAGCAAACTTTTTTAACGCACAACATTATGGGATGTTTAGTGTTGCCATAGCAGTGACGTTTGTTATGTTATTTTTTACAGACTTAGGACTTAGTAATACGTTTCTTCGAGAAGGGGCAAAGGATGGAGCAGATTTAGAGAAGATTTTATCATCGTATATAAAAATAAGGATGATTCTACTTATTCTTATTTCTATAATCGGTTATATTGTTATTCATTATATGTATGCGGATAAAAATTTAATTTATATGATGATAAACGTAATGTTTTTCATGTTAATAGGATTAACTTGGCAAAACATAGGAATTGCCTATTTTCAACTGACGGAACGTATGAAGTATATAGCGCTCATAAAAGTTGTATCAGCATCAGTTGTCATTATAATTACATGTTTTTGTATTTTCGGAGAGTTACCGGTGTATGTAACGGCTCGCTTATATGCTTTTGGGTATATGATTGGTGGTTTATTCAGTATATATACCATGAGAAGAAAGACGAAAATGAATATGAAAGTCGTAATTCATAAAGCGTTATTTTGGCAAGTAACTCCCTTTATTATTAGCGGTTTTTTAATAATGAGTACGCCACAATTAGCGCCTATCTTGCTTAACTATACATTACCATTAAGTATGGTAGGTGTTTTTGCAGTGGCGTACCGGATGCCGGCAGCTTTATATCAAGTACCAGGGGTAATTGCAGGTGCATTTTTTCCAGTGCTCTTTAAGCATTATAACCAGAATAATATAGAAGAGCATACGAAATTAAATTTACTTCAAATTAAATCAATGGCGATTGTAGGAATATGTATGACGATCGGTTTATATCATTTAGCACCATACTTTATTTCTATATTTTTTCATGAAGAATGGAGCAATGCAGTAGAACCACTCCAAATATTATCATTTCTTATTGTGCTACAAAGTTTAAATATTGCCATTGCTGACGGTTTAACGACGAGTGGATGTCAAAATAAGAGGACTGTTGTGCAGTGTGTAGCATTGGTGATAGGTGGGGTTATGCTTTATAGCTTTAGTAGTATTGGTGGAGTGATAGGAGCGGCATATGCTATGGTTTTATTTGAAATCGTCGCTTTAGTGGGATACATAGCGGTAAGTGTAGTGAAGAAAAAAATTGTATTCCAAATTGTAATACCGTATACAATTTATTTTGGTGTAACCTTTATTGGAGTGCAATATATATTGCATACATATCATTTAATTGCGCTTGTTCTTAATATACTAATCGTAGTAGCTGCCATATTCCTATATGATTATGAGCTGAAAAAACTTCTTCTTTCTTTTATAAGAAAAATACGCAAAAAGGATTATATTACGAAACAGGGGATATAGCCTATGGAAAATAATATGAAAGTATCGATGGGATGGATTATTCTTCTAATATTATTTGTTATGTTAAGTAAATACAATTTATATATTGGATTTTCATTGAAGATATATATGATTTTTTTAGTCATATATTTTTGTTTAACAATTAAAAACTTTCATATTCAAAAGTTATATTTTCATGAAGTTGTATTTTTACTGTTTTATTTCATTTATTGTTTAAGTGGAATTCTTTCTATGTATTTAAATGCTAGTATTCGTATGATTTTTGGCGTGCTACTCGTTTTAGGATGCTATTTTATAATGAGGAATTTATTGGGGAATACTGAAATAGTGGTACTTGAATCATCTATTGCTTATGTAGGAGTAGTATTTAATGTTGTAAGTCTAATACTCTATATAATCGGTTTACAATACTTTAGTTTATACGGTGGAGAAGAGAGAGAAATTTTTGCTGGGTTATTAGTGGATAGAGGATATCCACGGTTAATTGGATTGCTAGATGATCCTAACATTTTTATTTTCTATAATACAATATTTTTTATGTACTATATGACGAATTTACAAAATATCACTAACATCCTAGGGTTAATTTTATGTGTTACGACGAGTCTATTAACCTTTTCAAGGGGTGGTATATTAGCGCTTGTGCTTGTCGTTTTTGTATATATATGTATGTCTAGTTTCGCCAAAAAAATAAAAATAATTATGAGTTTAGTATTGTTTAGTGTAGTTATTTTTAGTTTATCGAACAGTGTAATGGGGGGCCAATTAGATGACATATTAAATAAACGAATTTCTGATTTTTCCCATGATAATGGAAGTGGTAGATTTACATTATGGGAAGCTGCTTTTAAATATTATTTATCTAATCCATATATTGGAATTGGTGCTTTTAACTTTTCGAATTATTATGAGTATCAATTTAATGAAAAATTATATGTACACAATACATTTTTAGAAATTTTGTCTGAATCGGGTACAATTGGTTTTCTTCTATATAGCGCGTTTTTATTCATATTAATGTTCAAGTTAGCGCAGCATACTTTGTTTCGTGAAAAACCATATCTTCTATTGACTATGATTGCATTTTTATTTCAGATGATGTCATTGTCACTCATTATTAACGAAGCGTTCTTTTTATTTTTAGCAGTTGTTGTGAAGTATATTTCAATATATGAAGGAAGGGGAAAGATAGATGGTAAAATGTCTATCAGCACATAACGAGCCGCCTTATGTTTCTGTAATAACACCTTCTTATAATAGTATACGATTTATAGGTGAGACAATTTCATCTGTACAGAATCAATCGTATGAAAACTGGGAAATGATTATCGTTGATGACTGTTCAACCGACCAATCTGCCGCAAAAATTAAAGAGATAATAGAAGGAGACTCACGAATTAGGTTATTATCATTAAAAGAAAATGTAGGTGCTGCTAATGCTCGGAATTTAGCGATCAAAGAGGCAAGAGGAAGGTACATTGCCTTTTTAGATAGTGATGATATATGGTTGCCACATAAATTGAAGACACAATTGTTATTTATGGAAGAAATGAATATTGCTTTTTCATATGCGTCGTATAGTTTAATTGATGAAAATGGTAATGAATTAAATCGCGAAGTGAGTGTACCAAAATCTGTTGACTATCATTATTTAGTAGGAAATACAATTATCGGGTGTTTAACAGTGATGATAGATCGTGAAAAAATTCCGTATGTCGAAATGCCTAGTATACAGCCGGAAGATACAGCGTTATGGTTGAACTTATTACATGAAGGGTATGAAGCAAAAGGGATACAGCAAGTGTTAGCAAAATATAGAATTGTTACAAATTCTGTTTCTAGAAATAAAATTAGAGCAGCTTTCCGGTATTGGAAATTGTTAAGGGAACAAGAACGATTGAATTCGGTGCAAATTTTTTACTATTTTAGTAAGTATGCTTATCATGCTTATAAAAAAAATAAAATTAATGTAGTTGGGAAGACGCAATTATGAATATACTGTTGATGACAGATAAATTGATAACTGGCGGAGCCGAGAGCTATTTCTGTAAATTGGAAAGTAATTTGCATTATGATGATTTTAAGATTTATACAGCTGCAGGTGATGGAGAACTATATGAATCTCTTACTAGAAAAGAAAATTTTATATTAATTAGTCGATGGAATCATTTGAGAAATATTTATTATTTACGAAACGAAATTTGTAAACGAAAGATAGAACTTATTCATGCAAATAGTTTGCGAATGGTATTATATGCTTTTCTACTTCAAAAGTTTATTAAAAAAAAGATAAAGATTGTTTATACGAAACATAATGTAACGATATTAGAAAAGAAAATGCCAACTCTTTTTCGTTATTTCATGAATAAATATGTGAACAATATTATTACAGTAAGTGAGTTTGAAAAGAATAATTTAATTTCAATTCATGTAGCAGAAGAAAAAATAAATACAATTTATAATGGTGTCGATATCGAAAAGTTTTTATTCCAGCAGAAAAAGAAAGAATCTACATATAAAATAGGGATATTAGCTAGATTATCTAAAGAGAAAAATCATCAACTATTTATAAAGATTGCAAATGTGTTGAAAAAAAGAGATGACTTTTTGTTTTATATTGCTGGTGATGGACCAGAGAAAGAATCGATTATGAAAGAAATAGAAAAATATGGGTTGCAACAGAGTGTAAAGATGTTAGGGAATATTTCAAAACCACATGAGTTTATAGGGAATATGGATGCCTTACTTTTATTATCTTTTCGTGAAGTGTTTCCAATGGTAGTAATTGAAGCGATGGCTACAGGGACACCAATTGTTTCAATAGATGTTGGTGGAATACATGAAGCGGTAATAGATGGAGAATCAGGTGTTTTGATATCTGAATATTGCGAATCTAAATTTGCAAGTGCGCTTGAGGAACTACAAGGTAATGAAGAAAAGGTAAATGATATTAGATTGAAAGCACGAGAGAAAGCAGTGAGGTATTTCTCGTTAACTAAAATGATAGAAGAAACGAAAAATATATATGAATTAAACAAATGACCGGGTAGGTCGTTTGTTTTTTTTATTATAGAAACTTTTAAGAGAGAACTCACATATTATATGAAAAAGGTAATATGAGGAGTGAATTTATCTTGTCAGAATATATTTCTTCCCAAGAAGATTGTGCGCCAGAAGGTAGCGTTCACATCGATTGTTTTGGCGCAGTTCCAAACTCGGGAAATGATAGCTCATTAGCAATTCAGCAAGCTATTGATTATTGTGTAGCGAATCGAATTTCGACGGTTAGAATTACAGGGGTAAATACGTACAAAATTGTAAAGCCGATTGTTATTAAATCAAACGTAAGATTAGAGTTAGATCCTACCGTAACGCTGCAAATTGATGGGGATTTTAATGCGTTTGAGCTACAAAGTAACGCTTCGATTGTTGGTGGTACTATTCAAGTTATAAATTCATTGTTTCAATCTGCTGTCATTTATGTTTCTGGTTCACAACAAATCGAAGTACCTAATCAATCTGTTATATCAAATATAAATATAATAAATACAACTCCATCGTATAAAGGAAAAGCTATACATTTTTATTGTCAAAAGGCATGGGATTATATTAGTTTCTTTCAAGTTAAATTTATTCAAATTAAAAACTTTCAAACTGCAATATATTTGAAAACAGAGTATATAGATGATATCAATACACCTTGCTGGATTAACGCCAATGTATTTCAATCAATATTTATTGATGGATGTGTGTATGGGATTGAAGTAGATGGAAATAGTGATTTGCCAAATGAAAGTTCAGGAAATACGTTTCATGATATTCAAGTGCAATGTAGACAACAAACGAAAAAAGCAATTCGTTGCTCAGGTGCGTATAATACATTTGATTGTATGATTTGGGATACGTACCGGATGAGTAGTGAACAGATTGTCATTGAATTTTCTTCTAATTCGCATCGTAACTACCTTTTTTCAAATTTACTTTCTACAACTATTGTAGATAAAGGACAGTACAATGTTTGTAAGTCTACCTATGAAGAATCTCTTCGAATTCAGTTACCGATTACGTTAAATAAACCACATTTAATAGGGAATCAAGATGATATTTTAGTAAATGCTCAGCAGAAGTATACGATTAAGCAAGTAAGTGGGAAAGTGCCTTACGGGGGGAATCTCGCAAATTGCTTTAATTTAATAGATGAACAAAGTGTAAACTATATTGACGTTCCAGATAGTAATCCAGTTGTAATTGAACTGGATTTTACGAAAAAACCAATACAAATGTTAAATTGTTTTGGAATGTATTTTGGGTGGGGAGAGAGCCCAAAGAAAATTAAAATTGAATATGCATTAAGCGCAACTGGAAGTTGGGTTATCGCGTTGGATGTTCCATTAAATGTTGGCGATACAATTATATCGAATATGAAGGCGAGTCAGTTATATAAAGTTAGAATTACATTAAGTGGTTATTCTCAAGATCATAAGCGTTTTCGAATTAATCGTATTTTTGCAAGGTCTTCTATGGAAAACGGGAACGCTTGGTTAGCGACAACTGGTGGAAGAATGTTTGGAGATATTGAAATAGAGGCAAGTAAAGGTATAATCATGAAGACTGCTAGTGGAGTGAAATGGAAA
Organism: Bacillus sp. S71; assembly: GCF_016625265.1. NCBI lineage: Bacteria > Bacillati > Bacillota > Bacilli > Caryophanales > Bacillaceae > Bacillus > Bacillus sp. S71. The sequence goes on along the minus strand of NZ_JACVUW010000001.1, from coordinate 575,026 downwards.
GTTACTATTAATGAAGCTGGCCAACTTATTACGACTAAGATAACTTGAGATGTTGTTTAATTGTATATCCTTGGACGAGTTACAACGTAGTGGGATATAGGTAATGAAAAAGAGATTGTAATTTGGTTTCAACCAAACTACAATCTCTTTTTTGTTTCAATTACTTCCACCAAATCCAAGTCCAAAGGTAATTTCGTACATTTCGAGGAGTAATGCGAATGAAGCGTTCACCGTCAAAGAAGCAATTTAAATTTGGAAGTGTTTCATCTGGATTTTCTGGAACAAAGGTGACGATATTTTCGTTACTTGTAACGGTTACTGTAATTGGTGGATCGGTAGGCGAGACTTGAAGTTGTAACGAAATATTGGCCGTATTTTTAAATTGATTATTAACAGGTGGACTTATTACTTGTACTGTGAATAACACGATAATTGTTTCGTTTGGCTCTAAATTAGTGGCAACTAGGAAACCGATATTCGGATTCGCTAGTGGAGAGCGTTCACCGTTAATAAAGACAGTGCCGTTTATAAATTGTAAACCTGCTGGAATGGTATCTTGTAAAGAAATATTTGAGAGTGAAATTTCGGAAGTATTTGTAATACGCACCGTGTAATCAAAATATTGATTTAAATAAGCTGAGCTGACGGAAGCATTTTTCGTGACTGTTGTAGTTATAAATTGAACTGGTATACGAACGATATTTGAATTAACAATGAAAGTAATAATTGGATCCTGTGGTGTCAATTGAAAGGCAGCGGTAACTGTTGCAGAATTTATAATTGTACTATTTGAAGGAATAGAAGTTACGAGAACTTGGAATGTTATAGTTGCTACTGAATCTGCAGGTAAAGAGCCGATATTAATACCAGTGTCTGGACGAACATTTGGAACGGGAGTACCGTTAATTGTTACGCTGTTTTCTATAAATGTTGTACCAACTGGAATTGTGTCTATAACAGAAGTACTGATTGTCGGAATTGGGGAGTGATTAAATACCGCTAATGTGAATGTAATGATATCTCCTATAACGACAATAGATTTGTCAGTTGTTTTTTCAATACGAACCATCGGATCAATGACTGTCGTTGTAACGGTATTTGTTTGCTTTGTAATTTTAATAGGTGGTTTTGTTGGATCAATGATAACGGTATAGGAAACAGAAGCATCGTTATTAATTGTAGGTTGAAGAGTAGAAGAAGATATTGTCACTTGGAACGTAATAATAACAGAGTCATTAGGAGCAAGATTTCCTAACGTAATACCATTTTCAGGATTCTCATTAGGCTGATTGATTCCGTTAATCGTAACACTACCAGCAACAAAAGTCGTATCTATTGGTACGGTGTCTATAGCAAGAAGGTCTTCAATCGTTACATTACCGCTATTCATAATCGTAATTGTATACGTTAAAGTTTGAGCAGGTAAGGCATTCGTTACATCAACAGATTTTATGGCAATGACATTATCATTTTGGACAGTAGTTGTGACGGTATTTGTTGTAGTCGTATTTGTAACGGGTACGTTATTTGGGTTGACTATATAGTTAAAAGTAGTAATTGCGTTGTTGTTTAGTTCATTTGGTGTTGGAATAGAAGTCACAGTTACTTGGAATGAAACGATAGCATCTCCACCAATAGTTATAGTACCAATTGGTATGCCGCTTACTGGATTCGCTCCTGGAAGAGTTTCTCCGTTTACAATGACGCTATTTTCTATAAACGTAGTACCTTGAGGAATAATATCTTGAATGATTACATCATTTACTGCAACATTACCGGTTTGATTTAGTGTAATCGTATACGTTAACGTATCACCAACCGTTGCAAATGCAAGATCAACAGCTTTATTACTATTCAAATTCGCGTGATTAATTTCTGTTAAAGCAGCTGATGAAATAATAGTTTCGGTAATAGGTGGTCGATCTGGTACCGTGTATTGGTATTCAACTGTACTCGTGTTAGAGATTGGATTTGTTTGTGGAATCGAAGTAACCCGTACTTGGAATAGAATAGTTGCTGTCGTATTAGGCGGAATGTTATCAATTTGTATACCGTTAAGAGGGTTGTCATTTGGCCGAGCATTGCCGTTCACGATAACACTATTCTCTATAAAGCTCGTATTTGCTGGGATGATATCTGTAACAATAATGTTTTCGACTTGTATATTTCCGTTATTTATGATGGAAATTGTATAAGGGATGATAGTTTGTAAGTCAGCATATTGGATAGGCGTTGTTTTTGTCGCAATTACATTAGCAGAAATAACTTCAGTGGAGGTAATATTGCTAGTCGATATTTGTTCTTCCACGTTTATTGTATAACGAGAAGTTGATTGATTTTGAATATGACCGCTAGTTGGGAGAGCTACGACGGTAACAGAAAATGTGACTGGGATAGAAATATTAGGAGCAATCGTTCCTACAAGTATACCTGCACCTGGATTGGCGTTAAGCTGAGGAATGTTATTTACTAAAACGCTACCGTCAATAAAAGTTGTTCCATCAGGTATATTGTCTGTAAATACAACAGCAGTGGCATCCGTATTCCCTGTATTCGTTAAAGTTGTTGTATAAGTTAAAATGTCACCAATTGTTACAGAGGTCAAATCAACAGTTTTAAGTGAAACGATATCAGCATCATTAATTTGAACGAAAGTAGTATTGGAAGTAGTAGATTTTTGAATTGGTGCAAAGTCAGGATTGAAAATAAAGTCGTAGGCGATGTTTGCAGTATTAGGTGTTGGATTTACAGTAGGTAAATTCGTAACGGAAACTTGGAATGTTATTGTAGCCATTTGACCTGCTGCGACATTAGGGATGGAAAAGCCGATATTCGGATCTGCTGCAGGAAGTACAGTATTATTAACTATTACACTTCCTGGAATAAATACTGTTCCATCTGCTATAGTATCTGTAAAAAAGATGGAGTTAGTTGTAGCCGATCCATTATTTTGAATGAATACTGTATATTCAATGGTTTCATCAATAGTAGCTAATACAGTATTAGCAGATTTTGTAGCAATAAGAATAGCATCAATAAATTGTATGTTTGTAGCATTGGAAGAGGTCGTTTCTGAAATTGGTGGTGTGCTTGGGTCTGGTCGATACTCATAGTGAATGACGGCGATATTATTAATGTTATTTTGTGGCGGTATAGAAACTACGCTTACTTGGAACGTAACGATAATCGTATTATTTGGAAGAATTATATCAAGATTGATACCGGTAATTGGATTTTCGTTAGGTCTTGGTACGCCATCTACAAGAATGCTATTTGGAACGAATGTGGTGCCAGAAGCAATTGCGTCAAGTAGGAGAGTATTTGTAATAGGTATTGTACCGGCGTTTGTAACTGCGACTGTATATGTGATGATTTGACCGATACGTGTAATGGATCTGTTAGCGGATTTAATTGCACTAACATTTGCCGTTCGCACTTCAGTATTTACTGCATTTGATAACGATCTACGCTGAATAATTGGAGAACTAGGGTCAATTTGGTATTCGTACGAAGTGTCTGAAATATTAATGACTGTATTGCCCTCTGGTATATTTGTAAGTTGTACTTGGAATGAAATAGTGACTGTTTCATTTGGTTGTATCGTGCCGAGAGTTACTCCGTTTTCAGGATTCACGCCAGGCTGAATTACATTATTTATTGCTAAGCTATCTTCAATGAATATAGTACCTTCTGGAATGTTATCAATGAACACGATATTGTTAGCCGGAACGGTTCCTATATTTTGAAGTGTATTTGTGTAGGTAATCATTTGCCCGATTGATACGAAATTTACATCCGCACTTTTAACAGAAATAATATTTGCATTTTGAAGTGATGTTGTAACAATGTTAGAATTTGCAGAGCGATTTACTGGTGGGGCTGTAGGAATACTTACATATTGGTAAGTTGCTGAAGATTGATTTACAATTTCAGTTTCATTCGGTGGATTATTTGTTTGCACTTGAAATAGTATCGTTTTGGAACTGTTTGCTGGAATTGTTCCAATTGGTATTCCGTTTTCAGGATTTACACCTGGCTGAAGGACACCGTTAATTGTGACACTATCGGGAACGAATGTAGTCCCAGTTGGAATAGAATCTGTGAAATTAATATTTATTGCGTCAACATTACCGATATTTTTCACTTCAGAAATATAAAGTATAGTTCCACCGATATCTACAGTTGTTGGATTGGATGTTTTTGTAATTGTCAATTGAGCTTGCACGAAATTTGTAATGACGATATTACTAGTAGATGTTTCACTAATAGGCGGTTGCCCTGGGTCTGGTTGGATTGTATATGTTGTATTGGATTGATTTGTAATCGATTCTTGCGAGAATGAATCGTTAATAAGAATTTGGAACGAAATAAGATGAGTAGCGTTTGCTACTAGGGTAGGCAAAGTAACACCTACATTTGGATTGGCACCAAGTATAGTTGTTCCATTAAGTGTAAAACTATTTTCTACGAATGTAGTATTTTGGGGAATAGTATCTGAAAATATGAGATTAGTAGCTGGAATATTTCCGGTATTTTCTAGTGTTATCGTATAAGTCAAAATATCACCTGTTGTTGCTTGTTGTGCATTGACTCCTTTTAAAGAAAGGATAGTCGTATCTGAAATTTGTGTGAAAGCGGGATTAGACGTAATTGTTCGAGAGATGATAGGAGCAGTTGGATCGGCGATAAAAGTGTAGTCAATACGGGCTGTATTAGAAATTGGGTTCACGCTTGGAATAGATTGAACGATAACCTGGAATGTTACAGTGACGATTTCTGACGGTGTGATGGAGTTTAATGGTATTCCTACGTTAGGATCAGCATCTGGAACGGAAACGCTATTAATAGTTACGCTATTCGGAATAAATGCAGTTCCTTCTGGGACCAAATCTGTTAAAGTAACTGTATTTGCAGTAGTATTTCCGTTATTTTGAACGACTACTGTGTAAGTGATTGTACCGTCAGTAGATTGTACGAGAGAATCTGTACTTTTAATTGCGGATAATGATGCATCAACAACAGCTGTATTAACTGTATTAGATGAGGATGTTGCTGTAACTGGAGGTTGACTTGGATCGACAATATACGTGTAACTTGTAAGTGCTTGATTTATAATCGCTCCTTGCGGCGAGATAGAACTTGCAAGAAATTGGAACGTAATAGTAGCAGAATCACCTGGTGCGATAATACCAACTGGAATACCGAGAGTTGGACTTGCATCTGGAAGTGAAATTCCGTTGAGCGTAACACTATTTGGAACAAATAATGCTCCTTCAGGAACTCCGTTAATGAGTAATACAGAGTTTGCAGGAAAGTTTCCAGTATTTGTTAATGTCGCTGTATACGTAATTACATCTCCAATAGATACGATTGTTCGATTTGCTTGTAAAACAGTTGTAACAGTTGCGTTATTAATTTGTGTTGAAGCGCTATTAGAATTTATCGTGCCTGTAACAGGAGGAGAGGCCGGATCAACGATGAATGCGTATTGAATAGATGCTACGTTTGTAATCGGATTTGAAGGTGGAGTTGATGTAACTATGACTTGGAAAGTAACGGTTAAGGAACTACCTACGCTAACTGTTCCGACATTAACTCCATTATTTGGATTTGCGCCTGGAATGGTACTTCCATTTACAGCAAAACTATTTTCAACAAAGGTCGTACCTGCTGGAACCATGTCTGAGAAATTTACATTCGTTGCATTTGTATTGCCGCTATTTTGAATCAAAACTGTATAAGTGATCGTATCTCCAATATTTGCAAAGGCTGTATTAGCAGTTTTTACAGCTGAAAGTATTGCTGAATTAATAGAGGTAACGAAGACGTTCGTTTCCACATTGCCAGGTTGAGCCTGTAATGCATTGCCTACGTTATATTGGAAGTTAACAAATCCTAAGTTTTGGAGTTCAGGTGTGAGCGTTGTTGGATTGCTTACAATTTGAACTTGGAATACGATTGTTACGATTTGATTTGGAGTTATTGTATTTATGCCAACGCCGTCAATGATAGAAGCGGATGGTAATGGAGTTCCATCAACAACAACTGATCCTACAACAAATTGTGTCCACGATGGTATAGGGTCTGAGAATACAACATTGTTAGCTGGAATATTTCCTGTGTTCGTAATCGTTGTTGTATACGTAATCGTATCACCGATCGTTGCAAATGTTTTATCTCCTATTTTAGTAGTGTTTAAAATTGCACTTTCAATTTGTGTTGAAACGCTATTAGAAGCAATGTTTTTTGAAACTGGAGGATTAGCTGGATTAACGATATGCTGGAAGCTAACGCTAGCTTGATTAGTAATTGGATTTATAGGTGGAATTTCATTGGCATTAATGTGAAATGCTACGATTACAGACTGGTTTGGCGCAATATCACCAATTGGAACGCCTGTAATGATATTTGCATTTGGGATGCTAGTTCCGTTCAGTGTAAAACTATTCGGTTCAAATGAAGTTCCGTCTGGAATAAGGTCGGTAAAAATAACATTTGTTGCACTAACATTGCCGCTATTTGTAATTGTAACGGTGTAGGTAATATCCTGCCCGATATCTACCGTAGATACATTTGAATTTTTTTGTGCAGTAAGAATAGCACTATTAATTTGTGTGGTCGTTGTATTAGATTGATTGGACGTTGTAATAGATGGTTGGCTAGGATCAACGACATAATGATATGTGATAGAAGCAGAATTAGAAATAGGATTAAGTGTAGGAAGTGTGGTAACAGTTGCTTGGAATGTGACGATTGCTGCATTACCGCCGTTAATGGAACCAATATTTACACCAGTAGATAAATCAGCGTTTGGAATGGTTTGCCCATTAACTGTGAAACTATTTGGAACGAAACTTAAATTACTATCAAGAATATCGATAATAGTTACATCAGTTGCAGCCGTATTCCCGGTATTAGGGAGGTTAAGTGTAAATGTTATTGTATTACCAATATCCGCGAAAGTAAGATCTGCTGTTTTTGTGCTAATAATAGTTGCGTTGTTTATTTGAAGAAGTGTAGTGTTGGAAGTAGCTGCACTTGAAATGGGAGGATTAACAGGATCAACAGTAAACTCATACGTCGTTGCTGCTGTATTTGGTGCAGGATTAATAGGTGGGATGCTGTTCACCGTAACTTGAAAGACGATACTATATATTTCATTTGGTGGAAGTGTTGCAAGTAATACGCCTGTATTTGGATTCGCATTCGGTTGTAAAACGCCATCGACCGTTAATGTGTTAGGAACAAATGTGAGTCCACTTGGTAATGCATCTGTGAATACTATATTAGTTGCATCGGTATTGCCTATATTGGTAATAGAAGTAGTATAAAAAGCAGTTTGCCCGATATCAGCAAAGGATACACTTTCATTTTTCGTCATAGATAATATTGCTTCTTTAATTTGTGTTGAAACAGGATTACTAATTGAAGTTTCTGCATCAGGTGGTGAGACTAATTGGTACGATGTTGATGAGAAATTTACAATTGGGTTTTGGGTTGGTAATGACGTCACATTTACTTGGAATGAAACAGTTACTGTAGCCCCAGCTGTTATCGGCCCAATATTTACACCGTTTGTTGGATCTGCACCACTTTGAGGAATTCCATTAATAGAAAATGAATTTGTAATAAATGTCGTTCCGCTCGACATAGCATCTGTGAAAATAACATTTTGTGCGGAGGAATTTCCATTGTTTGTTAAAGTGACAGTATAAGTGAGTGTATCTCCGATGTGGCTAAAAGCTTTATCAACTTGTTTCGATGAAAGAATGGTAGCAGTATTAATTGTAGTAAACGTTGTGTTTGAAGTAACATTTCTTGAAACAATCGGTGCATTTGGATCAGCGATAAATGTGTAAGAAGCAGTAGCGGAATTGGCAATAGGATTTTGAACAGGGGTAGAAGTAGCGGTCACTTGAAATGCTATAGATATTGAGCTGTTAGGGGCAATTGATCCAATCGTTATGCCTGTATTAGGATTCAATCCAATTTGTGTGATTCCATTTATTGTAACGCTGTCAGTAATAAATGTTGTGCCATCTGGTATAAGATCAGTGAAAGTAATATTCGTTGCATTTGTATTGCCGTTATTCGTTAAAATTGTCGTATAGGTAATAGTATCGCCTAGTGTTACAAGTGTTTGATCGACCGATTTTATCATCGTTATCATAGCATCTAATACTGGGTTTGTGACAATATTCGTTGAAGTAGAAGTAGTAGCAGGAGTTCCGTTTGGATCAACAGTATAAGAATATAAAATTGTATCGTTACCCATAATTGAACTTGAAGGAGGAACAGAAATAACATTTACTTGGAAGGTAACAGTTACTGTTTCACCAGGCGCGATATTTGGTATATTTACTCCGAGTGCTGGCTGTGCACCAAGCTGTTGGATGCCATTTATTGTGACGGAATCTGGTATAAAAGTAGTACTAGGAGGAATTGCACTTGTAAAAGTTATATTTGTAGCTGGTGTATTTCCTGTATTTGTAATAGTTGTTGTATACGTAAGTGTATCCCCGACGGAAATAATAGATTTATCCACACTTTTTTGGGTTGTTAATATCGCACTGTTAATAGTTGTCGAAACCGTATTAGATACATTCGTTTGTGATACGGCAGGTTGGCTAGGGTCGACCACATGTGAAAATTGTACAGAACTAGAATTAGAAATTGGATTTATACTTGGAATGTTTGTAACAAGTACGTTGAGGGTAATAACGGCCGTTCCATTTGGGTTTATATTTCCAATCTGAATCCCGTTAGCTGGATTTCCGATTTGCTGTGTACCAGAATCGTTTGTAAGAGTGCCAGATATGAATGTCGTTCCGTCAGGTAAAATATCTGTGAAAATTATATTTTGTGAAGTGACATTTCCAGGGTTATTTAATGTAATCGTATAAGAAATTGTATCGCCAATTGTTGCGAAAGTTTTATCTACAGATTTGATTGCCACAATTTCCCCAGAATTTATTTGTGTCGAAACGGGATTAGATGTCGTATTTCTTGAAACGAGTGGTAAATTAGGTCCTGTCATAAATTGATAATCAATGGAAGCTCCGTTTACAACTGGTGAGTTTGGCCCCCCAGGTCCAATTGTGAAAATTGGATTTGGAATGCTAACTACTTGCACACGGAAGGTAACGTTTGTAAAATCTCCTGCAATAATATCCCCAATTGGTATCCCATTCGCGGGATTTACCCCAGGTAATAAAACCCCGCCTACTCGAACGCTATCCTCTATAAACACTGTATTATTTGGAATTGGATCTGTAAAAATGATATTCGTAGCAGTTGTGTTTCCTATATTCTCCAATAAAACAGTATACGTTAAAAATGAATTTCCAGGTGCTACGTCAGAAAATAGTCGATCCACACTTTTCGTTGCTTGAATAATCGCTTCGTTAATTTGAACTAAAGTTGGATTACTTGTAGCTGTTTCTGTCACCGGCGGCTGGGTAGGATCAACAATGATCGAGTATGTCGTGCTAGACTGGTTCAAAGTTGGATTTGTAACTGGTATTGAGCCAACGATAGCTTGAAAGCTAATTGTTGTCGTTCCTCCAACTGGAATTGAGTCTAAAGAAATCCCGCTATCTGGTCTAAATCCAAGTTGTGGGATGGTATTAATTTGTACGCTATCAGGAACGAATGAAAGTTCAGGTGGTAATATATCGATAAAAACAGGTGTGTTTGCGGTAGTATTTCCGCTATTGGTGAGGGTAGTTGTATACGTAATTGTATCTCCAACAGCAGCAAAAGCACTGCTTGCAGTTTTTGTTGCGATAACAGAAGCAGTATTTACTTGTGTAAAGGTTTTATTAGATTGAACTGTTCGTGAAACTGGCGGTTCATTTATATCTACAATAAAGCTATATTGAAGCGATGATTTATTCGGGATTGGATTAGGGTTTGGAAGTGTTGTAATGTTTACTTGAAAACTGAGTGTAGCAGATGCATTTGAATTCAAGTTACCAATATTGATACCGTTTTGTGGATTTGCATTCGGAACGGTTACACCATTTATCTTAAAGCTATTTGGGATAAAGGTAGTACCGTTTGGAATTGTATCAGTAAAAATAATGTTGTTCGCAGTAGTATTTCCGTTGTTTGTAACAGCTGAAGTGAATGTAATTGTATCACCAATTGTAGCGAAAGTTGTACTAGCGCTTTTATTTATTACTAAAGTAGCGTCAATAATTGGTGTAACTGTTGTATTTGTTACGGTGCTACCAACAGCAGGAGATTGGTTTGGGTTCACGGTATATTCATAATTTACAAGAGCATTATTTGTTAATGTGCCACTAGGTGGTATCGCTAAAATTTGTGCTTGAAAAGTAATGAATACAGTATCTCCTGGCGAAATATCTGCCAAGTGAACACCAAGTGATGGATCTAATCCTGGTTGTGGAACATTATTGATAGTTACGGAGTTTTGGATAAATGAAGCTCCTGCGCCAAGCCCATCTGTTAAAACAGTTGCACTAGCAGGGATATTACCTGTATTTGTTACTGCAATCGTATAGGTAACAATATCACCAATTGCAGCTGTCGGTGTATTCACAGACTTAGTAGCGACAATATTAGCGTTATTAATTTGAGTTGTTATTACGTTACTTAACGTATTGGCGGATGCTGGAGGTAAGTTAGGATCTACGACATACTGGTACGTTGTATTGCTTTGGTTCGGGATTGGATTTGGGTTCGGGATAGAATTTACTTGTACTTGGAATGAGATGATTGTATTTGCATTCGAATTTATTGGGTCGATTGCAATTCCGCTTGCTGGATTGACATTAGGCAGTGTATTCCCGTTTACAGTAACACTATTAGGAATGAACGATGTCCCGTTTGGAATTACATCTGTAAATATTACATTTGATGCAAGTGTGTTCCCGTTATTCGTTAAAGTAGTTGTGTACGTAATAATATCATTTACGTTAGCAAACTGTTTATCTGCCGATTTAGTAGCGGCAATTGAGGCGTTATTAATAGTTGTCTGTACAGTGTTAGAAGCAACCATCTGCATTACAGCTGGTTTGGATGGATCATACGTATATTGGAATGTTGTGCCTGATTGATTTGTAATTGGGTTTACAGCAGGGATAGTTGGTACAAAAACTTGGAATGCAACAGTGCGTGATGAATTCGCTCCTATCGTACCAATCGAAATGCCGTTAGCAGGATTTGCATTAGCTATAGGGACATTATTAATCGTTACAGTATTAGGAATGAAGAGGGTACCCGCTGGAATGATATCTGTAAATGTTACATTAGCAGCAGGGATATTCCCGTTATTCGTTAAAATAGTCGCATATAGTATGACATCACCGACATCAGCGAAGTTCGTACTCGTTAGTTTTGTAGCAACGATATTAGCAGTATTAATTTGTGTAGTTACTATATTGCTAGCAGTGTTTCTAACAAGAGCAGGTAAGTTTGGATCAGCGATAAAGCTATATTGAAGTGAAGCGCTGTTTTGAATTGGGTTTGGTGAAGGTAGCCCATTTGCACTTATTTGAAACACAATCGTTGTAAAACCACCCGAAGGAATGGAGCCCACTTGAAGACCGGCACTAGGGTCTGCACCTAGTTGTAAAGCACCACCTATAAAAATACTATTTGGAACGATAGTGGTGCCATTAGGGATTATATCGGTAACAATAACATTATTTGCTGTAGTATTGCCAAGATTAGCTAAAGAAATTGTATATGTGATTGGTTGCCCGACGTCGGCGATAGTTAAATCTACTTCTTTGACAATAACGACATTTGCTAAATTAATTTGTGTACTTACAGTGTTACTTACAGATGTTTCTATAGTTGGTGGATCGCCCGGATTTAAAATAAAGCTATACTGTGTACTAGATGAATTTAATGTTGGATTTTGTGTTGGTAAAGAGGTGACGGTTACTTGATAAGAGACGGTAAGTGAACCGTTAGCAGCAATGGAAGGTAGCGGAACACCTATATTTGGATCTGCGTTATTTTGAAGTACACCATTAATAAGAAAAGTGTTTGGAATAAAGGTAGTACCGTCTGGATTCGTATCTACGAAAGTAGGGCTATCAGCAGAAACACTTCCTGCATTCGTCAAAGTAACAGTATAAGTTAATATATCCCCTACGGTAGCGAACTCTCGATCCACTGTTTTGGCTGAAATGACATTTGCATCGTTTACTTGAGTAAATGTAGTGGTTGAAGTAGTGTTCTTACTTACAGGTGAAGTGTTTGGATCAACGATAAAGTTATAGGAGATGGAAGCGCTATTTGAAATAGGGTTTGGATTTGGAATGCTAGTTATTACTACTTGGAATGAAGCTGTAATTGTAGTATTAGCATTGATGCTACCAATATTGATGCTAGCTGGTGTAACGCCTGGCTGAGTAACACTGTTAACTATAACGCTGTTTGGGACAAAGGCGGTTCCATTCGCAATTGAATCAGATAGTAATACATTGTTCGCTGCAACATTTCCATCGTTAGTAAGAGCAAAGCTGTAAGTTAATACATCGCCAACTTCCGCAAACGTTTTATCTACAGATTTATTAACATGGAGATTTGCTAGTCTAATTGTTGATGTAACAGAATTAGAATTTGCTGTTTTTGAAGTAGGTGGCAAACTTGGATTTACAGTGTAAATATAAGAGGCGAAAGCGTTATTAATAATAGGGTTTTGGGCAGTAATGTTAATGACTGTTACTTGAAAGGATAAGGTAAAAGTAGCTCCACCAGGAATTGTGCCGATAGGTAAAGCAACGAGAGAATCTACATTCTGCAAAACTCCGTTTAGTGTTACAGTGCCAAGAGTCAATATCGTTCCGTTTGGAAGTGGATCTGTTAGTTGAACGTTATTAGCGGCTGCATTTCCACTGTTTGTAATAAGGATTGTATAACTTATCGTTTCGCCAATTGTGGCAAATTGTTTGTTAGTTGATTTTGTTAATGTTACATTCGCATTGTTAATTTGAGTGGAAACGAGATTAGAAGAAATGTTTTTTGTAACGGGAGATTGGCTAGGGTTTACGGTATATTGATAAGAAGCGCTTGATCCGTTAGATACGACATTTGACGCGGGTATTGTGTTTACTACTACTTGAAATGCAACATTTTTTATTGTGCCGCTTGGGATGGATCCAATGTTCACGCCGGTAGCGGGATTTGCGCCCACTTGTGTCGTGCCATCTATTGTTAAACTGTTTAGAACAAAAGTTGTTCCAGTAGGAATGATATCTGTAAAAATAACATTGTTCGCATTTGTATTACCTGTACCTGTAAAGGAAACGGTGTACGTTAGTGTATCACCAATATCTGCGAAATTTTTATCTACTGCTTTTGCCATTGTTACAGTGGCGTTATTTACTTGAGTAGATACGATATTGGTCGTATCAGTCCCACTTACTGCAGGTTGATTTGGTACAGGAATGTATTGATATGTCGTTGTACCACTATTTAATATTGGATTTGTTTGGGGGATAGAAGGAACGAATACTTGAAATGAAATAGTAGTAGTAGAATTTGCAGCAATTGACCCAATTGATATACCATTAGCGGGATTTGCGGCAGCTTGAGTAACTCCGTTCACAGTTACGCTCCCTGGAATGAAAGTAGTCCCGCTAGGAATTGGGTCCGTATATATAACATTTGTTGCAGCGATATTTCCTATATTAGCTAAGGCAATACTGTAAGTTAATGTTTCACCAATATCGGTAAAAAGTTTGTTGACTGATTTTGTTCCATTAATATCTGCCAGGTTAATTTGCGTTCCAGCAGAATTGCTTGTTGCAAGACCGTTAAAGGTTGTTCCTCCGGCGATTGGTGTATATTGAAATGTAATATTCGCAGTGTTAGAGATAGGATTTTGACTTGGAAGAGAAACGACAGTAGCTTGGAAGGTTACTGTGCGAGAAGTACCATTATTAATTGTTCCAAGAGATATACCAGCCGCGGGATTTGCATTTGTTTGTGGTACGTTATCTACTGTTACAGTGCCGGGTATAAAAGAAGTACCGTTAGGGAGACTATCTATAAAAATAGCGTTATTGGCAGGAAGAAGCCCGGTGTTAGGGATAGTAATTGTATAAGTGAGAATGTCTCCAATTGCAGCAACACTTTTATTTACGCTTTTCGTTGCTTGTATATTTGGGGAGTTTATATTAATTTGTAAGCCGACTGTATTTAACATATATGCATCTCCGTTAGTAGTTAAACGGATTGCGGCGGATACTTGTGAGTTTGTTAAATAAGGAGAAATATCAATAGAAGTAATATCCCAGCCCTGTCTTCCAGCGGAGATGTTTGTACCTGTAGAAGCACTTTGATTTCGCGTTCCAAATGTCCCAGTTGTATCTAAGTTTCCTGCAGCATTATTAACTTGAGAACCGAAGAAATTATTTACAGCATTATTTGGCCCAGATAAAGCATTTAATGAACTGAAATTTGGTCCAAATAAAGCTTGATCCCCTATTAAATCTGCATCTCCTTCAATAGAACTTAAAAATAATCTCCCGCTTACAGGTCCTCCTGAAGGTGTTAAAAATCCAGAAACAGCTACATCTGCACTACCGGTATCAGCAGAAACACGGTTACCCGCTACATAAATGGTTAAGTTTCTTGCTGGCAATGTCCCGTTTTGATAAGCGACGATAAGCGTCCATCCAGCCGAATTAATTGTTCCATTAGAAGCATCTATAGGATCTACAAGTCCAGGAACCGCGCCTGTAGTATAGGAACCAGAACCTCCAGCTTGAATAAGGGTTGTTACGTCTGCTGAACGAGTGTAAAAGCCAAATGTAATAGAGTTTGAAACGAATGTTTGGTTTGAAGCCGTAACAGCTGAAGGAGTAATCGAGTATGTTGAAACAGGTGTTGTAAAAGAAACTGGGTTTCCTAATACACTCGTAATGTTTTGATCACGAGATAAATAGTTTCCACCCCAAACGAGTTCTGCGTAAAGAATAGTACTACCAGCAGGGATATTTAAAATAGCGGTAGAACTATTTTGTGTATAGTTTAACGTTGTACCAGCAGGAAAAGTAGGTACTTGTAAAGCAGTATTCGTAGTTGCGAATGCACCAATTGCCCCGATTGTACCAGCACGGTTTTGATTACTAATTTTACTTAAGCCTAAAGTATTTCCAGTAATAGCGAGTGCGCCGTTAGTGGTGGTAGAAAATCGATTCGTAATGGGCATGTTGTCACCTCATTTACAATATAGTCTTGGTCAAAATAACATATGTATGTGACAAATGAATGGAAACATGTACAAGTTGATTTAGTAATAATGATTTAAATGTCTAGATAAGGGGATGGAGTATGATTGAATTGGAAATTAGGGTGGAGCATCTTAGTAAAGAACAAATAGGCGATATTGTAGCATTATCTTCTTATATTGGCTGGGATTATAACAGAGAAGAAATTGATACAGTTTTTAACTCAGGTATTGTATACGGCGTATGGAATGAGCGAAAGGAACTTATTGCTAGCGCAGCAATAATATTATACGGGGAGGCGTTGGCATCTATCGGAATGGTAATTGTACATCCAGATTATAAGGGGAGAGGGATTGGAAAGATAATAACGGAAGCGTGCGTTAAAAGCGTATCAGCTCATACTCCAATTATGCTTATTGCTACGGATGAAGGGAAACCTTTATATGAAAAGTTAGGATTTAGGGTAGTAAGCTATGTCTCTAAATATATTTGTAACTCGTACAATGCGAATCATAAATGTGCAGAAAATGAAGAATGTATGATGGTTTATAAAGAGGGTGATTTAGAAGGAATAATAAAAATAGATGAAGGCGCATTTGGGACAAGCCGAAACGAGTTTTTAAAACAAAGAATTATGCAAAGTGAGCAGTGTGTCGTTGTAAAGGATACGGAAGAAAATGTAGTAGGATACGGTATAAGTATACAAACGCCAGAAAATAAAATAATAGGACCAGTCGTTGCTAAAAATAATGCGATGGCAATGAGAATAGTACATGATTTAGCAAGAGGGCATAATGGAAAATTAAGAATGGATGTACCAGAAGGAAAGAACGATTTTATGAAAGAATTAGAGATTGCTGGTTTTAAAAAGGTGAATACACCACCAATTATGATGAAAAATAGTAATCGGTTATTAAAAAGAAATGGTGAACTATATAGTATTGCAGCGCAAATTTTTGGATAAAAAAAGAATCCTTTTAAATGAAGGATTCTTTTTTTATCCCGCTATTTGCCGGGCAGTAAGACTCCCACCCAAAAAATTCAGCGGAAGCAAAGAAGTTAGGTGGGGGATCAACAAACCACCACTGATTAAAGTTTCACTTTATCCAATTTAATCACGATATTGGTCATGAGTTGGCTGAAAGAGGTCTTCCTCGATATCTCTCACCATAGAAAAATTATCAACGTTATAATGACCGTGTAAAGTTTTATTGTGATGACCAATAATTTGTTCTGCAGACAATACGTTAGAATCAGTTGTTGAATGCCCGTTTTTAATTAATGTAACGTCAAATCCTTGTACAGTTGCTGTCCTAACGGCAGTGTCGATACAATGTTCTGTTTTACATCCGCCTATAACAATATGATTAATGTTTTCTTCTTTTAAAAGTTCAAGTAAAGAAGTGCCGTAGAATGAATTGGTTGCTGCTTTATTAATAAGGATTGCAGACTGGGGTACTTGAATTTGATTATGTACTTCAAATCCTTCGCCACTACCAGAAGCAACATCGATATCTCTTACGAAAACAATAAGAGCATTTGAATCTATTGCTTTCTGCAGTGCTATATTTAGTGTAGATAATAGCTCGGTTTTACGAAAAACTGCATTTTCTTGCTCATTTCCATCAATTAATTCTTGTTGAGCGTCGATAATTAATAGTGCTTGTTTCATCGTGTCTCCCCTTTAATATGAAATAAGTTCCACTTTACATATTCCTTCAGATTGTTAGAAAATCCTCCATTGTAAGCGAAGTAGAAGATTGATTTACAAAGTTGTCAAAGAAATTTCATTCTCATAGCGTGTAAAAACATGTATGATAGGAGATGGAGAATTTTTGAGTAGGTGGGAATAACATGCAAACAGTAGAAGATTATCTTTCATTCTTACATACGAAAGGATTTAAATTATCAGAGGAAGCGCAAGGGTTTATTATGTTCGGACAAGGATATACTGGTGCGTCTGATGGGATTGTGAACGCAGCAATAGAAGCGACAATTAAACATCAATTGCAGTTTGATGGTAGTTATTTCGTTGCGTTATTAGAACGATTGAAAGAAGAAGAAATTACAGATAAAAAAAGCGCTAAGGCTTTTATGCGGAAGTTACAAGCGTAACTTCACGCAGCCTGCGCTTCTTTTTTTGTTTTGGAAGGCAATTCAACAAAAATCATGCCTAGAAAAATACATAGACATCCGATAATAGCAGAAATAGAAAGTTGTTCATTTGCAACGAGAACGCCTGTTAAGGCAGCAAAAACGGGCTCCATTGCGAAAATAATCGCTACTCTCGTTGGAGAAGTGTGTTTTTGTGCCGATGTTTGAATGAAAAAAGCAATAGATGTTGCAAACAGGGCAGTTAGAAAGAGTGCGAATAAAAAGGATTGATTCGTCCATAGTGATACGGAAAATAACTTTTCCCAATCTTCAAACAAAAAAGCGCAAATAGAAGAAAATATACCAACAGCTAATACTTGAGATGTGCTTAATAATAAAGGTGATATTCTCTTAGAAAAGAAGCCGTTAATAAGAATATGGGCAGCGAAAGCAACTGCACAACCGAGAACAAGTATATCTCCTATATTTAATTGGAAAGAATCAGCAGCTGTTAATAAGTATAAACCTGTTGTAGCGACAGCAATACCAAGTACGATGAAAATGGTAGCTTTTTGTTTTAAAAAGATAAATGATAAGATTGGGACCATAACAATGCTTAGCCCAGTTAAGAAACCTGCTTTTGAAGATGTTGTATAGAGTAAGCCAAATGTTTGCAATAAATAACCGACAAATAAGAAAAAACCAACGATTATCCCTGCCGTGCTACTATGTTTTATATCTTGTTTTGAAGTTTTTTGTGAGAAAATAATTTGAACGAATAATAAAATAATTCCAGCGAATAAAAAGCGAATACCATTAAACGTAAATGGACCAACGAAAGACATAGCGTTTTGAACGACAACAAACGTAGCTCCCCAAATAAAAGAGACAAATAATAAAGCAAGAGGAGCAATCCACTCTTTTTTCACACTCATACCCCCGTTAATTTTGTAATATAGCTTTTCTAGCTAATTCATCAGCTACTTTATTTTGACTACTTGGAATCCACTTAATAAAAAAGAGATCGAAGTTTTTTATGTACTGCAGTGCTTCATCTAAAAGAGGTGCAAATATTTTATTTTTTGCGTATTCCTTTTCAACAGCCCGTTCGACAAGCTGGGAATCTGTACGAAAAGAGACAGTGCTATAATTATGCTCGATGCAATATTTTAATGCTAGAAGTAAAGCGCGGTATTCTGCTTCATGATTGGACATTGTTCCAAGTGGTAATGATAATTGTACAGGCGGCTGAACGCCTTTAATAAACACTCCTGCACCAGAAGGACCAGGATTTCCTTTTGATGCACCATCAATATATACTTCAATCAAAATGAGAAACCTCCAAATTATAAGATTATCCCCTACTTAAATGCTTTTTGAAGTAGGGGATAGAGTAGTTATCCGATTGTGATGCTATAACAACATGTAAATGTTTCATTCGCTTGTAACGATTGAACTCCCTTTTTGTCCTTGAAATCTTTTGCTGGATTTATTTCATCAGCGATTCCATACCAAGGTTCAATACATAAGAAAGGCGCGTTATCCCCTGGTGTCCATACGCCGACAAATGGGAAGCCATCAAATTCTACTTTTACAAATTTATTATGTTTATGAGAACGAATCGAAATTTCATTCGTATTCATATTTTCAAAAATAAGCGCATCATTTTTGAATAAATCATATGTAAGTGGCAATTCAGTTGTATTTTCAGCGATTAATTGCTTTTTGTTTGAAAGATAAGGTCCTTCTAATACGCTTGTTTCTAAGCGTTCCGAACCATTAAACGATAAATGATAATCTGTAAATGATTCACCATCCAATAAAGGGAAGTTGAAGCCAGGATGTGCTCCGATTGAGAAGAACATCTCTTTTGAAGTAGGATTGTTTACTTCATATGCTACATGAACGATTTGTCCATCTAGCTCATAAGAAACGAGTAGTTCGAATTCGTATGGGTATTTTTTTAATGTTTCTTCATTACTAGTAACGATATAAGTGATTTTTGTTTCGCTTTGTTCTTTCACAGAGAAAGTAAGATCACGAGCGAAACCGTGTTGTGTTAATGAATATGATTTACCGTCTACGTAGTATGTATTATCTACTAATCGGCCGACAATTGGGAACAAAATTGGTGCACGGCGTCCCCAATAAGTAGAATCACCTTGCCATAAATATTCTGTGTTGTCTTCTTTTAAGCGAACGCTCTGTAATTCTGCACCTTTGTCAGAAATGGAAACGATCACTTTTTCATTTTGAATTGTTGCTGTCATGAAGTGAAACCTCCTAAACCTTTCATATGTTTCATTATACGTTGTCTAAAAGGAAAAAGGTAGTTTATGATAGGAATCTATTGACGAAAGAGGGGCTACCACGTAAAATATAATCTTGTTGCTTAAAAAACGAATAACGTGGTTCGAAACCATCCCACGTAAAAAAACTAAGGAGATTTTGTCATGAATATTAGAACTTTAGTCGGTAATGGTATTTTAGCGGCATTATATATTGCTGTTTCTATGCTTATTCAGCCATTTGGCTTTACGAATGTACAATTTCGTATTTCAGAGATGTTTAATCATCTCGTTGTATTTAACAAGAAAGCAATTTACGGAATTGTATTAGGTGTATTTTTAACGAATCTCTTTTTCTCACCTATGATCGCTTACGATTTAGTATTTGGAGTAGGACAATCTATTCTTGCGTTAGTTGCAACGATTATTTCTATGCGATTTATTAAAGGTGTTTGGGCTCGTATGATTTTTAATACAGTTATCTTTACGATTACAATGTTTATGATTGCAATTGAACTTCATCTTGCATTGGGTTTACCATTTATGTTGTCTTGGTTAACTTGTGCAATCGGTGAATTTGTTGTCATGGCGATCGGTATGCCTGTAATGTACTGGATTAATAAGCGAGTACAATTTGAAAGATTTATGTAATAGATGAAAGAGCTATTCCTATAGGGATAGCTCTTTTTGTATGTAATCATATTGAATATAATGCTGTGACTCTAGATAAAATATAATAAAATAAAGTGAGGCTTCAATTAGCCGGATATATATAAGAAGTCTTACATAAGGGGAATGTAGTATGAAATATAAAATTCATTGGTTGTATAAAACGAAGCGTGGATTGCAGACGGAATTAACAACAGAGTATATGAACATAGAAGAAGTACTTCAATTTGCAGAGGATTTTGAGAAAACAGGAAGAGCTAAGGAACTTTTATTTTACGATGAAATGGACGCAGAATGGTCATTAAAAGAGATGAAAAAGTTAAGTAAGCAAGTAGAGGAAGAGCCCCAAGAAATACTCGTTTATTTTGATGGGGGGTATGATGTGCAAACGAAAGAAGCTGGCGTTGGTATATGTGTGTATTATAAAAAAGGAAATACAAACTACCGTATTCGCCGCAATGCATATATAGAAGGTATATATGATAATAATGAAGCGGAATATGCATCATTATTATACGGTATGAATATACTCGAGGAACTAGGGATTAAGTATGAAGCAGTTACACTTCGCGGAGATTCACAAGTGGTACTGCAGCAATTAGCCGGAGAATGGCCTTGTTATGATGAGCATTTAAACCATTATTTAGATCAAATTGAACAAAAGGCGAAGCAAATGAAATTAAAACTTGTATGTGAACCGATATCTAGAAAACAAAATAAAGAAGCACATCAATTAGCAACGCAAGCATTAGAAGGAACAGTTATTGATAGTCATAAAGAAATAACCGAATAGAGAGGTGCAAAGGTGGATAAAAAGCAACTCATTACAGAGGTAAATGACTTATTAGAAACGTATTGTGAAGGATGTTTTTTGCGAGAACATAATCGAAAGACAAATAGTAAGTATTATGCTCATTCATTTTGTATAAGGCAATGTACAGTTGGTGAAACATTGAAAAAGTATGGAGAACAGTTGTCATGAAAAAACATCCAGAGAAAATTCTCTGGATGTTTTTTTAGTGCTTTGCTTCGTTTAATTGCTGCTCGCATTTGCTTAGTTTCTTTTCCTCGTTCATTAAAAATGGTTCATCTAAATCTACTGCAACAGATTTCATAATTTCAAGCTGTGAGCGAGCTGCTTCTACTGCAGTAGTAGCATGCTCTAATGTATCTGGATCCATTGAAATTGTTGCTGAGCCTACCATTTTTTGTGCTGTTTCTACACGGAATTTTACTTCTTCAAAATCATTTACTTCTGATCCCATTGTTACTGCCTCCTTTGTATATTGCGCATTTCACATAGTTTTTGCTCTGTAAAACGGAAATATACAAAGGAATAATAAAGGAGGTTACCAAGTAAGGTAACCTCCTGTTATATGTTGGATTAAAGTTTTACTACGTTAGCAGCTTGAGGTCCGCGGTTACCTTCAGTAATGTCGAAAGATACTTCTTGACCTTCTTCTAAAGCTTTGTAGCCGTCTCCTTGAATAGCAGAGAAATGTACGAATACATCGTCAGCGCCTTCCATTTCGATAAATCCAAAACCTTTTTCGTTGTTAAACCATTTTACTTTTCCTTGCATGTTATAATTCCTCCTAAAAGCGTTTACTATTTTCATTTAGTGAAATTCATTTGAAAAATAATATAAACTAAAAATGCTATATTCTTGAATATTCTGCTAAATGATTAATTTAAATATACACGAATTGGGAGAATTTAGTCAAGTAAGCGATTTTATTTTTTGTATTTTTAAATAATTTTTCAGTCGAATTTTTAAATAGGTATAGGACAGGCCGAGTATGTAATATTCTTAATTGAATGCTATACATAATGAGGTGAAAGAATGAATAAGTCTTACTTATTAGATAATGAAGGAATAAGAACGAGAACCGACATACCGGATTGGGTTGCAAAAGAATTTGAGATTTTTTCAAGTGTCGTGTTAGAACCAACTTTTCCATGTTATTTCGGTTTAACAGCTTTGAAAAAGAATGAACTTCGCTATTCATTTCTTTCTCATAATAATTGGAGTCATTTGCCACATACAATGTTATCTTTTTTAGAGTTAATGAAAGAGAGGCCGATTGTAAGAAGGGGCTTTTTCCTTTTTGTAGAACCGGAATGTGAAGAACAATCACTCGAATATTACCGCGATTCTTTTTGGAAAGTGCTACAGTATTTGCATGAAAACGATGATCAAGCATGGCCAAAGCAAATTCCTGAAGATCCAGACCATTATTTATGGGAATTTTCATTTGGTGGTGAGCCAATATTTGCATTTGGAAATGCGCCAGCTTATAAACAACGAAAAACTAGACATTTAGGGAATGCTCTCGTTATTGGGTTTCAGCCACGCACTATTTTTGATGGATTAGAGGGAGATCGTCCTAAAGGAGCATATTCAAGACAAATGGTCCGTGAGCGAGTTGAAAAGTGGGATCAATTGCCGAAACATCCTAACATTAGTCATTATGGTGACCCAGAGCATCGTGAATGGAAACAATATTTCATAGGAGACGATGTAGAACCAATAAAAGGGAAATGCCCTTTTATTCATAAGATAAAAAAGTAAGAGCCATCACCTAGATGGCTCTTTTGTATATTTTGGATAAAAAAGGGTATTTTATTACGAAAGCTAGTCTATTTTTTCAAATTATATCATTAACTAGTAATAAAGAGAGTAGAAAGGATAGAGCGATGTTTGGAGCAATTATACAGCAAATCGTATTAGGTATTTCATTAGCTGCACCAGTAGGGCCGATTAATATTGAAATGTTAAAACGAGGAATTGAACGTGGGTTTTGGCATGCTTGGGTTGTTGGAATTGGTGGAATGACTGCAGATGTTTTATTTATGTTACTTATTTATTTCGGTTTATCTTCTGTGTTTATGTATACATATGTACAAGCCTTCATGTATTGCACGGGTTTTTTCTTGTTATTTTATTTAGGATTTCAAAGTGTAAAACAAGGAATTTTCCACTCGAATATGGAATATAAAAAAGAAGAGGTAGGTGGCCTTAAGCAATCGTTTATGGCAGGATTTTTAATTGCGATATCCAATCCATTAAATCTTGTTTTTTGGTTTGGTATATACGGAAGTACACTTAGCTCATTACTTACGAAGGTAACGAAACAAGAAGCTTTTTTGTACAGTCTTTGCATTATTGCTGGCATTATTTTATGGAATTTAAATATTGCTTTTTCTGTACATTTTGGAAGAACTTTATTAAAACCAAAAGCACTTGGCTACATAACAGCTGGAGCAGGTATTATTTTAGTAGGTTACTCTATACATTTTGCATACAAAGCTTTACAGTTGTTCACATAAGATTGAAGGGGAGATTTTTATGTATCGAACCACTATTGACGGAAAAGAAATTATCATTACGTTAGCGCCAAAAATCCGAAAAGAAATTACTGATAGAAATCCACTATATGAAGCGGTATTTCATAATGCTGCAAGATTGCTACAAACAAAGCAACCGACGTTTGCAGTAAATCATAAAATATTTGGTCTCATTATTGGAGAAGTGCAAAGAGGAGAAGTAACAGTGTTTGCAGTGGAACATATTATTTCGAAGCAAAATATATTTGGACCAAATAATTTTTTCTCGACAATAGAACAGCAGGCAAATTTGTAAAGTGAATAGAATAAGAATAGAAAAGAAATAGTCGTAACGATATGTTGCGGCTGTTTTTTGGGAAAAGGGGGAAACAAGATGAAGAAAGTGGGGAAAGAGTTCTTTTTACAACATGATATCGTTATTATGTATAGCATTCTATTTATTTTCATTATTATTTTAAAAATGCAATTTTTCTCTTGGGTTGGCATGTTAGCATGTATGTTTGGGATTGTTTTCTATACACTTAATGAATATATGACACATCGTTTTTTATTCCATATAAAACCACCTAAAAACACATTTCTATTAAAAATGTTAAGAAGATTACATTATGATCACCACGTATATCCAGAGGATTTAAAACTTTTGTTTTTACCTGTATGGTTTAGTATACCTAGTTTTACTATTTATTTGCTTATAGCATATGGTATTACAAAAAGTGTTACTATTACACTTTCATTTGGAATCGGAATGATTATCATGCTGCTCGTTTACGAATGGAAACATTATATTGCCCATAGACCGATTCGTCCCGTCACTAAGTTTGGAAGATGGCTAAAAAAACAACATATATTACACCATTATAAAAACGAAAAGTTTTGGTTCGGTGTTTCAAATCCAGTATTCGATTTTATATTTGGAACACTTAAAGACGGAAAAGATGTTGAGTTAAGCGAAACAGCTCGTAATTTAGAAAAGGAAAAAAGGACAAAAGTAGTGCGTTAAGCACTGCTTTTGTCTTAATGAGGAAAAAATAAGTAAGGTGTCACTTTATTTTGAAAAAGTATATTAAAAATTTAGGAGAAATTGCCGAAAAATGTCTATCGAAAAATCTTTGCATGAATGCATGGATTGTCTAAAATAAGTATAAGTTTCTGAATATTTATAAAATTTAGTCTTTAGGTATACAAGGAGGAATTGTATTTCAAGTAAGAGAGGGGATCGGTTAATGAAACGAGATGATACGTCAGCACGTAAGTTGCAAAATGAAGTGAATTATACAGAGGTCGTTCAGTCGGAAGAATTTCAATTGTTATTAAATACGAAAAAGAAGTTTATCGTTCCAATGAGTATTTTCTTTTTTAGTTTTTTTATTGCACTGCCTATTTTAACGTCGTATTCAAAGGTGCTTAATACACCTGCATTTGGTGACGTTACATGGGCGTGGGTATTTGCTTTTTCCCAATTTATCATGACATGGGCACTATGTATGATTTATAGCAAAAAAGCAGAATCATTTGATGAAATCTCCCAAAAAATTCTGCAAGATATGCAAAAAAGGAGGGGCTGAACTTGAATACTACTGCATTTGCACTATTTTTAATTATTGTTCTTGGTACGCTCGTCATAACATATTTTGCATCGAAAAAAACGAAAAATGCGAGTGAATTTTATACGGCTGGAGGGGGATTAACTGGTTGGCAAAATGGTCTGGCCATCGCTGGAGATTACATGTCTGCTGCTTCATTTCTTGGTATAGCCGGAGCAATCGCATTAACTGGGTTTGATGGATTCTTTTATAGTATTGGTTTTTTAGTTGCTTATTTAGTTGTACTATATCTTGTTGCAGAACCGCTTAGAAATCTAGGAAAGTACACTTTGGCGGATATGATTGCAGCACGCTTTGATGCGAAAAAAGTTCGCGGAGTTGCAGCTCTTAATACGATGACGATTTCTATCTTTTATATGATTGCACAATTAGTTGGCGCGGGTGCACTTATTAAATTATTATTAGGGATTGAATATACGACATCTGTATTAATCGTTGGAACACTTATGACGGTGTATGTTATTTTTGGAGGTATGACAGCAACGAGCTGGGTACAAATCGTAAAGGCTGTATTGCTTATGGCTGGTACGTTTATTATTTCTGTTATCGTTTTCGCAAAATTCAACTTCAGCGTGACTGAAATGTTCGCTCAAATGAAAACAGCTACACCTTTAAAAGATTCATTTTTAAATCCAGGTGTAAAGTATAAGGATGGTCTTGATACACTTTCTTTAAATTTAGGACTAGTACTTGGTACAGCTGGATTACCGCATATACTTGTCCGATTTTTTACAGTACGTGATGCAAAAACTGCGCGTCAATCTGTCGTATATGCGACGTGGTTAATTGGTGCATTTTATATTATGACGATTTTCTTAGGATTTGGTGCGGCAGCGTTTGTAGGAAATGAAGCGATTATTAAAGCGAACCCAGCTGGTAATATGGCGGCACCTTTATTAGCCAAAGTGTTAGGTGGAGACTTCTTATTTGCTTTCGTATCAGCAATTGCTTTTGCAACGATTTTGGCTGTAGTGGCAGGTCTTGTATTAACGGCAGCATCAGCATTCGCTCATGATTTTTATAATGAAATCATTCGTAAAGGAAAATCAACGGAAAAAGAGCAAGTATCCATGGCTCGTTATGCATCTATTGGAGTAGCGATACTATCTATCATACTTGCATTATTTGCCCAAACATTAAACGTAGCATTTTTAGTATCATTAGCATTTGCAGTTGCAGCGAGTGCAAATCTACCAGTAATTTTATTTACAATATATTGGAAGCGTTTTAATACAACGGGTGCTATTTCGGGTATGATTGTAGGTCTCGTATCAGCAATTGTTCTCGTAGCGTTGAGTCCGAATGTTTGGAACCCTGTAGCTGGAAAAGCTATTTTTGTTGGGGAAGCGTTATTCCCATATACGACACCAGGAATTATTTCAATTCCACTCGGATTTCTTGCAGCATATTTAGGAACGGTTTTATCTAGTAAGAAAGAAGATGCAGCGAAATTTGATGAAATTCTAGTGAAATCTAATACTGGTCATGGCATTAGCGATGCGTCTTCACATTAAATAAAAGAGGAGCTTTTCGATAGATAAGAAAAGCTCTTTTTTCTTTTGTCATTTTCTTGTAAATATTACTGATTTGTAAGTAGGATTTGTCTTAATTTTGTGGAATGAAAATAGCAGGGAGAAATTTAAGTCATCATGGCACCAGCGCAGCTTTTGTGAAAAATAAGTTGTTATGGAAGGTGGAAGTAATGATGAAAACGAAGCAAACTGATGAATTATTAGCAAAAGATGAGCAATATGTTTGGCACGGAATGCGTCCCTTTAGTCCAAATAGTACAATGGTAGGGGCAAAAGCTGAAGGGTGCTGGGTTGAAGATATACAAGGAAAAAGATATTTAGATGGTATGAGTGGCCTTTGGTGTGTGAATAGTGGATATGGAAGAAAAGAGCTCGCAGAAGCGGCTTATAAGCAATTACAAACATTATCATACTTTCCAATGTCACAATCCCATGAGCCAGCTATAAAGCTTGCTGAAAAGTTAAATGAGTGGCTTGGGGGAGAGTATGTTATTTTCTTCTCAAATAGTGGTTCAGAAGCGAACGAAACAGCTTTTAAAATAGCAAGACAATACTATGCTCAAAAAGGTGAACCACATCGTTATAAATTTATGTCACGTTACCGTGGGTATCACGGGAATACAATGGCGACAATGGCAGCGACGGGACAAGCGCAGCGTAGATATCAATATGAGCCGTTTGCTTCAGGTTTTTTACATGTAACACCACCGGATTGTTACCGTATGCCTGAAATTGAAGGGCAGCATATTTATGATGTAGAATGTGTGAAAGAAGTCGATCGTGTTATGACGTGGGAATTAAGTGAAACAATTGCTGCGTTTATTATGGAACCTATTATTACAGGCGGGGGCATATTAATGCCACCACAAGACTATATGAAAGCTGTTCATGAGACGTGTCAAAAACACGGTGCCTTGCTTATTAGTGATGAAGTGATTTGCGGTTTTGGACGTACAGGAAAAGCATTCGGATTTATGAATTATGATGTGAAGCCAGATATTATTACAATGGCAAAAGGTATTACGAGCGCATATTTACCATTATCTGCAACAGCTGTGAAAAAAGAAATATATGAGGCTTTTAAAGGTAAAGGAGAATATGAATTTTTCCGCCATATTAATACATTTGGTGGGAATCCAGCAGCTTGTGCATTAGCACTTAAAAATTTAGAGATTATGGAAAATGAAAATTTAATTGAGCGATCTGCACAAATGGGTTCCCTTTTATTAGAGCAACTAAAAGATGAAATTGGGGAACATCCACTTGTTGGGAATATTAGAGGAAAAGGTCTATTAGTTGGGATTGAATTAGTAAATGATAAAGAGACGAAAGAGCCAATTGATAATGATAAAATAGCAAGTGTTGTAAATGCTTGTAAAGAAAAGGGCTTAATTATAGGACGAAACGGTATGACAACAGCAGGATATAATAACGTTTTAACATTAGCGCCGCCTCTTGTTATTTCAAGTGAAGAGATTGCTTTCGTTGTTGGAACGTTGAAGACAGCGATGGAGCGTATTTAATAAATAGAGAGAGGAGCGAGCTGTAATATAAGGCTCGCTCTTGTTTAGTAGGAGGGGACTTTTAATGGAGAAATATGATCCTAACAAACATTATCACATCGGATATTATGAAGACGGATATGATTTAGAAGTGACGGCGTACAAAAGAATAAATGAACCAGTTTGGGATGCTTATATTCCGCACTATGAGGCAGACTATTTTTATAAGAAAGTGGAGGGAATGAAGCTAGGTAAATATATAGATAATTATGGCATTATGGTGTATTCATTTGGGAATGATATTGATGATGATGAAGCACGAATTATTTTTGAAAAATGGTTAAAAAAGAACGGGATTGTTTAAAGATAAAACAAAAAGGAGATTGCTATCTTATAAAATAGCAATCTCCTTTTATTATAGTAAATTTATTTACTTGCTTTCATTGCTTTATCTTTTGCACCAAAAGTGTATTTTAACATTGGTGGTGTAATCATTGTAGTTAAAATAACGACAATAACGATTGCTGTAAAGTAATCTTGTGCCAATAGACCTGAAGAAAGTCCTGTTCCTGCGATGATAAGTGCAACTTCACCACGAGAAACCATTCCAGCACCGATAATTGCAGAAGACTTAGCGTCAAATCCAGTCATTCGAGCACCGAATCCACAGCCGATTAATTTCGTTAATACAGCGATAACAGTTAATGCTAAGATGAACCAAATTTGATTGCCGATACCGTCAAATGTAATATTCATACCGATACTAACGAAGAATACGGGAACGAACATAGCGTAAGCAATTGGTTCTACTTTCTTTTCTACTTCATGTTTGTAGTTTGTTTGAGAAATTGCAATACCAGCAGCGAAAGCACCGATAATACCAGCAATTCCTAATAATTCGCCGAAATATGCGAATGAGAAACAGATGATAAGAGCCGCGCTCACGATAGACTCAGATACGCGCAGTGGTGATAACCAGCGCATAATCGCAGGAACACCTTTCCATCCGATTAAAATAATAGAAGCGAAGAATACTACTTTCTTCAAGATAACCATTGTTAAGTTAACATCATCAGTACCTAAGAAGCTCATTGCAAATGCTAATAAAATAACAACAAGAATGTCATCAAATACAGCGGCTCCAAGCATCGTCGTACTTTCACGTGTTTTCATTTTACCTAAATCACGAAGTGTTTGTACGGAAATACTAACACTTGTCGCACATAGAAGTAATCCTAAGAATACAGCGTTTCCTTGTTCCATTCCCATCACAAGACCGGAAACGTAACCACCTACGAATGGAAGAATGATACCTCCGAGTGCAACTGCTAAAGAAGAATTACGATTTGCGTTTAATTCTTCTAAGTCTGTTTCAAGTCCAGCCATAAACATTAAAAGAATAACTCCGACATTACTTAATTGAGTTAGAAGCTCTGAATTTTCAATCCAACCTAATACAGCTGGACCGATAACGATACCGACAATTAATTTACCTAGTACAGAAGGTTGACCTAATCTAACACTAAGATCACCAGCAAGCTTTGTACTTAATAAAATAAGTGCAATTTGAAAGAAAAATTCGAATTCCATCTGATCCTCTCCTCGTCATTTTTAATTTTATCATACGATTTCTCGGAATTTGCCTAATGAAAATATGTAAAACCCATTAAACAAAAGGGTCTGATTACAAGTTCTTTTGAACTCGTAATTTGAACCTGTAATTAATATATAATAAAATTTATTAAAAATCAATGAAAAAATAGCAGATTTTCATGATGGAATTTGATTTAGGTATGAAGGGAATGGCTATATAATAAGAAGAAATAAGGCAATATTTTTAATGAATTGGAGAAGGAAACATGTTATTAAATAAACGCTTTACAATTGGAGAAATGGCAAAAATGCATAATATTGCAGAATCTACATTGAGGTATTATGATGAAAAAGGAATTTTTCATCCGTCCATTGTTGATCCTCAAACGAATTATCGTTATTATACAATCGATCAATTTTCACTGTTAGATACGATTAAATTTTTACGCCAGTTAAATATTCCGTTAAAGGAAATTAAGAAATATATTGATGAAAGAAATCCAACATACGCACTCAATTTACTGGAAAAACAACAAGAAATGATGCTGAAGAAACAAAGAGAAATTGAATATGCTTTAGCAAAAATGGAACATAGAATTCATTTAATAAAGAAGGCGACGAAAGCGGAAACCGATCGAATACTTATTAAAAAAATACCAAAAAGAAAAATAACAGCGATTGCAGTGGCGCCGAATACGACAGATGATATGTTTGATTATTATATCCATTCGCTTCAAAAAAATATGAAGCAAATGGATGATAGTCTATTTTCAGGAGATATAGGTGTGACAATTTCCAAAAAAGCATTCATGCAAAAGGAGTTTCAAGCATATAGCAGCGTATTTATTCTTTTGGATTATATGCCTTATCAAGTATATAGTTCAGATTCAATTAAAGCTGGTATGTTTGCGTGCGCTTATCATCATGGATCATATGAAGAAACAGGTGAAACATATAAGAAATTAATGGAATACATTGATCAAGAAGGATACGAAATAAGTGGAGATTCGATTGAGATTGGATTAATTGATTGGTCTGTAACAGAAAATCCAGAGGAGCAAGTAACAGAAATTCAAATTCCAGTAATGAAAAAATAGAGTGTAGGACTTCTATTAATTACAAACCTGCATCAATTCCGATAATTAAATTTCCTATTTTTTTAATTCTCTCTTGACCTTCAAGTTACTTGAAGGTTTAAACTGTGAACAGAGTGTTGAAAAAGGAGCATAATAGTATGGAAGCAACAGAAAAATTAAGAGAAAAACCAGTTAAAAGTTTATTTATTTCTTATTTAATACCAGCCGTTCTAGGAATGGTATTAATGTCAGTGAATATTGTAATTGACGCGATTATGATTAGTAGAGGAGTTGGGGCGAACGGTTTAGCAGGAGTAAACGTGGCTATTCCAGCGTTTTCGATTTTCTTCTCTATTTCATTATGGATCGGGATGGGCGGGGCAACGTTATATTCCATTGCATTAGGTGAAAATAAACGAGAAAGAGCAAGATCTATTTTTACTCAATCCATGACGGTAGCAGTTGTTATCGTAGGTGTTTTAGCGGCTATTTGTTTATGGAGAATAGAAGATTTAGCGTACTTATTTGGTGCAAATGAAGTGATTTTACCATATGCGTTAGACTATTTACACGTATTACTAACATTTGGAATGATATACGTTTTAGAAAATATTTTAAGTACATTTATACGAAATGATGGAAATCCTAATTTAGCAATGGCTGGTCTTGTTGTAACAGCTGTATTAAATATACTGTTTGACTATATCTTTATTTTTATCTTTGGATGGGGCGTAACAGGTGCTGCTTCAGCGACTATTCTTTCAGCAGCGATTGGTTTCCTTGTATTATTAACTCATTTCTTTAGAAAAAGTAGCATTTTAAAATGGACGAAATTCCATTTTGAATGGGATACTGTCAAACAAATTATGGTGATTGGTTTCCCAAGTTTTACAGCAGAAAGCACAGTTGCAATCGTAACGATTGGTTTTAATATCGCATTTGTTCAATATGCAGGAGAAGTAGGAGTAGCTTCCTATGCGATGGTGAATAGTATTCATGCAATGACATTACTATTATTCTTCGGTGTTGGAGCAGCATTGCAACCAATTGCTAGTTTCCATTACGGGGCAAATTTATCAGAGAGACTTCGTGAAGGATTGAAGTTTGCTGTGAAAATTGCAGTTGTCCTCGGAGGCGTTGCGATAATTGTCGGATTATTCTTCGGGAAATATATCATTGGTTTATTTGATGTTCAATCTCCAGAATTATTGGAGTTAACATTAACGGGTATTAGCTTATTCTTTATTCAATACGTATTTTTAGGCTATAACATTGTGTATGGAGAGTACTTCCAATCAGTGCGACAAACGAAGAAATCAGTACTTATTATAATGAGCCGAGGATTACTATTTATCATTCCATTGTTATGGATTATGCCGAAATTATTTGGGATAAACGGAATTTGGCTCGTTATGCCAGTTGCTGAAGTAATGACAGCAATTATCGTATTTACGATGAATCGTATGAAACATCCTGTTCCATTAAATATGGCAGGAGAGAAAGAAGCGATATGATGAAGAAAATCCCCTTAAGCAATTAAGGGGATTTTTTATTCCTTTAAACTAATCGCAAAAGATCCATCCGTTTCTTGAACAGAAGCGAAAGCAACGTTTTTAATATTTGTAATTCCTTTTTCTTTTAATTCTTTATATAACCATTTTTCATCTTTATGGATTAACTTTAAGTTATCGTATTGAATTTGTGAATCGACGATAAGTGCAATTGGTAATCCAGCATACTTAACATCTATGTTTAAATCTTTTGGAGTTAATGGTACAAGTTCTCTTTTTGGTAAAATACTAATAGCTCCGTTCGCTTCTAAAATGGCGTATTCAATTTCATGAACACTCGGATATCCTGCAACGCGAAGATTAGAAAGTAGTTCGGCAATGGGATATCTACTTTTTTGTAAGTTCTCAAAAATAATATCACCATGTTTAATTAAAATGATAGGGTGTCCGAGAATAAAACGATTTAGTTTGTTGAATAGGCTTAATTTTGTAAGGAGTAAATGTAAACATGTAATAACAACCATACCGAGAAATGCTTGTAAAGCACCAGAGACGGGTATGGCCTGGAAAGCTAAATAAGATAAAAAGATTATAGCCCCAAAATCATGAGGAGTTAGTTGTGCTAACGCGGATTTACCGAGTAACTTAAGCGATAGTAAAAATAAGATGAAAAAGAACGACACGTTACATAAAAAGAGAAGCAATAGAGACACTCCTTCGTGTAAAGTTGTACTTACTATTCCCGAAAGTAATATAAATATTACCTTTCAGAGGATAATTTAGGGTTTATTGGAATTTGTCTGTATACAAACAAATAAATGGATATTATCATGAAGGAAGTAAAAGAAAATAGGAGTATATGAGTATGAGAAAGAAGAAAATAATAAAGTGCATTTTAGTTGTTATAATGATTTGCGCCGTATATGCGGGGTTTTTACAATATCACATTTATAAGCATGGACATATGAATGCAAGTGACAATGCTGAGTACATAATTGTACTAGGATCGAAAGTAAATGGAACGAAACCATCTTATTCATTGCAATATCGTATTGATAAAGCAGCTGAATATTTAAAATCACATGAGAAAACAATCGCTATCGTATCTGGAGGACAAGGAAAAGGTGAAGACATTTCAGAAGCATTAGCAATGAAACAAGGACTAATAAAACAAAACATCACAGAAGACCGTATTATAATGGAGGACAAATCTACGAGTACAGATGAGAATATTACATTCTCAAAACCGTTAATTCCAGCCGATATGAAAAAAGGTATGATCGTAACAAACGATTTTCATATGTTTAGAGCGAAAAAAATAGCTGCCAAACAAGGTTTACAATTAGAAGGTCTTCCGGCAAAAACACCGAAACCAATCATCATTCCATCGAATGTACGAGAATATTTAGCCATTACACAGTATTGGTTTATGAATCGAATATAGTGAAAGTGATCCCGTCTGAAACTTCAGACGGGATTTAATTTGAGGAAAATCTTACAAATATGTCACGTTAGTGAAAGGTAAAGCGATAGTTTCTAGAATGATTTCCTGACATAATGAAAGTAACAAAAACTATTTAGAGGTGAATCGGATGAAAGGAAATAATATTTTATCTTCGTTATGTTACTTTAGTATCTTTTTTGCACCATTTTTACTACCGATTATCGTGTACTTTGTTGCAGAAGATGAAGTGAAGTATCACGCGAAAAAAGCATTTTGGTCACATGTTTTCCCATACGCAATCTTATTTGGAGGACTAGCAGTATCAGGCATGTACAGTTTAGGTTTTAATCAATCTGACGGTGCTGGAATTGGAATGATTATCACATATGCAGTGTTCATTCTTGTAGGAATTTACTACTTCATTTGGAATATCGTAAAAGGTATTAAAGTGTTGAAAACGGCGTAATAAGACAATTGTAATTTCATTTACCGTATTCATAGACGTTTTAAAAAAAGAGCAATTCAAAAAAGAATTGCTCTTTTTGTGCTTATAAGTTGTGAATATTGAAAAAGATGTGTTAATTTTTCATTATGAAGAGAAAAAGGAGTGATTTTCATGAATGAGATAATACATAAGATAGAGCAACACGTTTCAGTTCGTAAATATAAAGAAGAATCAATTCCGAAAGATGTAGTAGAAAAAATGGTGCACGCTGCACAGCATGCGGCTTCATCACATTTTGTACAGGCGTATTCTGTCATATATGTAACAAATCAGAAATTAAAGGCTAAATTAGCAGAGCTATCCGGAAATCGCCATGTGAAAGACTGCGCAGCATTCTTTGTTTGTTGTGCAGATTTAAAACGACTTGAAATTGCATGTGAAAAACATGGTACAGAGATAAAGCATGAAGGGGTGGAAGACTTTATCGTTGCGACGGTAGATGCTTCACTTTTTGCGCAAAACTTAGCGTTAGCAGCAGAGTCATTAGGATACGGTATTTGTTATATTGGTGGTATTCGTAATAATCCGAGAGAAGTGAGCGAATTGCTTCATTTACCAGATAAAGTATATCCTGTATTCGGAATGACAGTCGGTGTACCAGATGAAGAACATGGAGTTAAACCACGCTTACCGGTAGCAGCGGTTCTTCATGAAAATGGATATGATGAACAAAAATATGATGAATTATTAAACGAATATGATGAAACGATGAGCGCGTATTACAAAGAAAGATCATCAAATCAAAAAAAAGTAACATGGACGGAATCAATGAGTTCGTTTATGTCTAAAGAAAAAAGAATGCATATGAAAGAGTTTTTAAGTGAAAAAGGATTAAATAAGAAGTGAGTAAAGAGGCAAACCTGTGATGCGGGTTTGCCTTTTTTGAAAGGAGAAATACCTAAGATCAGAAAGTTGTCTATTCTTTCTGATCTTAGGTATTTCGTTTGTTATCATATATATAGAAATAAAAGTTAATAAATTTTTACAAAAGTGATAGAAAATGAGAATGAAATACCAATAGTAAGTAAAGGCAGCTGCTAAAGGGGAACTGAGGAAGGAAGATGCATATGATTTTCGATTCTGAAGAGGATTTAATTATAGCTATGAAAAAACATGATCAAGATGCTTTGAAAGAAGTGATTGATCAATATGGAAAATTAATTTTGTACATTATTCATAAATCATTAAGTACCCCTACTGAAAAACAATATGTGGATGATTGTTATAACGATGTATTTACTGTTATTTGGTTTAATATCGACCAATTTGATACAGAAAAGGGAAACTTAAAATCTTGGATGATTGGTATTACTAAATTGAAGGCATTGGAATATAAAAAGAAAGTATATAAAGAGAATAAAATCGATAAGGACGTAGAAATAGATACAAGTGTCCATGATAGGTATGAAATAGAACAAGAAGAAGAGATTATGGAAATTGTTCAAGATTTAAATAAGAAAGATCGATATATCTTTTTAAAGAGGTATATTGATGGATATTCCATTGACGATATTGCAAAAGAATTAAAAGTAACGGCAGATTATATATACAATCGAATTTCTCGTGGGAAGAAAAAACTTCAAAAACTGTGGAAAGGGAGTGTGTAATATGGATAAAAGATTATTATCGATGTTAAATGAGCTCCAATATTCAGAGGAAGAAATTACACGTTTAGAGAAAGAAGCAAATGAGTCTATCAATATAGATAAGTATTATGTGAAAAACGGGGAGTTATTGAAGAAATTAACGGTGCAAATGTTGGAAGAATCAGTTCGGAAAGAGTTGCAAGAAGGAGAGGAAATACAATGCGAAATATTAGTGGAAGAAGGAAGTCTTGTAAATTCTAAAGTTATACCTAATATATTAACCACAGGTGCTACATTTTATTATTACATTGTTTTAACTAATACAAGGTTACAAATTATAGCGTTAGATTGTTATTTTAAAAAGTTAAATGAATACAGTGTATTAGTAAACTCAATTCAAGCAGTTTCGCAACATAAAAAAATGAAAAATGTATATGGAATTAAAATAAATAACAATTATATACAATTAGGAAGTAAGGAGTATAATCAAGAATTAACAGTTTTAATTGGAAAGCTAAAACAATGTGGAGTGAAAGAAGAGAGATATAAAGATTTCGAAAAAAGTTGGATGATTTTTTTCAATGTGTTTGTAATAGCGATAGCTGGGCTTCTAGTTTTAAAATATTTAATGTGAAAATAAAAAGCGGCATAATAGCCGCTTTTTATCGTTTGGTTAGTATTTTATTTATGATTTTGTATTTTGAAAAACTTACTTATAATAAATGCAAACTTTCAATAAGAAGATACATACCCGTGCAACTTAAAAGGATGTACGTAAATATTTTGAAAATCCGTTGATTAAGCCATTTGAAAATAATTTGCCCTATATACAAACCTAGAAATACAATTGGAATAGCGTAAAAACTTGATTCCCAAATTGTTTTGTTTGTGCCAGTAAAGAGTATTTGAGTTAGTAGGCTAATGAAATATATAAATAGATAAAAAGCTAAAGTAGTTGCTCTCAATTTCTCTTTTTTCGTATCAGTTCCTGTAAAGTAAAGTAACAGGGGTGGTCCTGGCATACCGATACTTGTCGTTAAAAGACCGGATAATCCGCCCACTAAGAAATCTCTAGATTTTGTTGATTTAATCTTAAAGTTGCATATTAGCATCAACGTTAATAGTAAAAGCAGGATGCTAATTGCTAATTTAAAAGTGTTGATGTTAATGGAAGTGAAAATGAAAATACCAAAAGGAACACCAACTATACTTCCGAAAATTAATCTTTTCAGTAGTATAAAATCAATATCCATTCTTATTTTCCAAATGAGTGATATGGAAATAATTAATGATAAAATGATATTTATTTGTATAGCTTCTTGTGGTAGAAATAACATGAGTAAGAAAGGTGTTGCCATAATAGAAAAGCCAAAACCTGTACTTGTTTGTAAAATAGAAGCTACTAATATAATACATATGAAAATGAATATAATTTCCAAAATAGCCCCCCTACATAATCAAATTTAATAAATATTTTAACATAAAGTGAAACTTTAATCAGTGGGGGGCTTACTGCACGGCAAATAGCCGCTTTTTATGTTGCATTTAATATTCTAATGATGATCCTGTAGTTTTAAAGTATTTTTCTCGTGAAGGAGTCATTACCCGGATTGCTAATAAACAGGAAAGGAAAAGAATGAGTAACGAGCTACTTATTACAGTAAATTGAACGGAAAGAAATTGTGCGGATGCCCCAATTGCTAAAACGAAAAAGATTTGGATGAAATTTTTTATGGAATCAAACACGCTATCGATACGTCCTATCATATATATAGGGATGTTATTTTGATAAAATGTTATAAAGCCAGTACCAGCAAATGATGAAGAAATACCAAGTAAAATGAAACCACCTGCTGCGACTATAAATGAATTTGAAAAGGCGAAAATTACATAGCCTATTGCTGTGAAAATCATACCTAATCCGATACAATATTGAATTGGTAATCGTTTGGCAAAGAGAGAGACGAGAAATGAACCGGAAACGTAAGCAGCGCCAGTTATACTAACAAGCATACTGTATTCTATATCGGTTAAAAACAGTACTTGCCTCGTAAAAACAACTTCTTGTGAATCGAGTGCCATAGAAACAAGCATAGTCGCTTGAAATAAAACGAATATGAGAATAATGTACGTTTCTGTTCGAGCGAACGAAAAAACTTGTTTCCAATCACTTCGTAATGTTTGTACGAAAGTATTTGCAACTTCTTCGTTTTGCTTTGTTTGTAATGTAATGTTTGGCAAGAAGTAAATGAGAATGGTAGAAAGTAGAAATGAAAGTGAGTTGCAGTAAATAACAAAGGCTGCTGAGTACGTGGTGAGAAGTATTCCAGCAAGAGCTGGACCGATAATAAAAGCCCCGTTTGTACATAGGCTATTCCATGCATTAAATTGAGCGCGCTCTTCAGCTCGTATGAGCATTGTTTTATAAGTAAATGAAGCTGGATCGAAAAATGATGTAGCGATGCGAGTTAAAAAGATGAACATATAAATGGCCCAAATAGAATCAAATAATGGAATACAGCCAATGAGAGCTGCTCGAATTATATCTGTGATGAGCATAATGGACCGTTTGTTTAATCGATCTACTATACTACCAGACCATATTTTTGTAACAACAGTGGCGATTGGACCAACAATCCATAATCCTGCTACAGCAGCAGGTGAGTTTGTGCTATTTAACACCATTAAGTTTAGAGCGATGAGATACATAAAATCACCTAAACGAGAAATTCCTGTTCCCGACAATAATAATAATTTATTTTTCATGAATAAATGGCCCTTTCTTTCATTGTTTTTTAATCCTGCAGGAAATAGCGTATTCCTTTTCAGAGTTTGATTGACGAGCGGTTTTGTTTTCCCAGCGTAATAAAACTTGTGTAATCTCCCAAGTAAGCTGTTGTAATTCCTCTGGAGTTAAAAATAAATGAGATACAATATGACTACCTGTATTCGTTCCTTCTGTGCCGCTTTCTTCAATATAGAAATGAGCAGCTTTTGCTTTATAATATTTTTCAATAATCCCTCGTTTTTCCTTCGTTTCTACTAATTCAAGCAACCCTCCATCATATAAAATTTGAACGTGATAATGTACGCTTCCAGCAGATTTATTTAGTTTAGTAGCAACTTGTTTTGCAGTAAGTGCTTCATCTTTTAAAAGGTGAAGAATTTGAATGCGAGTTGCATTGGAAATGAGCTTCTGCTGCTCAGCTGAAATAGTAAGTCTATCGTCAAACATTATGGCACCCCTTTTCTTATAATCTAAATTTATTGTACATTCTAAAAAATTAGAACGTAAGGAAAATAAATCGTCTTTTTCCTCTGTATTTCGACATAAATAAAATAGCATGTTTATAAACATGCTATTAAGTAGAAGGAGATTCTTCATTAAATTCCCCGCGATAAAACAAGAACAGCCATATAAAACTTACAAAAATACAGCATGTAGCTAATAAACTGCCAATCATTTGAGGAGAAAGAATTTCTAACAGCCCTCCTGTAAAAAACATCGATAACTGAATAAGAGATCCGTAAATAGAATAATGGAATGAAAAAACTTTACCTATCATATTTTCGTGTGTGTAAGTTTGAAGTAATGTCGTATCAAGTGGAACGATGATTCCTCCTGCTATACGCATACAGAATAAAGTAATGATACCGATAATAAGTTGATCGGATAGAATGAA
Organism: Bacillus sp. S71; assembly: GCF_016625265.1. Classification (NCBI taxonomy): domain Bacteria; kingdom Bacillati; phylum Bacillota; class Bacilli; order Caryophanales; family Bacillaceae; genus Bacillus; species Bacillus sp. S71. The sequence continues at coordinate 535,376 of NZ_JACVUW010000001.1, read as the reverse complement.
TCCGAGAAAGAAAATTCCTTGTAATAAGTAGGCCCAACCGAATACTTTTTTCATTTTTTCTTTATTATGGGATATATAAAGATTAACGAGAAGGCTTCCTATCATAAGCCCAGCCCCTTGAACCGTATATAAAATCCCAATGTTCGTATGGGAAATTTTTTCGGCATAGATCGTTAGAAGTAGTTGATAAGCGCCTCCAATAATCCCCCATGAAATGCCGACAAGAATTAATGTTAAAATGATTTTTGTTTGTAATATGTATGTATAACCACCTTTTATATCAGTGAAAAATGCTTTGTTCTTGTTACAAGTATCATGAGCAGGAATACTCATATTATAAATAAAATAGGCTGAAAGAAAGTATGATAGGCTATTTACTAAAAAAGCGAACTCAATATGTAAAGATTGTGCAATTACTCCGCCCAAAGAAGCCCCCATAATAGACATAAAACCATTAATTGTACTAGAAAGAGAGTTAGCAGTTACGAAATGATTTTGGTGTACGATATTTTTTAAGGTTGCTTGTTTAGCCGGTTCAAATAAACAAGCAAGTACAGATAAACATATATTAGCAATGAAAATAATCTCAATTTTATAGCCTGCGAGTAAGTATGTAAGGACTAGAATTCCCCGTGTAATATCGGTAAAAATCATAATATTCTTTTTAGAGAAACGATCTACAATTCCGCCTATGAATGGACTAAGAAGAAGCTGTGGTAAACTTTTACTTATAAAAGTAAGTGCGATCATAATCGGCGATTCCGTTATGCTGTAGACAAATGTTAATAAAGCTACCGTATGGAACCAATCTCCAAGTACACTTAATGTTTGCCCATAAAATAGTTTATTGAAGTTTTTATTTGTTTTAAGAAGTGTGGAATAAGAAACCGACATAAATAGATTACTCCTTATGTAATGACGATGTTTGAATTTGTTCTTTCCACTTACTTAAATACACTTTTTCCGCTGTAGGAAGTCCAACAGGTAATTGTGCAATCAATTCTAAACTATTTCCATCAGGGTCGTTAAAGTATACGGCTGCATGTGCTAATTCCGGAAAAACAATCGGTTCAATTGGTTCCATTCCAAAGTCTTTTCGTGCTGAAATTCCTTTTTGATTTAGCCAATGAATCGCATTTTCTAAATCATGTAAACTTACTTGAAAGGCGATATGTCGTAAAGAGGGGTGATAATTCACTTTGTATTCTGTGCCTTCCCAAAGGCCGAGCCAACTCTCATTTTCTTTAATCCAAAAGAAAGCAATATTATCTCCTCGTTTATATAATTTTAGCCCTAGTGATTCATAAAAAGGTATTGATACTTTTAAGTTGCGGACAGGTAAATGTGCTTCGTAAAGACCTCTAATCATTGTAATCCCCCTTAGTAAAAATGTTTCTTATTCCATAGTAAACAATATGTTGCTAGTTGAAATCGCAAATAAGAGGGATATAAATTCATACGAAAGTATGAAAAAAACAGCTCAAATATGAGCTGTTTTTCTATAGTTTTTAGTTCATTTGTCAAGGATAGGATATATTAATATCCGTATCCGCCGCCACCCCAACAGCTACATCCGATGATGATTAGAAGGATGAATAGTACGATAAGCAAAGCAAATCCACCGCCGAAACCAGCGCAACTTCCACCATAACTCATATGTTTTCCTCCTTTTTAGTAAGTTAATCTATATGGTTCATGGACTACTATATACAGTATGTTTTTTGTATAGAAAACGAGCCAGTCTCATTTATAATTAGACAAATGCCTGTAGATTCATTAGGATTGTATGTTAGTGATTTGTAAATAAACCTTTACATGATTCGTAATTTAGGCATAGAAAAATAAAAAATTGTAAAAAAAACCATTTTTTTATTTTTTTATGAGAGAATATGTACTATAATTTTACAAGTAATATTATGGGAAAAGGGAGTTTTAGTATAGAGATGGAGATGGGACAATTACAAAATAAAATAGAAAACAAAAAGAAAGAATTAATTCAACTTGTTGCGAGACACGGATTGGATCATGATAAAGTTTTGTTATTTAGTCGTGATTTAGATATACTAATTAATAAGTTTATGAATATAAAAGACAAAGTGCATAAATAAAAAATTTATAGTTTTTTATATTAAGATGTTTCACAGAAAGGAGAGGACAGTAATTGGAACATTTACAGGAAGAATTGTATAAACAAATAAAAGAAGAAAAAGGTACAGTTACAATTTTCTTAAAGAGTGGCGTTAGAATAGTAGGAGAAGTTGTTGGAGTAGATAAATTTACAGTTTTAATTTTAGTGGATGGAAAACAACAGCTTATTTATAAGCAGGCTATATCAACAATAATGAAATAAGACACTCTTGTTGAGTGTCTTATTTCATTATTGCTTGCATGCCTCAACATCAATGCCGGCAGCAATTAACTTCTTTTCTCCATCTTGTTCAATAATTTTTTGTAATTTAGATAGGAAAGAATCAAAGTTTGTATGCTTTGCTACTTGGAATGTCATTTTATGTTCAATTGGTAGCCACGTATCAATATCAGCTTCGTTATGCTGGATTTTCACCTCAAGTTTATCGAGTGCATTAGCAACTTTTGCTTCGTACGTTTCTTTTGCTTCAAACTCCATCCATAAGTCATATAATTCCTCACCGAGAGAACCTTTTAACGTTTGTTTAATATTTAAAATAGCTTCTAGTTCATTTTTTTGTTTTTGTAGCTGTAATTCGTGACTATTCATCGTATCAAATGCAGGGATATCACCAGCTTCGGCTTCGACTAGGTCGTGAATAATAACCATTTTAAGTAATTTCTCAATATTTACTTTTTGATCCAAATAAGGTTCAACTAAAATGGCCATTAGAGACATACGCCATGTATGTTCGGCAACACTTTCTTGACGTCCGTTGGAAAGCCAGCTATGTCGCATTTCATATTTTAGTTTTTCTGCTAATGCAATGACTTGTAAAATGTTGTGTTCCATCGTGAGCCTCCTTATGTTTTTATACCATAATTCTAATATAGAAATGAAATGTGTCAATTTCATGAGTATATTGCGATAAACAGATGATAAGCGTATAATACATGTTATATGTGAAAACGTATTATTAAAATAAAAAAATGTTATATGAAAATGGAAAGGAAAGGGCAGAAATATGGGAGAAAAAAATCAAGTATTAGCTAGACCACAAAGAAGAAAAAGGAAGTTTGATATTTCTAGCCCAGTGGGCATTATAGTAGGTTTCATCATAGTGATAGCGGCGATTATGCTTGGCGGCGGTGGAATAAAAGCTTTCAAAAACTTTTTAGATATTTCATCTATTTTAATTGTCATAGGGGGAACAACAGCGACAATTGTTGTGGCATATCGATTTGGAGAAATAAAAAAATATACGAAAAGTATTTTCACTGTTTTACATAGAAGAGAAGAAGATTTAGAACAGTTAACGGATTTGTTTGTTGATTTTTCGAAAAAGTCTAAAAAGAACGGTTTGCTTTCTTTAGAGGTTGATGGAGAGCAAGTAGACAATCCTTTTATTCAAAAAGGAATTCGATTAATGTTAAGCGGTTACGATGAAGATGAATTAAAAGAAGTGTTATTGAAAGATATTGAAACGGAAGTGTATGAGTTAAGAAAAGGAGCGGCATTATTAGATAAAATTGGTGATTTTGCTCCAGCTTGGGGAATGATTGGTACGTTAATCGGTCTTATCATTATGCTCCAAAACTTACAAGATACATCGCAAATTGGTACAGGGATGGCAGTTGCGATGTTAACGACATTATATGGGTCTGTACTTGCGAATATGATTGCAATCCCTCTGTCGGAAAAAGTATACCGTGGTATTGAAGATTTATATACAGAGAAGAAGTTTGTAATAGAAGCAATTTCAGAATTGTATCGCGGACAAATCCCTTCTAAATTAAAGTTGAAACTGGATACATACGTATACGAAACAAAGGTAAAAAAGGTAAAAGGAGCAGCCTAATATTTCAAGGAGTGGTATGATGAGTAAAAGACCGCAAAAGGGATCGCCTCGTTGGATGACGACTTTTACAGATTTAACGATGTTATTATTAACTTTCTTCGTATTACTAGTTGCTACATCAAAGCAAGATGCAGTAAAATTGTCAAAGATGCTTGAAAAGTTTAGTGATACGGGGCAAGTAGATGCAAAAGTAATGGAAAATACAATACCAGATATTTCACATGAAAAAAATGATGAAAAAATGATCTCAAAAAAGAGAATGGATGAATTATATAAGAAGTTGAAAGCGTATGTAGATAATAACGGTATTAGTCAAGTGAATGTATATCGAGAGGATACAGGGGTAAGCGTCGTTATAGTAGATAATTTAATATTTGATACAGGCGATGCGAACGTTAAGCCCGAAGCGAAAGGGATAATAAGTCAATTAGTTGGATTTTTCCAATCCGTACCTAACCCAATTGTTGTAGAGGGGCATACAGATAGTAGACCTATTCATAACGAGAAATTCCCTTCTAATTGGGAGTTATCTTCAGCACGAGCGGCAAATATGATTCACCATTTAATTGAAGTGTATAATGTGGATGATAAAAGGCTAGCTGCGGTAGGATATGCAGACACAAAGCCAATTGTACCAAATGATTCACCGCAAAACTGGGAAAAAAACCGTCGCGTTGTTATTTATATAAAAGAGTAGTATATTATTATTTTAATAATAAAATAATAAAAATACGAAAATTCTTTTAAAAAAATATTAAATTTTATCATTTTATTTTGTATAATGAGTGAGAATGATAAGGTGAAATATTAAGATATATTTATACATAGAAGGAGAGAATTAAAAAGAATGGCACATAAAATTTTAGTAGTAGACGATGCGATGTTTATGCGAACGATGATTAAAAACTTATTAAAAAGTAATGCTGAATTTGAAGTTATCGGCGAAGCAGAGAATGGGGTAGAAGCAATTCAAAAATATAAAGAACTTCAACCTGATATTGTAACATTAGATATTACTATGCCAGAAATGGACGGGCTTGAAGCATTAAAAGAAATTATTAAAATTGATTCAAGTGCAAAGGTTGTTATTTGTTCTGCAATGGGACAACAAGGTATGGTATTAGATGCAATTAAGGGCGGGGCAAAAGACTTTATTGTAAAGCCATTCCAAGCGGATCGTGTAATTGAAGCTTTAACAAAAGTAGCAAATAGTTAATATAGAAGGGGTGCCACAAGGAATCAAAACAGTGATAGCGGATCGACGTGTGGCCCCCTTTTTTCTCATTATAAAACACTAAATTGTTATACATAAATGAAATGTTTGTTAGACAGGTAGGGGATAAAAATGCAAACAGATCTATTAAATATATTTTTCGAAGAGTCAGAAGAACATTTACAGTCGCTAAATGAAAATGTGCTAGTGTTAGAGCAAAATCCTGCTGATATGGATGTTGTAGGAGAAATATTCCGCTCCGCTCATACATTCAAAGGTATGTCTGCGAGTATGGAATTTACAGAGATGGCTGATTTAACGCATAAGATGGAAAATGTGTTAGATGAAATTCGTCATGGAAATATAGTTGTAAATGCGGATATTATTGATGTGATTTTTGAGTGCATTGATAATTTGGAGAAGATGGTTGCAGATGTGCAACAAGGTGGAATGGGCAATATTGATGTGGTCTCAACTAAACAGAAATTAGAAGCATTATTGAACGGAAATGTAGAAACTCCTACGGAACATGTAGAGCAAAATCATATAGACAACGATGATGCAGTTTCACATGAAGTGCATATAACAGTTGAACAGCAAGCAATTTTAAAAGCAGTACGTGCCATTATGTGTATTGAAGCATTGCAGAATGTAGGGAATATACAAAAAACAGCTCCGAGTATTGAAGAAATTGAAGCAGATGCTTTCGGATTTGAATTTACAGTATTTATGGATACTGATTGTAGTATAGAAGAATTGAAACAAGTAGTACTTCATGTTTCTGAAATTGAGAAAGTGGAAGTAAAGCAAGGAGAACCTATATCGAGGGAAGTAGCTTCTAAAAAAGTTGTTACACAAGAAGTTGTGCAAGTAGAAGAAATGCTACAACCAGCTGTGGCTACGCAGGTAGAATCACCGATAGTGGCAACGAATCAACCTACAAGTGCTATGCCAGCTAAAAGTACTACAAAAACGAAAAATGCTAAAGTGGAGAATCGTTCAATTCGTGTTCAATTAGAGAAAATCGAAAGATTAATGAATATGTTTGAAGAAAGTGTAATTGAACGTGGGCGCATTGATGAATTGGCTCAAACGATTCAAAACAAGGAGTTAATTGAACATTTAAATCGATTAGGCGATATTTCAAAAGATATTCAAAACGTACTATTAAATATGCGTATGGTGCCGATTGAAACTGTGTTCAATCGTTTCCCACGTATGGTACGTATGTTAGCGAAAGATTTAGGGAAAAAAATCGATTTACAAATTACAGGTGAAGATACTGAAGTAGATAAAATTGTTATTGATGAAATCGGTGATCCGCTCGTTCATTTAATTCGAAATGCAATCGATCATGGTGTTGAAACTGTTGAAAAACGACGTGATGCAGGTAAAAATGAGACAGGCACTATTAAATTAGAAGCCTTTCATAGTGGAAATCATGTCGTTATTCAAATTACGGATGATGGAAACGGTATTAATAAAGGGAAAGTATTAGAAAAAGCGATTAAAAATGGCGTTGTAACTGAAGCAGATGCAAATAGATTAACAGATCGTGAAGTGTTTGATCTTATTTTCCAACCAGGATTTAGTACAGCTGAAGTTGTATCAGATCTTTCTGGACGCGGTGTCGGATTAGATGTTGTAAAACATACGATTCATAGTTTAGGTGGACATTTAATCATTGATTCTGAGGAAGGAAAGGGAAGTACATTTAGAATTGAACTTCCGTTAACGTTGTCTATTATTCAATCTATGCTTGTTCAAACGAATGATAAGCGCTATGCTTTACCTCTTGGAAATATCGTTGAAGCAATTCGAATTAAGAGAGAAGACATCCAATCCTTACAAGGAAAAGATGTGTTAAATTATCGTAATCAAATTATTGAAGTGAAACATTTAAGTACTGTATTTGGTGAAAAAACAGTAGATGAGGCGTTTGCGTCATATGATGGTCAAATGGTTCCTGTGTTAATTGTTCGTAATACACATCGCAGCTATGGACTTATTGTAAACACAATTATCGGTCAAAGAGAAATAGTCTTAAAGTCATTAGGTGACTTCTTTGCAGAGAGTTCTAACTATTTCTCTGGTGCGACGATTCTCGGTGATGGACGAGTGGTCCTCATTTTAAACCCAGAAGGTTTATAATAGGAATGAAGGAAAGCTCCCCACTTGTATACAATTGGGGAGCTTTTTGGCTAATCGTTACCAATCTAATAATGGGAATACATACATATTAACGTTTTATATAATAAGTTTGCTAAAATCAAATGAGAGTTTATATTATTTGATAGAAAAACAGAAATGAGGAGGCAGGGAAAATGCCTGAGCAACACACAAAAGGGGATACGAGCACGATTGTGCTAGAAAAAGAAAATGAGCATTTAACGCCTCAAGAATGCGATATTCTTGGCGAAATTGCAAATATATCATTTGGTTCAGCTTCGACTGTATTATCAACGATTTTAAATAGGCAAGTAAGCATTACTGCTCCTCGCATAGAGTTGGTAGATTTATATGATTCAAGAGATGTCGAAGTTCCACATGTTGTATTAAACATTCATTTTACAAAAGGATTAGATATGGAAAACCTTCTTGTTCTTAAACAAGATGTTGCATTGTCCATTGCTGATTTAATGATGATGGGAACAGGTGAAGTGGAGGATGGAAAAGAACTTGGTGAATTAGAACTAAGTGCTGTACAAGAAGCGATGAATCAAATGATGGGATTCGCAGCTACATCTATGTCGGAATTCTTCCAAGATACAGTAGATATGTCTCCGCCGACGATTAATGTTGTAAAGTTATCAGAAGAAATGGAGAAAATCTCTGAAATCGATGGGAATCATACGATTGTTAAAGTGTCGTTTGATTTAAAGATAGATAATCTTGTAAACTCTAAACTTGTACAAATTGTTTCAGTTGAGCATGCGAAACAAATGGTAAATAAATTAATGCAATTATCTGGTGGAGTAGAAGAAAAAGACGAGCCAGCAGAAGTAGTGGAAACTGAGATTGTAGAAGAAGTTGAAAAAGAGCATTTAACACAAGAAGAGAAAGATGTGCTTGGTGAAATTGCAAATATTTCAATTGGTTCCGCTTCAACAGTATTGTCAACGCTTTTAAATCAGCCAGTTACAATTAGTACACCAAATGTGGAAGCAATCAATGTTCGTCATTATGATGGAGTACCAGTGCCATTTGTTATTTTAAATGTTGACTTTGTTGAAGGGCTAAAGAATGAGAATGTATTCGTATTTACGAAAGATGTCGCCTTAACAATGGTAGATTTAATGATGATGGGAACAGGGGAAGTTGATCCGGAAAAAGAGCTTACTGAATTAGAACTGAGCGGTATTAAAGAAATTATGAACCAAATGATGGGTCACGCTGCTACGGCGATGTCAGAAATGTTCCAAGAAAAAATGGACATGACGCCGCCAAATGTTAAATTTGTAACGTTAAAAGAAGAAATGGAGTATTTGGGAGAGTCAATGGAAGTGGACGAACTCGTTCAAATTACGTTCAATCTTGAAATTGGCGATCTGCTTCAATCGAAAATGTATCAAATTTTGCCGATTTCTGAAGCGAAAGAAATGGTAAGGCGACTTCTGTATCCGATGGTGGAAGAAGAAGAGATTGCAACAGAAGAAATTGAAGAAGAAAAAATTGTAGAACCAGTTGTGCAACCAATTGAATTTAAAGAAGTAAAACAAATGGAACCAGTATATATGGACACGTCCATTCTACAAAATGTAGAAATGAACGTGAAATTTGTATTTGGAAGTACAGTGAAAACAATTCAAGATATATTAAGTTTACAAGAAAATGAAGCAGTTGTACTAGATGAGGATATTGATGAACCGATTCGTATTTATGTAAATGATGTATTAGTGGCGTATGGTGAACTTGTAAATGTAGATGGATTTTTCGGAGTAAAAGTGACGAAATCACTATAAGGCATTGAAATAGGAGTTTGAACTAGTAGATGAAAAACGTAAAGTTTTTTCTAATGAGTTGGCTATGCATACATGTGTGCTTGTTCTTCCCCTTGCAAAGTCAGGCTGAGGAACAAATTGAGCCAGATCAAAAAATAAATGAAGTGAATGTACAAGAAGAAAATAAGGAATCTCAAGAACCGCCAGAGCAAGTGGAAACGAAACAAGATGAAGAGAAACAAAAAGAAGAGAAACAAAAAGAAGAGAAACAAAAAGAAGAGAAACAAAAAGAAGCAGAACAACAAGAAGTAGCAAATAAACAATTGAGTGAAAGAAAGATAGAAACGGAACAGGGAATTATTACGATAAATAAGCCGGAGCTTAAAGTTGGCGAAGAAGTGCGGATTGCTGTAGAACCAAATGGGAAAAACATTCAAAGTATGAAAGGTATATTGCAGTTACAAAAAAATGGCGAGCAATATGCGCAAGAAAGAATGTTATCTTTTGAGTATGATGAAGAAACGAAGAGCTGGGTTGCTAACTATAAAGCAGGGGATTTTGATTTGCAAGGTGATTGGAATCTTCAGCTCGTTCAAAGTTACAAAGAGAATGAGAAAGAAGAGCTCATAAAAAATGAAGTGAAAGTCCCGCTCATTCGTATTAAAAATGAAACGCCAACTATAGATAAAGAATTGCCAAAGTTACAGAAAGTTACTATTGATGAAGTAAAAGAGAACTTAGTTGAACGAAAACAGGGAGATTCTATACATCTACGAGTAAAAGCGTCAGATATAGAATCGGTTGTAAAAGAAGTGCGCGTTACATTAAAAGGGAAAGAAAATAAAGAGCTTTCGTTTTTATTAGATTACAACAAGCATGATATGGATTGGCAAAAAGTATTTGAAATAACAGAAGCATTGCCGGCTGGTCCATATGAATTACTTGTAGAGATAATAGATGCAGCAGGTAATAAACTTGTTGAGAAAAGTGAATATATCATTTCTGTTTTGGCACCAAAAAACGAAGATGATAAAAAGATAGAAGAGAAAGAGAAAGAAGATAAATTAGATAATAAACTAGAAAATGAATTAGAAGATAAGAAAGAAAATGAGAAACAAGAAGATTCGAAAGTCAAAAACCCGCTTCCAGAAGAAAATTTGCCAGTTGTTCAAATTCCGAAGCAAGATGAGATAGTAAATAAGTTTATAAAAGAACCGTTGAAAGAGAAAGAGGAATTTACTTACGTTATAAAAGAGCCGTTCGAAGACAACAAGGAAGTACATAAGGGGAAGGACCAAAAAGAGAAAAATAACAAACAAGTTGCCTCTAAAAAGAAAGAACAAAAAGAAGAACCGAAAGACAAGAAAGAAGAAAAAGGTGAACAGGGAGTGCAAGCTTCTGATTTGTTTACTATCATGTCAGGTTTATTCGTACTGTTTTTAGTTTTAAAGAGTAATAAAGAATGGGGCTAATTATTTCATAGTAGTGGAGGCACTTAAATGGAGATTAAACGTACGACAATTGAAGATAAGGCGTTACAACCATTAAAACAGCCTGCAGCTATTTCGGAGCATGAAATCCAGAAAGAACGAAAGCGTAGCAATTTAGTGTTTACTGGACAGTCTAAAATTATTTCGAAAAATAATGAAATAGGTATTTTACTTGCAAGTTTAAGTGATGGAAAGATTATGAAGGAAATGCTTTCTAAAGAGATGGATACAGTGTTACAACTTTTTAAAAAGTTACACACGTTATCTGGAGAAGGTAAGCAAACAGAAAAAATATTTGAACAAGTAATTAGAAGCCTACAAGGGCTTGTTAAGCAGGCGCATATAAAAGAACTTCCTTTGTTAGATGGAACATATGATTTCGCTGAAGTACAACTATCATTTGGTAGAAAAGTACATATTCCGTTACTAGATGTGAGTGCACTTATCTCTAGAGTGGAAAGTGATTCTTCAGAAGGAAATATAAATTTGATGGTAACGGTTATTACTGCTTATATAACGAAACTGTCTAACGAAACAATTTTAATTAGCGTTACAGACCGTATTGCTAAAGATCGGGATGTAAGTGTATGGAGAGCGCTTGCGGAAATGAACATGACACAATTGTCACAGGCGTTGAAACATACGGTGCAAGAACATAAATGGTCTATGACGTTTCTTTTTCTATTTATATGGATTGTCGGTATTATTTTAATTCGAGTTATGTAAAAAGGTCGTCACTCCATTGTGACGACCTCTTTTATATTTTTTCGTAGAAGAATGTATCAAATCGCTGAAGATTGTAACGTTCGGGTGTTAAAATTTGTTCCGTACTACCAACAAATAGTACACCGCCTTTTCGTAAAGAACGACTAAATTTTTCATAAAGTTTTACTCTTGCTTCTTCTGTAAAATAAATCATTACGTTACGACAAATAATCAAATCATAATTTGTATCGAACGACTGCATTAAAAGGTCGTGCTGTTTGAACGTAACGTTTTGTTTAATGTTTTGATGCAATGAATATATATCATTCTCTTTTGTGAAATGACGTTCTTTCAAATCATTAGGTAATTCCTTCAGAGAACGTTCTGTATATTGACCGCGTTTTGCGGTTTCTAAAATATGAAAATCAAGATCTGTTGCTTGAATTTCAAAACGAAATGGAGCTAGATGCTTTGATAAAATTAAAGAGAGTGTGTACGGTTCTTCACCAGCAGCGCAAGCGGCACTCCATACCTTTAATTTTCCGCTATTTTGTTCGAGTAATTTTGGTAGTGCTTTCGACTCTAAAGTTTGCCAGCGTTCTTTATTTCTAAAAAACTCTGAAACGTTAATTGTAATATAGTCAATAAAATTTAAAAATAAATTTTGATCAGCGCGTAATTTGTTTAAAAAATTAGTGTAGTTTTCGAAGCCTTTTCTCGAAATGAAAGCATCGATTCTACGGCGCATTCTATCTTGTTTATAAGAAGCGATATCCATATTGAATTGTTGTTTAAAACTCGCGATAAAATGATCATAATCTTGTTCAATTATCATATTTACAATGGGCACAATAATGATATTGTGCCTCCCCCTTTACATCATACGAATTTTTTGTTCAAAGCTTTTTTTCATTTGCTTTTCATGTAATCCTGGTAAATCATAAATGACAGCATCAATACCTGCTTCTTTTGCAACATCGACAGGGATGACAGATGTATGTTTGTCCCCATTATAAAAACAGAGAACTAAATCAGTGTCTTCAATAATTTGTTTAACAAAAAACATATAATCTGATCGGTAAATGGAGTCAGAAGGATGATCAAAAGCAACATATTCGGCTCCGTGTTTTTTTAAGTAATCAACGACTTCTTGAAATTCATCTGTTATTGCTTGCAATGGTTGCAGCGTGTAAAGGCATAAATTTTGAGCGAGTCTTTCATTCTCAACAAAAAAACGAAGAACCTCATTTTCAATAGATTTATAACATAATATGTAAATTTTATGTTTGTGAGCATAGTCAGTTAAAAATTTTTTAATTTCTTCTTGATCTAATGCTGTTAATTGATTTGAACCACAAAGGAAAATATTCATAGAATTGTGCCACCTCATGCTAAATTGTAACATATCTTTTATAAAAAATAACTGCAAAATATTACTGTTCAGAGTATAATTATAAATAACTGGATTTTACGATTAAGTTTAGGAAGAAATAAAAAAATAAATAGGTGATATATATGCTACGTTCTATCTCGCATAATCCAATTTTATCGCATATACCGCCTGCTACTCAAATGCCGAAAGAAGCAAATGTCAGGACAGGACTTGCATTTTCGGATAATTTGCATGCAGATCCGAAAAAAGATAAATTACTAGAACAAATGGAAGCGTTTGTCGATAATATTGGAGAAATTAAAGAGAAAATTGAAATGGAATTAACGCTTGATAATGTAATGGAATACAAAAATACAGTAAAATCATTTTTGAATTTTTACGTTGATAATGTATTGCAGTATAAAGATGTCATGTCTCGTCACCCACGTTACGGATATTCACAGAAAATGACGATTGTGAAACAGGCAGAAATGGGATTGAATGAATTAGAAGATGTGATGAATTTAATTAATACGAAAACAGGACATTTAGAAATGTTAAATCAAATTGGAGAAATCCATGGTTTAATTGTGAATTTAGTCTTGTAAAAGGAAGGAAGCTATATGTACATACAATTATATGAAAAACTCGTTATTATTCAAAAAGCGTATGAAAATATTCAAGCGCTTGGAGAGCAAATATATGAGAATTTAAAAAATAAAAATGTAAATGCAGTTCAAAAGTTGCAAGTAGAGCAATTGCAGTACATTGATGGTTTAAAAGGGTTATCAAGCTCATTTGAAGAAATGGTTGTTCAGTTCTGTAAAGAACAAGGAGTTGAATCGTTTCGTGTAAGTGCGTTATTTTCGTATTTTTCTCAAGAAGAAATTGAAAAAATGGAAGAATTACAAAAAAACGTAACTGAATTAGAAGAGAATGTAAAAATGATTCTTTTGAAAAATCAATATTACTTAAACGTACTATTAAAAACTACAGAAAGTATTGTGGATTCTGTTTCTGAATATAACTTAGAGCGAAACAATAATTCGCAAATCTTTATGAACGAACTATTGTAAAGGAGAAGTGAAGCTTTATGAGATTATCTGATTATAATACACCGCTATCGGGTATGTTAGCGGCTCAAATGGGGTTACAAACAACGAAACAAAACTTGTCTAACATTCATACACCGGGGTATGTTCGTCAAATGGTGAATTACGGATCTGTTGGAGCAAGTAATGGTCATACGCCAGAACAGAGAATTGGTTACGGTGTACAAACGCTAGGTGTTGACCGTATTACTGATGAGGTAAAAACGAAGCAGTTTAATGATCAATTATCTCAGCTCTCTTACTATAACTACATGAATTCGACTTTATCACGTGTAGAGTCTATGGTTGGAACGACAGGAAAGAATTCATTATCTAGTTTAATGGACGGTTTCTTTAATGCCTTTCGTGAAGTAGCAAAAAATCCAGAGCAACCAAACTACTACGATACATTAATTTCTGAAACTGGGAAGTTCACAAGTCAAGTGAATCGTCTTGCGAAAAACTTAGATACAGTGGAAGCACAGACAGCAGAAGATATTGAAGCGCATGTTAATGAATTTAATCGTCTTGCTGCTAGTTTAGCAGAAGCGAATCATAAAATTGGACAAGCAGGTACACAAGTGCCAAATCAACTTTTAGACGAACGAGATCGCATCGTTACAGAGATGTCTAAGTATGCAAATATAGAAGTATCTTATGAATCTATGAATCCTAATATCGCGAGTGTTAGAATGAATGGTATTTTAACAGTAAATGGACAAGATACATATCCACTTCAATTAAATAAAGAAAAAGACCCAATGTCAGTTGAGATTTACGGTTCAGAAATCAATGTAACTAGCGGAGCGATAAAATCAGCGATTGACACGAAAGCGAAGATAGTTGATTATAAAAAAAATCTTGAAGACTTAATGAGTTCGATGAAAAATCAAGTGAATACAGTGATGGGAAAAGATTTCTTCGTTGGAGATCATGCGAAAGATATGAAGTTAAATCCAGAATTCCAAAAAGATATTTCGAAAATGAAAATATCTGCTGAAACAGCAAATAAACTAGCAGCAGTTACAGAGGACGATTATAAAGAAGGTCTTTCTTATAAACAAGCATTAGATCAATTTATAGTTCGTGTTGCATCTGATAAAAGTGCAGTAAATGGTTATCAAAAAATTCATGGCGACTTACTAGAAGGTATTCAACAAGAAAAAATGAGCGTTGAAGGTGTAAATATGGAAGAGGAAATGGTAAATTTAATGGCCTTCCAAAAATATTTCGTCGCAAACTCTAAAGCTATTACTACAATGAATGAAGTGTTTGATAGTCTATTTTCGATTATTCGATAAGTGATAATAATTGATTGGAAATATATAAGGAGGAGATAGAAATGAGAGTATCTACATTTCAAAATGCAAACTGGGCAAAGAATCAGTTAATGGATTTGAATGTGCAACAACAATACCATAGAAACCAAGTAACTTCAGGGAAGAAAAATCTTCTTATGAGTGAAGATCCACTAGCAGCGAGTAAATCATTTGCGATTCAACATTCATTGGCGAATATTGAACAAATGCAGAAAGATATAGCGGATTCTAGAAATGTGCTAAGTCAAACAGAAAACACATTGCAGGGTATTGTGAAATCTTTAACGAGGGTAGATCAATTAACGATACAAGCATTAAATGGAACGAATAGTGAAAAAGAGTTGAAAGCAATTGGAGCAGAGTTAGACCAACTGGTAAAACAAGTTGTGTATTTAGCAAATACAAAAGAACAAGGACGCTATATTTTTGGTGGGGACAGTGCACAAAAGCCCCCGTTTACAGATGAGGGTACATACCAAGGTGGCGGAAATGATGTAATGTGGAAGTTGAACGATGGTTATGAAATTAAAGCTTTTCGTAAAAGTGAGGATTTATTAACTCCTGTAATTCAAACGTTAGTAAAGATGAAAGATGCTATGCAAAGTGGTGATCAAAACACGTTGAAACCGTTATTGGAGGGAAATAAGAAAAACTTAGACAATGTTATTAATCGTACGACGGAAGTCGGTTCAACGATGAATACTATTGATACGTTTAAGACGATTTTAAGTGAACAAAATTTAGCGCTTCAAGAAAATCGTAAAGAAATTGAAGATGTTGATTTAGCGGTAGCGATTTCCGATTTAGCTTATATAAATGCGACGTATGAGGCGACACTTAAGGCAGTTAGTACGATGAGTAAAACGAGCATTTTAGATTACATGTAAAAAATAAGGAGTGGGAAATATGGCAGGGACTTTAACGGGTATTGGTGATAGACAACAGATTTGGAACCTTGGTAATAATATGATTGATACCTCAAAACTTGTAGAATTAGAATTGCAAACTTTGGAAATGAAGAAGACACCGTATAATAATCAAAAACAGTTGCTAACAACTGAACGAAATGTATATGCAAGTATGAAAAAAGAATTTGGAAACTTTTTGCAAGTTTTTAAAGATTTAAATGAATTTAAAGGCAATGAAAAGAAAACAACTCTAACAAAAGAGGGGTTTGTTACTGCACAGGCAGATGCAGCAGCGATTGCTGGAACATATACTGTTACAGTCGAAAAAATTGCGGAACGCCATCAAATTACAACAAAACCAGTTGATAAAATAGACTTAGATGCAAAAATTGAAAAAGATGTTACGTTTGGTATTAATGGTAAAAAAGTTGAAGTTTCAAAGGACATGACTTATAAAGAGTTAGTAAATAAAATTAATAATGGAAATTATGGCGTGTCTGTATATTCATTGGGGGGACAATTGTTCTTTACATCTACTACAGCTGGGGAAAAAGGAGCAATAAATTTAGTAGATGGCAAAGAAGGTTTTTTAGAAGAAATAGGCTTAGTGAAGTCATCTATAGATAAGGATAATAACAAGGTATTTACGGTTGCCCATGAAATAACAGCAGCTACAAATGCTGAATATACGATAAATGGGATTAAAGATTCGAGTGTATCTAATAAAATTGATACGATTCCAGGTTTAATAATTAATTTAGAAAAAGTAACTACAGAACCTATCAAAATTACTGTTGAGGATTCAAATATAAAAGACTCCATTGATTTAATCAAAAAAATGAAGGATGAATATAATAAAGCTGTTTCAACTTTAGATTTATTTGCTGGTGAAAATGGAGCTGTACAAGGAAGTAGTATTGCATTTTCAATTAGTAATACGATGACAAATATATTTAGATATTCACAAGATGGAAAGTTTTTAAATGATTTCGGAATTCAAGTGGACAAAAGTGGGAATATGACTCTAGATGAAGAGAAATTAAAAAATGCTTTTAAAGAGGATCAAGAAACAGTGAAGCAATTTTTCTTTGGTTTTACTGGTTTAGGCCATGATATGGAGAAAAAATTAAATGGAATCTTTGGAGATGAAGGAGTTATAGGAAAACGCTCAAAAAGTATTGAAAAGCAAGTAAAAGATTTGGATGATAAAATAAGAGATATTGACAAAGTAAATAAAGAGAAACAAATAACTATTATTGATAAATATTCTAAGTTAGAAAGCACGCTAGCCGCACTGGATAACCAATTAAAAACAATTAAAGCAATGACAAAACAAAAAAGTGATGATTAATGAAAGTTGAGGAAGTGATCGTATGCAAGCATGGCAACGTTATATGCAAAATGATATTATGACGAGTAATCCGATTAAAAATACAATTTTTATTTATGAAAGATGTATTGTAGAGTTTCGTAATTTAGAAGAACTTTTACATACTTTTAAACTACAAGAAGGGGATGCACTTCTTGAAAAATTAGAACGTATTTTTGAAGAACTAAAGCTTCAATTAAATCCTGAGATTACGAAAGATTTATATGATAGTCTATATGGTTTATATGACTGGATTAGCATTCAAATTCAAACGATGAAAGTAACGCGTGAAGCGAAAGATATTGATGCAATTGTGAAAGTGTTACAAGATTTAATAGACGGTTACCGCGGAGCACTTGAAAATGAACAATGATATTTATCGGACGTTTGTCAGCTGTTTTAATGAAATCGGTGAATTGCAAGTGTCAGACAGAGAGTTTGCTGAGAAGAGTGAGATGTTAAATCGCTGGATGATGACATTGGATGAAGAAACGCGTGCGCAAGTTGCAGCAGAAGTAAGCCCATTCATTATTAAGGCAGCTCAGCATATTCGAGATAAGCAAAAGATTTTGGAAGAAATGATTATGACAAATGATGGGCGAATGAAGGCTAATTCATTTTACGGTAAATATTAATAATAACGTCTGGAAGCAGATTCCCCTTTTAAAAGGGGATCTATTCCTTCGTTTACATAAAGAAATCCGCTGATTGAGGTTTCATTTTATGACTGTGATGAAAAAATAATAGTAATCTAAATAATAGAAAAATGGACTTTAGTTTGTAGTTTATATATTGAAATTTTCTATAGATTACTATGTGTATACAGTTTTTTTGCATTCTTTTTTATATTTTTGTATTTTTCTAAAGACAACAATGAAAAAATGGAATAAAATATGTAAGGGTACATAATAGTAAATATTTTAATAAACGCATATAAGAAAATAAATAATGAAGTGAAACTTCTATCAGTGGATCATTACGTTAGAAAAGGAAGGGTGTGGAATATGCCAGATTTAGTGAGTGATGTAAGCCATTATATGAATTATTTAGTGACGAAACGAAATACTGTTTCTAGTAATATTGCAAATGCGAATACACCTGGCTATAAAGCACAAGATGTAACATTTGCTGAGCAGATGAATAAAAGTAGTGCGTTATATAAAAATAATGCGGCTGATTTAAAGAACAATCCAGATTTATATCAAACGAATGAAATGCACTTGCCGACAGTAAATACGAAAAATACATATGCAAAGATTCAAACAAAATCAATGCAAACGAATAAAGACGGGAATAGTGTGGATGTAACGACAGAAATGCTAGATTTAATGAAAACAAATCAGTTATACGGTATTTCAATTAACGCAATTAATACACAATATGCAATTAACCAAGCGGCACGCGGACGTTAAAAGTAGAAGGAGAGACAACGGATGTTTCAGGCAATTAATGCAAGTGGCTCAGGGCTAACGACAGCGAGAAAGTGGATGGAAGTTACTTCTAACAATATTGTAAATGCAAATACGACGGCGGCTCCGGGGGCAGATTTATATGAGCGTCGTAGTGTGGTGCTAGAATCAAACAATAGTTTTGCAAGTATGTTAGATGGGTCTCCTACTAACGGAGTGAAAATAAAAAGTATTGAAGCAGACAAAACGGAAAATTTAGTGTATGATCCGACGCATCCGCACGCAAATGAAGAAGGATATGTACGTTATCCAAATATTGATGTAACTGCTGAAATGACGAATGTAATGGTTGCTCAAAAAATGTATGAAGCGAATACGAGTGTATTAAATGCAAATAAAAAAATGCTTGATAAAGATTTAGAAATCGGCCGAGGATAAGGGGGAAGATAGTAATATGAAAATCCAACCAATGTTAAATACACAACCATTTGGAGCAATTCAGTCAATTGGTGCACCGAAAACTTCTGAAACATCTGTAGCTCCGGGGAAAAAGTTTATTGATTTATTGGAAGATATGAATCAAACACAAAACAATGCACAAACAGCAGTATATGATTTACTAACTAAAGGGGTAGGAGAAACACATGACGTTTTAATTCAGCAAAAGAAAGCTGAGTCTCAAATGAAAACGGCTGCTCTCGTACGTGATAATCTTATTGAAAATTATAAGTCACTAATTAATATGCAAATTTAGGAAAGTGGACGGGTGTGTTTAAATGGAAAAGATGAAAAATGTTATCCAATCGTTAAAAACGTGGCATAAGTTAGTAATTGGTGCTGCGCTTTTAGCGATTGTAACAGGAGCACTTTTATACTTCACCTTGCCAGATAAATATGTTGTTGTATATCAAAATTTAAATGATACAGATAAACAAGAGATTACAGCAGAATTATCGAAGTTAGGTGTCGATTATCAATTAGCGGCCGATGGTTCGATTCGTGTGCAAAAGAATGATGCTCCATGGGTTCGAAAAGAAATGAATGGGATGGGCTTACCGTTTAATTCTAAAAGCGGTGAGGAAATTTTATTAGAAAGCTCGCTCGGTTCAAGTGAGCAAGATAAAAAAATGAAGCAAATTGTCGGTACGAAGAAGCAATTGGAGCAAGATATTGTAAGAAACTTTGCGACAGTTGAAACGGCAAATGTTCAAATTACATTGCCTGAAAAAGAGACAATTTTTGATGAAGAAAAAGCAAAAGGAACAGCGGCGATTACGGTTGGAGTGAAGCGTGGCCAATTGTTAACAGCTGATCAAGTTGCAGGTATACAGCAAATGATTAGTGCAGCAGTTCCTGGCGTGAAGGCAGAAGAAGTAAGCGTTATTGATAGTAAAAAAGGTGTTATCTCAAAAGGGATAGATGAAGCACATTCTAGTAGTTCTTCTTCTTATGAGAAAGAAGTAGAGATGCAGCATCAACTTGAAGGTAAATTAAAGCAAGATATTGATGCAACGTTAATGACGATGTTTAAATCGAATGAATATAAAGTGAATACGAAAGTATCTGTAAACTACGATGAAGTTACACGTCAGTCAGAAAAGTATGGTGATAAAGGTGTACTTCGTAGTAAACAAGAGCAAGAGGAAAGCTCTACTGCGCAAGAAGGGGCAGATATGAAGCAAGGTGCTGGTATTACAGCGAACGGTGAAGTGCCAAACTACGGTACGAACAATAATCAAAATGGTAAAGTTGTCTATGATAATAAAAATGGTAACAAAATCGAAAACTATGAAATAGATAAAACAGTTGAAACAATTAAGAAACACCCAGAATTAACGAAAACAAATGTTGTTGTATGGGTAGATAATGATACGCTAGTAAAACGTAGAATTGATATGACAACTTTTAAAGAAGCAATTGGAACAGCGGCAGGACTTCAAGCTGATCCGAACGGTAACTTTATAAATGGTCAAGTTAACGTTGTAACTGTTCAGTTCGATCAGCCGAAAGCCGAAAAAGAGAAAGAGCCAGAAAAAAGTGGTATGAACTGGTGGTTATTCGGTGGAATTACAGCTGGCTTATTAGCAATCGGTGGTCTAGTATGGTTCTTATTAGCAAGACGTAAGAGAAAGAAAGAAGAAGAGGAATATGAAGAATACTTAGCAGAAGAGGAAGTGGCTGCAAGTAATGAAAGTATCTTGGAAATTCCTGAAGAAAAAATAGTGCCAGAGCCAAAACCTGAACCAGAAGAACCGAAAGAACCAACGTTAGATGAACAAGTGCAGGATGCTACGAAAGAACATGTAGAAGGAACTGCAAAAGTAATTAAAAAATGGTTAAACGGACAGTAAGGGAGGAACAACGATGTTAGATGAAATCTCCTCCAAAGAAAAAGCTGCCATCCTTATTCGTACATTAGAAGAAGGGGTGGCAGCAAAAG
Organism: Bacillus sp. S71; assembly: GCF_016625265.1. Taxonomy (NCBI): domain Bacteria; kingdom Bacillati; phylum Bacillota; class Bacilli; order Caryophanales; family Bacillaceae; genus Bacillus; species Bacillus sp. S71. Next base: position 514,133 of record NZ_JACVUW010000001.1, on the reverse strand, counting down.
TCATTGAATATATGACAGCTGAGGAAAAAGAAGTATTACTTCGTGAAATCGCAAAGTTTCGTGTATACAAACCAGAAACGTTAGAAAATGTACTAGGAGAGTTCTTATATGAACTAAATGTAAAAGAATTGAACTTAGTCACTCCAGATAAAGAATACATTCGTCGCATATTTAAAAACATGCCAGAAGACGAACTGGAAAAATTATTGGAAGATCTTTGGTATAACAAAGATAATCCATTTGAATTCTTAAATTCACTTACAGATTTAGAACCACTTCTTACAGTGCTTAATGATGAGTCACCACAAACAATTGCAATTATCGCTTCTTATATTAAACCGCAACTTGCGTCTCAATTAATTGAGAGATTGCCAGATCATAAACGAGTAGAGACGGTAATGGGTATTGCGAAGTTAGAACAAGTTGATGGTGAATTAATTAATCAAATTGGCGAGTTGTTAAAATCGAAATTAAATAATATGGCATTCAGTGCAATTAATAAAACTGATGGCTTGAAAACAATCGTAAACATTTTAAATAATGTTTCACGTGGTGTTGAAAAAACAGTCTTTCAAAAGCTGGATGAAGTCGATTATGAGTTATCTGAGAAAATTAAAGAAAATATGTTTGTCTTTGAAGACTTACTTGGTCTTGAAGATCTTGCGCTTCGCCGTGTATTAGAAGAAATTACAGATAACGGTGTTCTTGCGAAAGCACTTAAAATTGCAAAAGAAGAAATTAAAGAGAAATTATTTACATGTATGTCTTCAAACCGTAAAGAGATGATTCTAGAAGAATTAGATGGCTTAGGACCGCTTAAGATGACGGATGCTGAAAAAGCGCAGCAAACGATCACTGGTACAGTGAAAAAGCTAGAGAAAGAAGGAAGAATTATCGTTCAAAGAGGTGAAGAGGATGTCCTTATTTAAAAACAGAATTCCGAAGAATTCTGTTTCTTTTTCTGAAGAAACGTATGAATTACAATTTCCAAAACCAGCTTCAGTTCAAATAGAAGAGGAAGAATTACAAGCTGATCATGCAGAACTTCGCGCCCAGCAAGAATCATTACATATGGAAATGAATCAGCTAAGGCAAGAGAAGCAAATGCTAGAACGAGAGCAGCAGCAGTTATTACAAGATAAAGAACAATTTCAAATGCATATTCATGAACAAATGGAACAGATGGAAGCAGCGCGTGTGCAGTTTCAAAAAGAACAACAAGAAACAGCATATGAATGGACAGAGTTATTATGGGATCAATCTTTTCATCTAGCAGAAAAAATCGTGAATCAAGCGGTAGATTCACGATTGCTTGATGTGTTACCTATTTTAACTGGCATCGTGCAAACATTGCCAACTTCGTTTGAAAAATTAATCATTACAGTACATCCAGAAACGTTTGAACGTATTCAAGAAGAGAAGGAGAATACGAAAGAATATTGGTTACTACAATTAGTAGAATGGAAATATGATTTCTCCCTGCAGTTTGGTGAATTTGTTCTGGAAGAAGAGAAAGAGTTCTTTGAATTTAAATTTGCACCTATATTCGCGAAACTTCGTCAGAAATGGGAAGAAGAGAAGTTATTTGAGGAGCAAAATGTATGAGCCGCCTGTTAATGAATGAGAACGAAAAATGGAATAAGTTCATTGAAACACCGCTGTATACGAAAGTAGGCAAAGTTCATAGTGTACAAGAACAGTTTTTCGTAGCAAAAGGGCCGAAAGCGAAGATTGGAGATGTTTGCTTCGTTGGAGAACATAACGTCTTATGTGAAGTGATTGCTATTGAAAAAGAAAATAATATGCTACTTCCATTTGAACAGACAGAAAAAGTATGTTATGGAGATTCAGTGACATTAGTTTCAGAAGATGTTGCTGTACCACGTGGTAATCACTTGCTCGGAAAAGTGTTAAGTGCAAATGGTGAAGTGTTAAATGAGGAAGCTGAAAACATTCCATTACAGAAAATTAAACTAGATGCACCGCCTATACATGCATTTGAACGTGAAGAGATTACCGATGTATTTGAAACAGGAATAAAATCAATTGATTCTATGCTAACAATTGGTATCGGTCAAAAGATTGGTATTTTTGCTGGGTCAGGTGTTGGTAAATCTACTTTACTTGGAATGATAGCAAAAAATGCAAAAGCTGATATAAACGTTATTAGTTTAGTAGGAGAACGTGGCCGGGAAGTAAAAGACTTTATTCGAAAAGAGTTAGGCGAGGAAGGGATGCGAAAAAGCGTCGTTGTTGTAGCGACGTCAGATGAAAGTCACCTTATGCAACTTCGTGCCGCGAAACTCGCAACGTCTATTGCTGAATACTTCCGTGATCAAGGCAATAACGTATTACTTATGATGGACTCTGTTACTCGTTTCGCCGATGCCCGTAGAAGTGTTGATATTGCTGTTAAAGAGTTACCGATTGGTGGTAAAACACTGTTAATGGAAAGTTATATGAAGAAGCTGTTAGAGCGGTCCGGGAAAACACAAAAGGGATCTATAACAGGTATTTATACGGTGCTTGTTGATGGGGACGATTTAAATGGCCCTGTACCAGATTTAGCACGTGGTATTTTAGATGGACATATTGTATTAAAGCGTGAGCTTGCAACGCTTAGTCATTATCCTGCAATTTCAGTATTAGATTCAGTAAGTAGGATTATGGAAGAAATTGTTTCGCCACATCATTGGCAACTTGCAAATGAAATGAGAAAAATTTTATCAATTTATAAAGAAAATGAATTGTATTTTAAGTTAGGAACGATTCAAGAAAATGAAGAAAATGCTTATATTTTTGAATGTAAAAATAAAGTAGAAGGTATAAATACGTTTTTAAAGCAAGGTCGATTGGATAGTTTCCAATTTGATGATATCGTTGAAGCGATACACCATATAGTATAAGGCCTCTGCCTAAGAGGTCTTATTTTTTTGTTTTTTAATATTTCACAGATTTTTTTGGAAAAAAACTATATAATAGAAAAAGAGAACGTTATAATAGGAAGGGGCTATGAAAACAGGTGGATAAACAGCAGTACGACACAATAAAATTGCAAATAAATCAAGAAAAAGAACATATTTTAAAAGAAGTGTATGAATTAACAGCTGAAAAAAGAAAAATAGAACAAAAAAAAGAATATGATTTATATGTTGTGAAATCGCGTAGTAAAGTCGTACAAACTGGGCAACGTATTATGGCGGGCATGCTTTCTTCACATACGTTTTCACCTGAAAGAATAGAAGAATGGAATCGAAAAATTAAAAAAACGGAAGGTTTTATTCAAAAAAATGAAAGCCTTTTAGAGCAAGTAAAAGAAAAAGAACGTGTCATTGATGAGATGTATCAAGAAAATTGTAAAAAGCTTGCGAAAGCACAAGAAAAGCTGGAAGAAAAAATGCTTCTGGATTTGAAAATGTGTATGAATGGATGAGGTGAATGTAGTGATACAGTCTGTATTACCGGTGCAACAAAGTTTACCTCCGCAAAAAGAAAAAGGGCTAGAAGTACAATCAAAAAATGAAGATTCTTCATTCGATCGTACGATGAGAATGGAAAATAAAAAACAGCCGCAAACGGAGAAAACGAAACGAGAAGAAGCACCACCAGAAGAGAAAAAAGATTATATTCTTTCTAAAAAATCGGTAACGAAAGAAGAACCAAATGTAAAGAAAGAAGAAAAAAAAGAGACAGAACAGTTGTTATTAGCTGTATCTGAGCAAATGGTTGCAATTGAGCAATTACATGTGCAGCCGGAATTGTTATATCAATACATACAAAAAATACAAGAGCTATATAAAGAATATGGCAATATTAAACTTAATGAATTACCTGCAGCTGAATTACAACAATTACAAGAACTTCTTTCAAATATGAATATCAAAAATGCTATATGTTTAGAAGATACAATGCAAATGGTATTAGACAAAATGAAGATGCCAGAGCAAACTATGCAAGCATTGAAAGTTGTAGAAACAGAAACTTGTAATATTGCAAAGGAACAAGAAGAGTCTAAAGAGGTAGATCTTCCAAAACTTGAGAGCGATGACGCAAAGGTAGAGTTGCCAGAAGTTGATGCATTAAACGATTCGAGCTCTGCAGGTGCAGAATTATTAAATAAAACGACGAGTACCGAACAAGTAGGGAAATCAAATAGTGGTGCTGAGAAAGTTTCATTACCTGACTTAGGAAAGAAAATGGAAGCACAAGTAGAAGCGCTGCAAAAATTTGTAGTGAAACAAGAACGTGTTTTATTTCAGTTAAATCCAGAAAAACTTGGTACATTAACAGTGTTTATGAAAAAACACGGAGATCAAATTGATGTTCACGTAGAAATGGAAAAACACGATGCGAAAAAACGTGTTGAAATCATTTTTGATGAATTGAAATTAAAATTAAAAGAAAAAGAAATCAATATTCAAATTAGCTATTCAGATAAAGATGAAAATCGAAAAGAACAGCGAGAACAAGAGCAAAGGCAAAAACAGAAATTAGCAAATACAAATCATGAAAAACAACAATCAACAGAATTTGCGGGATTATTGGAGGAATAAAGCGTGCCAACAGTTGGATTAAATACAACGAGTACAAATCATATTCCGTTACAAGCAGGAGCGCAAAAAAGTAATGTACCTGTTAATGGTGTACAATCGCCAGTGCAACAAAGTAATGGAGTTTCGGCAGGAGCGCAAAAGACTCCTGGGGTAATGGGGAAAGATGATTTCCTAAAATTGTTTTTATCAAGTTTCCAACATCAAGATCCATTTAATGCGATGGATATGAATCAAATGATGAATCAGACAGCACAGTTATCTCTTATGGAACAAGTACAGAATATGACGAAAGCAGTAGATAAGCTGCAATCAACGATGTATTCAACAGCACTTGATGGTGGAATGAAGTTTTTAGGTAAATACGTAAGAGGTGTTGACGGTGACGGAAACAAAGTAACCGGTCAAGTAGAAACAGTTCGCCTTGCGGAAAATAACGATGTACAGCTCGTTATTAATAATAAGGTTGTATCTCTTCGTTTCGTTGAGAGAGTGTCTGATAAACCGATTGGGGAAACGAACCCAGAAGACGCAAAGAAAGACGATCAAAAAGTAACTGAAGAAGTAAAAACTACAAATTCATAAGGAGTGTCCATACGTTATGATTAAAGCGTTATATACAAGTATTACAGGGATGAATGCAACACAAAATGCATTAAGTGTAACTTCAAATAATATTGCCAATGCACAAACAGTAGGTTATAAAAAACAAAAAGCAATGTTTGATGATTTACTATATAACAATTCGATTGGTGCAAAAGGTGACGGTAAATACGCAGGAACGAATCCGAAAAGTATTGGTAACGGTGTGAAAATGAGTGGTACTGTTACGGATTATAGTGATGGTACAATTACGTTAACAGGTGGCAAAACACAAGCCGCAATGGAAGGTAATGGTTTCTTCGTTGTAGGTGATTCAAAGGGCGGAAATATGGAATTTACTCGTAAAGGTACGTTTGGGATATCTTCAGATTACTATATTACGAATACTGAAGGTCAATACGTATTTGCATACCCTGCAAATGAGGCAACTGGTGAAGTTGATTTATCTGGAATTCCAGGACCGTTGCAAATTCCAATGGGAACAGCAATTGGTGGTATTCGAACATCGAAAGGGACAATTAAAGGGAATATTCCAACTGGTGAAAAACAAATTACACAAGATTTACCTGTATATGATAATGCAGGGAATACATGGACAATGCGTGTAGAGTTTAAACAAACGAGTGAACATAATTATACATATAAAGTACAAATGCGTAATGACTCGAAAAAAGAAACAGAGTTTAAGGATGTTCCAGGTGCAGGTGGTAATATGACATTTGATGCTGTTGGAAATCCAAATCCGAAAGAGCAAGGAGCCAATATTCCATTTGATGGCGGTTCTATAAAATTAGACTTAAGTCATTTAACAAACCATCCAACAGATAAAACATTATCAGTAACAGACGTAGATGGTAGAGCAGCAGCGACGGTTAAAGATTGCTTCATTGCTGACGGTGGATATGTGATGGTAAAATATTCTGATGGAAGTATGAAATCTGCAGGTCAATTAGCTGTTGCGATGTTCCCGAACGAAGGCGGACTAATGAAAACAGGTAATGGTAACTATACAGCGACGAATACAACAGGTATTTTAGCTCTTGGTGCATCTGGTCAAAACGGTGCAGGTAAAGTACGTGGTGGTGCACAAGAAGGTGCAAACGTAGATTTATCTGTAGAATTCGTTGACTTAATGTTATACCAACGCGGATTCCAAGGAAATGCGAAAGTAATTAAAGTTTCAGATGAAGTATTAAATGAAGTTGTAAACTTAATTCGATAATATATCGTAAAGAAAAAATGTAATGGAGTAGAAAGGGTTTTTTATTCGTATGACAAGACAAGAGCGAATTTTACAATTGCCTTTTTTCGAAAATAAACGTGAACTTGCCGAGCAAGTATTAAAAATAGAACGAGAAGAGCATGTATATTTACCAGATCAATTTGAAATTAAGCAAGTGCCTCCGTATTCATTTGGTGAAAAACAAGCAATCATTGGCCGTATCCATGAGTTTTATTTCATAAGTGTTGGTAGCGATAGCGTTTGGAAGTATCAACTGTTTAAGGATGAGATGAAGTGTCGTGAGTTTTTTGTTATGTTGCCTGATATTACGGATCAGCAGATAGCGTTTTGGTTTAATAACATAGAGTTATTGAAAAGTTCTTAAAAGCATTTTTTAGGTTTTGAGAGAGGACCTGGCGATGCTTTGGAGCGGTTAGTGCCTAATAGAGTCCCGACCGATGTGTAAGACCAGAGATATGTAGCGTTACTAGAGTAGTGTGGTAGTGTAAGAAGTGGTAATATAAAATAGTTTTAAGTTAATTTAAGATAGTTGTAGTATACAATTAGACTGAATTTCTATAAAAGGAGAGGTGAGGAGGATGGCGCAAAATAAGTATCGCGTTACATTCATTTCGCCGAGTGAGATTGAGCAGCGAACTGTAATGGCGGCGAATAGTTTGCCAGATTTAATTCGTAAAGTAGAAAGTATTATTGCGGATCCAAACGGTTATTTTGTAAATGATAAAAAAAATAATTGTTATTTTAAAGTGATTAAAGAAAATGTTACGTTTATTCAATATGAGTTACTATTTTCGGATAAGGAAATTCATATTGAAAAATTAAAACATATAGCACCGGTGGTATTAAAACGATTATTCGAAAAAATAAATGACCCGGAATTATATGCACTTGCGCTACTTGATGTTGATATAGCAACGAAAGAATATGTGCTAGCAGAAATGAATTCTGAGTTGAGAATAAGAGTAGAGACCGAGCTTTCGAAAAAATGGGAAGCAATGCCGACGGAAGTTGTAGGAGCACAAGAAGTGTTATTAGAGGCACTTGCTTCGTTTATACAAGATTAATTGTTTTTTTATAAAATGAATCGTTCGACTATCTATATTTTTTATATAGGTAGTTGACTTTTTCGCTTTTATAAAGCTTAATAATTAGATATACGGAATTAATGGAAGGGGAGCGACACCTTTATGTCACAAGCACAAAGTATTTTATTAGAAAGCGGAACAAATGAATTAGAGATTGTTACGTATACTGTTGGTGAAAACCTATTTAGTATTAATGTAATGAAAGTACGTGAAATCATTAATCCATTCCCTGTTACAACTGTGCCAGAATCTCATCATGCAGTTGAAGGTGTTGTTCAAGTACGTGGTGAAATTTTACCTGTTATTAACTTGGCAATGGCTCTTAATTTAAAGTCAACAAAGCCACTTGATCAAACGAAGTTTATCATCTCAGAATTAAACCAAATGAAAGTTATTTTCCGCGTTGATGAAGTGCATCGTATTCAACGTATTTCGTGGGAACAAATTGATGAACCAGCTTCATTATCTATGGGACTAGAAGAAACGACATCTGGTATTGTAAAACTAGATGGCAAAATCATCTTACTATTAGATTATGAAAAAATTGTATGTGAAATTAGCGGCACTGGTTATGACAATAAATCAATTGCAGGGTTAGAACAAAAAACAGATCGAGCTGAAAAAGTAATTTATATTGCAGAAGATTCAGCGATGCTTCGCCAAATATTAGAAGAAACATTATCATCAGCTGGATATACGAAAATGAACTTCTTCAGCAATGGTGCAGAAGCGTTAGCACAAATTGAAAAATTAGCGAAAGAGCAAGGCGAAAAAATGTTTGAACATATTCACCTGCTAATTACGGATATTGAAATGCCAAAAATGGATGGACATCATTTAACGAAAGTGGTTAAGGATAGTGAAGTAATGAATCGTTTACCAGTCATTATTTTCTCTTCATTAATTACAAATGAATTATTCCATAAAGGTGAAGCTGTAGGAGCAAATGCTCAAGTAAGTAAGCCAGATATTCAAGAGCTAATTGGTTTAGTTGATAAGTTAGTGCTTTAAAAGCTTCTATTTAGCCAGAATAGAAGCTCTAGCTAAGTGTTGAGCGGTCAGTGCTTAATAGAGCCCTATGCGATGTTGAGACCAGAGATATGGAGTGGTTATAGGTAAGTAGAAGAGCTGGCGTATAACATTTTTCTATTTAGTAGGAATAGGGGAACTACTTATGTAAGTAAGTTTTTAGTGATTAATAGAGTCTCATGCGATGTGAGTTCAGAGGCATGAAGTTTAGGTAAGAAGAAGTGAGGCTTTGATTGAGGATCTGAAGACTGGATTTATAAATCTATTTTGTTAGAGAGAGGAAGGAATTAGCCATATGTAGCATTGGCTAATTCCTTTTTGGTATTCTATACTCTAACCTGGCAGAAAAATGAAAGGTTTCTAAGATGTTTGGCGCTGTATGTATGAAAAAATCTTCAAATAAAGATTTTTGATTTGAAAATATAAGCAAACGTATTTTCGAGGGTTATTTTAGTAACATTTCGTGGTAACGCAAATTTTTTCGGTGAAAAAACATTCAAAATACCATATAATATAATTAAATGTAATTAATATGCAATTTTACATATTAATAAAAAACATTTTCCAATTTTTTATACTTTCTATACATTTTTGTATGTTAATTATTTGACAGATAATTTCGAACTGTTATAATATGGATATGTAAAAATTGCTATTTTCTTAAAAGACATGGGAGTCAGATGAGAATTGTGAAAGGATGAGGGGGAGTGGCACAGATTATGTATCACCACACAGCAATTAATGTATTAGGTCTTTTACAAAACATGTCAAATAATAAAATGAACGATATGCAACTAGAGGTGGAATTTAAAAAAATAGAAAAAGAATTCCAAGTAAAGTATGAAGAATTACTTGATTTACATAATAGAATGGTATTATTTCAAATAGATATAGAAAAAAATGGCGGAATGCGAGCGTACGAAAAATCAGCAATTACATGGCTGAAATCTGAACTAGAGCTACTGTATGAAGTGTATCAATTTTGTCAGCGTCACGGTTTAAACATTTTAAATATTTCAAAATACGTAAGTAAAAATGAACTAAATCTTTTTCCAAAAACAGAAAGTCAATTGCAAAATACGTATTATAAATTGAAAAAACGTGAAATACCGTTTGAAAATATTGAAAAACAAAAACCAGGACGAAAGCGAAAATATATACCAGTAAAAGAGACAATCGTTGCAAGAAAACAAGAAAACGAGTACGAATTAAAAGAAGAAATCCAGCATAAAGAGGATGAAAAAAATCTTGTAACAGTTATATCTGGTATCGTTGATAATTTTGAAACAATTAATCAATGTAGTGAAAGGAAAGAAGACGAACTACATCAGTTTATGGAAGGTATTTATAAGCTTTCTAGCATGGCAGCAGGGCGTTCTAGGGAAGCGAAGAATACACGTAGTCTAGAAGGTGAATTGCAGTCGTTACAACTAGAAAATGAAAGGCTAAAACGAGAGAAAGAAGAGCTTGTACAAGATATTAAAGGCATGACGCAGCTTTTAATTCATTTCATTACAAGTTCTGATATCGATCAAATTCGTAAATTACCAACTTTCGTACAAGATTGTAAAATGGAATTACATAAACTAGGGCTATATAATGCACAAGACGGTAAAATGAAAATTATGGTTGATCGTAGCGGACAAGTTATGACCGTAACACAGTAATAAAATTTGGGTACAAAATAAAAGGGAGATACATAGTTTATATGTATTTCCCTTTTATTTTGTATGTGCTGTAAAAAAAGTATCTACCCTTAAGTATTTGTACATAATAGCTAATATGAAAGGTACTAACCAAAAGGTGAATGTATAGACTTTTTCTAAAAGGTTAAGGGATGAAATATTTGTATTCAGGGCCAAAGCTGAAAAGGGATTAAACAGTGCTGTTCTTATATATTTACCAAACTAGAACAATTATCTAAATTATTTAGTGGAATTACGGAGTGAGTAATTAGAAATTGCTTCTTAAAAAAGGACAAAGGTTATGTGCGTGTATTTTGAGATGAAATAGTTATTAAATGAATAATATTATTCTCCTCATCATATTTCACTTCTGTAATAAGGTGGAAAAACAGCTACGTTTTTATTGTACAAATTAAGAGGGACGAAAGATGGCTATTAATCGTTCAAGTCCTTTTACATGCTATAAACAGAATATGATATGACCCGATTAGAGTATATGTTATATCTCTGTAATGAGCGGAGAAGGAGAATTTGAAAATCAGCTGTGATGAAAAAGAATGAAAAGCCAATAATACTCGATCAAACAGTAATTTTAGTTGTTATCTAAGGTATTAAAAATATATCACTAAATTCTTTACAGAAGGCAATGCCTTAGCTTAGTAATATGGTTAGGTCTAATATTAAACAGTAGCAAATAATGAAAAAGAGGCAATGGATAAAATTAAACTAACTGACGTTGTAACCGGTAATATTGTAAAATTCTATTGGTTGTAGCTTTAAAAGGAAAAGAGTTAGCTACAGCAGAAGTGGTGAAAGATATGACAATTATATGGGGGAACTTATTAGTGGTAGCGGATGGAACGGTATATATTAATATCTAAAATAAAAATTAATAAGAAAGTCTATATTCAATAAAGAAGTATGGTACGCAAGTAACAACGACACAGTTTAAAAAAGGACATATAGAAGTGATATTCTTTGGATAACAAATATAGTAACTGGTGACGTATATGTAATTGTAACAAAGCTGAAAAAATGAAAGTAAACGTGTAAGAAAAAATTATATTTGCTGAATGAGGGTGAGATTATATATTTGTTATAAAGATAGAGATAGAAAAAAGTGTACTATAGCTAAATAACTATATATAGTAGCGATATTTTTCTAATTTCTGAATAAAGATGGTTTGACTTCAAATTTTTAAAATGTATTTTTCTGTTAATTATATTCTCGACGCATCGATAATTGGGTGTTTAAAATCGCATTTTCGAATATTTTTATATAAATATTAAATCATTTTTAAAAAAAGCGTTAAAAAAATAGTAAAATGGTAATATAATGATTAAAGGTTATACATTTAGTATAAATAAAGGAGAAAAATTATAATGAAGCCTTTTCTATCAGCTTGTTTAATTGTAAAAAATGAAGAAGAAATGTTAAGGAAATGTTTAGAGTCTCTGAGAATGGTAGTAGAGGAGATTATTGTTGTTGATACAGGATCAACAGATTCAACAAAAGAAATTGCAAAACAATTTACAGATAAAGTATATGATTTTGAGTGGACGAATGATTTTTCTGAGGCACGTAATTTTGCGGCATCTAAAGCAAATGGGGAATGGATTGTTGCAATTGATGCTGATGAGTGTGTCGACCCTGATAATTTCAAAGAAGCTATAAATGAAATAAAATCCCACCAAAATAAATTTAATATGTATTTAGTGGAAATTACTAGTTTTTCAGGGACGTTAGGAGAAAATACAACTGTTAATCAAATGCCAAGAATATATATAAATGATGGCACGATTTGTTATAAGCGTGCTATTCATGAACAATTGGAAACTGTAGAAGGAGAGCTAAGAGTATCTTTATCATCTCTTAAAGTCTATCATTATGGATATTTATTAAATGTAGTGGTAAAACAAAATAAAGAAAATCGTAATATACAAATTATAGAAAAAGAAATAAATAAAGAGGATAATATAGCTTTCTCTTATTTTAATTACGGACAAGAGCTTCGAAGATTAAACAAGCAAGAAGAAGCCCTAAATCACTTTATTAAGGCGTATACATGTAAAAAAAGTGTTGATGAAGGTTGGGTGCGTACATGTTTATTTTATATTATAGAATGTTTAGTTATGCTAAAACGTTTTGAAGAAGCGTTAGAAATTGTATGTGATACAGAGGAGTTGTGGCCCTTGGCTCCAGATTTTACATTTTGGAAAGGAGAAATTTATTTTTTACAAAAACGTTACAATGATGCAAAAGAGATTTATCAAAATATTCTAGTAAACAACGAAATATATACAGATATAATCTATCATTTTGATCGAAAAACATTTTTACCACATGAACGACTTGGACAAATTTATGAAATTGAAAATAATGAAGGAGAAGCAATTAATCACTATATACAGGCATTAAATGAAAACTCTTTATCAGTTAGAATTGCTACAAAAATTGTACATATGCTATGTAAATACTATAGACCACAAGAAGTGTATGAATTTCTTAATAATCAAAATTTAATTAAGACGAATATAATACGTATAGAAATTATGAAATATTTATTGCATTTAGGGTATGTAGAGTTGGCGACTCTATTGGCAGATGATATGGAAGATGGGAAAGGAAATTTAATAAATATAATACAGATAAAAGTAGATATGATTACTACTATGAAGGATGCAATTATTATTTTTGAAACAGAAGATTTATTACTGGGAATTCAAAATGGAGTGTTTGATTTAGCTGATTTATGTATTTTGTATGAAATTACAAAAGATAAACGTATAAAAGATGTTATGAGGCATTCGAATTTTTCTCACGTATTTGAGTTTTTATTTGAAGAACCCAAAGCGATTCAAGAAATAAAAGAAGAAGAGTATCTAGTATTGTTGGATAGAGCTTGTCGCTATAATAAACCAGATTTCGTAGAGAAATTGATTTCATATAAACATTTTCTTAAGAAAAATAGTGATGCGAAAATTGCAGACGTATTTTATACAAATGAATACCAGGATATTGCAATTGATTTTTATCAATTAGCGGATGAGAAAGATATAACAGAGCAAGGATATGTAAATATAATTGAATGGTTAATTAAAAATAATAATACTGAAGAAGCTTATCGTATTGCAGTAGAAGCAGTTGGTAAATATAGTAAGGATTTCCGCTTTTATAAATATGCCATTGAGTTAATGGGGGAAGATAGAGAAGGAATTATGATGAAAGGACTTAAAATGTTTTCAAATAGTAACTGGTTAAGAAAGAATCTAATACTATCTATTTAAAACTATAATTGAGAGCAACTGTAAAAAGAAATATAAAATAAAAATAGGCGCTCTATTTATTATTGTCCTATCAGGTTGTATCCTTCTTTATTGGAAGGATTGAGGGGAACAGTAGAGTTGAAATTTTATGAGTAAATAGTCTTTTTATCTTTTCTTTGTATATTTAGAGAAAGAGGTTTGAAAATAAAAATGAAAAGAGTTCTTACTTATGGTACGTTTGATTTATTGCACATAGGTCATGTTAATTTATTAAAAAGAGCGAAAGAGTTAGGGGACCATTTGATAGTCGGATTATCTACAGATGAATTTAATAAGATAAAAAATAAAAATTCATGCTATAAATACAAAAGTCGAAAAGAAATTTTACAAGCAATTAGATATGTAGATCAGATTATACCTGAAGAAAGTTGGGAACAAAAAGTTCATGATGTATTAAAATATGATATTGATATTTTTGTTATAGGAGAAGATTGGAAAGGAAGTTTTGATTATTTGAAAAGCCACTGTCAAGTTATATATCTACCTAGAACACCAGGGATATCAACTACCCAAATAAAAAATAATATGGTTACATAGCAAAAGAATGAAATTTATATTTTGCTACAAGGAGAAAAATTATGAAGAAAAGAATACTTATTGGAAGTCCAATAAATCAAAAGGAAAACATATTAAAAGAGTTTTTAATGTCATTACAAGAATTAGAAACTGATGAATTAGAAGTTAGTTATTACTTCATAGATGATAATGAGGAACCTAATTCTAGTACATTACTTGAAAAGTTTGCACTAGAAAAAGAAAATGTTTTGGTGCTTGAAGAGAAAAATTTACAAACATATCAACGTGATGAAAATAGTCACTATTGGAATGAAGATTTAATATGGAAAGTAGCAAAATACAAAAATAAAATAATAGATAAGATGTTAGAAGAAGGGTATGATTACTTATTTTTCATTGATTCGGATTTAGTTTTACATCCAAAGACTTTACAACATTTAGTTCAATTAAATAAAGATATTGTAGCAGAAATATTTTGGACAAAATGGGAGAAAAATAATGTGGAGTTGCCCCAAGTATGGCTCTATGATCATTATACATTGTATGAACATCATAGAGAAGAAGTGCTAGAAGAAAAAGAAATCCAAAGGCGTACACTTGAATTTTTAAATATGTTAAAAAATCCAGGGGTATATGAAGTTGGAGGATTGGGAGCTTGTACACTATTTAGTAGGTCAGCCCTTGAAAAAGGGGTTAATTTTTCAAAAATCAAAAATGTAACTATGTGGGGAGAAGACCGACATCTATGTATTAGAGCAGCTGCGTTAGGAATTAGCTTATTTGTTGACAGTCATTTCCCTGCATACCATATTTATCGGGATTCAGAATTAAAAGGTGTAAAAAATTATAAACAGCAATACCGCGAACAAATGGAGACGAAAGTAAAAGATTATATTTTGGATACTGTGATAACGGTGATGGAAATGTATTTGGATATAGGGATATCGCCATTTGAAGAAAAGAACCAAAATACTTCGGTTTCAAAAATGTTTTTATCATTGTTAAAAAATCAAAATGAATTACAGCTAGTTACAAAAAAAAGTGGGAATTTCAATGTATGTTATCCACAAGTAATTGCAATGGAACATAATCAGAATAAAGCTACTGTTAAATTAGAATTAATAAAATCAATTCATATAGGAAACAATGCTAATGAAAATTTAATATGTTATATAGATTTAATTAAGGAGGATAATGAATGGATTGTAAATGAATTACATCTAGAATCTCAAAAAAAGGAATATAGTTCATCTGGCGCTGTGAAGAAGAAAAAAATAACATTAGTATATACATCAAATAGTGGTTCAAACACAATCGCATTATATAAGAATATCCCTTCGAAAGTAAAAGATAAACATACAATAGAGTTAATACGGCAAGAAATGACTGATGAATATATTCAGAAGATAGTTTCAAGTGATGTGGTTGTTATAACAGAAGGGAATTATTTCCTAAATAAAAAAATGTTTAATCCTGAACAAATAATTATTGATTTATGGCATGGTTTTCCTATGAAAGCGATGGGATTTGTTGATAATAGTGAGGTAAATAAGAATAGGTTTTCTAAAATATGGGATCAAGTGAATTATACGACATCTTACTCAAATCTTTATAATGAAGTAATGAATCAATGTATTAAAATTGATCCTAATAAATACGTTGTTACAGGACAGCCTCGTAATGATTTATTGTTTGAAAAAGAAAGTAGAGAAAATTTATTTCAAGTGTTAGATAAATCAGATCAAGGTAAAAATATTATTTTTTATATGCCTACATATCGTTCCACTTCTAATCATAGGAAAGATGGAAACAGAAGCTGGGAAAATCTATTTGATTTTGAAACATTCAATATAAGCGAGTTTAAGAAATTTTTACAAGAAAAAAATTGTGAGATCATTGTAAAGTTACATCCAGCAGAAGAGTATAAAGTACGTCAAATTATTGAGAATATATCTGGAGTACATTTATTAACTGATAGTATGCTAGCGTCTAAGGGTGTAGATTTATATGAAGTACTGGGGGCCACTGATTTATTAATTACAGATTATTCGTCAGTATATTTTGATTATCTACTATTAGATAAGCCGATTATATTCACACCAGTTGATTATAAAGAATATGAAGAAAATCGTGGCTTTTTATTAAGTCCATATGAAGAATGGACGCCTGGGCCAAAGGCAATAACCCAAAAATCACTACAAATGAAAATAGAGGAGGAGCTGAAAAATAAAAATCAGTACCAAAAAATGCGCCAGAATATTAAGGGAAGGGTACATCAATATCAGGATGCAACATCTATTCAAAGGGTTTGGGATTTAATAGAAACGGTATTATAATAGTGGTATATTTATAACCATTAGCAGTCATAAGGACACTGCCTTTTTTATATAATGAATTTAAATAAAGATTACACTGTTTGACTATAGAGCGAAGCTTTATTTATAGTTGCCAAAGAAATACAGGCTTATCTCAACGTATCTCGTTAAAAAATCAAAAATAGCTCTCCACTTAACCAAAAAAGGGGCTGGTGGAGGGCTATTTTTCTAAACTCTATTATTTTATATTGTTTTTTTTTCGTTAAAATCAAAAAAGATTCCAGAGCATTAGGAAGCCCTTTAGGGTTCCTAATGCTCTGAATAAAAATATAAAATATAAGAATATGGATATTTTAAAAATAAATAATAGATTGTGTCAAAAGAAGAAATAATTTTTTTAGAGTAGGTGTTGTGTGTTAGGGATGACGGAAAGTTACTCCTATAAATATTGTTGTTAGAGTCTGAGCAATTTTCCGAGGGTTCAAAAGTAGTTAGAGTTATCACGTGGCAAAGTTCGATTGAAAAATATAAGTTTTAAAAAAGTAAAATTGGTATATGTTTCAATCTTTTAAAGAAGAAATTTAATAGGAGAGAATTCCTCTATACTAATGAATATATATATTATTTTAGAACTTTCATGAGTGTACGCTAGTAAAAACATCAAAATCTATCACATATAGGAACAGGTAAGGATCTAGTTTTAGGTATTTACTTAGGAAAAAATAAATGGTTGGAGTCCGGAACTACCATTTTGAATTATAATATTAGATCTTTTCTATACGTAAAATAACCAATTTATAGAGTCCACATAAATCAAAAAATCAAAATACCTATGTTGGAGGATAAATAATAGAGAATTTATAGTAGAGATTGTTATTTTCTTAAAGGAGTTATGTGGGATTTTTTTTGTTCAATTTTTAAATATTTATTTTTAAAGAAAACGTCCTCAATTGAGGACGTTTTTATAGATAAGTAAATTATTGTAATAATTTACTTACCATTTGTGGAGTTTGGTTTGCTTGAGAAAGCATACTAATACCAGCTTCATTTAAAATTTTGAATTTAGTCATTTCAGACATTTCTTTCGCCATATCTGCATCTTCAATTTGAGAAGCTGAAGATGCCATGTTAGTTGCTTGGTTATTTAAGTTTTCAACGTTACGATCTAAACGATTTAAGGTAGCACCAAGAGTTGCTCGATTACCAGCTACTTGAGTAAGTGCTGCATCAATAGCCGAAATAGCTGCTAAAGCAGAAGATGAAGAGTTAATAGCTATACCTTTAGTTCCAGCAGCAACTCCTAAGTTTGATGCTGTAGTATTAGATAAATTAATAGAAATCTGTTTGCTAGAAGCGGCAGTATCAAGAGTTTCAATTTTAATTTCTGTACCTTTTGCACCTTTTGCACCGATTGTAATAGATGCTGTTCCAGCTAATAAGTTTTTGTCATTAAATTCTGTGTTATTAGCAATGTAGTCAATTTGTTCTTGTAATTCTGCAAATTCTTTTTGTAAAGAAGATTGGTTTTTATCAGTGTTTGTTCCGTTTGAAGATTGAACGGCAATGTCACGCATACGAGTTAAAATGTTTGACACAGAATTCATTGCAGATTCTGCAGTACGGATTAATGACATTCCGTCTTGTGTGTTTTGTGAAGCCTTTTCTAAACCGCTTTGACGAGCGCGCATACGAGTTGCGATAGCAAGCCCAGCAGCATCATCAGCTGCACTATTAATGCGTTTACCGCTTGATAAACGGTTCATAGAAACGTTCATTTTGTCTTGGTTCTGGCGCATGTACTCTTGAGTACGCATGCTGTTAATGTTTGTATTAATTCTCATGTTAAGAAACCCCCATTTTTTTATATTGACTTTTCTGCAAATTGAAAAACGGTAATATGCGAAAAAATCAATTTCGAGATTTATTGTAATCCTTGTCATAGCGGGTGTCAACTAAAAATTCGAATTAATAAATATAAAAAAATAACAGTTTAACAATATATTCATTTTTTTATTACATAATTATTAAAAGGATTATTGCAAACTTTAAAAAAAAACTCTAATATTAGATTATCTTTGTTTACCGAAAAGGTGATATTATGATAGTTGGAAATATAGTAAAAGAAGTGCTTGCATATAAAAAAGGACAAATTCAGCAAAAGCTAAGTAGTCCTCAAGCATTTGTTAGTAGTCGTTTTCAAGAGAAGTTGCAGAGTGAGCCTGCGAAGGGGACGAAAGAAACTATGCAGCCGGCCAAAGTAGAGGATATGAGTCAGCCGGTACAATCTACGAAAATAGAAGCGGTTGTTAATAAACCGGCAGAAACTATTAATAAAGTAGAGGAAGCGAGTAAGCCTGAAGAAAAGGCTGAAACGAAGAAAGCAGATGAAGTGCAAGTTGCGCAAAAAGAGTTTGAACGACGTTTCCCAGAAACGAAAAATGAGGCTGCTGATACGTGGGAATTAACGAAGAAGTATAATATTCAAAAAATACGTTCTTCCAATGAAGGGAAGTATGAGGATATTATTGATCGTGTAAGTCGTACATACGGAATTCCGAAAACGTTAATTCAAAAAATGATTGAAGTAGAGTCTAATTTTAATCCGAAAACGGTGTCACATGCAGGTGCGATGGGTCTTATGCAACTTATGCCAGCGAATGTGAAGGAGATGGGTGTGAAGAACCCCTTTTCACCAGCTGAAAGTATTGAAGGTGGCGTGAAAGAGTTAAGCGGTTATTTAAAGAAAAATAACGGCGACTTAGTATTGGCACTTGCTTCTTATAATGCTGGTCCTGGGAATGTGAGGAAGTACGGAGGCGTACCGCCATTTAAAGAAACGCAAGGATATATTAAAAAAATATTAAATATCGACGTTTCAAAATAAGAAGTTGCACATATAGAGAGAACATGAAATTTTCGTGAACATGATATGGGAGTTGGCTAGATTTGAAATTACAAGATGATATTCCGTTAACAATTTATTTTGAAATCGGAAATACGAAAAAGAAAATTGAAGATCTGCTTCATATTACGAAAGGTACATTGTATCGTCTTGAAAATTCAACGAAAAATACGGTGCGTCTTATGCTTGAGAATGAAGAGATTGGAACCGGAAAGATTTTGACGAAGAATGGGAAGATGTACGTTGAAATCGTTGAATTGAAAAGGTAGGGAAGGGGATTGTCATGAGTGGCGAAAAATTAAGCCAAGAGCAAATTGATGCCCTGCTGAAGGCGGTAAATGAAGGCGAGGAAATGCCAGCTTTCGCACAAGAAGCAGGAAAGCAAGAGAAATTTCAAGAGTATGATTTTAACAGACCAGAGAAGTTCGGTGTTGAGCATTTACGTAGTTTGCAAGCGATTGCTTCTACGTTTGGGAAACAGACGTCACAGACGTTATCAGCGCGTATGCGTATTCCAATTGAACTAGAGCCTTCAACGGTTGAGCAAGTTCCATTTACGAGTGAGTATGTGGAGAAAATGCCGAAAGATTATTATTTATATTGCGTAATTGATCTCGGTTTACCAGAGCTTGGAGAAATTGTTATTGAGATTGATTTAGCATTCGTTATTTATATTCATGAATGTTGGCTTGGCGGAGATAGTAAGCGTAACTTTACGATGCGCAGACCGTTAACAGCATTTGAGTTTTTAACGCTTGATAATATATTCTTGCTTCTTTGTAAAAATTTAGAGCAATCATTTGAAAGTGTTGTTGCGATTGAACCGAAATTTGTAACGACGGAAACAGATCCGAATGCATTAAAGATTACGACAGCGAGCGATATTATTTCATTACTTAATGTAAATATGAAAACAGATTTTTGGAATACGACGGTGCGTATCGGAATTCCGTTCTTATCTGTTGAAGAAATTATGGATAAGTTAACGTCTGAAAATATTGTCGAACATTCTTCGGACAAACGTAGGAAGTATACGTCTGAAGTGGAAGTGAAAGTAAATCAAGTGTACAAACCTGTTCACGTTGCGATTGGTGAGCAGAAAATGACAATGAGTGAGATTGAACAAATTGAAGAAGGCGATATTATTCCGCTTCATACGAAAGTTTCGGATGAATTACTTGGTTATGTAGATGGAAAGCATAAATTTAATTGTTTTATTGGAAAAGATGGAACGCGTAAGGCGCTCCTATTTAAAAGTTTTGTAGAGTAGGAGGATCCATATGAAGCATGAAGTATCTCCCGTGTCATTAATGGGATTAGAAGATTTTGCAGGAAAGCGAAATGAAGCAGGTAAAGCACATATTGATACTGTTTCAGATATTTCGATTGAACTTGGTGTAAAGCTTGGAAAGTCATCTATTACGCTCGGTGATGTAAAGCAGTTAAAAGTTGGCGATGTTCTTGAAGTAGAGAAAAACTTAGGACATAAAGTAGATGTGTATTTAAGTAATATGAAAGTCGGCATCGGTGAAGCAATTGTAATGGACGAGAAATTCGGTATTATCATTTCTGAAATTGAAGCTGATAAGAAACAAGCGGCGCTTATGAAAGCGCAAAGTCAAATGCAAGATAAAGAGTAGAGGAGGAGTCATATGTCGTATATGACGACCTTATTTCAAGTCGTTTTACTGTTTGGTGCGCTCGGTTACGGTGCATATTATATGACGAAAAAGACGCGCAAACAGCAGTTTTTTAAGCAGGGTGAAAATGGCCATATTCAAGTAAAAGACGGCGTGTATTTAAATCATCAAACGAGTGCCTTTTTATTTGAAGTGGACGGAAAGCAAGTGTTCACTGTTATTAGTAATAACGGTGTACAGTCTGTGCAATTAACCGGAACAGGAAATCAGTTTCAACAAGCGCTAGAAGACGCGGTGAAGACTGAAACGAAAAAAGTAGAGGATCCATCATGAGAATAAAGAAACAGTTATCATTATTAGCCGTTATTTTCGTATTTTCTATCGTTTTTTCAATTATTTTTGTAAATCCAGCGTATGCAGCCCCGAACGGTTTTATTAATTTCGAAAATGGAAAAGAGTTTACGAGTAATTCAAGTGTACAACTATTTGCGCTCGTTACCCTTTTATCATTATCTTCTTCTATCGTTCTATTATTTACACATTTTACTTATTTTATGATCGTTCTTGGGATTACACGTCAAGGACTTGGGGTAATGAGTTTACCTCCAAACCAAGTGCTTGTTGGACTTGCATTATTTTTATCACTCTTTACGATGCAGCCTGTACTCGGGCAATTGAAGAGCGATGTATGGGATCCAATGACGAAAGAGAAAATAACAGTAAGCCAAGCTGCGGAAACGACAGCTCCAATTATGAAAGATTATATGGCGAAGCATACGTATAAGCATGATTTAAAAATGATGTTGAAAGTACGCGGAGAAGAGCTGCCGAAGGATTTAAAGGATCTTTCATTATTTACACTCGTACCATCTTTTACGTTAACGCAAATTCAAAAGGGACTGTTAACAGGGATGTTCATTTATTTAGCATTCGTGTTTATAGATTTAATTATTAGTACGCTTTTAATGTACCTCGGGATGATGATGGTACCGCCGATGATTTTAAGTTTACCGTTTAAAATACTCGTTTTCGTATATTTAGGTGGATATACAAAAATCGTCGATATAATGTTTAAAACTGTAGGTTAAGTATGTTATTTATAATTTAAGGTTTATGTGAAACTAAAGTAGAAACGTATATTTATAATTAGACGTATCATGCGATTATGCATATGTACGATAGGAGTCAAAAGTTAATGAACATAACACCTATTACAGAAATTTTTCAAACTTTTTTTTATAAAGGATTTGAAATTGTACTACCTGTAGCGGGCGTCAGCCTAATTGTTGTTGTTATTATTTCAGTTTTAATGGCAATGATGCAAATTCAAGAACAAACTTTAACGTTTTTGCCAAAGATGGCAACAATTATTTTAGTCATTATTATTGTAGGTCCATGGATGTTTCAGGAAATAATAACTTTGATTTTGGATTTATATGACAAGATTCCAACGTTGTTACGTTCTTATTGAAAAAAGGTGATATAAGATGAATATGGAATTATGGTTAAACACTTTTTTTGCTTTTTGTCGTATTACCTCTTTTTTGTTTTTTTTACCATTTTTTTCAGGGAAGTCAGTTCCAGCAATGGCGAAAGTTACATTTGGATTAGGATTATCAATTACAGTAGCAGATAAAATTGATCTTCCTTTGATGACAACAAATGGAGAGGTTGTTGCGTATGCAGCAACCCAGCTAGTAATTGGTTTATCCTTAGCAAAAATTATTGAAATGTTACTAAATATACCGAAAATGGCTGGGCACATAATAGATTTTGATATCGGATTTTCACAGTCTAGTTTATTTGACGTAAATAGTGGTACACAATCGACGCTTATTGCGACGATTTTTGACATGTTTTTTGTTATTATATTTGTTTCTCTTGGTGGTATTAATTATTTCGTTGCAACAATCTTGAAATCTTTCGAATATACAGAGGCAATTTCAAAGTTGTTAACAACGAATTTCCTCGATAGCCTTTTAGCAACATTGTTATTTGCGATAA
Organism: Bacillus sp. S71; assembly: GCF_016625265.1. Classification (NCBI taxonomy): domain Bacteria; kingdom Bacillati; phylum Bacillota; class Bacilli; order Caryophanales; family Bacillaceae; genus Bacillus; species Bacillus sp. S71. The sequence continues at coordinate 491,234 of NZ_JACVUW010000001.1, read as the reverse complement.
CAGCTGCTGTTGAGATTGCATTACCAATTATGGGAACTCTATTTATTATTAATTTTGTTTTAATTTTAATTGCGAAGAATGCCCAACAACTTAATGTATTTATGAATGCATTTTTAATTAAAATTACATGTGGTATTTTGTTTATTGCGATGAGTGTACCGATGCTCGGTTATGTGTTTAAAAATATGACGGATGTATTACTTGAAGAGTATACGAAACTATTTAACTTTTTCTTAACGAAGTAGGGGGACGCGCATGGCAAAGGATAATAAAACAGAAAAGGCCACCCCGCAGAAGCGTAAAAAATCGCGTGAAGAAGGGAATATTGCCCGAAGTAAAGATTTAAATAATTTATTTTCCATTCTCGTATTAGCAGTTGTCGTTTACTTTTTCGGAGATTGGCTAGGGTTTGAGATTGCGAATTCCGTAGCGGTGCTGTTTGATCAAATTGGAAAAAATACAGATTCAACCGAGTATTTTTATTTAATGGGGATTTTATTACTGAAAGTATCGGCTCCGATATTAATACTCGTATATGCTTTTCATTTATTCAATTATATGATTCAAGTCGGCTTCCTATTTTCTTCTAAAGTCATTAAACCGAAAGCGTCACGTATTAATCCGAAAAACTATTTTACGAGATTGTTTAGTCGTAAAAGTTTAGTAGATATTTTGAAATCACTGTTTTATATGGGATTAATCGGTTACGTTTCGTACGTTCTCTTTAAAAAGAATTTAGAGAAAATCGTCAGTATGATTGGATTTAACTGGACAGCGTCACTTACTGAAATTATTAGCCAAATTAAATTTATCTTTTTAGCCATTTTAATTATTTTAATCGTTCTTTCTATTATTGATTTCATTTATCAAAAATGGGAGTACGAACAAGATATTAAGATGAAAAAAGAAGAAGTGAAACAAGAGCATAAAGATAATGAAGGGGACCCGCAAGTAAAGGGGAAACGAAAAAACTTTATGCATGCGATCTTGCAAGGGACAATCGCGAAGAAGATGGATGGTGCAACGTTTATTGTGAACAACCCGACGCATATTTCAGTGGTGCTTCGGTACAATAAACAAGTTGATGCGGCGCCTATTGTCGTTGCAAAAGGGGAAGATGAGCTCGCATTATATATACGAACGCTTGCCCGTGAACATGAAATACCAATGGTGGAAAACCGTCCGCTTGCTCGTTCTTTATATTATCAAGTCGAGGAAGATGAGACAATTCCTGAAGATTTATACGTAGCTGTAATTGAAGTTATGCGCTATTTAATTCAGACGAATGAACTTGAAGTATAATAGCGCGTTTGGAGGAGATCTCTTTGTTTAAGATAGATTCTGCAAGAACCTATTTTTCTATCTTTTTAGCAGCGTCATTCGTTGTGGCGCTCTTAATTCCACTTCCACCATTTATACTTGATATCGTTATCGTTTTTCTACTAAGTATGTCAGTACTTATTTATATGCGAGCGACAAGTATTAACGAGTGGGATGAATTAAAGTCATTTCCGACGATGTTGTTATTAATCGGGATTTTCCGCGTATCGATTAACGTTTCGACGACGCGAGCGATTTTGACAGACGGAAATGCCGGTCATGTTATTGAAGAGTTCGGCCAGTTCGTAATTGGCGGAAACTTATTAATTGGTATCGTTATTTTTACAGTATTAATCATATTCCAGTTTATCGTTGCAAACGGTGCATCTCGTACAGCTGAAGTAGCAGCTCGTTTTACACTTGATTCTTTACCAGGGAAACAAATGTCTATCGATGCTGATTTAAACCAGCGTATTATTTCAGAAAAAGATGCACAGGCAAAACGTAAAAAATTAAATATGGAAACAGAGTTTTACGGAGCGATGGATGGTGCCGGGAAGTTCATTAAAGGGGACGTTATTTTCGGGATTGTCATTTTATTCGTAAACATTATTTTCGGTTTAATTGTCGGAATGATGCAGCAAGGAATGAGCTTTGCAGATGCAGCTCTTCATTATACACAGTTAACTGTCGGTGACGGAATCGTAAACCAAATCGGTTCGTTAATGCTTGCAATTTCAACAGGTATTATCGTAACGCGTGTATTTGACGGCTCACCGGATACAGTAACAGAAGGTATCTTTAAAGAGTTATTAGCACATGAAGTCGTTGTATATGCACTTGGTGGTTTATTTATTGCAATGGGTATTTTTACTCCGCTACCGTTTTTACCATTCGCACTCGTTGGTGGAACGATTATCTTCTTAGGCATTCGTAATAAAAATCGAATAAAGAAAGAAAAAGAAGACGAGCTTCAAAAAGAATTAGAAATGATTCAAGGCGAAGATGAGCAATTACAACAAGTGGAAGATTCATTCGGAGTATTTACGGATAAATATCCGATTATTGTAGAACTCGGTTTAGATTTAGCAGCACTTGTAAAGCAGAAAATTAACGGGGAAACAGCTCGTGATAAAGTTGTTCTTATGCGGAAGTCGATTATTACTGACCTTGGTATTAACGTTCCTGGAATTAACTTTAAAGATAATACGAGCTTTAGACCACGTGGTCGTTACATTATTCGTATTAAAGGTGCGAAGGCGGCTGAAGGTGTTTTAAAATCAGGTTATTTATTAGCACTAAAAACACCGAACGTAATGGCTGATTTAGATGCAGAACCAGCGAAAGATCCAATTTTCGGCGAAGATGGATATTGGATTTTAGAGCATATGGTGCAAGATGCACAAATGAAAGGCTATCAAGTGTTAGAGCCACTTAGCATATTAATTACACATTTAGATGTTGTCGTAAGGCGTAATCTGCATGAATTAATTCAGCGCCAACATGTAAAAGACTTAATTAACTCGCTTGAAAATGATAATGGCGTTCTATTAGAAGAGATTAAGAAGAAAGAAATTGATTTATCACTCGTTCAAAATGTTATTAAACAACTTCTAAAAGAAGGTATTTCTATTCGTGATTTACCAACAATTATTGAAGGTATTATTGACGGAAAAGAAGTGTATCAAAATCACGTTGATGGTGTGACATCATTTGTTCGTGAATGTATTTCAAAAGTTATTTGTGAAAATGCGAAAAATCCGGACGGAAAAATTTATGCAGCGCTCTTCTCTGATTCAATTGAGTTAGATGCGGATGTTGTGAATAATTCATATCAAGGTTACTTGTTAAACTGGGATTTAGATTTAGAAACACGTGTCGTTGAGCAAGTGCAGCGCGTCTTTAAGCAAGCACGTTTAATGGGAAGAGAACCAGTGTTATTAACACGTAGAAAAGATTTTAGATTTGCAATTGTAAGACTGCTAGAACGTTATCAAGTAGAAGCACAAGTACTTTGTATTAGCGAATTAGCACCAGAAATTGTTGTGGATCAAATTGCCTATATTGAATAGTAGGGGGTGAAGTAATGGAAAGTACAGAAAAGAAAGAAGCGTTAATGCGAATAAAAGCAGCTTCGAAAAATGAATTGTATCGAAAGTTATTTGACCAATATGGTACAGATTATTATTACGTTGTCGATGAAAGTGTAAAACGAAATATACCGTTTTTTTGGAAAAAGGATTATGAAATGTTAGTCGCTTTTCCAGAAGAAAAACAGGAAGAAGTGAATGAAGGTACAGCTCAATTTCATGAACAGTTAATGGATGTTGTGAATGATCCTTCAGAACAAATTGTGAAGGCGAATGGAATTCAATCAGTACTGCACAATTTAGAAAACGTAACGACTTCTATGTCATACGCGGCAATGCAAACAGGAAATAGTGAAGAATGGGCAAGAAAAAAAGAAAAACTATTAAAGCTGTTTGAAAAAGGAATTGTCGTGGTGAAACAGACGAAAGAAACGGAAGTACCGAAAAAGAAAAAAGTTGTGAAACAAGTCGTTCCGGTAAAGAAAGAAGAAGTAGTTCCAAAGAAAGAAAGTCAAGAATCTGTACCGTTTATTATTCAAAAGGTAATTCGGATGCTAGAACAAAACGATGTGGAACAATATTTCATTTATGCATATGCTGAAAAGTTAAAAATAAAGTTTGAAAATGCAACGATGATTACGGAAGAAGAAGTTATTAGGTACATATTGGAAGATATGAAATCTCATTTCAATACGGAAAACGTCTTTGAAAAAGAAGTACAAACAATTGCATTAATCGGTCCAACTGGTGTTGGTAAAACGACGACGCTTGCGAAAATGGCATGGCAATTTCACGGTAAGAAAAAAACAGTTGGTTTTATAACGACAGATCATTCGCGCATAGGGACAGTGCAGCAATTGCAAGATAACGTAAAGACAATTGGATCGGAAGTAATTGCTGTGCGTGATGAAGCTGCAATGACAAGAGCGCTTACGTATTTTAAAGAAGAAGCGCGCGTCGATTATATTTTAATTGATACAGCCGGAAAAAATTATCGTACGACAGAAACAGTAGAAGAAATGATTGAAACGATGGGACAAGTAGAGCCAGATTATATTTGTTTAACGTTATCAGCTTCGATGAAAAGTAAAGATATGATTGAAATCATTACAAACTTTAAAGATATTCATATAGATGGTATTGTGTTTACAAAATTTGATGAAACAGCAAGTAGTGGTGAATTGTTGAAAATTCCAGCAGTATCATCAGCTCCTATTGTATTAATGACAGACGGCCAAGACATAAGGAAAAATATACATATCGCTACAGCTGAACATTTAGCGAAACAAATGTTACAAACATCGTAGAAAAGAGGTGAAGAATAAGGCGCTTGCCTTATTCAAACGAATATGAACGGTCTTTATATAGGTTCTATGGGTATGATGAACTACATGCAGCGAATTAATGTTCATTCGAATAACGTTGCAAATGCTCAAACGACAGGATTTAAAGCAGAAAATATGACGTCTAAAGTATTTGATGTACAAGACACATATCGCCGCGGAGATGGGGCGGTAACAAATATCGGTTCGGTCGATTACGCTGTAGTACCAGCCGCAACACACGTGAATTTAGTACAAGGAAACATACAAATGACAAATAGTGCTACAGATTTCTTTTTAGATGACGGCGCGGCCGGCACAACATCATTTTTCGTTACTTCTAAAAATGATGAAACGTTTTTAACGAGAGATGGTAGTTTCACATTAAATAGTGATCGTTATTTACAAACATCTTCAGGTGCTTTCGTAATGGGAGAGAATAATGAGCGTATTCGTATTCCGGAAGGAGCAAAGGTTGCTGTACAAGCAGACGGTACATTATATGATGAAGTAACACAAAATAATATTGCTCGTTTGCAAACAAAAACAGTAGATGCAGAAACGAATGCTCGTCTCGTACAACGTGAAAATAAAAGCTTTACACTAGCAGAAGGAAACATTGCTAATTTACCGAACGGAACAGGAATAGTAAAAAATCATATGCTAGAAAATTCAAATGTAGATATGACGAAAGAGATGGCCGATCTTATGACGGATCAAAAGATGATTCAAGCATCACAGCGCGTTATGACATCATTTGATAAAATTTATGAAAAAGAAGCGAATGAAATATTGAGATAAAGGACTTCCAAAAGTGGGAGTCTTTTTTGTTATTGCTTTTATTACAGTTACATCATAAAATGATAATGATTATCAATATCATTTTATTTATTTTCATAATGACAGCAACATTTGTTTAACTAAGTGAATTAAAAACAAGGGGATGGTGTATATATGTTTACAAAGAATCAACTTTGCATTGGATTATGTTTAATTTCTAGAAAGAAAGAAGATGGGAATGAGTTTAATTCCGGAATTGATGAACAAGTAGAGTTGGCACTACAGGCAGAAAAGGCTAAGTTAGATTTTGTTTTTAAAGCCGATTATTTAGTGGCGCACCCAGATTTAATTGCTCGTAATAAAGGGAGTGTCATTTTAGACCTGACGTTACTGTTTACTGCTATTGCTTATGCGACAGAAAAAATTGGAGTCGTTACAACTGCTTCAACTTCGTTTTATCCACCATATATATTAGCAAGGCAATTACAATCGTTACACTGGATTAGTAACGGCCGAGTAGGGTGGAATATTGTTACATCCATTGACGGTGCTGAAAACTTTGGTGAGGAAGGGATGCCATCATCTGAGGAACGATACGCGAAAGCGGCAGAATGTACAGAGTTAGTAAGAAAACTTTGGAGGAGTCACCCTAATGAAGTATTGAAAGTAGATAATCCTGATGTTATTAGAGAGATGGTAAAGCCTATTGAGCATAATGGTGAGTACTTTAAGGTAAAAGGTCCACTTAATATTCCGCAGCATATATCAGGAGAAATGCCATTATTTCAAGCCGGTGCTTCAGAGTCTGGTCGGAATTTTGCTGCTTCTGTTGCTGATGCAATTTTTGCCGCAACGCCTGATATAGAGTCAGGAATTGAACTTCGTCAAGATTTAAGAAGAAGAGCAGAACAGCATGGCCGCAAGCAAGATGCTATACGTGTATTACCTGGATTATATTTCTTTATAGGTGATACATATGAAGAAGCGTTAGAAATGCATAGGCAAGCTCATCAACATCTCACAAAAGAGAAGAGATATACGTTACTTGAAATGGTTCTCGGATTAGATGCGAGAGGGATTCCGCTAGAAAGTAAAATTACGGAAGAGATGCTGCCAAGTCGGGATCAAACTGTACGTAGTAAAACTCATGCCGAGTTATTACGGAACTTCATTATTAAAAATGAACCAACAGTTGAACAAATACTAGAACGACCAGAAGTTGTTGGATCGGCTCATTGGGTTGCGGTTGGTACACCAAAAGACGTTGCGAAGCAAATTATGGATAGGTTTGAGGCAGGGGCGTTAGATGGATTTATTGCTATTCCAGGAGGACCTCCAAAGTCACTAGATCTATTCTTTAGTGAAGTCATTCCTTTATTTGTGAAGGCGGGTGTATTTAGGGAAGAGTATACAGGTTGTACTTTACGGGAGCATTTGGCGGGGAACATATTAAATACTTTACAGTTAAAATAAATAATAGTATGTAGAAAAAAGCCTTATTGTAAAAGGCTTTTTTTGTTTAAAATTAAAAATTCTGAAATATAAGTTGACTGTATGAATGTTATTTTTTATATTAGTAGGTATAACTATAACTACTAAAGAGGTGAGAGTATGACAACGGCATTATATTTAGAAGATGCATACAAAACGAGTTGCGAAACAGAAGTGATAAAAGTAGAAGGGAATAAAGTATTTCTAAAAGAAACAGTTTTTTATCCAACTGGTGGAGGGCAGGAATGTGATACGGGTGTCATTGTACAAGATGGGTCTGTATTTGAAGTTGAAAAAGTAAAGAGGGAGCAGGGAGAAATAGTTCACTATATAAAAGATGAAGCTCAAGTAAAATTAGGTCCAGTTAAATTAGAGATTAATTGGGAAAGACGTCATAATTTAATGCGTCATCACTCTTTACTGCATCTTATCGGAGCTGTTGTTTATGAAAAGTATGGAGCACTATGCACCGGAAACCAAATTTATCCTGATAAAGCCCGTATCGATTTTAATGAGTTACAAGAGTTATCGAGCGTGGAAGTAGAAGAAATTGTTGAGGAAGTGAATAAACTTATTGAGCAAAATAAAGAAATTTCCACTCGCTATATGAGCCGCGAAGAAGCAGAAAATGCTGTAGGAATGATTAAAACAGCAATAAATCTCCTGCCAACTACTATCCAAGAAATCCGCATTGTTACAATTGAAAATTTAGACGAACAAGCTTGTGGAGGTACACATGTGAAAAATACGAGTGAAATAGGAACACTTGTTATTGATAAAGTAAAAAGTAAAGGGAAGCAAAATCGTCGTTTTGAAGTAAGGGCGATTTAGATTGTGAGGGGTTACCGATGGATGAAATTATAAAGGAATTACAAAAGTTAGGATTTTCCCAGTATGAATGTAAAGCGTATATTGGATTGTTAAAACACTCCCCAGTAACAGGCTATGAAGTGAGTAAACAAACAGGAGTACCTCGTTCTATGATTTACGAGGTACTCGGTAAGTTAATGGATAAAGGAGCGGTGCATATTGTACCTTCTGAACCAGTTAAATATGTACCAGTACCAGCTACCGAATTAATGAATCGAATGCGAAAAGACTTTGAAAAGTCCTTTGAATTTTTAGATGAGAAACTAAATTGTTTAGAACAAGAGCGACAAATAGATGTAATTTCGCATATTCGCTCAAATGATCGTGTTTTAAAAGAAATATGCAATATAATTAATAGGGCAAAGGAAGAATTATGGATTTCTGTATGGGAAGATCAAGTGCATGAAATTGAGCCATACATTCATCAAAAGGAAGAGGAAGGCGTACATATATTTTCAATCTTATTTGGAGCTCCAGAAACAAAAATAGGAGCCACGTTTCATCATAATTATATGACGCCCCACGTTGTTGAAAAGAGAATGGGTGGTCATTTAACTGTTATTGCTCGTGATGGAGAGGAAGTATTAATTGCGAACTTCTCAAATGATAGCACTTCATGGGCTGTTACAACGTATGACCCAGCGCTAGTTCTCGTTGCTACAGAGTATGTGCGCCACGATATTATGGTTGAGGAAATCACAAAGGAATTTGGAGCTGATAAGTTAGATACGTTATGGCGTGAAAATATAGATTTAGTTCATGTCGTAACAGGAAAACGAACTTTAGAAGGAATGGAGGATGATAGAGATGAGTAAAGCTCAGGCACATGTAGCTTTGCAGAGCGATGATACATTTCAGCAAGGAGTAAAAGATTGTTTACCAACTGTATTTGGTTACTTGAGCATCGGTATAGCAGCTGGTGTAATTGCAAAAACAGCAGGTTTTTCTATCATTGAAATTGCATTTATGTCCACTTTAATTTATGCAGGTTCTGCCCAATTTATATTAGCTGGTATGTATGCAGCCGGTGCTCCTGCTTCCGCAATTATTTTTACTGTATTTTTTGTTAATTTACGCCATTTATTAATGAGTGCTGCCCTCGCACCGTACTTTACGAAACTACCTCTATTAAAAAACGTCATTATCGGTTCTCAAATTACAGATGAAACTTTCGGCGTTGCAGTGCAGCATGCAGCGCAAAAAGGATATTTAGGTGAAAGATGGATGATTGGGCTTAACGTAACAGCGTATTTAAATTGGATACTTGCTACTATTATTGGTGGGCTATTTGGTGAGTGGATACCAGATCCACATACATACGGGATGGATTATGCATTACCAGCGATGTTTATCGGATTATTTGTTCTTCAGCTCATAAGTAGTAAACCAAAACTAGTAATTCATTTAAGTGTTGCAATTGTATCGATTATTATCGCGTACGTTTCACACCTATTTATGCCAGATAGTATAGCGGTTATTATCGCAACATTACTAGCTGCGACGATTGGAGTGGTGATTGAAAAATGGAAATGAGATTAGATGTATTATTACTTTTACTAGCAGCAGGAGCTGTTACACTCGTGCCACGTATTTTACCTCTACTCGTATTTAGCAAACTACAAATTCCTGACTGGGGTTTAAAATGGTTAAATTACATACCAATTGCGATATTAGCAGCGCTTTTAGCACAAGTTTTATTTATGCATGAGACGATGCAGTGGGATTATCTTATTACAGCAATTCCAACATTTCTTGTTGCAATATATACTCGTAGTTTATTAGGTACAGTATTAACGGGAGTGGTTGTGATTATTTTGTTACGTTTCTTTTTCTAAAAAGGATTACGCTCATATAATAGCGAAAAGTGTAATAACATGAAAAATATAGGGGTGGTGTTATGATACTTTTAACGATAGGAGCAATTTTGTTAACGTTGTTTATTTTCTTTATTCTCGGTTTTATTACATTTATGATGTTTGTTGATAAGGCGACGCCTCAAATATATTATACACCTTGTGAATCAGTGACAGTGAAAGCTAAAGGTAAACATAGAAGGAAGAAAAGTTAAAAATTGGCTTTTCTTCCTTCTTCTATTACATCCCCGAAAGAACTAACAACAACAGCCCAAATAGAAAACTAATAAAGGAAAGAAAACCAATACATATCGAGAACACACGATTATTTCTCCATTCGTGCCAAAAAGCGATAAATCCTAAAATACAAAGGAAAAACCAAATGGGCAGGAATATGAACTCGCTAACTTTCTCGGGGAGTAACGAATAAAAAGTTGTTACATATAAGATCCAATTAGTAAAAAATAAAATGCAAATGATAATAGATTGTAGGGAGGGGCGGTTGAAAAATCTCCCTTTTTTTACGGTTTTAAAAATGATAGTTAGCGCTGAGATAAAGGCAATGAGTATGAAAATAAGTAAGAGTAATGTCAGCGTCATTTGATTCTCCTTTATAAGATTGTTTTTATCACGCATGGGCAGTAAGACCCACACCTTAAAACTCAACGTAAGAAAAGAGATTAGGTGGGGGATGAACATCCCCCATTGATTGAAGTTTTACTTTACAAGAAATGAATCTATTAAATTGTATGCTTGTTTTGTAGAGTGCCTGTTATATTTTTCAGTGTACGGATTTAGAAATCCATGTTCACCGTGTAGTTGTTTTATTTCTAATAAAGGATTTTTTTGTTGCTGCAATGTTTGAATTAAAGAGGATACTGAAAAACTAGCTTCTTTTTCAGGAAATATAAGTAGTGTAGCGCATGTAGGCTTTATGTGAACATAGTCGCGTATACGAGAACCGTAACAACCGATAATAAAATCTATTTTCGGATTGTTACTACATAGCCATGAGACGGTAGCTCCAACGCTAAAGCCGATAAGACCAATATGTGTATAACTACTAGAAAGATGAGAAATGAATTCTTCAATTTGCTTTTTTCCATAATCAAATCCAATATGATTTACAAAATGTTCATATGCTTTTTCTTCATCACTATAATGAAATGCATGTTGCGATTGTAGAAGGTTAGGACAGAATACGTCTATATGAGATGAAGTAAAGTGGTTGGTAACGTGATGCATATGGTCGTTCACACCATATATTTCATGAACAATAACGAGAGCTACTTTTTTCTTCATAGTTATATTGTGCCTCTTTGAAACTTAAATTCTTTCTCAACAAGGCAGATACGCAGGTGGAAGTTTTCATACCATTGCTCACGACCTCTTTTTTTCGCTTCTTTATGTAAGGCGTTCTTTTTCCAATTTTCAATCGCATCAAGTGATTCCCAATAAGAAATTGTTATTCCGAGTCCAGAATTACCTCGTGCACTTTCTACACTTAAAAATCCAGGTTGTTGCTTTGCAAGTTCCTCCATTTCTTCGGCAACGGTATTATAGTCTGTTGTATCATTTGATAAATTAGAAGTGAATATCACCGCATAATAATGATTCGCCTTTTGTGAAGCATTTTCCATATAAAATCCCCCTTTAATAAGTATTTTAGCATGTAAAAAAGAAAAGAAGCAGTACGCTTCTTTTCTTTTTTTACGCTGTGAATTTTAATCCAGCATATATTTTACGACCCTTTTTTTGAATCCAACATACTTGTGCATTTCTCTTTTGAATATTACGTTCTTCCATTGTTACTTGTATAATTTGGTCAATCACAAGAGGGGTGTTCGTTTGTACTTGGCACCCACCTGTACTATAGTCGACAATGGTCGCTTCAATCGGCATCCCATTCATATGCAATGTTCCAGAAGACATCAGTTGCTCACGTATATGTTGCCTGCGAAATTGTCTTGGTGCTTTTTTGGTATTTTTTATGAAAGATGCAATTGCTAGTGTAAGAAATGCTTTATCGTACACCTTTTCCACCCGGTCATTAACCGGTTTACTAAATAGATGAAGAATGAGTTTACAATATTGCTCATGGGATACATCATCAAATGATACACCAACTTGTACAGAATTTTCTTGTCTCCGAATCCATTTTTTTGTACTATGAATCTTTTCTACCTCGCCAAAAGATAGCGTATAGGAAGATAGACTTGATAAAGTTTCAAATGGAATGGAGGGATCTAATTCAAAACGTGCCCCCGTTTCACTAATATCAAGGACATGGCAAGAAATGATCATATCTTCGGCATATAAAGTACCTGGTAAATTTACTACGAAACGTTCTGAATTTCGAAAACGCGGTCTTTCAAATGCTACAAATAGTGAAGTGACAATAGCTATCCCGTTGTATAGTACCCAGAAAATATTAATATATAAGCTCTCTCTTTCAATATGATATTGCTCAGGATATAAGAGCATAAGTGTTGCCCGAATCAGTGCAATAATTGTTAAAATGAGTAATACGAGGTGAGGGACGCTTGCAATCCATAAAAAATGCCTTGTATTATTTTGAACTCCCTTTCTTGTCACATGAAATTGAAATTTTTTACGTAAGAAAGTTTCTGATAAAATAGCAAATCCCATATAAGGAGCCATAGCAACTTCGTACACATGACTCCACGTAGTTGTTCGTTTTTTATTAGAAACAGCTTTGAAAATAAGCTGTGATGTTAAAAAAGCAGGTGCCCAGAACATAAATAAGTGCATGAAATTAATTTCTAAACTATAAATATCAAATATTAAAAATAATAGCGGTGCTAGTAAAAATATCATTTTATAAACACCGAAAAACCAATAATGAATTCCATCTGCATATAAAAGACGCTGCATAAAAGATAATCCTTTTATAGTGAAAGGATTCCACTTTTTTACGACTTGAATATTCCCTCTACACCAGCGGTCCCGTTGTTTTAATAAATCACTAAATGTTTCTGGGGATAATCCAACAGCAAGTGTTTCATTGACAAATATAGTTTCCCATTTGTTAGCTTGTAGTAGCATACCAGTTGCCATATCTTCAGTAATAACTCCAGTCGCAAATCCTCCAATTTCTTCAAGAGCGGTGCGGCGAAATAGAGCGTTACTACCAACATACATCGTAGCATTAAAGCGATCTTTTCCTTCTTCTAACTGGCGCATAAAGAAATCTTGTTCATTGGCGATGTTATCTTCAAAAAACAAATTATATTGGAAAGGATCAGCATTATAAAAAACTTGTGGTGCTTGAACGAATACAACATTATTTTTAGAAAAATAACCAATCGTTCGCTCTAAAAAGTTAGCTCGTGGTATCATATCAGCATCCATTGTTACGATAATATCACCTTTTGAATGAAGCATCGCATGATTTAAATTTCCAGCTTTTGCATGCTTATTTTCGGTGCGAGTTATGTGATGAACAGAAAACTCTACCGCAAGTTGCTTTACACTTTCACGGCGCCCGTCGTCACAAATATAAATGTTTAGTAACTCTTTCGGATAAGTAATCAACGTACAACCAGCTACAGTACGTTTTAATAAATCGATCGGTTCATTGTAAGTTGCAATAAATATGTCGACAGTGGGTAGTTTTTCGAAAGTGGATAATGGTACTTCTTTCCGTTTATATGGCTTCCATGAAACAATGCTGAAAACGATAGATTGTAAGTAACCAGCCCATTCTGTAATTAACAATATAATACCAGCGATAATACTTATGAGATTAATAGTTGGTAACGAATAAAAAGTTCGCCAAATAAGATAAATAGCATTACAAATGAGAAATAGAATAATAAGTAATTTTTTTGACCATAAATATTTGTGTGCAAGGGCGTAAGTCATAATGATTACGAAAAAAATAATACCTAAACCTTCGTATATAGAAAGGCTCATACAATTCCTCCTTTATGTGTAGAGTGGGAAACAGGAAAAACTTTATATTATTCATTTATAAAGATTTAGTTATTTCCAAATCATACATTATCACAAAATATAGGTTTAGAGTATAAATTTTACATTTTCTTATTATAAGTTTAAAAAATTAGAAGAAATAATAGTTATATTTTTGATTCATAAGAAAAATGCCACTTCAAAAGAGAAGTGGCATTTCTTATATTTCCTCTAAGCTATTAACTGGAACAGTTAATTCGCGTCCTGGGTTTTTTACTTCATATATGCGGGCGGTTTCATTGCTTTCATCGACGTGTTGAATCATAACAGGCATGCCTTGAAAACTGACATGGGCTTGTTCCGCTGACACAGAAAGCTCTATTGCACGTTGTATATTCATTTATATTCCTCCCATCATTATTATCTTTGCTAAAAAAGAGGAATAATATACCATTTAGAGACATTCTTAAAGTTTTTGTATTATTTGTAATGTTTCTTTAATAAATGAAGTGAAGATGGAATCAGGATAACCATCTATCGTTTGAACTGCTTCTTTTGCTTCTTTCAGAGCAGCTGGTTTATCTTGAAGTTTTATATGACACAGGGCACGATAAGACCCGGCTGTTAATACCCACGATTGATCAAGTGGATGAGTCATATAATCTGGTATGGTAGCGTGTTTTAATATTGCCAAAGCTTCCTTATAACGTTTTAAGCCATACAAAGATTTTCCTTTTTCAAGATAATATAATCCATCGTCTTGAAAGATTGGTTCATCTTTTAGTTTTTCTCGGAATTGTTCTAGATGTTCTAATGCGATTGTATATTCATTAGTAATTGTGTTGTAGTAGTAAGCTTTTAAAATATCAATAATCGCAATGGATAGAATATCTTCTGTAAAAATGGCAAATTGCTCCGATTTTTTTATGTAATATAAATACTGTTCTTTATCAGCTGTAATGACTTTTTGGTAAGATAAAATGCGATAAAATTCATCTGTTTTATAATACACTTGATGTTTTTTTGAAAATGCAAGTGCATCTAAAATGACTTTTTCACATTTTTTATAATTGCCGTATGCGAGTAAAATAATGGCTTCTTTTAAGTATAGTTGTATATGTGTAATAAGATCCATTTCTAAATTCTTCGTTTTATATTCATCGCGAATTCTGCTAATCAACTGTAAACATTCTTTATATTTTTTCCGTTTGTAGAGCATATAGTAAAACAGTAGTTTCATTTCAGTACTTTCACGATACAAAGTATATTTTTCAAATATAGAAACAGCTGTTTCAACGTAATATTCAATATTATAATCGTTCATAATGGCCGCTCCAGTTATGAACTGTTTATATAAACGTGCTGTGTTTAAAGTAAGGGGTAGTTCTTTTTGAACGATAGGTAGTAAAGTCTTGTATACTTCATCGCATTTATTTGATTTTATTAATGGCTCCATTTTTTGAATGAGTTCCACAATTTCTTCTTCATCTTCTTCTAATAAAAAGCTCGTTTCACATTCAAGTTTTTCCGCAATATATTGTAATGTTTTCATAGAAGGTGTAGCTTTTCCATTTTCAATTTGACTAAGCATACTTTTTGTCAGTTCCGAACCTGCCAGTGCTGTTTGCGTAAGCTTTTTATCTTTTCGTAATGCTTTAATTCTTTCACCGAGAGTTGCCATATTATTGCTCCTTTATATTTAAAAAGTTTAATTGTATTTAACTTTTTGTTGTGAAAATTGGAAAGTTGATTATATAATAAGTTTAACACAATTTAACTTTTAAGGGGAGAGAGTCAAAAATGGGAGATATAAGTATAGGAAAACATGATTCAAGAATGAAGATTGCAACTAGAAATATCATTTTAATGATGATTGGAAAAATGACGTCTTTATTAGGCGCAGGTATTTATACGTTCGCAATGGGGTTATATGTATTAAAGACTACTGGTTCAGGGATGGGTTTTGCAATTACGCTCGTTTGCGGATCACTTCCAAGGATGATCTGTGGCCCAATTGCTGGTGCTGTAGCAGACCGTGTGAATCGAAAATGGCTTGTCATTGGTACTGATTTATTAAGTAGTTTAACGATGCTTAGTATGTTTATTCTTGCTACTATATTTGGGCCATCACTTCTTTTTATTTATATTTCAGCAGCATTATTATCAATTTGTGCAAGTTTTTATTCTGTTGCATTAACTTCGTCTATTCCGAGTTTAGTAGATGAAGGACGTATTCAAAAAGCGAGTGCTTTAAATCAAACGGCGGCTTCTTTATCAAATATTTTAGGACCGATTATTGGCGGAGTTGTATATGGTTTCTTTTCAATTAAATCGTTTTTCCTATTAAATAGCATTACGTTCTTTTTAGCGGTTATTTTGCAATTATTTATCGTATTTGATTTATATAAAAAAGAAGTGGCTGAAAGTACAGAGCATTTCTTGACGAGTATAAAAGAAGGTTTTTTATATGTAAAAAGACAACGTGAAATATATGGTTTAATGAAAATAGCATTGTGGGTAAACTTTTTTGCGTGTGGTCTAACAGTTGCACTTCCGTACATTATCGTCCATACATTGCATTTATCTTCAAAGCAACTCGGTACTGTAGAGGGAATGTTAGCAGTCGGGATGCTAATGGGAGCGATTACTTTATCAGTGCGTAAAGAAGTGAATAATCCGTTTCGTTCTATTTATACTGGACTGTTTTTGTTTGCAGGTTTAAGTTTATGTACAGTCTTTCCGTTGTTAGTTATCATTCCAAAAGTAGCAAGTTTTATTTACTATATTGCTTTTATGATGTTAACTGGTATAGCAATTATGATTGTAAACATTCCAATGCAAGTACATATGCAAAAAACGACAGATCCGAGCTACCTAGGGCGTGTGTTTGGCCTACTTGAAACAATTGCGACTGCAATCGCACCACTTGGTATGATTGTATATGGACTACTATTAGATATGTTGCCAACTAGCATTGTTATGATGACAATAGGCGGAGGTTTATTGTTAGTTGTATTAGTTGGAGTAAAGCAACATATGGCGAAAAAACAAGTAGATGTGTCCGCTTAAAAATAAGAAAATAATAAAAATTTGACTTATCATTATAAAAATGACTAAATTAGTATTTTAGTTTTTGAAACTCTTTTTCATGTATGTTAAAGTAAAGTGAGCTTGCAAAGAAAAGGAGACAACAGCATGAAAAAATTAAGTTTTGTTATGCTTTTTCTATTAGTCGTAATGGCTGGATGTAGCAATTATGACACATATATTGAAACAGGTATGCAATCATTGAAAGATGAAAAGTATAGTGATGCAACAATGTGGTTCGAAAAAGCAGAAAAAGAGAAATCAGGAAATGAAGCGAAATCATATAAAGAAGTTGCTGAGAAAATGGATCACGGAGCAACAGCATTAAAAGATGGTAAGTATTTAGAAGCGAAAGACATTGCAAATGAAGTGTTACAAAAGAAAAAAGATGCTGAACTTGAAAAAGCTGTAACATCAAATGCAGAGAATATGCTTCAAAAAGCAAAAGATGTGGAAGAGAAAGTAAATGAAAGAGTGGCAAAGCGTAGAAAGGTAGAAGAAGAAGGAATCGATAAAATTATTAAAGCTGTCGATAGTATAGATGAAGTGAAAGAAAAAGAGAAGAAAGTATCAGAAGCATTAGATAAGGCTGAAGAGGCGCAAGCAAAAATTGAGGCAAAGAAAAATAAATAGATTTATAGTTTGAAAGGCTGTCGTGCATAACGACAGCCTTTTAATTTTTTGTTGCAAATGAAGTGATGCTCTGTAGTAAAAAAGAAATGATTTTAGAATTCCATCTGTCCTCATGATGAATCGTATAAATGTTACGCTGAAATTCAAATTCAGGGATTGGTATATAGCATAGCTCATTTCGTTGTATTTCTTGCTCGATAGCAAGTTTAGAAATAAAGGCAATTCCATTACCATATTTTAAAATTTGTTTCATCGTTTCTAATGAGTCTAATTCAATTTCAGATTGGAATGTAATGTTGTGCGCCAACGTCCATTGTGTAAGTAAATCTCTCGTTGTAGATGGATTACGATGCAATAGTATGCGTTCCTTTTCGATATTTTGTAACGATACATTGTCTTTCTTTGAAAAATGATGTTTTTTGGAAAAGGCAAGAACAAGTGTATCGGGCATTATATTCGTTTGTTTTAAAAGTGCTTCATCAAATGGAGCAGCGGAAATTATCCCAAGATCGATTTCGTGATTTTGTAGCATCATTCGAATTTCAGGGGCTGTTTTCACTAGTAGCGTTATTTTTATATTGGGAAATTCACATTGAAATTGATGAACGACTTCTGGCAAAAGATAAGTCGCTGGTACATAACTAGCGCCGATTGTTATAGCACCTTTATGAAAATCTTTAAACTCTTGCGTGACACGTCTAGCTTCTTTCATAAGTGCATCTATTTTACAAGCATAATGATGCAAAGCCTCACCAGCCTCTGTTAAGAAATACCTTCCAGAACGTAATTCGAATAAAGACACACCGAGTTCTTCTTCTAAGCTTTTTATATGAAATGTAATAGTTGGTTGTTTAACGCCAAGTTTTTCTGCAACGATTGTAAGCTTTTTGTATTTCTTAATAAGTACTACAATTTCTAATTTTAAGAGATTCATTATGAATTGCCGCCTTTTTTATTTTAACTATAGAAAAAATCTATAGAAATAAATAGTTTATTAGAAGTTTTTTAATTTAATCTTTACAGTACATTAACATTCAGTATAAATCTTCCATATAGAATGAAAGCAGGTTAAGAATGAGGGGAGAGAGGTGAAGCAATGGATATTAAAATTAGTGGATTAGAAAAGACATTTGGAAAAACACAGGCGTTAAAGCCGTTGCAGATTGTAATGAAACAAGGGGAATTCACTACACTTTTAGGGCCTTCGGGGTGTGGAAAAACGACTTTACTTAGAATGATAGCAGGGCTTGAAGAACCGGATAAGGGAGAAATATATTTTGGAGACCAGTGCATGTATTCTGCTGCAAAAAAGATAAAGACATCTCCTCATGAACGGAATATCGGTATGGTATTTCAAGATTTTGCTTTATGGCCGCACATGACTGTTTTTGAAAATGTTGCATTTGGTTTAAGAGCTACAAAGCAAACGAATCAATTGCGAGAAAAAGTAGAAGATGCGATAAAGCGAGTTCGCCTGCAAGGTATGGAGAAAAGGTATCCACACGAACTTTCTGGTGGACAGCAACAACGTGTCGCATTCGCTAGAGCAATTGTAACAAAACCTCATTTTATTTTGTTTGATGAACCGCTAAGTGCACTCGATGCAATTTTGCGAGAAGAAATGAGAATAGAGCTTATGGATATCGTTCATTCCATTGGTTTAACTGCACTATATGTCACTCACGACCAAACAGAAGCAATGTCAATGTCAGACCAAATTATTGTCATGAAACAAGGAGAAGTATTACAAAAAGGAACACCGGAAGATATTTATGTGAAACCGTCTCATGAATTTGTTGCCAAATTTGTTGGTAAGGCGAATTGGCTTGTAGAGGGTAAAAAAATGGTTCGTCCAGAGCATGTGAGCTGGACGAAAAATGAAGTGTGCGAAATGTATACAGGTGAAATTAAGCACGTTACATATGTAGGAGAACGGTATGAAATAAAAGTAAACATGGGGGCACTCGGAATATGGACAGCTTATCACAATAGTAAATTAAGCATCGGTAAACCAGTATCGTTATATGTGCCAAAAAAATGTATTCATCATATAGGGGGAGAATCATATGAAGAAATTCAGTTCGCTTAAGTCTTTATTTGTATGTACTTTATTATTTTCGGCTGTAGTAACAGGGTGTAGTTCAAAGACAGGCAATGCAGATGCAAAAAGTAAAAATACGACTGAAAAGAAAATTGTTGTATATAGTGCAGGGCCAAAAGGGTTAGCAGAAAAAATTCAAAAAGACTTTGAAAAGAAAACTGGTATAAAGGTGGAAATGTTTCAAGGGACAACTGGTAAAATTTTAGCGAGAATGGAAGCTGAAAAGAAAAATCCAGTCGTTGATGTAGTCGTACTTGCATCATTACCAGCGATGGAAGGATTAAAGAAAGAGGGTCAAACGTTAGCTTATAAAGAAGCGAAACAAGCTGATAAGCTGCGTTCTGAATGGTCAGATGATAAAGGACATTATTTCGGGTATAGTGCTTCAGCATTAGGGATTGTGTACAATACAAAAAATGTGAAGACAGCGCCTGAAGATTGGAGCGATATAACGAAAGGGGAATGGAAAGGAAAAGTGAATCTTCCAGATCCAGCACTTTCAGGTTCAGCTTTAGACTTTGTAACTGGATATGTGAAAAAGAATGGAAAAGATGGATGGAATTTATTTGAACAACTTAAGAAAAATGAAGTTACAGTAGCAGGAGCAAATCAGGAAGCGTTAGACCCAGTTGTAACAGGTGCGAAAGATATGGTAATTGCGGGTGTTGATTATATGACGTACAGCGCAAAAGCAAAGGGTGAACCTGTTGATATCGTATATCCAAAAAGCGGAACAGTTATTAGTCCACGCGCAGCGGGGATTATGAAGGATAGTAAAAATGTAGAAGGCGCAAAAGAGTTTATTGATTATTTATTATCCGATGATGTACAAAAACAAGTTTCTAAAGCGTATTTATTGCCTGGTAGAACAGATATAAAAGCTGAAAATAGACCAAATGTAGAAGAGATTCGAGTATTAAATATTGATTGGAAAACAGTTGAGAAAGAGCAAGATGAAATAGGAAAACAATTTAAGAAAGTATTTCAATAAGATGGTGATTCCATGGTAAATCGATTCGTATCAGTAAGACAAGTTGGAATGACGGTAGCGTTATTGCTTGTGGCGATGTTAATCGTCATTCCCCTTTTTCTTATTTTATTTTCTAGTATATATGAAAATAGCAGTTGGAACTTTTTAAAGCCTTTTGAAGTGATGCAGAGTGGTGGATTAGCTGGGATTTTTCTGAATTCGCTGCTTCTAGGTGTACTCGTTGTAATAGGAGCTACAATATTTGCATTTCCATTGGCGTTTATTATGAGCAAAACAGATGTAGGAAAGTATAGTAAGTTAGATATTGTTTTTATGATTCCATTTATGACACCGCCGTATATTGGATCAATGGGCTGGATTTTGTTCATGCAACCTAACGGCTATTTTGAACAATTTTTTCCGATGCTAAAGACAGTTTCATCATCGTTTTTTAGTTTAGGAGGTATGGTCTTAATTATGAGTCTGCATTTATTCCCATTCCTTTATTTCATGCTGAAAAACACGTTACTTCAGATTGGGAGTAGTAAAGAAGAAGCTGCAGCAGTTCATGGCGGAAGTTTTTTCTATCGTTTAAGAAAAATAATATTGCCGTTATTAGTATCAAGTTATGTAATGGGTGCTTTACTCATTTTCGTAAAGACGATTGCTGAATTTGGAACACCGGCTACATTCGGACGTAGAATAGGATTCCACGTGTTAACATCAGAAATCCATAAATTTATTTCGAGTTGGCCAATTGATTTTAGTAGTGCAACAGCATTATCTTCTTTATTACTTAGTGCTTGTATGCTTATTTGGTATATGCAAAATGTATTGAATCGAAAGTATTCATATGCAATGGTTAGTGGAAAAGGTGTGAAATCTAAAAGATATACTTTGTCTATATTTACGCGCGTTGTAGCATGGATGTATGTAATTGGTTTATTAATAGTATCAATTGGAATTCCATACTTTTCTATACTTATTGCTTCTTTGTCAAAATTAAGAGGCGGCGGTTTACATGTAAATAACTTTACAACAAGCCATTATGAGGCATTGTTTACAATAGGATCTCCGGGATTAGAGGCTTTATGGAATAGTTTTCTTTTTTCACTCGTAACAGCGATTATCGCGGTAATGATTGGAGTTTTTTTGGCACTTATGATTCGAAAGGGGAAAAAAACCTCTGAAAAATGGCTTGATATGTGCGGTATGTTACCGAATATGGTACCAGGAATCGTTATGGTTGTAGGTCTTATTCTATTTTGGAATTCACCATATATGCCTATGTCAATTTACAATACACCAATCATGGTTATCGTAACGTATGTTGTTCTGTTTTTACCTAACACGGTGCAATATGTAAAATCATCACTCGGACAAATTGATGATTCTCTCATGCAGGCAGGAAGTGTTTTTTCTGGAAATTATATTTATATTTTTAGAAAAATAATAATGCCTCTTATTATCCCGGGTATTCTTGCTGGATGGGCGATGACATTTACAATTTCGATAAGAGAGTTAGTAGCATCGCTTCTCGTATTACCTCCATCAGTAGAAACGTCAGCAACGTTTATTTTTGCTCAATTTGAACAGGGTGAAGTATCTATAGGCATGGCGATGGCCGTTGTTTCTGTTGGACTTACAACAATGTGCTTATTACTGCTGCAACATATGGAGCAAAAACGAAAAGGGGTAGCATGATGAGAGTAGAAGTGTGGGGAGGAGCTGGAGAGTACGGTCGCTCCTGCTATTTTGTAAAAAATAAAGAGACGAAAATAGTATTTGATTGTGGTATTAATCGATCTTATGAGGATAGTTATCCAAAAATAGAGAGAGAAGCTGTTCCGTTTTTAGATGCGGTATTTTTATCACATATTCATGAAGATCATACGATGGGTTTACCTTTATTAGTGAAGTATGGCTATAAGAAAAAAATTTGGACGACTCGTTATACGAAGGAGCAACTGCCGTTATATT
Organism: Bacillus sp. S71; assembly: GCF_016625265.1. Taxonomy (NCBI): domain Bacteria; kingdom Bacillati; phylum Bacillota; class Bacilli; order Caryophanales; family Bacillaceae; genus Bacillus; species Bacillus sp. S71. The sequence continues at coordinate 468,804 of NZ_JACVUW010000001.1, read as the reverse complement.
ATGAAAAATGGAGAAACTATAATGTGATGCAAGGGTGGGATTTACCTTATAGCGACCAACACATAAAAGATTTAAATTATGTATGTATTGATGAGATTAGCAATCCAAATGAATGGGTACAAATTACTCCTACATTGCGGTTTCAATGGGGATATAGTGGGCATGTATTGGGAGCTGTTTGGTTTTTAGTTGATATGTATAATACATACGTATTTTATTCAGGCGACTATTCAGCAGAGTCTAATATACTACGAGCTAATTTACCTGAGAAATTGGGCCACAATATAAAAGTCGCAATTGTGGATGCCGCTTATCACACAGATGATGTTTCGCAAAATGAACGTGTAAACGAACTATGTGCAGAAATTGAACGAGTTATGCAAAATAAAGGAATAGCATTATTACCGCTGCCACAACTTGGTAGGGCGCAAGATATAGTATTGTATTTATATGAACGATATAAAGAATTTCCTCTTATAGTAGATAAAGAAATCTTGGCTGGATTTGAAGAGATGTTCGCATATAAAGATTGGATAAAAAATAATAAAGAACTTAAATGGGTTATGAAGAGTCTAAAAAGAAACATAATAGTGATGGATAATGACATTAGTATGCAAAATAGTTACGGAATAGTTGTAATGAGTGATGCGAATATGCAAACGAAACGAGCACAGTTATACTATGAACAGCTTCGGAATGAAAAGCGGAATGCCGTTATTTTTACTGGGCACATTGCGAAAGGGAGTTTTGCAGAAAGAGTTATGAAAGAACCTGTAAGGAGTACATGTAGGGTGAAGCGAGTTCCGTATAAAGTTCACCAAAGTATAAGAGACGTTAAAGAGATGTTAAATACATTATTACCAGAACATACGGTGCTAGTACACGCTTTGAAAGAGGATACAGATCGATTACAACAAAAGCTAAGTACAGCAGGATATGAAAATGTATATTCACTTGCAATGGAACGTATAGAAGTCATTTAAAATACAAAGGGGATAGGTATATGAAAAAAGTATTTGTATTCGTAAGCATTTTCTTTTGTTGTTTCCTTTATAACGTTAAGGAAGGGTTTACTGCTAGTCCAATGAAACCTAGTTTTGAAGTGAAGTTATTATTAAAGCCAGAACAAGTATTAGGTTATAACAAAGAGATGAAGCAAGAGGTGCTAGAACATTTCCAGGCTGGTACAAAATATGAAAGAATACAAGTGCAATTTTTAGATACTGCAAATAAAAGTTTAAGTGATGAAGGTTGGTTTGCTAGAATTCGAAAGAAAGAATTTAGTAAAGATTTTGAACTAACATATAAAAAAAGATATCCTATTCAAAATGGTGTAATTCAAGATGCACTAGAAGTAGCTAAAAAAGAAGGATTCGATAGTAATACGGATAGTTATGAGGCGGAAATAGATTGGGGATTTGAGAAGAAAACATTAAGCATTTCAAATAAGAAAAGTTACAGTGCTAAAGGATATGGGATACTTGATTTACCAAATGAACAAGCCGCTCAAAACATGTTAATAGAAAAATTACCAGGGAAAATGAACAAATGGTTGTATACAAATTGGGGAGAAGAGATGTTAAAGAATTCCCGTATTTATGGTCCTGTATTAATGAAGCGATATACAGGAGAGTTTGAAAACATAAAAGCAAATATTGAAATTTGGCCATTAAGTAATACTGGGAAATTAGAAGATGACTTCGTAATAGAAGTGTCATTTAAAACAAATGAAGAAAGTATTGCGACAAAACAAAGGGAATTATTAATGGCGAGTTTAGAGAAAAAAGGCTGGTTGTTACCGAAAGATAGTTTGAAGACAGAGCTTATTTTTCAGTAAATAGTAAAAAGGAATCCATATGCCATGGATTCCTTTTTATATATGAGTATTAAGCTAAATCATGTACAGAGATAATAAAGTTGTTTAATTTACAATAAAGTCATTTAAAAAATAATATAGTTGTTTAAAAATCCTTCTTCTACTAACGAGGCAGGTTAGTGGAAGAAATAGCAAGTGGGTTTAACTAGGAGAAGTGTCGATGACATTAAAGAAGACACCGAGGTGTCTTCTGTTTTTTAAATTAAGGATATCGATAAATCAAGATTTATTTACTTAACATTATACTTATTTTCGGACCGAGGCATCTAATCGGTGAGTATATACAAACCAAGTAATGCTTGCTGTTAATAATGTTGACGAAATTAAAGCTGTAAGAACACTATATGTTTGCCAAATAAGTATCGTTGACCAATCGAAGGCAAAAACCATTATACACTGGGCAATCGTAGCGATTAGGAAAATAATTGTTACGATTGTTCTCTTTTTTGTCATTGGCTGCTGCTCATTCGTTTTCCTTTTTCTTAATCCTAAGAAAAATAACAGAACGGCTAATAGGCAAAGAATAATTGTGGTAGACGACAAAATGATGTCCAAAAGCTGTGTGCCACTTATCTCATATGACTGAGTTAGATTGCCGTTTAATATATTTTTAACTTGTAGTACCAGGTTTATATTGGTATTTGCGCCGTTGCTCAGTAAGCAGATGGCTGTTCTTTCATTTGGCAGTATGGCTACTTTGGTACTAAAATTTGGATTACGCCCAGTGTGTTCTATAAACGTTTGTTCGGCGTTTACCGACCAACCTGCCGCATAATACATATCATTGACAGCCGAAACAGACATATCACCTCTATGTGATTTTTCGATGGCCCTGTGAAATATTTCGGGTATGTCCTGCACGATACCCATCTGTATGCCCATCCAACGCGCCATATCTTTTGTATTAGAAATGATATAGCCGGCAGGTTTATTCCCAGCATAATCCGGAGCGTTAAATGGAGTTGTTATAAAAAAGGAAGAACGGTAGCCCTGTGCTAACTGTCCAGTGGCTTGAGCATCTTCTTTATAAACATACGTCTGGTGAAGACCTAAGGGTAGAAATACCTGTTCCTTCATAAAGTCTTCATAGCTTTGTCGTGATACAATCTCAATAACCAAACCCAATACGTCATAATTAACGGTTCCATAGTTATATTGTTCACCGGGAGAGAACGCCAATTCTGCATCTACCAGCGTTTCCACAGTCTTTTGCAACATATCAGGCGTATTACCTTGTGGAATATTTTGAAGATGTTTAATATTTGTTAGGCCGCTGGTATGGTGAAGAAAGTTATTTAGTGTAAGGTTTTGCATATCAACAGGTTTACCTTGATACTTTAACGTAAACCAAGGTAAATATTTTTGGATAGGGTCAGTCATTGATAGCAGCCCTTGCTCTTCCAATAGCAAAATCCCCATACCAGTAAAAGCTTTACTCACCGAGGCCAACTCATAGAGTGTATTTTCACTTGCAGACAGGCCCTTTTCAAGATCTGCATACCCAGAAGAAAAGTAGAACACTTCACCATCAGCAAGTATTGAGATTGACATTCCAGGCACACCTGACGTACGACAGGCATCATCTAGCAATGCTTGTATTGCCACAGATTTCGAATCTGACAATGCATAACCTTGTGTTGCGAATCCTGAGAATAATATAAATATCGTTAATACAAAAACAATGGTCTTTTTCATACACTCTCCTTTTTGAAGAATTATAAGGGTGTAAATAACTTATTTTTATAACTATAAACTAAATTCTAATTTATCTTTCTATTCACCTATATAATATCAAATAATTGTGAAGAGTTACACTTAAACTAACGGGGGCGTTAGTTCAATAAGAAGTAAACAACTTTATTATTCATTTTTAAGCATTACATAAGTAGATGGATATAATTTGAAACAACTTTAAAGAGCCTTGCTGCATATAGAATGTAGTAAGGCTCTTATCTTTTTTAATCAAAATTCAATAACTTTATTATCACTATACAAATCAGCTGACACGAACATATCACTATTTTGAAGATTTTTAGAGCGTAAACTATAAGCAACTACCTTCTTTTTATATTGTTTTACCACATCAACATGCTCTTCATGACTGTAAATATAAAATGTAAAATCTTTTTTACCACGTTTTGCATTGATAATTAAAGGAGTGCCTTCATTATGGGGTGGTGCATAATAGCGATCTAAAAATAAACCTTCGTTAAAATCATGAATAATTTTTGATTTCTTTTCGCCTTCTACGTTATTTCTGTGAATTGTAATAGTCACATTCTCTTCGTCAAGTTGTGGATGTGTTTCGTACTTGCTAATAATGGATTCAATAACAGTGTTAGGAAGGCTAGAAACGATAATTTTAAATGCTCCAAATACAACTAACATCACAATAAACCAAGTCGTCATAGTATATCATCCCCTTTATTCTATTTAATAATATAACTCATATGGTAATAGTACATATGGTGAAGTTTTGTATAATTTGTGAAAAATATGCCATTTTTACGAACAAAATGTTAGAAAAATCAATTTTGTTACAAAAAGTTGAAATCGAAGTATTTTAAAAGAAAAAGGTTTATAATAAAAATATAACTAATAACCACATTACTAATTATAAGGAAGTGTAACTATGAGTACTGTAGCAATCGTATATGGTATTATTCTTTCCACAATTATTGTTTTGTTTTTCGTTGGGGTTTCACGTTATATTCATAAATGGAAAGAAGGCGTTGCGAAATTAAATCACATTGAAGAAGAACTTAGTGATTTAATGTTACATCATGGTAAATAAAAAGATAATTTTTTAACGAAACAATGTGAAGAATATCACAAAACATGCTCTCATCATGAAAGCATGTTTTTTTGTTGTTTAAGAAAAGAAGTGTTTTTTGTATAAATAATCTAATTATTACTTAAAAAGGGAAATTTATTTAGTATAATATATAATATGTTTATTTTAGGGGGAGTATCATGAGGGGATTAAAAGTTGTTGGAATTATAGCTGGAATTACTATAGTAGGCTGTATAGCTTTCTTTTCAGTGAAGGAATATGTCAATTCCAAAGAAGACTCTAATTATGTGCTAAATTACATAAAAGAACATAAGGATGATAAAACAACTTCTTTAATTGTTAAAAGAAATGGTGAAACATTGACATCAATAAATGAAAAAGAAAAACTACCGCTAGCAAGTATGTCGAAAATCGTTATAGCAATTGAATATGCTAAGCAAGTAGCTGAAGGGAAAATAAGAAAAGACGAGCAAATTTCATTGAAAGAATTAGAAAAATACTATGTGAAAAATACTGATGGTGGTGCACACCCTGCATGGCTAGATGATGTAAAAGTTAAAGAGTTAGTGAAGGGTGGTCAAACTTCTTTAGAAGAAGTAGTGAAAGGAATGATCCATTATAGTTCGAATGCGAATACATCATATTTATTGGACAAGCTTGGAGCAGCGCGGATAAATGAAAGTTTGAAAGAGTTAGGCTTAAATAGTCACGATGAATTTTATCCAACGTATACAGGGGCATTATATATGAGGGGCTATGTTGAAAAAGAACTGCATATTCCTCAAAATAAAGCATTGGACAAGCTACGTAATATGTCTAATGATGAATATGTTAAGCATGTATGGCAAATACATGAATGGATGAAAGACGAGAAAGAATGGACAAAACGCGAGATATCGTTAAAAGCCGATATGGACTTTCAACGTATTTGGTCAAATCGGTTTATAGGTGCAAATGCGAAGGATTACATGAGTTTACTGGAAAAGATAAATAGCAGAAATTATTTTACACCACAAATGCAAGGTGAGATTGAGAATATATTTAAAGGAACCGTAGGAGAGGGTATGTTCGAATTTGCTGGACAGAAAGGTGGTTCTACTGCATTTGTATTAACAAATAGTTTCTATGGTACTGATAAAAAAGGGAATAAGATTGAGATTGTCTTTATGATGAACAATTTGAGTGAAAAAGCATTTGAAAAACTTCTAAGTAATATGGATTACTTTATTCGAGATATTGTCATAAGTGAGGAATTCAGAAATAAATTATAACGAAATAATTTTATTATGTAAACAAAGGGGCACTTATGAAAAGTGCTCTTTTGTAATACAGGATTTTCCAATCTTATTATTGAATATAAATTGAAAATAAGAAAGGAGATTGAAAAATGACAACAATCTATTTCGTTCGCCATGCCCATTCTACCTATACAAAAGAAGAACGGGAGCGACCTTTATCTGAAAAAGGGTACTTAGATGCAGAGAATGTAACACGCTTATTAAAAGATAAACATATTGATGTTGTGATTTCTAGCCCGTATAAAAGAGCAATCCAAACTGTACAAGGAATTGCGCATACATATAAATTATCAATACAAACAGAAGAAGATTTGCGGGAAAGATTATTGAGCACAGAGCCGGTATCAAATTTTAATGATGCTATGCAGAATGTGTGGGAAGATTGGAGTTTTGCATACGAAGGCGGAGAATCGAATGATGTCGCACAAAGGCGCGCTGTAATATGTATGCAAAATATATTAAAACAATATGAAGGTAAGAATATTGTAATAGGTACGCATGGAAATATTATGGTATTACTCATGAATTATTTTAATTCGAAATATGATTTAGAGTTTTGGAAAACACTTCATATGCCTGATGTGTATCAATTAAATTTTGATAAAAATCGTTTCATTTCTGCTGAAAGAATAGAGAAAACAGGTCATCGGTTAAATATTTTGTAAAAGTTTATCAAAAAAAGAGGAAAGAGAGAAGTTATTGTAGAAGTATGACTTTGTAACATAAAAAATATATGTTAAAGGAGGCTGTTTACATGTTTGAGAAAGAGAAAGAAGGGCTTATTGAAGTTCAAAACGTATATGAAATTGCACCAGAAGATGGAACAATTATTGGTATGGCAACGGAAGAAGAAATGGAAATTGCTGCTGAACTAGAGTTACAGTACTATGCCCATTCTCGTTTGTTAGAAGCAAATATTCAGTTAGACGGTTCCTCCTACAAAGAGTTACTTCAGGAGTTCCAGGAGTACGAAAGAAAATCAATGAGCTTTTGGCGAGCGATACATAAACGTTTAGCTGTGCCATGGGCGTGGGTACTACGTATTGATGTTGCGAATGGCCCTATATATGTAAGTAATGGAAGTTCATATTACGAAGAAATCGATGATGAAGAAGATTATGAATAGATAAGTAAGGAAGCAGCTTTAGTTGCTTCCTTTTTTTATTTGTAAGAAATGAATCGCCTCAATAATAATATCTGGTCGATCATTTTCTATACCGTGACTCGCATGTTCGGCAAGAATATATTGGTTGTTAGTTGAGAGGTGTAATTGTTCGTGAATTAGTTCTTGCCACATTGCTTCAAGTTGTGTTGCTTCCTCTTTTGGCATGCCGCCATTAGTCAATTGAGTAATAGAATATTGAGGATCTCTACCGATAACGATTAATGGTATTTCTAATGTTTTACATAGCTCTTTTAGTGAGAGAGCACAGTTTTTCCACTCCGATAGTTCAGAAGCTGTCGCTTTATATAATGAAGACGAGGTAGAGAATTCAATTTGCTGTTTTGATTGATCGGTGAGCATAGGTTTTAGTTCATTATAAAGTGTGTCTACATCCATTTTGGAATATATATTATATTTTTGAAACCAAACATCATCAGAATCAGTTTGATCAGAAATTGGTAAATGAAGTTCATCTAAACGGTGTAAGTTCATCGAAGTAGAATCAACTAAAATAAGTGCTTGCAGCTTATCTCCATGTAACATCGCAAAATGTTGTGCACATAATCCTCCATAGGAATGACCGATTAGAATAAATGGCTCTTGAATAGCTAGTTTGTTTAGTAACATATGTAGCTCTTTTGTAACTTGCCTTATTGTACGCGGCTGATTGCCTAAATCACTTTTTCCGTAACCTGGGCGATGGTATGAAACGACTGTAAAGTGCTCTGAAAGCTTTTCTATAATAGGAAACCAATCATAAAATGAGCAAGTCATTCCGGTTTGAATGACTACAGTTTGTTTACCACCTCCTTTTATATGTACTTCTATATTTTGCCCCATTATTTCTACAAATTTATGAATGTTAATTCCTCCTAAGCTTGAAATAATTTTTGACAAGCAAAAACGATACACCAAACACCTATACCAAGTAGGACAGATGTACTAAGTGTAAATGAATTTTTTAAACCAATATAGACGATAAATAATAGTAGTGCTGATGCGGGGAATCCATATAATACCCCTAAAGCAAATTGACTCAATTCTTGTTTATTTCCGCCTTCGAATGAAATCCAAAATAGACTAAGTAAACTCACGAGAGGAAGGGCAGCAATAAAGCCACCTATCGTACTGTAATGTTTAGCGACTTCAGTGATAATGCCAATAATAAGTGCCGAAACGATTACTTTAACGAGGAAATGCATATTTTGCCTCCTTCGCTAATAACGAAAATGCTTTTTCAATTAATTGTTGTTCTTCTTTTGATAACTGTGATTCTAATATTTTTATCTTTTCTTTATCTAGTAAAGTATGTTTTTCTAATCCTTCAATTCCTTCAATTGTTAAAGTAAGGTTTACCACTCTTTCATCTTTTTTATTTCTCTCTTTAACGATGAAACCCTTTTGAATAAGGCGCTTTATGTGTTCAGACGCTGTGTTATGAGAAAGACTAAGCTCAGTAGCGACTTTTCCAATTGTTATATCTTTCTCACGAGAAACGATTTGTAAAATACGAATTGCTTGGTGGGAAAGGTTGTCCTCGTATTCGTATCGTAAGTGATAATAAATGCTCTCCCAATGTTGATTAATGTTGTTCATAATAATAAATCCCCTTTTTTATATCGTATAGTAAGATATATTCGTTGTTTTAGAAATAAAATCCTTTTATTTGGATAAAAAATGTTGAAAAAGTTTATTTTTATTGAAATATAAGGTAATCTATGTGTAAAGGTATACATTTAGCAAGAGAGAGGATGATAGCTGTGAATACATTCAAATGGATTAGTCATGAACAGATGTATGTAGATGAAATACATGTTGAAAAATGTGGTCCTCTTTCAGTCGGCGTATATGGGGGAAATCAAGAGAGTGATGCATATGAACGAGGAGATGCGGTGCTGGCTTGGTGGGATCCTGAATTACAATTTGAATTTGTTATGATTTTTGATACACATCACAAAACAAAAAATATAGATTATATAATAGAAGCGATTTCGGAAAGAAAAGAAAAACTAAAAGAGTTATTCTCATATCCAATACATTTAGCTTTCCATCATACACATATGTACCTATTAGCGTTATTTACAGATGAGTTATTTATTAAAAAGTGTGATCAAGATGATGAGGAACTCGCTTGCTTAATTTGTTTACGAAAAGGCGAATTTTTATATTGGTTATCAGTTGGTGATTGTTTCGCGTATTTATTCCATTCTGAGAAAACGAAAAATGGAAAAGGACGATTAAATAAACGGAAGAATTACGAATATATTGGCAGGAAAAATATTTTTGCAGCAAATACACCTTGCTTTACGTCAGGTGTAAGAGGATTAGAAAAAGGAATGAATCACATTGTAATGGCAACGGACGGTATTTTAGAGTGTGACAAACGAAGGTTTGATGATGATCAATCTTTAGTAGAAATATTACACGACGGAAATAGCTTGCAGATTGAGCCCGTATTAACAAATGTACTGCAGTGGAAAGGTAGAGACTGTGCCACGATTATTGGATGGTCTATTGATACTGATAATAAACAATGTGCTAATTAATATAAAAGGAGTTCAAGGTTTTTATCCTTGAACTCCTTTTTGTTAAGCAATATGGATGTGATATGTTTTCAACCATTCATTTACTTGTAGCATATACTCCATGGCACTTCTTGCCTCAAAATTGTTAATCTCTTTATTACTTTGATCAGCAATTGAAAGTAAGATGGAATGGTTAATAAGTGAGAAAATAGGATTGTTTTTATTGTTACACATATCAAGTGTTAAATTACGGATTGTTTGTAAGTAGAGTGGATCTTGTGAAGTTGGATAAGCGCTTTTTCTTCTATTGCGTACATCGTCAGGTAAAGCTGGTTGTAGTGCTCTACGTAAAATGCCTTTTTCAATATTATCAATACTTTTTATGTTGAAAGGAACATTCCATAAATATTCAACTAATCTATAATCACAAAACGGTACACGAACTTCAAATCCAACAGCCATACTCATGCGATCCTTACGGTCAAGTAAGAAAGGAAGGAATCTTGTTAAAAATAAATAAAACATTTGGCGTTGTTTCGCGGATTTTTTACTTTCGCCTTCAAGAGTAGGTACTTCAAGTATCGCCTCTTGGAATCGTGTATCAATATAGTCTTCTAGATTACATTGGTTACTTACCTCATTTAGTAGAAGAGGAGATGTATTTTTCCAATTTGTTAGCCAAGGAAACTTATCTACATATAGTAGTTCTTCTTGATGAAACCAAGGATATCCACCGAATACTTCATCAGCCGATTCGCCGGATAAAGCTACGGTCGCATCTTTTTTCATTTCGCAAAATAGTAAATATAGTGAAGTTTCCATTTCACCAGCACTCGGTAAATCTTTTGCATGAAGGGGAACGAATAATTGATTTGCTAATTCTTCAGCATTCACAATAATATCATGATGCGCTGTCCCTACATGTTCAGAAACGCGTTTTACCCAAGGAGCGTCTAAACCAGTGCGAGCAAATGTCAGCTCGAAATCTTTTGCACTATTTACAAAGTCAACGGAATACGTATGAAGTGTTTTATTTTCCGCAGCAAATTCTTTACCCGCAAGTGCAGTAATACCGCTAGAGTCTAATCCGCCTGATAACATACAAACGAGAGGAACATCGGCAATTAATTGTCTTTTTACTGTATCTTGTAAAATAGATAAAATATGCGAAGATGTATCTTCTATAGAGTCTGTATGGAACTTACTTTCTAAATTCCAATACTTCGTAACTACTTTTTTATGACGTGTAAACGTTATACAATGTCCAGCACGCACTTCTTGAATATGTTTAAAGACGCCACATCCTGGAGTGCGAAATAAGCCTAATCCAAATATTTCATTTATTCCACCCGCATCAAGTTCAGCAGGGACAGATGGATGCGCTAATAATGCTTTAATTTCAGAGCCGAAAATAATACTGCCATTTCTTTCTGTAAAAAAGAGTGGTTTTACACCTAAATGATCTCGTGCTAAAAACAATTGTTGCTTCTGATCATCCCATAAGGCAAAAGCGAAAATTCCGTTTAAATATCGCACGCAGTCTTCTTTCCATTCTAAATAAGCATGTAGTAATACTTCTGTATCTGAATGGGTTTCAAATGCATGCCCACATTTTTGAAGCTGCTCTTTAAGTTCACGGAAATTATAAATTTCTCCATTATAAGTAAGAGCATACGTATAATCACCAGCACGGAATGTCTTCGGCTGTGTCCCGCCTTCTGGATCAATTACAATTAAACGCCGGTGTGCAAAGGCCGCATGAGGTGAAAACCAAAATCCTTCAGCATCTGGACCACGATGCTCAATACTATTTGCCATCTTTTTTAAAATAACATGTTGATTTGAAAGGTCTTCCTTCCAATCTACCCAACCTGTAATTCCACACATACACATCTCATCTCCTAAATTAAAATAGTAGATTAACGAAATAAAATGTACACTAAGTTAAAAAGTGACTATATAAATAGTGTACTACATGAATTAAATTACAGACTTGAGAAAATTTTCTTTGAACGCATAGTTATGTGAGACAATGGCTAAGGGAAAGTATTCCATTACATACAAAAAATAAAAAGATGAGAGAAAAAATTTTCTCAGACGTTATATAGGGTGTAAAAGCTTTTACAAAACAATAAGGGGAATCGCTACATGAAATCAAATGAGAAAAATTTTATAAAAAGATTACAGCGGCAAAAAGAAGACGCGTTAGAATTTGTTGTCGATACATACTTACCACTCATAAAGGGGATCACGCATAAAGTTCTACTTCCCATTCAAAATGATGGACTCATAGAGGAATGTATAAACGATATATTTCTTTCCATTTGGAATAACGCAAATAAATTTCATGGAGAGCCGAGTGATTTTAAAAAGTGGATTGCAGCGATTGCAAAGTTTAAAGCAATTGATTATTACCGGAAATCGACTAAAACGGTAGAAATCATTTCAGATGAGTTTCATATCAGTACAGAAAAATCAGCAGAAGACGAATTAATCGTTATGGAAGATAGGGAAGAATTATTGAAGCTCATTAATCAATTAGAACCGCTAGATCAAAAGGTGTTCATTATGAAATATTTATTTGGTATGAAGACAGAGGAAATAGGTGACAAGTTAGGATTAACTCGGGCAGCCATTGATAATCGAGTGTACCGTGGGAAAAAGAAACTACAACAAAATGCTACGAATATTAGTTTTGGAGGTAGTGCAATATGAAAGACATTTATGAACTATTAAATGATATTGATATAGACGAAAAAGAACTAGAAGAAATTGAGGCTTCTGAAATTGAAAAGGAAAAAGTAAAACGAAATGTAAAACAATCGATACGTACGAAGAAAAAGATGAAAAGTTGGAAAAAAGGTGTGGCTGCTGCATCTATTTTAGTAGGATTATCAGTTGCAACACTCGGTATCGGATTTCCTACATATGCGGGGGGATTGCCAATTGTCGGTGACATATTCCGATTATTAGATAATGGTAGAACAGGGTTATATGAAAATTATAAAGAATTTTCGACTGAGTTGAATATGACGAGAGAGAGTAATGGAGTTAAGGTTACAATTAATGATGTAATTTCTGATGGCAGAACATTATCTATAACGTATTCACTGGAAAGTGAGCAGGACTTAGGGGAGGATCCTATCATATTAGGTGGATTGGATATAATGGACGCTCATGGTAGTTCAGGCAGTGGTAAAATGACTAAAGTTAATGAAAAAAAGTATGTAGGTATGGTAACAACGACGCATCATGATAGCAATAAAAAGGACAAAGTAAACTTTAGATGGAATATAGAGAGAATAGAGATGCCAGATAGGAAAAAATCAATACAAGGTAATTGGAATTTCGCCTTAACTGTAAAATCAGTGGATAGTAAAGAGAGAACAATTGGTGGGAGTTCGGAAAAAGAAGGTATAAAAGCAAATATGGAAAAGGTCGCAATATCGCCAGTTTCATTTATTCTTTATTACAATCAAGAGGTTTCTAAGGGCGCGAGGAAAGAATGGGATAGTGTAGATGTTGAATTGACGGTTAAGGATGATTTAGGGAATATTTATTCGGGTGAAGGAAATGGGGGAAGTGGCAACGATCCTTACAATATCCATTGGAGTGCCGCCTTCCAAAAACTAAACGAAAATGCAACAAAGCTTATCGTTACACCTCGCGTGCACTTGCGAGTACATACACCTGAAAATCATGGTGGAGTAGAGTATGTGAATGGGAAAGAGAAGAAAATAGAAGTGCCGAAAAAAGAAGCGAAGAGTAAAGATATTGTGTTAGAAGATGATATTGTCATTGATTTAAAGAAATAAAAAAGAGACTGCCTAAAACCATTTAGGCAGTCTTTTTTTCGTTAAGAACTAGTAACGAGCAATGCATGCGGATGCTGCGTTTTATATTCATCTTTCCACGGAATATTTAGTTGTTCCCACGATTCGCCGCTATCATTGGATTGAAAGACGCCATTGTTATTTAACGTGTAAAACGTATGTGGTTCAGCCTTGTTTGTCGCAAACATCGAAATGACTGTACCGATTGCAGATGGTAGTCCTTGTTGTACTTGCTGGAACGGAGTATCTTTCGTTTTTTGATAAATATAAGATTCATAAGGGATACGGTGATGAGCCAGATCAGCACTTGGCGCGGCAGAAACTAGAATCGTATTACAATCAGCTGGATCAATTGCCATGCTGTATAAATAATGATGTTCAAGTCCCTCACTACATGAGATCCAGCTGTTTCCATTGTTATAACTTTCAAGATAAGCACGATCAGGTCCGCCCATAAATCCGTCACCACATGATGCATAAAGACGATTTGGTGCTTCAGGGTGCATAAGTAATTGATGAGCATCGATAGGAGCACCGAATTTTTTATCAATCCATGTATGCCCTTTATCATTACTTTGAATAACAGCACCAGCTTCGATTGAAACGTGTATTGTATTAGGGTTGTTTGGATCAACTGTAATCCAGCGTACGTGATGGGTAAAAGGTCTAGGCGGGAAAGCCCACGTATAAGAAGATAATAATGATTTCATATTTTTAAGTTCAGTCCACGTTTCACCACCATTTTCAGAGCGAAATAAAGCGCTCGGTTCTGTGCCGACATAAACGACCCCATATCCGTTCACTTGTTCATTTGAGCTTATTGTTATGGAAGTGATAGAGGAGTGTAAAATACCATCTTCTTTAGGGAAATCAAAGTAACGATAAGAATCTCCAATTGGTCTCCATGAATCCCCGCTATCGTCACTTAACCATAGACCTCGTCCAAATGTTCCGCAATATACACGGTTTGGGTGGAACGGATCAACAGCGATACAGGTAGGTTGCATATTTTGTAAGTGGTAAGTCGTTTCATAATTATCATATTGTTCTTTCACTACAACAAGTTCACGTTCCATACAGAGAAATAAACGTTTCATTTAAGTAACCTCCTTAAAATTCTTTCATTAGTAAACAATATGAAAATAAAAAAGAAGTAGTCTTGTTTTATTTGAGAAAAAGGGATTGTCTAAAAAATAGCGAAGTGTGTATACAGAGGAAGCGGGCGTTTACAATCAGTCGATTCGGGATAAAGATGGGGAGTTTGTTTCATACTAACATACAGATATTGTACTTAAAGGAGTATAAGTATGGGACATTCGCATGATCATGGTCATTCAAAAAATAAAAAGGCGTTACTAATTGCCTTCCTACTAACAACAAGTTTTATGATTGCAGAAGTTATTGGTGGATTTGTAACAAATAGCTTAGCACTACTATCTGACGCGGGGCATATGCTAAGTGATGCAGTATCTTTAGCTTTAAGTTTACTTGCGTTTAAGCTCGGAGAAAAAACAGCAACAACTGTGAAAACATATGGATATAAGCGAGTCGAAATGTTAGCAGCATTATGTAACGGTGTCGTTCTTATTGTCATTTCGGTATACATTTTTATTGAAGCAATCCGTCGTTTTAAAGAACCAGTTGAGATTGCTAGTAATGGGATGCTCATTATTGCAGTCCTTGGTCTGCTTATTAATATTTTATCAGCTTGGATATTAATGAGAGGCGGAGATGTGAAAGGTAATTTGAATTTAAGAAGTGCTTTCTTACACGTACTAGGCGATCTATTGGGTTCCGTCGGAGCGATCATTGCTGCGTTACTTATTAAATTTTTCGGATGGACTGCTGCAGATGCGATTGCTAGTATTTTTGTGTCTATTTTAGTCATTATTAGTGGATGGCGTGTAACACGTGATACGGTTCATATATTAATGGAAGGTGCACCACAGCACATAAATGTTGAAGAGGTAAAAAGTACGTTATTAAATATTCCGATTGTCAAAGAAGTTCATGATTTGCACATATGGTCTGTCACATCAGATTTTCAAGTATTAACATGTCATCTTATTATTAAAGGGAATGAAACGCAAAGTGTATTAAAAGAGGCTACGTATGTATTAAAGGAGAAATTTCATGTAGAACATGTCACCATTCAAGTAGAAATAGATGGTGAATTTCATCATGATGAGACAACTTGCAAAGTATGAAAGAAAAAGGATAAGAAAAAGTGTCATAACATTTTTCGCACGGCATACATATATATAATGTGGCCACAAATACTTTGCAAGGTAAATATTTCATGAAATTACTTTACTTATAAAGAGTCATCTTTTATAATCAAAAGTGGTAATTGATAAAGATTATCATTTTCAATGATCGTAGAAAGGAGTTTTTTAAAAGATGAGTAGTCAACTCCGTTTTGCTGTTGAAAATCGTAAGAGGCATTTAATTGATGAGTTAATTGGAGCAGGTGTGTTTAAGATTCGCGACCGACAATTATACGAGCTGTCTTTAGAGGAATTGGAAAAAGAGTACGAAGATATGGAAGATTATGCAAATATTCAGGCGTAGCTATATAGATTAGTAAAAGGAGAGCTGGTTACGATATAATGTAACCAGCTCTCTTTTTATTTCGTAGAAATTATTTTTTGTATTTCTTTCATGGGACGGAGCCAGTTTTGAGTCATTATTTGTTCCATTTGTTTTTCGTCCTGCTTCTGCAATGCTTGAATGATAGAGTGATGTTCTTCAATAGATTGACTTGCTGGAACAAAGTTTTGGAAAAACAAATATTCAAGACGTAAAACGTGAAGTTGTATATTTTCTAGAAAGGGTTCAATATATTGATTTTTAGCAATAGAAGAAATTGTATTGTGGAATTGTATATCTAATTCTAAAGCTTGTTTTGCGTTTTTTTTCTCTATAGAGTGCTGAAAATGATCATTTATTTCAGAAAGTAGTTGAATATCAGCGTCTGTAATGTTTTGAAGAGCTTGCTTTCCTATAATAGAGTGAAGACCAGCCATCGTTTCATAAATGATAGATACGTCGTCTAACTTAATAGGAGCAATTTTCGTTTTTTGCCCTGGTACCATTTCCACTAATCCAGAAAGCTCTAATATTTGAAGTGCTTCCCTTACAGGTGTTCTGCTTACTCCTAGTGCCTCAGCCAATTCCCCATCATTAATTTTTTCATTGGGCTTCAGTACACCTTCAATAATCCAATTCTGTAGTTGATTTAAAACGAGTGATTTTGCTGAAATTCTTCCTGGTTTTTTATAATTTTGAGGGACAGGCATAGTGAATTCAATCCTTTCATTGTATATTTTCTTTTTTTGCATGAACAAGCTTTAATTTTTGTTTCCCTTCATCCGGCTTTTGGCTTAAGATGAGCACCATTACAATGACACAAAAAGCGCCTAATAACTGAAAAGATTGAAATGGCACGTGCAATATAAGTACAGAAGAAATAATAGCTGCGAGTGGTTCTGTGCAACCAAATAATGTTGTTTCTTTCGGAGTAAGGTATCGTATGCTGTCTAAGTATAAATAAAAGGCAATAAGTGTCCCGAAAATGACGACAAATGTGATGAGCGGTAGGGTACTTAGTTTTACATATTTCATAGTTGATAATAAAATGAATTCGTTTGTAGAAATAAAGTGTACAATCGTTACACCAATACCCCCAATAATCATGCCCCATCCAACGATAACGGAGGAAGACCATTTTTCTAACAATTCCTTTGAATATAAACTATAAAAAGCGAGAGATAATCCAGATAAAACACCCCAAATAATAGCTGGTGTAGAAACAGCCAAGTTATGAACAGACCCGTTTGTTAGTAAGAGAAAAGTGCCTACTAATGAAAGGGTAATTGAAATGAAATCAATTTTTGATGGACGAACGTTCCATTTGAAAAGTAAGTATACAGTGATGAATATAGGAGCTAAATATTGTAATAATGTTGCCACGGCAGCATTTCCTTCTTTAATTGAAGCGAAATACGTATACTGTACAGCAAGCATACCGAATAGACCAAACAAAATCATTTTAATAGCATCAGATTTTTGTTTCCAAATGCCAAATATCTCTTTTTTTCTCGTTCCGAATGAGGAAATAATGAGCAAAATAATTCCAGATATAAGTAAACGGATCGTAACTAACCATTCGGTTGAAACATTGTCATATTGAAAAAGCTGTTGTGCAGCTGTACCAGACAAGCCCCATAAACAAGCACCGATTATGACCATTATAATTCCTTTTAATCGATTTGAATCCATATGATTTAAAATTCTCCTTTCTAAAAATATAAATTGAATACAATATGCAATATATCACAGAATGACTCGTTAATAAACTGAAATTTCTAATTTTATTTTTTTATGTATAGTAAAATATTGTAGAGGAGGGGGAGTATATGTTAGCTGGATTTTTAGTTTGTTTATTTGTTGGGTTACTTATCATTTTTTTAGGGTATCAAATACATGTGAAAAAGAGGTTGTTTTTGTTAGCGGGATATCAAGAAGAAACGTTTGTTGGAGATAAAAATAAATTAGCGAAGCTTTCAGGAGCATTTTCTTATATAGTTGGAGTTGCTACTATAATATTACCGCTTGGCTTAGAAAAAATAGGGGATGTAGTTGGTATCGTATATGCTATATTAATTGTTTTAGGTACAGTTGTATTTATAATTAAAGCAAACCTATTAAATAAGAGTGCTATAAAGTAAAAAGGCTTCATTCTACTGAAGCCTTTTATTAATTATTATGAAGTATAAGTAAAAGCCGGAATAGGATCAATAAATGTATTCCACTTTTGTCCCATTTCCTTTTCTGTTAATAGACAATCATCTAATGATTGTTCAATCACAGAACGATTCATATCAATACCGATAAATACGAGCTCAGTTATTCGATCTCCATATCGCTCGTCCCAGTTTTTTAATACTTCTGGTTCTTCTGCAATCATTTGATTTCTTTCAGTTTCAGGTAATGCGGCTATCCATTCACCGGCTCCTTGAATTGTAATAGAGGAACCTGCTTGAGATAGAAGCCCTATCATATTATTACGAGATGCGAGCCAGAAGAATCCTTTCGCTCTTACAACATCTAAAGGCCATTTTTCTAGCCAATTCATAAGGCGCTCGGGATGGAAAGGATATTTGCGACGGTAAACAAAGGAATTGATACCGTATTCTTCCGTTTCCGGTGTATGATGTTCACTATTTAATTCTTGTATCCAGCCGGCCGATTGACTAGCTTCTTCATAATTAAATAGATTTGTGTTTAAAATTTCTTGTAATGGTACTTTGCTAAACGAAGCTTCAAGAATTTTTGCATTAGGATTTAATTTTTTTAGTAAATGATGAAGCTCTATCACATCTTCTTTTTCTAGCAAATCTATTTTATTAAGAATAATTACGTTTGCAAACTCAATTTGATCTATTAATAAATCAATAACTTCCCGGGTATCATTCTCATCGATTGCTTGTTTTCGGTCTAATAAACTTTCTCCGTCTGCAAAATCATCCCAAAACCTATTTGCATCTACAACTGTAACCATCGTATCGAGGCGACAATTTCTCGTTAAATCAATGTTAAGAACTTCGTCTGTATAAGTAAATGTTTGAGCAACTGGAATAGGCTCACTTATACCAGAAGATTCAATAATAATATAGTCAATATCACCATTTTCAACAAGACGATTCACTTCTAGCATTAAATCTTCTCGTAGTGTACAACAAATACAGCCATTTTGAATTTCTACTAGTTTTTCCTCCGTACGTGAAAAACCACCCTTTTTTATAAGAGATGCATCAATGTTTACTTCGCTCATGTCATTAACGATGACAGCTACTTTTAAGTTATTCTTATTAGTCAAAATGTGATGTAGTAAGGTAGTTTTTCCGGATCCTAAAAAACCACTCAATACAGTGATAGGTACTTTTTTCATGAAATGATCTCTCCTTTAAATCGTAATGATTACGTTTTATGTTAAACGATGGGAAAAGAAAAAGCAAGAATAAATCATAATGATTACGATTTAAGAATAGAAATAGACTATAAAATTTGTGCTGTAGTATGGAGCATTTGGACAAGCACATGTTTACATATAAATAAAATGGAGGCGAGAAGCTTGGTCTTTAATAGAGTTTCAAAAGAATTAGTAGGCATAGCTCTTATCGCTATGTTTCTCTTTTTATTATTTTTTGTAGATTTTACAAGTCTAGCAAATTTGCACAAAAATATGCCACAGGAATGGTTGAATGTGAATACAGTATTTTTAAGTATCATTTTTGAAGCAATACCCTTTATTTTATTAGGGGTAATTGTTTCTTCATGTATTCAAGTGTTTGTGACGGAAGATATGATTCAAAAAGTAATGCCGAAATCTCCGATTGTTGCAATGATTCCGGCAGTATTTGTGGGAGTTCTTTTTCCAATGTGTGAATGTGTCATTATACCAATTGTAAGAAGGCTCATTCAAAAGGGGTTACCACTTCATGTAGGCATTGTTATTTTACTGAGTGCACCCATTATGAATCCAGTTGTTCTTTTATCTACTGTATATGCGTTTCAAAAAAATGATTACGTTGTATATGCACGCTTTGGGATAACAATTTTAGTTGCTCTATTCATAGGTCTAATTGTGTATTATTGCTATCGCGAAAGAAATGTTTTAAAAAATGTAGAGGTTTCAGTTCAAACAAGCAAAAAAAAGAGTTGGAAAGATGTTATGAATCATATTGTAGATGAGTTTTTTGATACTGGTAAGTATTTATTGATTGGTGCTTTTTTAGCAAGTGTATTTCAAACGTTTTTTGATCGGAATGTACTGGATGCAGTAGCACATAACGAAGTAATTGCCCCCTTTATTATGATGGGATTTGGTTATGTTTTATCAATTTGCTCTGCAGCCGATGCTTTTATAGCGGCATCTTTTGGACATGTTTTCTCGGTAAAGGCACTTCTCGCATTTCTTGTATTTGGGCCTATGCTTGATATGAAAAATACGTTAATGCTATTTGCATATTTTCAAAAGAGATTTGTATTCTTTTTGATAGGAATTGTCATTGCATCTGTGTATACCATCCTGCAAATCATAATGTTATAGGAGGTGAGAAAGAATGGAGAAAGAGGAGCAGAAGGCATATCATCGCTATATTCGTGGCATTATTTTAATTGGTTTAGCAATGCTCTTATTTAAACTACTTGTAACAGGGAATATTTATAATTTTATCGCTCCAAAAATGATTAAATTTACGTATATAGCTTTTGTAGTGATTTTAATTTTTGGTACTGTACAAGTTTGGGGAGATGGAAGAGAGAAACAGCATGATTGTAAT
This sequence comes from Bacillus sp. S71, assembly GCF_016625265.1. Classification (NCBI taxonomy): domain Bacteria; kingdom Bacillati; phylum Bacillota; class Bacilli; order Caryophanales; family Bacillaceae; genus Bacillus; species Bacillus sp. S71. The sequence continues at coordinate 447,967 of NZ_JACVUW010000001.1, read as the reverse complement.
TGTTGTAAACATCATACAACATCAAAATCAGGGATAAAAAGTTTCTTTGTATATGTTTTATTTGTTGTTCCGATAGTTAGTGCTTTTCTCTTTGGAAGTGTAACAATTGATGGAAGTTTAGCAGGAAAAAGGGGTATGAATCAAAGTGTACAGGCGAGAAGTCTGGAAAGGAATGAAAAAGAGGGGGAACAGGTTAATTTTGATGGGCGAGAAGTATCCGTTGATCCAGAAGAAACATCAAATTTATCAACGACTTATAAAACGGAAGAGCAAGTAGTAAAAAGTATGTTAGGACAGCGTAAACTACAAGTAAAGGATAAGGACTATGTTCAAACAATGAATGTAATTGGTCAAAATGTTAATTGGTTTAAAGGGAAAGAAATTACATTCTTAGGGTTTATATATAAGGATAAAGATGTGACGGGTAATAAAGCAGTAGTGGCTCGATATGGTATAACTTGTTGTATTGCGGATGCATCAGTCTGGGGGATGATTGTTACCGGGAAAAATATTGAAAAAACTCCAGAAGAAACATGGGTGAAAATAACAGGATTATTAGATGAAACGACATATAAAGGAACAGTCTTTCCACTTGTAAAAGTAAACAAAATCGAGAAAATTAATAAGCCAACTGACCCATATGTATATGATGCTTTACCTTAATAGAAAAGAATAAATTCTTCATATTTTCATGAAATAGAATCATAATCAAGGCGATAAAAAAATAAAGATAAGAGTAATTTGGTTTGTTAAAAATATGTGCAGAAGGAGTTATGCGATGAACTGGGTTACTCATAAACCATCATTTGAATTTGAAACATTTAGTCCTATTATTCGGTCACAATCTGCGTGGAGTGGACATTTAGATTTTGCATATGACTTAGTACGATTTGAAAAACCAGAAACTTTAGTTGAGTTAGGTACACATCTAGGTGCTTCTTTCTTCAGTTTTTGTCAAGGAGTAAAAGATGGAGGGTTATCGACTAAATGCTTTGCAGTAGATACTTGGGCTGGAGATGGGCATACAGGTCCATATGGAGAAGGAGTTTTTCAAATAGTAGAAAAAGTAGTGAGTGATAACTACCTTAATATAGGAAATTTAATTCGATCTACTTTTGATGATGCTGTAGACCGGTTTCAAGATGAAACGATAAATCTTTTGCATATTGATGGCTATCATACGTATGAAGCTGTTTCTCACGATTATAATACATGGCTACCGAAAGTCGCGAAAAACGGTATTGTATTATTTCATGATATTGAAGTTAGAAGTGGTGATTTCGGCGTATATAAGTTTTGGGATGAGGTAAAAGCGAAGTACCCTCATTTTCAATTTGCGCATTCATATGGACTGGGAGTGTTATTTCCGAAGGGTTGTAGTGATAAGTTTGAAGAAATACTTAAAAATAAAGAAGAAATACAAAATATGTATAAATAAAGGTAGGGCATGCATCATTTTTATGATGTGTGCCCTATTTTTTATGTAGAAAATAATGGTGTGAATTAAAAAGTTAAGATAGTTGTAAAAAGTTTTGTTGCAGCAAATATTAAAAAAGTTAGTATGGGATTGTTCCTTGTAAATAAAATAAAGCTTTAATACGTTCATATCAATCCGGGATTTTACAGTAGTTAATTTCTTAACTAGGTACTTTGCACTTACTAAATTTTGATACAAGGGTCTTATTGACCGAAAATATCGGGATAAATAAAAATACAACATTTTTTATATTTTTCATTGCGAAAAACGTAATCTACTTTTACAATAGAAAGGGTTGTGAATATATTATACTGGAAAAATAAATCGAAATAATATGAAAATTTTGTTTTGTCTTCGCTAATTGTATATTACATACATGTAAGACGACATACGTCATGTTATCGACTTGTAAGGAGAGAAAAAAATGAAAAGTGTAAGATTACCATCGATGCTAGAAATCATAGTTCTTTTATTACTATTTCTTGCTGTTGTCTTTTCCTTCCAAACGATTTTTGATCTCCCAATTCAATTAGCGCTATTTATTTCATGGTTTTTAGTAATTGCGCTTGGATTAAGATTAGGATTTCGTTATCAAGAATTGCAAGATGCAATTACGAAAGGGATTTCTAACGGATTAGAAGCAATACTGATTTTAGTTGCAGTAGGTGCTTTAATTGGAACATGGATTGCTGGTGGGGTAGTACCAACATTAATCTATTATGGATTAGAATTTATTCACCCTAGCATATTCCTATTAGCAACATTAATTATTTGTTCTATAACTTCTATCGCAACAGGAACGTCTTGGGGAACAGTGGGAACAGCAGGTATTGCTATGATGGCGATTGGTGAAGGACTTGGTTTACCACTTCCGCTTGTTGCTGGTGCAGTTCTTTCAGGAGCTTATTTCGGCGACAAATTATCACCACTTTCTGATAGCACAGTTCTTGCAGCTTCTATGGCGAAAGTAGATGTTATTGCTCACGTTCGAGCTATGCTCGTATTAGATGTTCCGGCTTATATTATTACTAGTATTATGTTTACTGTAGCTGGTTGGATGTATGGCGGCGATAATGTAGATTTGAATCGAGTAGAATTTTTAAAAGAAGCTTTATTAAAGCAATTTGATATTAAAATATGGATGCTTATTCCAGCGGTCATTGTTATCGTTCTATTAGCGATGAAGAAACCGTCTATGCCAACAATTGCAATGGGAGCTTTAATTGGTGCAATTTGGGCAACTCTTTTCCAAGGGATGAACTTTGGAGAGGCGATTGGAACAGCTTATAACGGATTCTCAATTCAATCTGGTGTTGAGTTTGTTGACAAGTTATTAAACCGTGGTGGAATTAACGGCATGCTTGGCTCAGTAGCCGTTATTATTTTCGGTTTAGGATTTGGTGGATTACTTGAAAAACTAGGTGTTTTAAAAGTAATCGTATCAAAATTTGAGAAGAAATTAAATTCTGCAGGTAATGTAACATTGTCTACATTAATCGTCGCATTCTTAGCTAATATATTTGGTTGTGCGATGTATGTATCACTAATTTTAACACCAAAAATTATGGAAGATAGCTATGATAAATTAAAAATAGACCGTCGTGTATTAGCACGTAACTCAGAAGTAGGTGGAACGTTAACTTCAGGTATGGTTCCATGGTCTGATAATGGTATTTTTATGGCTGGTATTTTAGGTGTAGCAACGTTCTCATACGTTCCGTTTATGTGGTTAAGCTTCGTATCGTTAATTTTAGCAGTTATTTACGGATATACAGGCAAATTCATCTGGTATGTAGATGATGCAGATAAAGGAAAGCAAGCATCATAAAATAAAAATCACCTTCTACAATATGTAGAAGGTGATTTTTTTATTTTTTAATAGCATTTTCTGAAGTTATTTCATTCTCATATTTAGCAATTTTTTGTTGTATCTTTTTTAAGTTTTTTTCAGTGTCTTGAATGAGCTGTAAGACATTGGTCTCCTGTTGTTTCATTAATTCTAACCTTTGAAGGATGGTAGATTCTCCTTCCATAGACCAGTCGATAAATTGTTTTATTTTTTGAATTGGCATACCAGTGTTTTTTAAACACAAAATCATCTCTAAATATTTCAGTGCTTCTTCATCAAAAACTCGATCTCCTTTTTCGTTTCTTTGCAGAAAAGGAAACAGTCCTTGTTTATCGTAATAACGTATTTGAGAAATAGTTAAGTGTTGCATTTTGGCGACTTGCCCAATTGTATAATACATATCATTCATCCTTTTATTACCAAGGTATAATGCCATCTTTGTTAAATATTTTACCATTATAGTTTGTTTCACTTAATGCATATTTAATAATAATTTTAGCACTTTCAGTGGTTGTATGGCCACCGGGGGAATTTCCATTAAGATCCGTAGTTGTAAAACCAGGAGTTACTCCAAATACTTCTGGACCGTTAGTGGCAAATTCTTTACTAAAAGCTAATGTTAAAGCATTAATAGCTGTTTTGGAAGAATTATATCCTAGTGTATTAATTGGATGTGTTTCACCATTAGCAAACATTGTTAGTGAGGCCATGTCAGTTGTTACATTTATGATTTTACTGTTGCTTGATTTCTTTAATAATGGTAAAAAGGCTTGCATCATTTGGAAAGTTCCAAAAAAGTTAACTTCAAATCCTTGGCGTAAAGTTTCAATATTTAATTCACTAGGTAGCGTATTGAAGTCTAGCGCTATGCCTGCGTTATTAATTAATAAATGTAAGTGGTCAGTCGTTTCGTAAATTTTCTTTGTTGCTTCTTGAATGGATTGTGAATTTGAAATATCTACTTGAATATAGGAAACGTTTGAAACATTTAAAGATTCTACGGCTTGTTGTCCAAGTTGTTCATTACGAGCACCTAAAAATACGTGGTAATCTTTTTCTGCTAATTGACGAACAAGTTCATATCCAATTCCTTTATTCGCACCTGTTATAAAAGCATATTTTTTCATATTGAATTCCTCCAGTAGTGTTATAGTAGGTTACAATGGAAAGGATACAGCCTAAACTTAAGTTTAGGTCAAGAGGAATTTTTTAAAATAAATATAGAATATCTATATATAAGAGTGAGAATTCTTATCATTTAAGAGAAAGTCTGTTATTATAAGAGATGTAGGTATTATATTTTCAAGGGGATGAAAACATGGAGTACAGAATTGAAAGAGATACATTAGGAGAAATAAAAGTTCCAGCTGATAAATTATGGGCAGCACAAACACAACGTAGTAAAGAAAACTTTCCAATTGGAACAGAGCAAATGCCGCTTGAAATTGTAAAAGCATTTGCAATTTTAAAGAAGAGTGCAGCGCTTAGCAATCAAAAATTAGGAAAGCTATCAGAAGAAAAAGCAGAAGCAATTGTAGAAGCTGCGGATGAAGTGATTGCAGGGAAATGGAATGAACATTTTCCGCTTGTCGTATGGCAAACAGGTAGTGGTACACAGTCAAACATGAATGTGAATGAAGTAATTGCAAATCGTGGGAATCAAATTTTGAAAGAGAAGGGATCTGACGTACATATTCATCCGAATGATGATGTGAACATGTCACAAAGTTCAAATGATACATTTCCAACGGCGCTTCATGTAGCTTGTGTAATCGCAGTAGAAAATCACGTATTACCAGCAATTACGAAATTAAAAGAAACTTTAGCAGAAAAAGTAACTGCATTTGAACATATTATAAAAATTGGTCGTACACATTTACAAGATGCAACGCCGTTAACTTTAGGGCAAGAAATTAGCGGATGGCACCGTATGCTTGAAAAAACAGAGCGTATGATTGCAGAGAGCAATACATATATGAAAGAGTTAGCAATTGGTGGAACTGCGGTTGGAACAGGTATTAATGCTCATCCTAAATTTGGTGAGATGGTATCAGAGGAAATTAGTCAATTTACAGGTAAACAATTTGTTTCTGCACCAAATAAGTTCCATGCATTAACGAGCCATGATGAAGTTGTATATACTCACGGTGCATTAAAAGCATTAGCTGCGGATCTAATGAAGATTGCTAACGATGTACGTTGGCTTGCAAGTGGTCCACGTAGTGGTCTTGGAGAGATTATTATTCCAGCAAATGAACCAGGGAGCTCTATTATGCCTGGTAAAGTAAATCCAACGCAAAGTGAAGCATTAACGATGGTTGTAGCGCAAGTGATGGGGAATGATGCAACAATCGGATTTGCTGCGAGCCAAGGTAACTTTGAGTTAAATGTATTTAAACCTGTTATTGCTTATAACTTCTTACAATCAGCTCACTTATTAGCGGATGCAATTGTTTCGTTTAATGACAATTGTGCAGTTGGTATTGAAGCAGATGAAGAAGTAATTAATGAAAATGTGAATCGTTCACTAATGCTTGTAACAGCGCTAAACCCACATATCGGATATGAAAATGCAGCGAAAATTGCGAAGCATGCTCATAAAGAAGGATTAACTTTAAAAGAAGCAGCGTTGCAATCTGGACTACTAACAGAAGAGCAATTTAATGAAATTGTAGATCCAAAGAAAATGATTGCTCCAAAAGAGTAATAGAAAAAGCCAAGATTCTTAGTATAGAATCTTGGCTTTTTTGATGTTCATTTTTAAGTTTCATCTACTTACAATAATGCAAGCTTCAAAATATATTATTTGTTAGCAGGCGTATTCATTACTTTCATCTGTGGGCAGTTCTCTTTTAAGAGTGAAATGAATTTTTCTTCTTCTTGTGGTACGAAAGTGGTCACTGAGTCAAATAAATTATAATTAATTTCTAATTGTTGCCTCGTCCATTTTTTTGAACGAAGTTTTTTGCCAGAGTACTTAATATGACGAATGTCTTTAAATGGGATTTCAGTACGAAGTATGAAACCGTGTTTTACAACAAGAGATGATTCCGTTACGTTGTAGTGAGAGAAATAGAATGAAGAAAGATTCACGATATTTAGCAGCATCATGAGAGTGAAAAAAATAGAATTTTCATTTTGGAAGAATAACGAAACGAAAAAAATAATTATAAATAATGTAATGAAAATGACGTGGAATGGATTTTTTTTCGCTTTAAACTTCAAGTTAGTCACCTCGGTATACTTGTTCTTTAACTAAATTAAATCATAACATTGTGATAAAACGTGTGAATATGCAGAATTGCATATTCACACGTTTTATTATTCATGTAAAATTTCTTGATGGGATAAATTCAAAAGAAGTTTTGTAATAGTGGAGTGGCATGAAGTGACTTACAAGAATAGAAAGATAGCGTTAGTCATAATTAGTTGTATGATGATTATGAGTAGTTGTGCTAATAAATTTGTTGAAGATAGAAATCGAAAGCATACATTTGTACAAGCAAGTAAGGTTTTAGTAGAGACTGTAAATAGAATATATAAAAAGTAAAGGATGTTTTCTTATACGAAAACATCTTTTTTGTAGTTAAAATTGAATACTGAAGTTTTGGAATGAGTGAATACCAGTTCCATATTCACTAATCGCATATGTATTCTGTGCAATTTGTTTATCGGTAAACTAAGGGTCTTGAAGAATATTTATGTTCTATTTCACATCCTATAAAATGAATTTGTATAAACATATTCGCTTTTCTTTGTATTAAACCCTTTTGTTAGATGTTTTTATAAAAGTTTATAAAATGGGTAAACGAAACATTGAAATGTTTGTTTGCGTTGTGATAAGATGGTGAAGTGATAGTAAACGTTATACTGATTTGTTTGGTTTTAAATAAACATTTTAAAGGGGTGTTTAGTATGAGCGATATTTCAGAGAAGTTTTGGGATGCGTCAATAGAGGAATTAAAGAAAGGGTATGTGTTTGATGAAGAAAAAGAGGAGTACATTTGCTTAGCTTGTGGTGAAACATTTATTAAAGGTGTTATTTATCAAGATAACCAAATTTTGTATGAAGCAGAGAAGTTCGTCCAATTGCATATTCAAAATGAGCATACGTCTATGTTTGATTATTTGTTAAATATGGATAAGAAATTTACTGGTTTAACGGATTTACAAAAGAAAATGGTTCAGTTTTTCCATATGGGACTGAATGATAAAGAAATTGTAAAAGAAATGGATGGCGGAAGTACATCAACAATTCGTAATCATCGATTTACACTGCGAGAGAAAATGAAGCAAGCAAAAGTATTTTTAGCGCTAATGGAATTATCAGAAGAAAAATCAAAAGTACAAACGAAATTTGTGCCAATTCATAGAACAGCAACGATGGTGGATAATCGATACAATATTACGGAAGAAGAAAATGATGAAGTATTAAAAGCTCATTTTACAGAAGGATTAGATGGACCTCTCTCTAAATTTCCGAAGAAACAAAAGCGTAAATTAATTATATTGCGCCATTTAGTGAAGAAGTTTGATAGTAATAAAAAGTATACTGAAAAAGAAGTAAATACAGTGATAGAAAATGTATACCCTGATTTTGTAACATTAAGAAGATATTTAATCGAATATGGATTTTTAGATCGAACAGCCGATGGAAGTCAATATTGGGTGAAGTTATAATTATACGAAAAGAAAATGAATAGAAGCACAGTATTATAACAACTATACAAAGAGATAGAGATTGAAAATAGATGTTTAATAAAAGGAGAAATGAAATTTGAAACCACCTGCAGATAACAATAAAGAAGGTGCGGAGTCGCATAAGTTGGAAAGTGAGAGTAAACCGATTTGGAAATCGATGTCGATGTTTTTAGTACCGTTATTATTAAGTAATGTACTACAATCAGTTGGACAATTATTTGGTATGGTAGTAGTAGGAAGATGGCTTGGAGTTAATGATTTAGCGGCTATATCAGCATTCTTTCCTTTGTTCTTTTTACTTGTTTCATTCGTAATTGGAATAGGTTCGGGTAGTTCTATTTTAATTGGTCAGGCGTTTGGTGCTAAAAACGAAGATCGTTTAAAAGCTATCGTTGGTACGACGTTGACATTTACCTTTATTATTGGAGTTGTGTTAGCGATAATAGGCAGTATTTTTGCGATGGATATTATGCGTCTAATGGGAACGCCAGAAAATATTATTGAAATAAGTGTACATTATGCACGGATTTTATTTATATCGATGCCAGTATTATTTTTATATTTCGCATACACAACATTTATGAGAGGTACAGGGGATTCTAAAACGCCATTTTACTTTTTAATTGTAAGTACAGCGCTAAATATGATCTTATTACCGATTCTTATTTTTGGATGGTTAGGAGCTCCGAAATTAGATGTGTATGGAGCAGCCTATGCCTCTGTTATATCCACAGTTATTACGTTTATTGTCATGCTCGTGTATTTAAAGAAGAAAAATCACCCATTACAACTAGATGGAACGGTTAGAAAATATCTTCGAATGGATGGGGAGTTATTAAAGTTATTGTTAAGGCTCGGTATTCCAGCGAGTATTAATATGATATTAGTTTCATTATCTGAAATTGCGGTAATCGTATTTGTAAATCGTTACGGATCGGATGCAACAGCTGCTTACGGCGTTGTGAATCAAGTTGCAAGTTATGTACAAATGCCAGCAGTTAGCCTTGGTATTACAGTTTCTATTTTTGCAGCACAATCAATTGGGGCGAATCAATTTGATCGATTGCAGAAAGTTGTGAAGGCCGGAATTATTATGAACTACGTCATCGGTGGTGTGTTAATATCTCTTATTTACTTATTCTCAAGAGATATTTTATCACTATTTTTAACGAGTCAAACTACAATTGAAATTGCTCATAGCTTAGTTATGATTACGTTATGGAGTTATTTAATTTTCGGTCATGCACAAATTATTAGTGCGACAATGCGAGCGAGCGGTACAGTACTTTGGCCAACTGTTATTGGAGTTGTTTCAATTTGGCTTGTAGAAGTACCCGTAGCATATTATCTTTCTTACCATACAAGTCTTGGAATAGAAGGCATCTGGATCGGGTATCCAGCAGCATTTATTGTCAGCTTAATATTACAGTATGCATATTATAAGCTTTCATGGCAAAAGAAACGAATTACACGATTAGTTAGTTAAATAGAAAAAATGTCCCTAAGTTATTAGACTTAGGGACATTTTTTCGTAAGTGCAGGTTTACAAATAGCTTTTTAAAGTGATATCAAAATGTTGTCTAATGAGTGTTTTATCACTCATATAAAACTCCCACGCTTTTTCCGGTTCACCGATAATCTCAAAGGATTCTTCTGTAATATATAAAGCGCAATTATCCTCGAGTGCAATTCCTTCTATATTCCCTTGATGATTTTGTAAAAAGGAATGGAAGGCGTTCATTCTGTTTAATTGATTATAATGTGGACAAAATCTTTTATTAACAATCCCCCATCCGTTACTTTCTATATAACCAGAACCTTCATAATCTGATCTGATACTAGACGTGAACCAACACATAGCACCAGCGCTATAACCAGCAATAAGTGTTCCTTGTTGCAGAGCCAATAATAATTTTTCATCGAGTCTATGTTCTTTCCATTGCGTAAGCATGTGAATATAGTTCCCGCCACCTAGATAAATTAAATCGGCTGAATGAATCATCTCGTCTATTTCATACTTAGAAGGTGAATCTGTTGTAGTACGTAAAATTTGTACTTCACAATGTAATTGTTTTTCAAACGTGTCTAAAAATAATTTTATATAGCTTTCATCATCATGACTAGCCGTTGGAATAAACAATATTTTTGGGTACTGTTTATTTGTTAATTCTATAAGGCGTTCATTAATAGGCAAGTGATTTGAATCTTGTAAAGCACCGCCACCAATGACAGCTAATTTCATAGTAAAGCACCACCTAATCATTTTTGTTATATAAAAATTCGATAGAAGAGAGTTACATTCCTTCCGTAATGTAATCAATAATTAGAAAATATAGCTTAAGTATATCGGAATAGTAAAGAAACTACTGACTATATATACCAATGCATTAGAAACCATTCATTGATATATAATATTTCATACTAATGTTTCAAAATATGGAAAAAATATGTTTAAATAGATATAATGACGCATTCATTCATATTGAATTTATACTTATATTTTAAAAGGGTATCGGAAATAATAGCGATTTTCTAAAACAGTTTTTACTTTTAATAGGAAGTTGTATTACAATATGGTAAAATTATTTCAATATATTTATTTAATATGAAATACAAAGAAGGAGCGTGAAAAAAGTGGATTTTCGATTTGAATTTACAACGAAGCTGAAAGAATACTTAGACGATGAGAAGGATGAAAAAATAATAAAAGATGGACATAGAGATGTAATTTTTCACTATTTATATGCATTAGAGACTGAAATTGGCGTTGTTAAAAATCCTAATTTTACTTTTTTTGCATCAGGAAGACGTTCACATATAGTGTTAGAAAACGTTGAATTTAAAACAGAAGTGAATGTGAAAAGTAATATAATCGAAATTGTAAAAATAGTGGATAATGTAGTTATTCCGTTAGATACTATCGTAGCGAAAGATCGGGAATTATTTGCCCTTGGGCGTAATGAGAAGTTTAGTGTACAAATATTAGAGCAGTACCTTTTTGATACATTTGGAGAAAAATTAGGTTTAAAATGAATGGAATAGCCTATGTATTTATAGGTAGTTAATTTTCGTATATATCATTTACGTTTGACCTTTCATTTAATTTATACTACAATTCGTAGTGTGAAAGGAGTTGTACAATGTTTACTCAAAACTATAAGTTAAATGAGCACGGGTTAAATCATTTCTTTGGACCGCTTGAAGCAAAAATTATGGAGATTGTTTGGTCTAGCGATGGTATTACGATTAAAGAAGTGCAGCAGAAATTAAGTGAAGAATCACCTGTGAATTTTAACACTGTTATGACAGTTATGAACAGGTTAGTAGAGAAATTACACTTAGAAAAACAGACTGTGAAAAGAAGTGGCATATATCGTGCTGTACAAACGAAAGAAGAATTCTTATCCAATCAAACGAAGAAAATGACACAGGAATTGATGGGGGAATTTGGAGATTTAGTTGTAAATCATATGTTAGATGAGTTAGAGCAGGCTGATCCGACTTTAATAAAAAAGTTAGAAGACAAATTGAGTCAGTTAAAAAAAGAGGATTAATGAAATGAAATGGCAAATGCGTAAAATCGTATTGTTAGCAGTAATTGTTAGTACCCTCTTTTTCAGCTTGTTACTGTATTACGTTACATATCCATTTCTGTTTCAAAATAAGATGTTCCTTCTTTCAAAATTTTGCTTGTTCCAGTTAGAAAAACATATGAAAGAATTATCGCTGATTCGTATAATAATCGCTGGATTATTATTACTTACTGTATTAATCGTGTGCAAAAGAATTTGGCGACAATTTTTCTATAGTAAAAAATTAAAAAAAGTACTTATCCCTTTCATCCGAAAAGGAAAACAAATATATATATTGCCGACTACGGAAGTTGCGGCATTTACAATTGGGCTATTTCGTCCGAAAGTTGTCATGTCAGAAGGGATGCTTCAAACATTTTCAGATGAAGAAATGGATGCAATTATTTTCCATGAAGAATATCATCAAAAGAATTGGGATCCGCTAAAATTATTTTGTTTTACGCTATTAGCAGAAGGAATGATGTACATACCAATATTAAAAGGGTTGTTACAACGATATCATACGTATCAAGAGTTAGCAGCAGATAAATATGCGATGGGAAAAATGAAATCTTCATTTGAGTTAGGTAGTGCGTTATTAAAATTAATTAAAATAAAGACAATGGAAAATCGATGTGTTACAGCTTCATTTGCAAAAACAGCAATAAATTTACGAATCGAGCAAGTGTTAAATGAAAAGGTTGTTAAGCTTACTATTCCGTTACATACGAATTCGGTATATGTAACAGTAGGTTTATTCTGTATGTCGGTTGTACTTATTGTCGGAGAGTGCATATAGCCTCTTTTTTTTAGAATAAACACTACTCGTTGTAGTGTTTCAGGGGGAATAAAATGAATGCAGCAGATTTAACAATTTGGCTTGTGGCTGGGGCGGGAGTATTGTCATTTATATCACCGTGCTCTTTACCGCTATATCCATCTTATTTATCTTATATTACAGGTGTGTCTATTCAAGATTTAAAAGAAAATCGTGGGATTATGCAAAAATCAGCGATTATACATACAGTATTTTTTATGATCGGATTTTCGGTTATATTTTACGCGTTAGGTTTATCGGTAAGTTGGATTGGAATAACATTTTCATCTAACCAAAAATTGATTCAACAAATTGGTGGGATTTTTATTGTTTTAATGGGGCTATTTATGACGGGCTTGTTTCAGCCTAAGTGGCTTATGGCAGAGAAAAAGGTGCAGTATAGAAGTAAATCGACTCGATTTATTCGCTCGATTTTAGTCGGTATGACATATGCAGCGGGTTGGACGCCATGTGTTGGACCAATATTTTCAGCTGTACTCATGCTTGGCGCGACGAATCCTGAAGGGGCACTTCTTTATATTACAGCGTATACTCTTGGGTTTGCGGTTCCATTTTTCGTGATGGCATTCTTTATTGGGAAGGTAAAATGGATTGTTACATATGCCAATGTCATGATGAAAATTGGCGGTGGAATGATGATTGTAACGGGTATTTTATTGTATACAAATCAAATGGCGAAAATTACAGCATTCTTTATTCGTCTATTCGGTGGATTTACAGGTTTTTAAAAATGAGGAGGAAGAAAAGTGAAGAAAATAATTGCTATTATATTAGTAGGGGCACTCGTTTGGGCGGGGGTTAACTTTTATAATTCAAAGAAAGAAGAGAAGGAAAGAAAAGCAAAGCAAGCAGAGTTACAGGAGAAAGAAGTATTACCACAAGTCGGTTTTAAAGCACCTAGCATCACATTAAAAGGATTAGACGGAAAGTTACAGTCGTTAAATGATGCAAAGGGAAAACCGTATATTATTAATTTTTGGGCATCATGGTGTGGGCCGTGTGAAATGGAGGCACCTGACTTAGTTCATATGTATGATAAATATAAAAAGGATGTTGAAATTTTTGCGGTGAATGCAACTGTTAGTGACCCAGTACAAGAAGCAAGCGCATTTGCTAATCGTTATGGTTTTGAGTTTCCTGTTCTACTAGATATGGACGGAGTAGCTGGACTAGATTATAAAGTATTCTCTTTACCGACGACATTTTTTGTTAATAAAGATGGAATTATAGTAGATCATGTACGAGGTGTATTACCACCAGATCAATTAGAAAAGAAATTTAAGAAATTGATTGAGAATTAAAAGGAGATTTGGTGACGATGGAGTGGATCGTGAGGTTACAACCCATATCTCTTATAATTGGAAGTCTATTTGGATTTGTGTTGATGAAACGAAAGATGAGGCATCAAAATGTATCATATGAAAAAATGATGGATGCCGTAACAAATGCTTTTCTTATCATCGTATTTGTATGGAAGTTTGCACCATCAATTTTAAATCCTGTATGGGCCTTTGGGGCGCCAGTGCAAGCAATATTAGCTGTTGGAAGTATGCAACATATTGTAGTAGGATGCGTGATTGCGAGTGTATACATTGTTTGGAAAAGTAAAAAGGAGCAATTTTCGCTTCGTATTTTACTTGATGCATTGCCTTTTGGATTGTGTGTGTGCATTATCTTTTATTTTCTATTCCATCATGAAGTAGGTGCACAAACGACACTACCATGGGGAATGAAAATATATGAATCTAAACTTTTATATCACCCTATTTTCGTATATGAGATCAGCCTTGCTCTTTGTATAATGGGCTTGTTATGGATGAAAAATGAAAGGCTCGGAAATGGAAAGAATATAAGTGTTTTTCTAATTATTGAGGGGTTTGCTCATATTATTATTTCGCTTGTTAGTGAACAAAATTCGGTTCTGTTTGGTCTATCAGCAGAGCAAATAATGAGCTTTTGTATTATTAGTTTAGGGATTTTGTTGGTGCCGAAAAAATAAAAGATAGCCATGTACAGAGAGTATATGGCTATCTTTTATAAGCATATTTCTTCATCATATGCTAAATCATTATATTGTAGAAATTTAAAAACCCCTTTATTAGGGGTTTTTAGGTTTCTATAGGTCTGCATGTGTTTCTTGTTTATCTGTATCCCATTTTGGAAGTTGTTTTGCTTGTTGACTTTCAGTAAAATTATTAAATCCAAAAGCAAGTATGCATGTAAAGGTTAAAATAGCTAAACTAATCTTTTTCATTATCTTAGTGCCTCCTTAGTTAATAATTTTTGTTTTGCTTCGTAAGTTTTGAAAAAATATTTTTGAGATTTCTCTATTTTATTCACTTTATGAAATTCTACTGCTAATAATTCGTAATATTCTTGTACATAATCGTATAATTCTTTACTGTTAAAATATGTAGTGCCTGCAATAATTGCGTTTTCTAAGTCGTCTAGAATACCAGTGTGTTGTGTTTTTAAGATAGTGAAATGGTGTTTATATTCTTGATTATTTAATTCATTACAAATTTCTAAGCCTTTTTGAACCCAATCGTTTGCAAGTTCTTTTTCATTTAAACTAAAATGTTCTTTGGCTTGTAGAAAATTGGCTTTTAGGTGTTTAGGTAATTTGTTTGTAACTATTGTAAGATGTCTAATAGCAAGGGTTGATAGATTTTGAGAAGAGTAGAGCCAACCTAAGTTATTTCGGACTTTTAAGATTAGTGTATCGTCTTTCAGCTTTTGTAAAATATTGATTGCTGAATTATAGTTCTCTTCGGCTTGTTCGAATTGTTTTAAATAAACAGAACATGAGCCTAAAATGTTTTCGCATAGAGCTATTTTAATTTCATAACGTGGATATTTTGAGAAAATCTCTTTAGCTTGATTTGCATAATTGATTGCTGTAAGTGGTTTGTTTGTATGGTGATTAAATATAGCGAATTTATATTTATATTCAGCTTCTTCTAGTTCGCCTGGTACATGTTTTAAAAGGGATTCAGCTTTTTCGTATTCTTTTTTTGCTTCATCATAATTTCCAATAATGGTAGCATGTTCAGCTTTAAAAAAGTGATAATAATAAGTAATAAAGTCTTCAGTTATTGGATTGTCTAAACGAACAATTTGATTAAAAGTATCATATTTAATGTTTGTCCAATCGGTTAGGACCTTATATTTAAAGTTTAGTAGGGAGTAGTAAAGCGATAGATTTTGATCAGCTTCAATTTTATTAATCTGTTTCTCTATTTTTTCTTTTAATTGTTTCGCTTCAATTAATTGCTCCGCTACCATTACTTGATATAAAATGTTTAATTCGTTGACAATCTGTTCATGCCCTTTTAATAACACACTCATTATATATTCCCCCATTCGATAAAAGTATCCTAATTTAATTATTTCTATAATAGCAAAATAGAAGAAGTATAAGAGTGATTTTACCATATTTTTCAACAAAATTCTGAAAAAACAATTAATTTTTACGTGTTTCTTATTTTTATGTGAATATTACAAGTGCCTCTGGTAGTGGTGGGATGAATCTGACTCATGATACGTTAGCATCAATGGGAGGGATAGTTTCACTTGTAAATATGTTATTAGGAGGATTGTTCGGATTGGGTCCAACTGTTAAGTTTTTAACAAAAATTTCACTTTCTTATTTAACAAAAACAGGATAATCCTCATTTTATAAGAATCATCCTGTTTTTATTGATATATTAAAAAATCGGCGGAGTAACAGAAAATAAGACTATCGCGTTTTTTTCAAAATGATTCACCCATTTATGCTTTAAATAAGCAGGTATTTTTACACTGTCGCCAGTTTCTAATACGTATTCTTCCTCATTTAAATATAATATGATTTTCCCATCTAAGACAAATGCTAATTCTTCTCCTTTATGTTCTAGCACATTTTCTGATGAAGCTGTATTAGGCGGGACGGTCATAATTGCTGTTGCTAAATTTCCAGTGAAATCAGGTGAAAGCATTTCATATGATAAATTATCAATAATCATTTTCTTTCGTTTATGGGAACGTACAATTAAATCGTCTGTATTTGTATCTTCAAGTAAAAAGCTAAATGTTGGCACATCAAGAGCTTTAGCAAGCACTTTTAATGTTTGGATAGAAGGGTTAGCGGACCCGCGCTCAATTTGACTTAACATTGATGGTGTAATATCGGCCATCTTTGCTAGTTCTTTACTAGTTAAACCTTTTTCTTTTCTTTGTTTTTCAATTTTTTTACCAATATCTATATTTTCCATAATGAAAATCTCCTTAATGATTATTAAATTATATTTAAATAAATTAAATTAAAATTAACTTAATTGGATTATTTGTGTTAAACTATATTAAAATTAATTTAATTATAATTTATTGTATGGTGAGCTACAAGGATATAAGGAGGAAACAAAATGAAAGAAATAGGGGCATTACAAGCAGAATATCCATTAGTGAATAAGCTTATTGCAACAGAAGAAGTATTTTGGATAAATCCAAACATAGAAAAGTATGAAACAGCAATAAAAGATTCACCACTTAATGAAGAGAATGTAAAAGATGCGGAAGAGAGATTAAAGCGTTTTGCACCATATATTGCGAAAGTTTTTCCTGAAACGAAAGGGGCGAACGGCATAATCGAATCACCTTTAGTGAAAATACCTTCTATGAAAGAAGCTTTAGAGAGAAAATATGAGCAACCTATTTTAGGAGAATTATTATTAAAATGTGATAGTCATCTTCCAATATCAGGATCAATTAAAGCTAGGGGCGGCATTTATGTTCTGTTACATTAAAGTTAACCATAGGGAATGGTTAACTTTTTTGCATTATCTTAATAAAATAAGTGGATTAGAATAGTTTACTTTTAAGGTATTTGTAAACTATAAATGATATTTTAGAATATAGGTGGTTATTGAGAGGGGGTGTGGACGAATTATGAATGGGCTAAGGGTAAAGAAAGCCTCAAATGGAAAAAGTTTAAGGTATTTAATTGTGGAGGATGGAATACCTATTCCAGATGTTTGTTTATGGCTTGATTTAATGTCAATGAATAGTTACTTAACTGGAGAAAGATATGCTTATTCCATGTTGAGATACTTACGATACTTAAAAGAAATTGGGATTCACTATAAAGAAGTAACAAAAAAAGGAGTTATTGAGGAATATGTTAAGAATCTACTTGGAATGAGAGGAGTAGTAGTTTCAATCGAAAGTCCGATAACTTTTTCTGCATTGAAATTAAATATAGGTGTTTTAAAAAGTTTTTATTATTGGTTAGAAGATAATGAAAAAATTGAAAGGAATCCAATTGTGTATGGTAGGAAGAAAATTAATAATAGAGAAGTTGTAGAGACAAAATTTTTATATGGGCAAATTTGGGAAATGGATACCGAAAAAACAATTTTAAACAAAATTAAACATAAGGAAAATAGAAATCATCTTAAATGGTACACTCAACAAGAAGTCAAAGCAATAATAAATCAACTTCCAACATTAAGGGATCAATTGGTTTTTCGTATTAGTATAGAAACTGGAATGAGAATAGGCGAAATATTAGGATTAAAATTAGAACATTTCGATCCCTTTGATAATTGGTTGAAAGTTATTAAAGAAACAAATATTGAGAATCAAGCTAGAGCAAAAACTGTGGAAAGAGAAATTCCGATTCATGAGAATTTAGTTGATAATATACAAATTTATAAAGAAAATGACAGACGAGAGGCAGATGTTGAATACAGTAATTATTTGTTTTTAAATTATAAAGGAAGGTATAAAGGCAGACCATTGAAAACAAGGAACTTTTTAAACATATTAAAAGATGCGGCTGAAAAAGCAGGTCTTGATCGAAAAGAAATTAGAACACACAGTGGTAGAAGTACAAGAGCTCAGGAATTAGTTGAAATAATGAGAGATAAACCAGAAGTAGGAGTAACAGAGACATTAATTAAGGAAGAAATGGGATGGACAAGCATTAATACTCTAAAAGTCTATGAAAAAGGGTATTCAAAGAAACAACGAAAGAAAATTATGGAGAAGATTAGGGAAATAGGTGCTAAATTTGATGTTTAGAAAAGTTTAAAATTAAGGGACTGACTAAAATGGCAAATGTGAAGTTTTTGAAAAAATCCAAGCATCTTTTTTATGTATATTTAATTAATGATATCGAAGTTGAACTAAAATGGTCGTTCGAGAAGTATAGTTCCAAATGGAACAATTGTGGAATGGAAAATTTAAAGAAATTCGTTAATGAAATTGAAGGAATTATGAAAAGGTCAAAATTGGATGATTTCAGTGAATTGATTTTAAATTATCCTAGGGAAGATAGTAAGAATTTAGTTTTCATTATAGCAGCTGAAGTATTCCGAAAAGAATTTATAACAATGGTTAGTATTGCTTGTGAAAGAATATATGTAAAAGGTGGATGTTTGCGTATTGGAGAAGTTGTCGGAGAAATAATTAATCCAAATAAAATAGTCAAAGATACAATAATTAATCAATTCATAATGTTTAATAAAGAACTACGAGGAATTAAAATTTGTTATGAAATTTTACAGGAATATTATCAACAAAAGTTAACGGAGATTAGAACGGCGTTAATTCAAATAAATAGAGAAAGAGTTATTGAAATTTTGAATGCGTTTCCGAAGGGGGAGGTTTTCTCCAGTATATTTTTGAAGTTTAAAGAAGAATTTGAGAATTACTTGTTTGTTTGTGGTACAAAGTTAATAGAGCAAGAATTTAATATAACTAAGAAACAGTTAGGGGAATATTCATTAGGGCTAAAATTGATAAGCTCTCACCGATATGAAGATATACCAGAATTCCAGGTTTTTGTAAGTAGAATAGTAGATAATATTAAAAAAAAGTTTTATAAAAATATGGGTAGTTATAGTTATAAAATAACAGAAGATGAGTATATCTTAATGAAAAAGAAATTAGATTATCTGGAGATTGTTCGATTGAAATGGAATGGTTTTTCTGGAAAATTAAAAGATGAAATTAAGAAATACTTTTATTCTCAAATCACGTTTGAGCAGAATTTTCAGAGTATACAAAATAAATATACTTATGTAAAAATGTTCGGTAAAACAGTAGATAGCATGTCAATAGGAAAAGGCTTTTCGTTTTTAGATATAAACCAATATAAAGTTGAACAAATATTACTTTCACTTCAACAGCTGAAGAATGCAAAAGGGGGAAATTATAAAGTAAAAGTTATTCAATCATGTATTTCAGAATGTAGACTAATATTTGATTGGTTGAAGGAAAGATACGAAAAAGAGTATTTAGTAAATCCTTTTCGATTAATTACTATGCACAATTCTGAAAGTTTTATTACAAGTGCTAGTTATATTCCAGAAGAAGTGATTTTGAAATTAGAAGAAAAATTAGAAGAATTACCGGACTATGTACAATTAGTTTGGTTAATCATGATGAACACTGGGATGAGAATAGGAGAGGTTCTTACCCTTACTAAAGATTGTTTAATATACGATGAACACAGCAATGTTACGTGTTTGAAATTTGTTCCACAAAAGACATTGAAATTTCGTAGAAAAAAAGGTTTGGAAGATTATCATACCATCCCTATTATTAGTTTGAATTTGGTGGATAGTATAAAGGAACAAATTGAAAACACAAAAAATTTAAGAGAGCATAATGGAATTAAAAATATTTTTATTAAAGAGAGTGACATAGGTATCAGATTTTATGAGAGTGGAAACATTTCATATTTCATTAATAATTTAATAAAAAAATATGAAGTTAAAGATAGTAGAGGAGAATTATGGCATTATACTCATCATCAGTGTAGAAAAACCGTAGCTGTAAATCTATTCACAGAAGGAGCAAATTTGGATGAAGTAGGGGATATACTAGATCATTTGCATACTAGTACAACAGCTAAACATTATCATGATGTACAATTAAAAAAAATTGCTGAACTTGATATGGAATACTTTGAGTTAATGTTTAATAATCTCGATCAAGATATTAAAGAAGCATACTCTAATGCAGAATTTATAAGTCTTAAACGTGAAATAACGCTAGGTTCCAGAGAAACTCCTCAGGGACACGGTATTTGTGCTAAACATGTATCTTTTGGACCTTGTAAAAAAAGCAAATGTACAGGTTGTAAAATGCTAATAACAGGTCCACAAAAATTGCCGATGTGGAAAAAGTTAAAAGATGAGCAACAAAGATATTTAGAAGAAATAATGAGAAGATTCCAGGAGGAGGGGATGGAGGATTGGCATGAATATAGAGAATATCAGGCAGAACTTCATCTGCTAGAATACTATAAAAAAACTATTAAACAATTAGAAAAATTTATGTATGAAAGGTTAGAATTAAATGGAGCAAAATATAATAGTATCAAGTAAGAGCGCTATTTTTAATGAAAAGTTAAAAACAGAGTTGAAAAGTAAAATTAATCAATTAGGTGATTTTAAATTTGAAGACGATGTGTGGTATTTTAATAAAAAACACAAAGATGCTCAACATAAGAGAACTTACGTGGTAAGGTTTTTATCTATAGATGATGGATATAAAAAAGCATTAAAATATTATACTTTAATCAAAAATAATTCAGTTCTATCTATCCAAAGAAAAGTATATATGTTCGGAATATTCCTTGTTTTCTTGAAGGCAAATTATCAAGGCAAAACTCTAAAAGAAGTAGACAGAAGTATCATCAATAAATTCGAGTATGAACTTAGACTGAATCATGAGTATTCTACTAACAGAAAATCGTATATATATAGTGCGGTTCAGGACATATTTGAAGTTATGAGGGGATTTCCTGTTTTTCCAGATATAGTTCCAACAAAAGAGATTAATCCTTTTAAGCAGGTAGGAAATAAAAATAAACGCGTTATACCAAATGAGGTAATTAAAAAATTAGATTTTTTGATGAAAGATTTCAGTGTAAATGTTCCCTTAGAGTTTCGAACTCTGTACTGGCTTATGCGTTCTTTTCCAAATAGAATTACAGAAATTTTGAGCATGAAGAGGTCTTGTTTAAACACTTTCTTTAGTGAATATACCATTACAATCCCTTCTTTTAAACAAAATGGTGGTTATTTACAGGCCGAGCTTAAAATCATACCTGTGATTTATCAGGGGCATGGAAAGTTTGTAATAGATTTAATAAAAAAGCTTCAAAGACAAACTGAAAATTTATTGGAGAATTTCGAATTAGGAGATAGATATAAGAAAAACAGTGACTATTTATTCGTTGTAAAACATTGGAATTTTCGTGATGATAATAATAAAATTTCGTATGTTTATAATAAGCAACATAAAAATCTTAGAATATGGGATGTAGAAAAGATAAATAAATTAATTAAAGAATTAGTATTGATTTCTGGTATCAAAGATACTAAAGGGAATATTTACTGCCCTACTACACATCAATTCAGACATAACGCTATTACAGATAGATTGTATCAAGTTGGTTATACAGTTGAACAAATTATTAAGCTTACAAAACACAAAAATACAAATATGCTCGCTAATTATATTGAGCAAATTAAAGAAAAACATAAAGAGGTACATCTTAATATTGGTAATTTGAAAAATGCACGAGATAGTGCTGTGTCTTTTAGAGGGCGTATTATGAATTTAGATGAAAATACTATTAAATATCTATCAAAGGATATTAACAAATATTTGACATGGGAAGTTAATGGGAAAAAAGGTGTTGGAATATGCGGGGATATCATAGGATGTAATCCAAAAGGTACTTCCATTCATTTTGAATGTTATGCGTGTGATTGGTTTATACCTAAAGCCGACTATCTTGAAGATTACAAAAAAGAGCATCGATATTGGCTAGATGTTATCGAGAGGACGGCCAATGATGAAAGAAGAGCTGCACATTTAGAAAATGCAATTCGAAATGTAAGTTACCTGGAAAGGATTATTGAAGTATGTCAATCAGGAATAGTGGAGTATGAAGGGAGTATTAAGAACAAAATGAAAGATGAAAATGTGCATAGATGGGAGTAAAGATGAAGAGTCTGGGTCTAGCTAAATATCAAGATGAAAAGAAACAAGATTCTATTCAGAGGGTTCAATGGGCTATTCAAACACTGCGTGATCTTGAGGGGAACCACACAAAAATGAAAGCTGAAAAGCTTGCTGAAATGACTGGCTTGAGTAGGACTGCATTGTACAAGCCACATTTAAGAAAGCTTTGGGATGTTAAATGGGTAAAAATTCAAAAAGAAAAATCTGATTCTAGAGAAAATTTCGCTTTTAATAAACAGATTGAAGAATTACAACAAACTATTTGCCAATTAAAAAAGGATCTGTTATCTCAAGAGGTTAAAATTAGTAAGGTCAAGAAGCAATTAGACAATGAAAAAATGAGAAGTAAAGTCTTTAAAATTGAATATGAGGAGCAAAAGAAAGAAAATGAAAAATTGTTATATAAACATTTAGTCTTGTTAAGAGGTTTACATTCAAGGGGAATTGAAATTACGGATTTTGAAGAAGAAAATATTAGTGTAAATTAATACGCGATTTAAATAAGTGAGTGTATTATCATGTATAAAAGTAATATAGTATTGATGTAAAAAAGATATAGACATATTAAATTAATACTTTTATAAATAGATAGAATTATTGTCCCTTCCAATTGTATTAAGAACCTAACCAATAAGATGAAACATCAACTCTTTTTAAAGGAGAGTTGATGTTTTACTTTTTAGTATTTTCAAATATTTAAATTATATATATAATTTGTTAATCATTATTTGTATGAAACATTCCCACTTTTAGGGAGGTTTATTTTTTTGATTAGATCTCAAAATTAATTCTTGTGTATTGGTTATCCCTTTCTCGATTTAACTAAACATTGAATGAGGGATATTAGCTAACTCTGCTAAACCTTTACTAGTTAATCTAGATTCCTTTATCGGTAACTGAATATTTAGAAATGTATAAATACTTCGTGCGAGTAACCTCTTTTAGGTGAATGGAATTTAATTTAATTTAATTTAATTTACCTTTATTTAATTAAGTGCTAATATGAACTTGATTATAATAAACTTTGATTAATTTATAAACATTTATTTAAGCGAAAGAATGGTAAATAATATGATGATATTTTTATATGCATCTTTTTGGTTTTTATTTAAGAGTTTATTATAAAATTCATCACTTAATTTAAGTTGATAATAGTTAACAGGGGGTTTAAAAATGAGTGAGATTTCAATACAAATAAAAGAGGATTTAAAAAAGAAGTATCCTTTAATTCAAAAGTTAATTGCGACAGAGGAAATGTTTTGGAGTAATCCAAATAAGACAGATTTTAAATCTGCTATTCAAAATAGTGCTTTAACTAAAGAAGATGTTATTGATGCAGAAGATAGGTTAAAAAGATTTGCTCCATATATTGCAAAAGTTTTCCCGGAAACTCAAGAGATGAATGGGATTATTGAATCTCCATTAGTGAAAATTAATGCTATGCAGCAGTATCTGCAAGTAGAATATAACGAGGAAATACCAGGACAATTATTACTAAAATGTGATAGCCATCTTCCAATTTCAGGGTCTATTAAAGCAAGAGGAGGTGTATATGAGGTATTAAAATACGCTGAAAATTTAGCATTTGAACATCAATTGTTACACGAAGAAGATAATTATTCTATACTAGATAGTGAAAAGTTCAAGGATTTCTTTTCAAACTATTCTATTACTGTGGGTTCCACTGGAAATTTAGGTTTAAGTATTGGTATTATGAGTGCGAAGTTAGGCTTTAATGTGACTGTTCATATGTCAGCAGATGCGAAAAAGTGGAAAAAAGATTTACTTCGAGGTAAAGGAGTTAATGTTATAGAATATACAGCGGACTATAGTAAAGCCGTAGAAGAAGGAAGAAAACAAGCTGATAAGAATCCGATGTGTTATTTTATCGATGATGAAAATTCAAGGCATTTATTTTTAGGCTATGCTGTAGCCGCTGCGCGCTTACATACACAATTAGAGAAATTTCAAATAAAAATCGGCGAGTCTTGTCCTCTATTTGTTTATCTGCCATGTGGAGTAGGTGGAGGTCCAGGTGGTGTTTCGTTTGGTTTAAAGTTAATGTATGGTGATAATGCGCATGTATTTTTTGCAGAACCTACTCATTCTCCTTGTATGCTATTAGGTATGATGACAGGATTGCATGATGGAATCTCCGTGCAAGATTTTGGAATTGACAATAAAACAGATGCAGATGGACTTGCGGTGGGAAGAGCATCTGGATTTGTAGGTAAAACAATAGAGCCATTTTTAAGTGGTATATATACAATTAGCGATAATCACCTATATAAGTTACTAAAAGGGTTAGTAGATACAGAGGGTATAGAGTTGGAACCATCAGCATTAGCGGGTATGATTGGGCCAATCAAATTGTTTAAAGAAGGACAAAGATATATAACAAATAATGACTTAACAAAAAAATTGAACCAAGGTATTCATATAGTATGGGGAACTGGAGGGAGTATGGTTCCAAAAGAGGTAATGAAAGTATATTATCAGGCAGGTTCTCAGTTAATCAATAAAAAATATTGATAGATATAAAATGAGTTCATTTTTCATGGCTACCTATGAGAAGATGAACTCATTTTCGTTTTTTGGATGATGGCCACTTTCTGGTACTCCATGTCCATCAATTCAAGAAAGTAGATCCTTTTCTAAACGATAAAACTGAACTTCGGTGTTATCAAAACTCAATTTTTCCGTTTAGGGCTTGGTAAAGAAAATGTGCATCCACTATGAACATTTAGAGGTAGATTTACTTCCAAGGAAATATGTCGTGCGTTTTATGGATAGAAGCTCCTGTATTCGAATCTCATAGTATTAGTGAGGGAATTGGAAGGAAAGCGATAAAGATGGGACACAATAAAAGATTTCGTGATAGTAAAGAATTAAGTGCAGTAATAATATCATTTCCAGGAACTACATGTATTTTAGAAAATAAATATTCCGATAAAATTTTACCATGTCTATTTTGGGAGCCTCTGTCAAAGTTGAGTTGGTTTTCTATAGAAAATAGTTATACATATATGTTTATAGTGGTTTGAAGCAGAAAATAGAATTAGAAAAGTCATCTATTTGTCTTGAGGTAAAATATATTCTTCAAAATCCTTATTTAAAATTAAAGAGTACCTTGGGAGAGAGGCGCTCTATGGCCAAGGCTAATGATGAAAATAGGTGACTACGATTGTATTGTATGTACGAGTTTAAATAAAACCCTTACTAGGTAGGTAATAAAAAAATAAATTAGATTCTATATTTAACACTTAGAAAACCATCGTCATAACATAAATTGTAGTAATTCAAATGAAAGAGGGTTGGATATTTATGGATTATCCTGGTATTAATGGCTTAATTAGAAGGTATCGTCCTCAAGCAGGTACCACGGCTATATCATATAGTGCAGCGCAAGGTACTCTTCACGCTGTTCATCATGCAATGCAAATGCAACAACAAATGCAACAACAAATGCATCCTCATATGCAACAACACACGTATCCTTATATGTATCCTCATATGCAACAACATTATGCATCTACTGGATATTACAATCCTATAGTGATTTCAGCAGATGGGTTATATATATCAACAATTCCCCATGGAACTCTATACAATTTATAGAAAGATTTTAACTGATAAGTAAATGTTCATTTGAAATAACGATTTTATTAAATAGGTAAAAAAAGAGCACCTGACCAGGGTGCCCCGCCCATAACTATGAATAACAATCCATAATAATATATGTGACTTTTGCCCAATCGTGATGGAATCCAATAAAATCTTTATTTTTGAAAAAAGAGGTGATTAATTGATAAGTAAGTGTTCATTTGAAATAACGATTTTATTAAATGGGTAAAAAAAGAGCACCTGACCAGGGTGCTCCGACCATAACTATGAATAACAATCCATGATAATATATGTGACTTTTGCCTAATGGTGATGGAATCCAATAAAATCTTTATTTTTGAAAAAGAGAGGTGACTCTTTGTACTGGCTATTTTATCAGTTTGATAATGGGAAAATTGTAAATCCTCCTATTACAATACCATTATTTGTTGCAATAGGAGGATTGGAAGTCCTAAGTTAAAGAAATAAGAATTTGTTTTTCAATGCATGTTATTGATCTTAAAGGCGAATGGAATTTTGTTGAGAGTCAATTGTAGAAAGAGAAAGAGTATTGGGAAGGCATTCCTCATATCAAGAAGTCGTTTAAAAAATATATGTTGAAGAATATTTTTAGTTTGTTATTTAGAAAGCATGACATATACACAGGAGATTAATACAAATTGTCTTATATACTTAAGTTTCTATAAAATCGTAAATTTAATAAAAGACGAGAGGTAAATATAATAACACAAATAATCTATTTTCTTATATATAATAAATAAATCATTAATAATTCCAAGCTATCAATTTAATTATCAAGAAATGCAATCATATAGATTTTAAAGGGGATCATATTAGTATTTCTAGCGCAGATGATCGGTAGTATTTTAGATAAGAGTATATTCCATCCATTACAGATGTATTTATTTGAAATAAGAACCATTTAGTGAATTAATAATGAGTGCCACTTTAAAAGAAGAGAGGGCTTAGAATGGATAATGATGTTACATAAATATTTTATTTTTGTAAAAAAATGTTGTTTACAAAAGATAAGAAAGCGTACACTAACTAAAAAAGCTAATGCTAATATTGATACTAAAAAAGAGACATTTCTACTTACTTATATTGGTGGATAAAAAGGGGGTATATCATGTTAAATGCTTTCGAAAATAATTTTATTGAAATAATTAATGCTACAGAAAATAATCTGAAAAATATTCATTTAAAGATACCAAAGAAAAAGACGACAGTGTTTGTTGGTCTTTCAGGATCGGGGAAATCATCACTTGTCTTTGATACACTAGCTGCAGTATCAAGGAGGGAGTTAAATGAAACATTTCCAAGTTTTACACAACAATATTTACCGAAATATGGTCAACCTCATGTGGAAAATATTAAACATTTACCAGTAGCAATTGTGGTCGAACAACAACCGATTGGAAAAAGTGCTAGATCCACTTTAGCAACCTATACTGGAATTTATTCGTTAATAAGATTAATGTTTTCTAGGATTGGCAAACCTTTCATTGGATATTCTGAACATTATTCTTTTAATTTACCTCAAGGGATGTGTCCTACCTGTCAAGGATTAGGATATATCGATGAGATTCACGAAGACCTATTAATTGACAAGAACAAGTCACTTAATGAAGGAGCTATTACTTTCGTTAGTTTTGGACCAGGAACTTGGCGATGGGAAGGATACGCCAATAGTGGTTTATTTGATTTGGACAAACCACTTAAAGACTATACTCCAGAAGAATTTGAAATGTTTATGCATGCCCCGCGTCAAAAATTAGAAAACCCTCCTAAAGAATGGGGGAAAACTGCGTTATATGAAGGCTTGGTACCTAGGATAAAACGTTCCATTATTCAAAGCGCTGAAGGTCGACATCACAAAGCAGCAATTGAAGCTGTTGTTACTAAAAAAAACTGTCCGAATTGTAAGGGGGCAAGGTTAAATTCAAAAACATTAACAAGCCGAATTAATGGATATAATATTGCAGAGGTCTGTTCCATGGATTTAATTCATCTTGTTGGATTTATTCAGAAAATCACAGAACCAATAGCCAAGGGTGTAACGCGTGAAATATTATCAAAAGTAAACGCATTAATTGATATTGGTTTAGGATATCTATCCCTAAATCGTGGAACAGACACTTTATCAGGCGGCGAGGCTCAGCGAATAAAAATTGCAAAATATTTAAGCAGCTCATTATCTGATTTAGTTTATATTTTTGATGAACCTAGTGTTGGGTTACACCCACATGATATTATCCTTATTAAACAAGCACTAACTAAACTAAAAGAACAAGGTAATACAGTTATATTAGTTGAACATAATCCTAGCATCATAGAAATGGCTGACTATATTGTAGAAATGGGACCAAAAGCTGGGACTTACGGAGGTTATATAACATTTACTGGAAGTTATCAAGAGTTATTAGAATCGGATACCATAACAGGGAGAATGCTTCAACAACCCATAAAATTCAAAAAAACAAGATCTTTTTCTGAATATATTCAGGTGAATCATATTGAATCTCATAATGTCCATGATGTTGATGTTAAAATTCCAGTTGGAATTATGACAGTAATATCAGGTCCTGCAGGTTCGGGAAAAAGTACTTTAGTTAACGCCGTGAAACGGCAGGTTTCTCCGAACCTTTATATTGATTTAAAACAAGACTCCATAGGTATAAATATAAGGTCGACACCAGCAACTTATTTAAATATATTATCTCCAATTAGAAAACTCTTTGGGAAGGATAATAATGTATCCATACAACTATTTAGTTTTAATGGAAAAGGGGCTTGTCCAAAATGTAAAGGGAAAGGGGTGACAATTACAGAAATGGCCTTTATGGATCCTGTGACTCAAACATGTGAACTTTGCAACGGAAAACGATATAGCAAAGAAGCTCTCCAATATAAATATCAAGGAAAAAATATTTATGAAGTACTTTCATTACCGATTTATGAAGCTTTGGATTTTTTTAAAGACATTCCAAATATCTATAAAAAGCTAGATAATTTAAAACAGGTAGGACTTGATTATTTAAATCTAAGTCAATCAATGACTACCTTATCTGGTGGCGAGTTGCAACGTTTAAAATTAGCATTTCAGTTGGAGAATACTGGTCAAATCTATTTTTTGGATGAACCAACTTCCGGACTTCATTTACAGGATACATTAAAGTTGCTTAGGTTATTTAATGATTTGGTAAATAAGGGGAATACTTTAGTGTTGATTGAGCATAATTTAACCGTTATTTCACAAGCAGATTGGCTGATTGATATGGGTCCAGATGCGGGTAAATATGGAGGCCGCATCTGTTACGCGGGAATACCATCGGATTCTATTCAAAACAAGGGATCACGTACTGGCGAAGCGTTACGTGTAGCTATGTCTTTTTCGAATGAATATTATTAAAAATATAAATTTTGTTTGTTGAGACTATTTTAAAGAGACGTTCTAACTTCTACTGGCCGATATCTATTAAAGTTTATGTAGTATTGATATTGTGTTTTAAAGACGTTTTTATAAGGAGTGCAATACACTTATCTGTTATTAATAAACTTTTAACATGGATTTCGGTCAATGGGATTTGTCTTAATTAATACATATTAGTGGTCATAATTTTAAAAACTTCGACTGGTTATTTGGGATATATTTACAGTCGAAGTTTTATATGTATTAATGTAGTGGCTGCTGTCCTAGTTCATTTTTACAGACTTACAAATCAACAACCGTTCGGAGCGATAGATGTCTTAGCTAATCGAATATCTATAGCTAGGATATCGAAGTATGCTTAATTGGGAAGATTGTAAGGGCAATTCTACTCCAATTCCTTTAATTTGAGCTAGCTGCTATAATGTCTTAAAAGCTTTATTGCAGATTATCAGGAAACGAGTATTTACACTTATTACTCTAGCCGTAATGAAATCACTATGGTTATATTTACGATGGATATATATCGTCGTTTATGTGGGCAGCAAAAACGATAAATCGTTATAAGTAATATGCAGGGATATATCGGCTTGAAAGGAATTTTAAACGATTGATTTAGAGTAGGCATTCAAAATAATGGAATGGTGGTCCATTATGGCGATATATTTATCATTGTTATCCCTTTGTATAAGTCGTTAAAATAGAAATTTGGCATTCCTGAAAGATAGTATGAGATTCAAGAATAGCATAGGGATTTCGCTATTCTTGAAGTCAACGACAGAAAAAATAGACTTTTTGATTAGTAAAGCGGATAGAGAAACTAACACATCATGTCACGTGTTAAATTTGCATGAATGAATATAGCAGTGTGGATTGCTACAAGTATTATAAAGGGAACTTTCAAGGAACTACAAAGAGAGTTGAAAAATATAGGTTTAGAGAAAAGAAATGTAAGTTCAATATTTTTTATGAATCATTAGGTATGTACTTAGAAGTTGCTCTAAACAGTGAATTTTCTATTGGTGTACAGTGACAATAAAGATGCTTAATATTTACTTGATGGATTGGCATTATTATGCTAGATAATAGTCTTTTTGTAAAAATAAAGTTGTTTAATTTTTGTATGTAGGAATTTTAATAACTATATAATTTACATTGTAAAACCCTTGCTAAATATGCAAGGGAAGGTAGATGTACTAGCTGTAAAAAGCTAAGCAATTATTGTAAATGATAACAACTTAATTGTTATGTAAACGGCTTTATTTATTATTAAACAACAATATTGTCACTTGACAATCAGGACAGGTAGAGAATGCGTAGCTTGTTTATCCTATAGTTAGGCTACAATGAATTAATATCATAATCCCACAGGCCTAAATTCCCCCTAGCGGGTATATAATTTATTAACATTTCTTTATTAGAAACTTCCCAAGCATAATTCCCAACCCTAAAATCCCCTAAAAAGTAGTCATTTCCTGAAACTATACGTCCATCT
This sequence comes from Bacillus sp. S71, assembly GCF_016625265.1. Classification (NCBI taxonomy): domain Bacteria; kingdom Bacillati; phylum Bacillota; class Bacilli; order Caryophanales; family Bacillaceae; genus Bacillus; species Bacillus sp. S71. The sequence continues at coordinate 416,961 of NZ_JACVUW010000001.1, read as the reverse complement.
TCCAATACTGCACTCGTTTGGTTGTCTTCTATTACCTTTAAACAATTTATAAGATTACATACACCAATAATCTTACCGGTTGGTAGATTGTTTTTGTTCAATCCTTGTTTGCTGAGTATAGAATGAATTATATCATTGTTGCAAGCATTACTATCAATCTTTTTACTCGTGTGAATTGCCAATGAACCACGATATTTAGTATTCCATGTCCTTGTTTCATAGTGAGCTTCATTAGACAGAAAAAGGCTAGCCCATGGTTGAATCATTGAAAGTACCTTCATGTAAGTAATCCCACTTTCTTTTAATATCATTGAAATATAAAGCAAAGTCGTGTTCTTTCAAACACGACTTTGCTTTATATTTATGGTTTGAGAATAACCTTAGTACACTCATCTTCATGGTCATTAAAAATTCGATAAGCTTCACTTGCCTGATCCAATGGGATTTGATGACTAATAATTTGAGTTGGATCTAGTTCGCCGGATGTAATTTTTTCAAATAACATTGGCATGAGATGTATAACAGGGGCTTGGCCCATTTTTAAATTGATATTTCTTTCCCATATATTACCGAGAGGGAATTGATTGTATGTGGAACCATAAACGCCTGTGATTTGAATTGTACCACATTTACGGACTGCATCTGAGGCGATTTTGAGAGGGCTTAGTGTCCCCCCAATCATCATCATACTTTGTTCAATAGATTCAAGCATTGTTTTTTTACCATCCATACCTACACAATCGATAACCACATCCGCTCCGCCATGTGTTAGTTCACGGATATATAGTCCGGTATCAGTGAATTCTTCAAAGTTAATTGTTTCCACATTGTTCATTTGTTTTGCTTTTTGTAATCTGTATGGTAGGCGATCAACAGCAATAACACGTTTAGCTCCATGCATCCAAGCAAACTTTTGTGCCATTAAGCCGATTGGTCCACAGCCTAGAATAACGACAGTATCACCCTTTTTTACTCCACCATGTACGACGCTCCAATAAGCTGTTGGTAATACGTCAGATAGGAACAATACTGACTCATCGGGCAGCTCGCATGATTCCGGAATAATGAAGGGAATATTGTTCCCATATGGTACACGTAATAATTCCGCTTGACCTCCGACGTAATCCCCGTAGCGGTCTGTAAAACCGAAGTACCCGCCCGTATCTATATTATAAGGATTAGGGTCAGTATTGGCATTATCGCATTGACTTTCCATATCTTGTTGGCAATATTGGCAATGACCACAAGCAATATTGAAAGGTAATACAACTCTATCGCCTTTTTTCACGTGTGTAACCTCTGGGCCAACCTCTTCAACAATTCCCATTGGCTCATGACCAACTACATAATCTTGTTGAGCTGGTAATGCGCCTTGATAAATGTGGAGATCGGAACCACAGATCGCAGTTGATGTGATTCTTACGATAATGTCATCGTTTTTTATTAAAACTGGATCTGGGACATTTTTAACCTGCATATCTCTTACCCCTTGGTACGTCACTGCTTTCATTTCTTTACCTCCTAGTCGGTTTTGCTCAGAAATTTCATTATAGTATCGTCCAGTAAATTTAAGTATATACATTTGTATTGATTCAATTTAATTTTTTTCAGCGTACTGCAATGAGATTTTTTTGGATTAGGGATCATCCACATGTTACGCTCATAAACTTGTTAATTGTATTATTGTGCGATGAAAGTTTCTGCCGTATTCTCTGCTAATGAACGAAAAAACTGAGGGATTTCATAGGTTGCTCCAGCTAAAAAATGACGAAAAACATCCTTTATTCTTTATGCATTAATGTACTTCTGGAAACTCTTGCACTTCTATTTATGGAATAAAGCTCAATAAGAAAATTGATTTATAGAAAAATACACTTAAAAGAAAAGGGGAAGAGAAGGGTTGAGAAAATGAAAAAACCACGAAACACCTTGATATGAAAGCGCTTCGTGGTTTTTTAGATGTTTCAAACACATCATTTAAGAATTTCTTCTTCTTTTGAGTGTATATCGTATACATAAGAAAATTGAGTATTATTATTCGATTCCTTCGTTATCCTAACATTTGTATCGATTTTTATGGAAATGGATTGTTTACAGCCTCTGTATATCCTCTTGCCAATTTGAATCAACTTAGATTTTATTCAACTGATTTTTTATTAGAATCTTTCTCTAAAAATTCTCTGAAATCATCTCCCCAATCACAGATAGAGTTTACAACGGGTTCTAGAAGTAAACCAATTTCACTCAGTTGATACTCTACTTTAGGAGGTACAACGGGGTATACAACTCTAGTAATTATTTCATCTTCTTCTAATTCTCTCAATTGTCTAATTAACATGCGTTGATTGACATCGGGAAGGTATTTTTGTATTTCACTTAACCTTAATGGAGCCTGTTGGAGCAAACACCATATAATCGCTATTTTCCAACGTCCACCTATAACGGATAAAGCCAAATCTTTGCTAGTGAAAAAAGTTTTTTCTTTATAATCAATAACCATATATCACCAATTCTTTCTATTAGGGTTTTGTTTATAGTGACAAAAACGTCAGTATTGTCTAGTGAATTATAATATGTAATTATGGAAAAGTAAATTAGAAAACAAAAGAAAGAAGGGATTCAATTGAAAAGTAGAGCTGCTGTTGCATTTAAGCCAGGAGAACCACTTCAAATCGTAGAAATCGATGTAGAAGAACCAAAAGCAAAAGAGGTATTGGTAAAAATACTGTATACTTCTGTCTGTCATACAGATGCTTTTACATTATCAGGTGACGATCCAGAAGGCGTATTTCCTGCTGTATTAGGTCATGAAGGTGCCGGTGTTGTCGTTTCAGTAGGTGATGAAGTGACTTCAGTAAAACCTGGTGATCATGTGATTCCACTATATACGGCTGAATGTGGAGAATGTAAGTTCTGTCGTTCTGGTAAAACAAATTTATGTAGTGCCGTACGAGAAACGCAAGGTAAAGGTTTAATGCCTGATGGAACAACTCGTTTCTCTTATAATGGAGAGCCTATTTATCATTACATGGGAACAAGTACATTTAGTGAATATACAGTCGTTCCTGAAATCTCTTTGGCAAAAATTGACCAAGAGGCGCCGCTTGATAAGGTTGGCCTATTTGGATGCGGTGTGACTACAGGTATTGGTGCGGTACACAACACAGCAAAAGTAGAAGAAGGGGCTGTGGCAGCTGTATTTGGTTTAGGAGCGATTGGATTAGCCGCTATTCAAGGACTGGTTCAAGCGAAGGCAAGCCGAATTATTGCTGTTGACCTAAATCCTGAAAAATGGGAACTAGCTAAAAAAATGGGAGCGACTGATTTTGTGAATCCTGCGGATTATGATCGCCCAATTCAAGAAGTTATAGTCGAAATGACAGATGGAGGAGTAGATTATAGCTTCGAGTGTATTGGAAATGTTGAAGTAATGAGGTCCGCTCTTGAATGTTGTCACAAAGGTTGGGGTGAAAGTACAATTATCGGTGTAGCAGGCTCTGGTAAAGAGATTCATACTCGTCCATTCCAATTAGTAACAGGTCGAGTATGGCGTGGTTCTGCTTTTGGCGGCGTAAAAGGTAGAACGCAGCTTCCAGGAATGGTTAAAGATTATATGGATGGTAAAATTGATATCGATTCGTTTATCACACACCACTTAAACTTTACAGACATCAATGAGGCATTTGAATTGCTCCATAAGGGTGAGTCAATCCGTACGATGTTAACATATGAAAAATAATGAGTATATTCAAGGAGGATAACGACATATGACTACCACTAAATTACATCCAAGATTAGATAACGGGATTAATGATTATCCAGTAGTAAAAGACTTTGCAGGAGGAACATTAAAGTGTCTCTGTGAATCAAATAAAGTAGAAGTCAAGGTAGATTCGCAAACAATGCACAACCATGCATGTGGTTGTTCTAAGTGCTGGAAACCAGAAGAATCCATTTTTTCTATAGTAGCTGTAGTACCTCGTGACAAAGTTCATGTCATTAGTAACGGCCATAAGTTAGAGATTGTTGATAAAACAGCAGCAATTCAAAGACATTTTTGTAAAGAGTGTAAAGCACATTTATTTGGTCGTATAGAAAATAAAGATCATGCATTTTATGGTTTGGATTTTGTTCATACAGAATTATCAGAGGATAAAGGGTGGTCTGCACCCCAATTTGCTGCATTTGTTTCGTCGGTAATCGAAACGGGTACTCCCGCTTCAAAAATGGCCGATATACGAAAAAATTTAAATAACATTGGATTACCTACCTATGATGTCCTATCACCTGAGTTAATGGATTTAATTTCTATTAATGCTGCTAAACTAAATGGCACATTAAATGAATAAAAATTTATACTTTAATGTAGTGTAAGTCCGAAATGTAAAAAGTAAATCTTGCTGGTACGCATGATAAATAGCCGCCTGTTTATTGATTTTTCATCAAATAGGCGGCTGTTTTATAATTTTGTACAGGTAGCTTGCCTAATTATTTTTAGATCAGGACACGTGCTGATCCAGCATTTTAGGATTCTAATGTATGGTCAACAAGGCAGAAAACGCTGTACAGAATCTATGTACAAGTACTAATCCGTGTGAAACATCTGTAGAAGAAACGAAAGAAACTGAATGTAACCTCATTTTATGGACAAGATGTTCCCTTCTAAATAAAGATCAGCAATTAACTAAAACAAGGTTTATAAAATTCGCTTTTTTGCAGCCGTTCTAAGAAGGAGCGACTGCAACTATTTTTATAGTTAATTACATTCCATTAATCTAGAGAGGTGTTATCATGACACAATATATTAAAAACAAAAAATTGAAATTTTCGGTTCCCGTCATTTTTCAATTTGCTTTAAATATAGCATTGATTTTATTAGCTTTTATTTTTTTTGTTTTACTTGGAAAAGAAATAATATATTTCATTCAGTTTTCTATATTTAACGAAGGTTTTGAGAATCAATACAAGCTTCTGGATCGCATTTTAATTTTCTTTTTATATTTTGAGTTTATCGCCATGATTACAAAATACTTCCAAGGACATTATCACTTTCCACTACGATACTTTCTTTATATTGGTATTACTGCTATGATTCGTCTGATCATCGTCTACCATGAAAATCCGATTGATACACTTCTTTACGCTTCGGCCATACTGGTACTAATTATCGGTTACTATATTATGAGCTCTTCATCAGCAATGGAGCAAAAATGTTAATTTGAATAACCAAAAGGAACTCACCAAAAAACTAATATACAAACTGTCATAATTAAATATATCAAGCTTATGACGGTTTGTATCTTCTAGAAAGGTTAGGTTTTACATCTTTTTTATTCGTATTTAGAGTAATCTCTTCAACAATATACCTATTTAACAATACTTCACTCATGGATTTATCCCTATTTCAGATTTTCACCCTATATCGAAGCATACTAGTAGACGCGTAAAAGAGACTTCACCAAGAAATGATAAAGTCTTTTTATATATAATGATTTGAAGTAACATCTTAGTCTACAATATAAAGGCCTAAAGTGCTTTTTGACTTTCTGTTAATTAGTTATTAAATCTAAAACCAGTTATCGGATACGGTTTTCTACCTAGTGAAAAGGAAGTTTACCTGTCTCTTCAGAAATAACAAGAACTAGAGCGTGACTTAACATAGTTAAACCGAGAGCAGTACGATGACGAGTTCCGAGTTTTTTCACTCATGATTATAATTGTGATAGGAAGAATATTTGCTGCTGATACAATCTAACTTCCTCGAATCAAAACTGCCCATCGTGTAAAGGGTTTCCAGGGGGAAATTGATTCCAATAAAAATGAAGTCAAAGCAGTCCTATTGAAGTTTCAGTCCGTACCAGCGAATCTTCTAGTGGAATTATCCTTTCTACGACTATTAAAGCCCATTGTTGGCGTTTTGATAAATTTTGGATCGTTGTAAATATGTCAACATACTTGTCTGTGAACGGCGCTAAGTAATTTTTTTAATAAAAGCTGGTGGCCTTAGCTTCACTTTTCGCAAATCCCTCTTTTATATCCTCAAATTTTTTAAAAGACAATAATGTGCATAGTCCAGATCTTTCAAGCAAATTTTTCATTCGAGTCACTAATGGCTCTAGACCTCCTTTCATCAGTCTTTTTATTGGAGTCAAATTGAATTAATCAAAATTTTGTTCCATCGACACCTTTTTACAACTTCCCTTTATATTATTCAAGTTCCTTCATAAATAATTATTTAAAAATTATAGTGACAAAAATGTCAGTATTGTACGATGAATTATAGTATGTAATCATGGGAAAAGTAAAGATTAGAAAAAAGAAAGAAGGGATTCAATTGAAAAGTAGAGCTGCTGTTGCATTTAAGCCAGGAGAACCACTTCAAATCGTAGAAATCGATGTAGAAGAGCCAAAAGCAAGAGAAGTATTGGTAAAAATACTATATACTTCTGTCTGTCATACAGATGCTTTTACATTATCAGGCGACGATCCAGAAGGTGTATTTCCTGCTGTACTAGGTCATGAAGGTGCCGGTGTTGTCGTTTCAGTGGGTGATGAAGTGACTTCAGTAAAACCTGGTGATCATGTGATTCCACTATACACAGCTGAATGTGGAGAATGTAAATTCTGTCGTTCTGGTAAAACAAACCTATGTAGTGCAGTACGAGAAACACAAGGTAAAGGTTTAATGCCTGATGGAACAACTCGTTTCTCTTATAATGGAGAGCCTATTTATCATTACATGGGAACAAGTACATTTAGTGAATATACAGTCGTTCCTGAAATCTCTTTGGCAAAAATTGACCAAGAGGCGCCGCTTGATAAGGTTGGTCTATTTGGATGCGGTGTGACTACTGGGATTGGTGCGGTACACAACACAGCAAAAGTAGAAGAAGGGGCTGTGGCAGCCGTATTTGGTTTAGGAGCGATTGGATTAGCCGCTATTCAAGGACTGGTTCAAGCGAAGGCAAGCCGAATTATTGCTGTAGACTTAAATGAGGATAAATTTGAATTAGCTAAAAAAATGGGCGCAACTGATTTTGTAAACCCTTCTAAATTTGATAAACCAATTCAAGAAGTCATTGTTGAAATGACGGATGGAGGAGTAGATTATAGCTTCGAGTGTATTGGAAATGTTGAAGTAATGAGGTCTGCTCTTGAATGTTGTCACAAAGGTTGGGGTGAAAGCACGATTATCGGTGTAGCAGGCTCTGGTAAAGAAATTCATACTCGTCCATTCCAATTAGTAACAGGTCGAGTATGGCGTGGTTCTGCTTTTGGCGGCGTAAAAGGTAGAACGCAGCTTCCAGGAATGGTTAAAGATTATATGGATGGTAAAATCGATATCGATTCGTTTATCACACACCACTTAAACTTTACAGACATCAATGAGGCATTTGATTTGCTCCATAAGGGTGAGTCAATTCGTACAATGTTAACATATGGAGAGTGAAAAAGTGAGTCTTAAACTTATTGAAAAACATCACTCTTTCGGTGGAGAACAATGTAAGTACCGCCATTATTCAGAAGTCTTACAATGTGATATGACATTTAGTATCTACTTACCATCAAATAAAGAAGAGAAAAAAATTCCTCTTATATGGTGGTTATCTGGTTTAACTTGTACAGATGATAATTTCAGTCAAAAAAGTGGATTTCAAAGATTGGCTGAAAAATATCAAGTGGCAGTCATGATTCCAGATACTTCACCACGTGGGGAATATGTTGCTGATGATGCAGGATGGGACCTTGGACAAGGGGCAGGTTTTTATTTAAATGCAACACAAGATCCATGGGCAAAGCATTATCACATGTATACGTATATCGTAGATGAATTAACAGCTATTGCGTCAACATTGATTCCTAATTTTTCAGGAGAAGAAAGTATAATGGGTCATTCAATGGGAGGTCATGGTGCTTTAGTAATTGGCATGAAAAATGCTGCGAGATTCAAAGCGATTTCTGCCTTTTCTCCTATTGTAAGTCCTAGTCAAGTCCCATGGGGCATAAAAGCCTTTTCCTCTTATTTAGGTGAAGACAAAGATTCTTGGAAAGAATGGGATGCGTCAGAACTGGTTAAAGAAGCTGGTATGCCACCTGTTCTCATTACGCAAGGAATTCAAGATGAGTTTTATCCAAAACAATTAGATGAAACAATTTTCCTAAAGAATGCTCAGAAAAATAATCAAGTAGTAAATTACAAGAAAATAGAGGGTTATGATCATAGCTATTTCTTTATTGCTACTTTCTTAGAGGAACATTTTGCTTTTCATATGAAGTACTTAAGATAATTCTTTTTTACGAAAAATATCCACATTGTAATTGAATGTGGGTATTTTTCGATAACTGCATGTTGTTATATTTTTAAGTTTATTATCTATAAAATAAGAAATTATTTGAAGCATGGGTAAGCTAATTGGGGGTATCGTTAAATTGAATTTCAAAAAAATGTTAGTCAATGACCGTGTTAAACCATACTTATTAAAAGCCCGTTATGGGATTGAAAAAGAAAGTAAACGAGTAGATTTATCGGGAAATTTAGCTAAAACAGATCATCCTAAAAGTATTTCGCTGCGAGATGATCATCCATATATTCAGCGTGATTTTTCAGAATTACAGATGGAAATAATTACACCTGTTACTGAGACATTAGAGGAACTGTTTGATTACCTAGCAGCAATACATGATGTTGCTTATCGTTCTATGGGTAAGAATGAAATGCTTTGGCCATTAAGCATGCCACCACAGTTACCAGAAAAAGACGAAGATATTGTGATTGCAAAATTGAAAAATGCTGAGAATGTTCAATATCGTCAAACTTTATCGAATTCTTATGGCCGTCGTAAACAAATGCTTTGTGGTGTTCATTTTAACTTTGAATTTGGCGATGAGTTAATTCAGGCTTTATTTAATGCGCAATCGGAGATTAAGGATTATCAGCATTTTAAAACAGAGATGTATCTAAAAGCCACAAGAAACTATTTACACCATCGATGGTTATTCACTTATTTTTATGGATCTTCTCCTAGTAGTGAAAAGAATTTTTTTGAAGAAGATTCGTTGAAAGAGGTAGTAAGAAGCATTAGAAGCAGTAAATATGGTTATACCAATTCCAATGATGTTCAAGTGTCATATAGCAGTATACAGAACTATGTATCAGATCTTTCTTTGATGGTTAAAAGAGGGCTTCTGTCAGCAGAAAGAGAATTTTATTCACCTGTCCGTTTAAGAGGCGGACATCATGCTTCAGATTTAGAGGATCACGGTATTAGTTACATTGAATTAAGAAATATAGACTTAAACCCTTTTGAAACGTATGGATTTAGCTATGAACAAGCGGAATTTCTCCATCTTTTCTTAATTTATTTACTATGGAAAGATGAAGGAGAAAATTGTGATGAGTGGGTAAAAATGGGCGACTTTTACACTGATATAGTGGCTCTTGAGCACCCATTAGAGCATACACAATTTGAAATAGAAGCTAAAAATATGATTAATGAGATGGAACAGTTAGCAGAAACTTTAAATTTGACTATTTCAGAGACGTTATTTGTGCAACTGAGAGAAATGTTAATGGATCCAAGTAAGACTTTAGCTGGGAGACTTTATAAAGAAAGTGAAAAAAGCAGTCAAGGTCAAGTGGCTACGTCGATTGCTAAAGAAAATTATAAAAAATCATGGGATAAGCCCTATCAATTAGCAGGATTTACTGACATGGAGTTGTCTACTCAGATTTTAATGTTTGATGCGATTCAACAAGGGATCCAAATAGAAATCTTGGATCGACAAGATCAATTTTTGAAGCTGAAATTAAAAGATCATGTTGAATATGTGAAAAATGGGAATATGACGAGTAAAGACAATTATGTATCCACTTTAATTATGGAAAATAAAACAGTAACAAAGAAAATTCTTCAACAACATGGATTCCGTGTGCCGAAAGGTGAGGAATTTCAGACGATTGAACAGGCTTTACGTTCCTATGATTTCTTTGCTACCAAACCTTTTGTTGTGAAACCGAAAACAACAAATTATGGATTAGGAATATCAATTTTCAAAGAAGACGCCAGTTACAAAGATTATCAACAAGCCATTACATTAGCATTTAAAGAAGACTCTTCTATATTAGTAGAAGAATTTCTTAATGGAACAGAATATCGATTTTTTGTATTAAATAATCGAGTTTATGCTGTTTTATTAAGAATTCCTGCGAATGTTAAAGGTGACGGCAAACATACAATCGAAGAGTTAGTCGTGCAAAAGAATCGTGACACGCTAAGAGGAAGAGACCATAGGACACCTTTAGAAACTATACAGTTAGGTGAATTGGAGAACCTTATGCTTAAAGCTCAAGGATATGGAACGGATTCAATTCCAGAGAATGATGAAATCGTCTATTTACGTGAAAACTCTAATATTAGTACAGGTGGAGACTCGATTGATGTGACAGATCACATTCCTGATGATTATAAAAAAATAGCAGTGGATGCAGTATCCGCACTTGGAGTTGAAATTTGTGGTATCGATTTAATTATTGAAAATACCGAAGTTCCTGCTACTAATAAAAATGCTTACGGAATTATTGAAGCGAACTTTAATCCATCCATGTATATGCACATCTATCCATATAAAGGAGAGTCCCGACGTTTAACTATGCATATCATACATTATTTATTCCCCGAATTATTAAAAAATCAGTCAAATTAGGGGTACCACTATTAAAATTTCAAATTTACAACGCTAAGCACATTTCTAAATTGATTCCGGCACTTCTAACAAAGTTAAGAAAAAGTGATTTAGTTGAACAAGCAAAGGCATAACACATTTTATATTGACTAATATGTTATGCCTTTTATTAATCCGCATTTTCCAGACGATACCCCAATATAATCTGTTTGAGTGGACTCGAGATGACTAAGGGGATTTTAAACTTAAACCTCTGCTAGATTTTTTTACATCTATTAGTGTTTATTTGATGATAGGGGGAAAAGCTTCATCCTAAAATTGGGTAACAGTTCTTTATTGGAAATTTCCCAAATATAGTTCTCTACCACAAATCTCCTAAGGAATATTCGATATCTAAAATTATACGTCCATCTTCCAGTATTGTATTTCCTTGATTGTCTTCCGTTAGGCTTAAACAATTTATAAGATTACATACACCAATAATTATACCAGTTGCTAAATTAATTTTATTCAATCCATGCGAACTTTTGTGTCATTAGACCGAAAGAACTCAATTTAGATGGTACTCTTTTTTATTTTAATGAGAAGATAGAGTACAGGTAAGTATAAAAATATAAGATATAATCCGACTTTTGAAAATAGTTGCGAAAGACTTTGGATCTGGTCTTTATTCTCGATTAGATTCCCTATACATAACATTAAAATCAAAAAAAGGATTAAAAAAGTTCTTTGTTTAATATTTGTTATTTTTCTAGCACCTCTACACGCAGCCCATAATTTAATACAAATATTTGGTAGAGCCAATAGGAACCAAATTGAAACTACAACAATTTCAAACCTTTCAATTATAGGGAACTCGGCTATTTTCATTATTGATATTGAAGGCCAATTGGTATGCTTAAGATATTCTTCGCTGAAGTACAAAAATGTCAGAAAAGCAATATAAAGATATAGTAAGGTAATGAAAAATACGCACAGGTGCGCCCATTTTTTTGATTTTTCAGGTTTTTTAAGAAAAGGATAAAACATTAGTATTGCTTCAAAGCCAAGATATTGAAAAAACATGGTTTTAGAAGATCCTAATATATCTGTTAAGGAATGGTTAAACAATGGTAATATATGGTTGATGTCAGCGTAATCAATTGCAAATAAATTAAGAGGGGGAAGGATCAATAGCGGGATGACTGTACCCCAGAAACAAATGCCTGCAATCACGCGGAATCCACTTGAAACAATATAATAAATCAAGATTAGAAATACTAATCCTATTTGCCATGTATTCATTAAAGGGAACATCCACACTTGTACAACTTCAATATATACTCTATAAACAATTATGGCCAATGAAAAAAAATAAATAACAAAAAGGCAATTAAATAGCCACCCGATCCATTTTCCAAAACAATACTGGTTAATAAAAATTATATCATTGTTAACTGCCTCTAGTATCTTATATATCAACCAAATTGCCATATGTATACTAATACTTGTTAAGATTATTGATAACCAAGCATCATAGCCGGCATCCTTTGCTATTTCTCTCTGGAAGTTCAAAATTCCAATACCAATGACGTTAGAGAATATTAAAAAAAAGACATAAAAATCTGATACCATAAATCGTTCATTAACAACGTTTTTCACAGTCATCCTCCTTATGGGACATTCACTCATCTAAACCTGTCTGAACTATATCCACATTTGTATCAACTGAAATGTTCATCTGAGGATAAAAACTTAAATAGTGTTGATAATTCCAGTTTTTTGATTTAGCCTTGAGTCTCTCTCCAAGCCCAATCGGGTCTACTTCGTATTCTTGAAATATTGAAATCAACTGTTCAATTTGTTTATTAAAGTGTGCCTCCAATAGTTTCTCCGTCTTTTGAACATCTGCTTTCTTGGATAAATCAATCCATTTGGGAACCTTTTTAACCTGAATTTTTAAAGATAGCTTGATGTTTATTACAGGATTTTTTTCGTTTTTGATTTTATATTTCGATTTCGAATCTAAACTTCTTAAAAAAATTCTCCCTTCTTTATTATCATCTTCCACTTTCGTCTCATAACTACCGTGTTTGATTGGAGAATCTAATAATCTTAATAGATAGGACTGCTCCAAATTAATATGATTTATATACTTTCCTTTTTTAAATAATGCAATTCCATCAATTTTAGCTCTCCCATCTTCTAAGATAAAAAAAGGTAGATAAGGATCTTTTCCTTCACTATAAAAATCATTCAAAAATATATGAAGGTTCATTTTAGGTAATCCCGCATATTTAATGTTTTGATTGATTTTGTCGTAGAAGTGAGCAGAGACCTTTTCTGACATACTAGATTTTATAACTGCCTCGACATCTCCTTCAGTAATCCCCATTTGAAGCCGGGATCCTATAATAGGATCTCTACTTAAATATTGGATAATTTCATCGATCTTTTGTTCCTTAACAAAATCTTCACTAAATAAAATTGTACGTAGTTGCCCTATATCAATCGGGTAGGAGGATTTAGAATTTAAATTTATAAGTACTTTATCAAAAGTTTCCGCCTCAGTGCTCAATGTATGAAATATATTTTTTCCTTGTTCTTCGAAAGTTGGATACACAACTGTTCCTTTTACTTTTTCTTCTTTTAAATCGTAGCCTAGGACTTGAATAATTTGGACATGATCAATAATTCTTTGATTAACACAACCAACTAAAAACAAATTAATACAAAATACTCCCAAAAAATACTTCTTCATTATTCACCTCAATAACTACTCATTCATCAAAATCATTTTTCTTTTTTCTTTCAGGATTAGGATGATACCTCCAAATAGACTTTGGACGTAAATAAGTTTTTCTTTTTTCGGTTTTATTTAATGGTAGCCTAAGAAAGGTATCTGAATAATCTTTAACCCTTAAAGGGTATAACGGAACTGTATAGGGTGCTCCTAATGATTCTAGTCGCGTAATATGTGTAAGTATAAAACAAATACCTATTACAATTCCTAATCCACCCCAAACAGCTGAAAAAAATATTAACGGAAATCTTAAAAATCGAATGTTATTAGACATTTTATAATTTGGAGTTGTAAATGAAGCTAACGCTGCTAATGCTACGATAATAAGTAATACATTACTAGTTAATCCAGCTTCCACAGATGCTTGACCAATGACAATACCACCTACTATCCCTAAAGTCTGGCCAACTTTAGTTGGTAACCTTGCGCCTGCTTCTCTTAAAAGTTCGATTGTAAGTTCCAAAAAAATCACTTCTAACACTGGAGGGAAAGGAACATTATGACGAGAAAACCCAAGGGTGCTAAGTAATACTCTAGGTATCATTTCAGAATGATAAGTTAAGACTGCAATATATATTGGTGTTGCAAAAATTGAGAATAATACACTTAATATCCGAATAACACGAAAAAATGAAGCTAATACCCAGGGAAAGTAGTAGTCTTCAGGGGATGTGAAAAAATCAAGTAATGTGGATGGCCCGGTAATCGCGTAAGACGAACCATGATTAAATACAACTACCTGACCGTTAACTAAAGAAAATGCAGCCTTATCAATACGCTCTGTTGGGAGTAAAAGAGGAAAAGGCGAATTGGAATTATCTTCTATTATCTGATGGAGCTGAGAAGAGTCAAAAACTACATCATAATTTATAGCTTCTAAACGTTGTATCATTGTTTGAACGTAGTCATCATTTGTTACCCCATCAATATAGGCGACCACTACTTTAGTGTTCGAAATTGTACCAATATGAATTTCTTTAAATATTAAATCTGGCGTGTTAACAGTTTGTCGTAACAAATTTAAATTAGTTGTAATATCTTCAATAAAACCAATTCTTGGCCCAATCACACTATACTCATTCTCAACGTTGTTTTGAACACGCATTCCAGCATTTGTATTAGATATATTTACCAGAGCGCAACATTTATCTTTTTCAGTAATTTGAATGATAGCGTACCCTGTCATCAATTTAGATTTAATACAACCAATATCATCCGTTATTATAATATCTTCGATAGGGATTATTTTTTGTATGTCATTAATATTCTTAATATTATTGCTTTGGTAAAATGGAGCTCTAAAGATCGGGAAAATATGCTCTTCTAATTTTTTCTGATCAATTATTGAAGTATAATACGATATAAGTAAATACCCCTCAGTTTTCGTTAGCTGCGTTTGATAAAAATCATGAGATTTTTTTGCTTTTTCAAGCAAATCTTCTATTGAATGCATATTGCTGCTTGACTTTTCATCTGTTTTTTTTATGTTTTTATCCGAACTTTTTTTTATAATCAAATGTTTCACCTCTAAACACAGGATGGTTAATCAAATTGAATTTATTAAACTTGTTGCCACTACATTTTAATTTTTAGTCAAGTCATTACGGTCAACTGCAATTGGAGGCTGTTCTAGCCATCCTTTTTCTCATATAATCTCTTACTTCTTTAGAGCAATTAATTTGACTAACCCTAACTCAAGCACCATTTTCAACGTTGTTTTTTGAATATTTAAGTACACTCCACTAATTTCAGTTGTATTAATAGGTCTTCGTTTAGTTAACCATCCAGTAGAACTAGTTTTACTATTATTAAATTTGCTGTTCTGTGTATTATTTAATAGCGAAAAATATAACACGCCAAGCTATCATCCATATATTAAGCCCATAGCGCAGTGTGTTCAGTGGCACTCATTTTCGTTTGGTGTTCCGAATCATTCATTTTCTAATTTCTTCTAGACATCTACATAGTTAAATTGTCCATATTCCCAGAATAATATTTATAAAAAAATGAAAGCAACAAAATTAACATTTTATAATGTGAAGAGTTTTTTAGGAAATAAAACTTCTGGTCTTTGCAGAGGAATACTAACTATTATAGGTACTATAAAAATATAGGACCGAACAATTTATATGCCAAAAATATCAGATAGTAGCAATGATTTAAATACCTTGAGCTATTCCCCCAGTGGTTTATTAGTTGTTTTTTCTACAAAATCACTAAATTCATCTCCCAAATCACAGATGGCAGTTACTACGGGTTCTAGGAATAACCTATTTCATTAAGTTCATACTCAACCTTTGGAGGTACTATAGGATATACACACCTAGTAATTATTTTATCTTCCTCTAACTCTCTTAATCGTCGGATTAACATGCATTGATTCATATCAAGAAATTTTTTTTGTATCTCACTTAATCTTAAAGGTGAACGGTGTAACAAAATCCATATAATTGCTATTTTCCAACTTCCTCCTATCTACAGATAAAGTTAAATCGTGTCCATTGAAAAATTCTTTGTCCTTATAATGAATAACCATAATTTCCGACTTTTTACCACGAAAAATGTTTATAGTGACAGATTTGTCAGTATTGTAATTAAAAATATAAAGTGTAATCTTAGTAATGTAAATAATAAAAAAAGAAGGTAGGGATTCAGTTGAAAAGTAGAGCTGCTGTTGCGTTTAAACCAGGAGAACCACTTCAAATTGTAGAAATCGATGTAGAAGAGCCAAAAGCAAAAGAGGTATTAGTAAAAATATTATACACCTCTGTCTGTCATACAGATGCTTTTACCTTATCAGGTGATGACCCAGAAGGTATATTTCCCGCTGTACTAGGTCATGAAGGTGCTGGTGTGGTTGTTTCTGTAGGGGCTGAAGTGACTTCAGTAAAGCCTGGTGATCACGTGATTCCACTATATACAGCTGAATGTGGAGAATGTAAATTCTGTCGTTCTGGTAAAACAAACCTATGTAGTGCTGTACGAGAAACACAAGGTAAAGGTTTAATGCCTGATGGAACAACTCGTTTCTCTTATAACGGAGAGCCACTTTATCATTACATGGGGACTAGTACATTCAGTGAATATACAGTTGTGAATGAAATTAACTTAGCGAAAATCGACGAAAATGCTCCGTTAGATAAAGTTGCCTTATTAGGTTGTGGTGTGACTACAGGTATTGGTGCGGTACACAACACTGCAAAAGTGGAAGAAGGAGCTGTGGCAGCGGTATTTGGTTTAGGAGCGATTGGATTAGCCGCTATTCAAGGACTGGTTCAAGCGAAAGCAAGCCGAATTATCGCAGTTGATCTAAATCCCGAAAAATGGGAACTAGCTAAAAAAATGGGAGCGACTGATTTTGTGAATCCTGCGGATTATGATCGCCCAATTCAGGAAGTTATAGTCGAAATGACAGATGGAGGCGTGGATTATAGCTTCGAGTGTATTGGTAATGTTGAAGTAATGAAGTCCGCTCTTGAAGCATGTCATAAGGGTTGGGGTGAAAGTATTATTATCGGTGTAGCTGGTGCTGGTAAAGAGATTCATACCCGTCCATTCCAATTTGTAACAGGCCGAGTATGGCGTGGGTCAGCCTTTGGTGGGGTTAAGGGAAGATCTGAGCTTCCAAAAATGGTTGAAGATTATATGGAGGGTGATATTGATTTAGATTCGTTTATTACTCATCATTTAGAATTCAAAGACATCAATGAGGCATTTGATTTATTACACAAAGGTGAATCCATTCGTACGATTTTAACATATGGAGAGTGAGATAATGAGTCTTAAATGTATTGAACAACATCGTTCTTTTGAAGGAGAACAACGTAAATATAGTCATTATTCAAAAGTTTTGCAATGTGATATGAAATTTAGTATCTACTTACCATCAAATAAAGAAAAGAAAAAAATCCCGCTTATATGGTGGTTATCTGGTTTAACTTGTACAGATGATAATTTTAGTCAAAAAAGTGGATTCCAACGTTTGGCTGAAAAGCATCAAGTTGCAGTAATCATGCCAGATACTTCACCGCGTGGAGAACACGTTTCAGATGTTGCAGCATGGGATCTTGGACAAGGAGCAGGTTTTTATGTAAATGCTACCGAGGAGCCTTGGGCAAAGCAGTATAAAATGTATTCCTATATAGTAGATGAATTAACATCCATTGCTTCGACTATCGTACCTAATTTTTCAGGTGAAGAAAGTATAATGGGACATTCAATGGGAGGACATGGGGCTTTAGTGATTGGTTTGAAAAATGCTAAGAGATTCAAAGCAATTTCTGCTTTTTCGCCAATCTTAACCCCTAGTCAAGTTCCGTGGGGAATCAATGCTTTCACTTCTTATTTAGGTGAAGATAAAGATTCTTGGAAACAATGGGATGCTTCAGAATTAATTAAAGAAGATACGATTCCACCTATTCTTATTATGCAAGGTAGTCAAGACGAGTTTTATCCAAAACAATTGGAAGAGCATATTTTCTTAGAGAATGCTCAAAAAAATAGTCAACTGGTAACTTATAAAAAAATGGAGGGCTATGATCATAGCTATTTCTTTATTTCCACTTTCTTACATGAGCATTTCTCTTTCCATATGAAGTATGTAAGATGATTCTTATTTACAGCAAAATATAGTAACAAAAGTATCCGCATGTAGTTAAGATGCGGGTACTTTTGATTGTTATATTTTGTGATGAAGTATTTTTATAAAAAAGTGTGTTGGGATGGATAGTTTATGTGGATTAAAAAAATGACGATTAAATATTGTATGAAATCAGGGTTATTGAAATTTCAGAATGGGACTGGAAATAAAAAAAGTCAAATTAATTTATTTGAGAGTCTAACTGAAACTTCTAAAGCTATTTCAATAAAAGGTACCATATCTGCATCTCAAGAATTCCTGGCGGTACAGGTAGACAGTATTCCGCCTAATACTAAACCAGTAGAGAGGGTATTTAATTATTTAGGAATTCACAAATTTGCATCTCTTTCTGAGGACGATAATAAAAGGATTTGGCCACTAATATCAAAATGGTAAATTACAAAAAAATAGTAAATATCATTTCAAGTGTTTAAGATGAATAATTTTAGTCACGGACTGAAAATTAATAAAAAAGTTGATGGAGTACGGCTTATATAAAAAAATGTTAATTAATAATTAAATGAAACCGTACTTATTCAAAGCCCGCTATGGGATTTGAATAAATATAGTATTCGATATATTGAATTAAGGAACCTTGTTTTAAACCCATTTGAAACATACGGAATTGGCTATGAAAAGCAGAATTCTTGTATATTTTCCTCGTCTATCTACTTTGGATTGATGAAGCCGATAATAATGATGAATGGTTAGAAATTGATAATGTTCATAATAATAATGTAGCCCTTAAGCATCCCTTAGAACATAAGCAATTTAAAACAGATGCATGCACATTATCTATGAAATGGAAATTGTAATTGTAATTAAGATGTTCGGTGTAACGGTTTCGGGTACTTTATTTTTTTATTTAAGAAAAATGCTTACTGATCTAAGTGAAAATGTTGGAAGAAGATTGTTTTAAGAAAGTCTCAAAAATAGTCAAAGTCAAGTGGCTACCCATATTGCTAAAGAAAATCATAAAAAGTTTTGGGATAAACCATATCAATTAACGGGATTTACTGACATGGAGTTATCAAGAAAAATTTTGATGTTTGATGCTATTCAACAAGGGATGTAGGTTGATATTTTAGATTGATAAAATCAATTTTAAAAATTAAAATTGGGAAATCATATTGAATATGTAAAAAATGGGGGCATGACAAGTAAAGATAGTTATGTATCACCATTAATTATGGAAAATAAAATAATAAGAAAAAATTCTTACGGTAGCATGGGTTTCGGTATACCGATAGGTGCGGAATTTAATGATATAGAAAAAGCTATACGTTCCTATGATATATTTTCAAGGTTTGAAATATTTTTGAATCTAACACATGGATACGATTAAAAGTAGAAGTATATGGAGCCCTGATTAAAAAAGGAGTTAAAAATCGATTACATTTAATGTAAGGCCAAAAATGAGATTGGGACGGGAATAATGTACAAATCAATATTTTAAAATGATGTGTTAATTACATTTTATGGTTATAATGTAATTAAATTAAATTTATATAATGGAGGGACAATATTGGATAAAAATGAAAAGGAAAGTTTTGAAGAGAAAAACTCGGTAGAAGAAATTGAGGATTTTTTTCAAGGACTTGGGGAAAAGATAAGTCAATATTCTGGATTGGATATTAAATTTCCAATTAATCAGCAGGAAGAAAATTTACTTTACAATCTTAAAGGTAAACTATCGTTAAATATACCTCAGGTAACTAATAGAGTAACAATGGAAATAATTAAAATTGTTCAAGAGATTTTAGAAAAATCAGTCGGTGATACAGGTATGCTTAATGGAAATATACTGCAAAATATTCAAAGAGAATTATCCCTAATATTAATTGATAAAAAATATCTTAGTCTAAGTCCCACACAGCAGTATAAGTTTTGGGAAAATATAAATTCATTGAAAAATATTGGAACTAAAACTTATGAAGGAAATTCGGTGAATATTGGAGTAATATATTGTCTCGATGAAGAATTAACAATTGAAGAAATAAAGAATTTAAATGTGGAAATCAAAACTATTGAGAATAGAAAGCCTATTCAACAATTCTTTCTGGATGAAAAACCCTTTCTAAGACTAATAGATAACAAATCGTTAGTAGTGGCAGTTAATAAAAACTTTGAAGTGTTTGCAATGATAAGAAAAAAAAATGAAGGGAAAAGCTTGTCAGATATAATCAAATCGCAGTTTAATAACTGGACAATAAATGAGATGAAGAGAAAAACATTTTTGAATTTAACTGATGATTTCAAAAAATCAAGAAAGGGACATGAGTTAAATGAGGACCTAAAAAATGAAATGCGTAAATCAGAAGAATTTTTGATAGCTTATACTAAGGGATTAAGAACTCAAGAACGTTTAAACTATATTTATTTTTCACTTTCAGACAAAAAAATGGATGTATTCCTTAATAAAGAATTTTTTCTTAGTTATGACAATGGGGATTGGAAATTGAAACATTATGGTTTAATGTTGGCTTCATTAATGAGGATTTTATTTACGAAAACGCTAGATTTATTGTATTCTTTAGGGGCCGATTGTTACAAAGAGCTTCATTTGAAAATGACAGCTTCTATAATAAAATTAGTAAACGTTATTGAAATGTTATCGAAAAAAGGAAGTAGTTCAATTTTTATTATTGTACTTCAAAATGAACATAACACTAATCTAACATATAGTGATGCTGAAGAATTTTTGGTAAAGAATAAATTTAAGAAAAATAATTTAGACAGAGACTTTTTAAATGTTATTAGAGATAATAAAAGGCATTTGAGTGTTACAGAGATAGATAAATTTTTATTAGAAACTATTTCAGTAGTTGATGGTGCAATGGTAATTGATGGCCATATGAATATAGTGAGTTTCGGAGAGATTATTGAAATGCCTAACAATGTGGTATATAAAGATACATTTGGTACAGGAACAAAGGCTGCTAGATATGCCTCAAATTTAGGAATTGCGATTAAAATCTCAGAGGACGGTGATATTTACATTTTTAGTAACGAAGAATTGTTGTTGAAAATATAGTGAAATGAGTGGAATGGTCCCAGCAACCGTGATAGGGAAATACGTTAATGAGTAAGATAGCATTTGATACTGAGTTGAGACATAATTTGTATTTAATAGTCGAATGAGATTATAGGGAAGATCTCTTTACATTTCCTTAGGTTTTTTTACTGCTAATGATGTGTTTTATAAATAATACTTGTTAGATAGGGGCATACGGCCCTTTTTTAGTACTCTTTAATAAAAGGGAAAGAATGGTGAAAGTAGTTACTTTCAATTTAGATGGAACTTTGTTGATAGAGATAGTTCTCTCAAGCTTGTTATAAAAATCAATACGCGCTGTACATTAATGAACTCAAACATGTATCTGAAAAACAATATGCAAACTGATTTATTAAGCTATATACAAGAGGTATGTTTGGAAAGGAAAAGTATATGGAGTTTATTAGTCATGATTACAAATGCATCTTCTGGAATATGCACCTTATTACCCTTCATTTTATATGGAATATTATTCCTCTCAAGTTTGTCGGTATTAAAGCTTTCTATAGTATCGCTCCATTGTACCTATTTTCCGTTGTATTCTTTTTGACAACCAGATAATATGAATAAAATAGACAGACAAAAAATAAGCATCAGCTTCTTTTTCAAAATCTTTATCCCTTTTTATAAGCAAATATGTATTTCCAAGATGTTTATTTAAAGAATTAAGTACAATATAGAAAAATTATTCGTAGGATATATAGTAAGAATTTTTGCATTATAGGGAAAATTCTTACTGGTTTGCAATTTACTTCTTCTTACAATTAAGCTTTTTATTACTTACTATAAATAGAGTTTCATAATTTATAAATAAGTTGTAAACTAATGGAAAGCAATAAATTAATATGAATATACCAATATACATATTAGTGGAGAGTTTTAATAAATGAAGAAGAGGGGATTTTTCAATTGGTAAAAACAGCAAATAGTGCATACGATAATTTTATTAAAAATTCTGTGGACTTAGATAGCGAACAAACTGGAATTGCTAGAAATAGTAGAGATTGGTTGTATGGGAATTTAAAAAATTTTCCTAAAGTTGTTGAAAATTTCCCAAAGCTTTATGCAGGGAAAGAAATTATTGGTTTTGGATCTTTTAGAAGAAGAACAAAAATACGTCCACTTGACGATATCGATCTTATGCTAGTTTTTACAGGTGAAGGAACGACGTATACGGAATACGCAGATAAAATAGTATTAAACGTCCCGGAGGATGCAGATAAGTTAAGGAAGTTAGTTAATGATGATGGTACACTAAATTCAATTAGAGTAATAGAAAAGATTAAGAGTAGTTTATCAATAATTCCACAATACAAAAAAGCAGAAATTCATAGAAGACAAGAAGCAACAACTTTAGAGCTCTCAACTTATGATTGGGTTTTTGATATTGTACCAGCTTTTATTACTTCAGAGAATGCTTATGGAAAAAGTTATTATATTATACCAGATGGTAGTGGAAACTGGAAAAAAACTGATCCCAGAATTGATAATGAAAGAGCGACTGAAACGAACCAAAAATTTGATGGGAATGTATTAGGTCTTATTCGTGTTATAAAGTACTGGAATACTAACTGTTCTAAAAAAATATCTTCTTACTTAATGGAAAATATTGTTTTGGATTATTTTCAAAATAAATTTTATTGGAACGGCATGAAACAAGAGCTAAGAGGATTTTTCGAATACTTAAAAACCTCTATATACAATAGTCATTACGATCCCAAAGGGATACAAGGGGATTTAAATACATTGGATTATAATATTAAGTTTTCCATTAGTAACCAAGCTAGTGGATGCTTTGAAAACATAGATTTGGCTATAAGGTATGAGAATTTAGGACAACATAAAGAAGCTATAGAATGTTGGAAAAAAGTTTTTGGTGATGAGTTCCCATCACATGAAGATTAGGATGGTGTAAGGGTGTTAGAGAAGCAAAACAGTGAAGAAAATATAGAGCTCTTGAGAGCAATGAGATATTGCTATAACAAGTCAAAAACATTTTATGCGGTAAGAATATGTATTAGTATATTTATTCCGATACTCTCAATAAGTATTTATTTATTTAATCGCGGGAGCACTGGAACATCGAATGCTGGTGTCTGGTTCTCAGTAATAGGTTCCATATGGTTGTTAATTGCTTATCAAATCGAGAAGCTAGAAAGTGGTTATATTGAAAAAGGAGCTAAGATACAAGAAAAATTTGATATTAACCTATTTAATATAAGATGGAACAATGTGCTTGTAGGTAATCAAATTTCTCCTGAGGACATTAGGGATTTTTCATCTGAATTTAAAGGAGATGAAGAAAAACTAAAAAACTGGTATGGGGGATTATCTTCAAAACACTTCTATGTTAATGTAATTTTAGCTCAACGAAGTAATTTGATGTGGGCAATTTCATTAAAACGTAATTTTTCAATTTTATTATTTGCAGTTTCTGGGTTATATCTAATTTTAACTATTGCATTTGGATTTTTTGTGAATATGTCAATGCAAGAATATATCATAAAAATATTATTACCTTCGATGTCTATATTAATTTATGGTTTTAAAACATCCGATGAATTGAAGAAGCAATCCAATAAATTAGAGGCATTAGGAAATAGTATTATTAACAAATTTGATACTGGGAATTTATCTGAGATTAATGCAAGTGCATGTAGAGAATATCAAGATGCAATTTTTATTTATAATAGAATAAGGTCAATATTAATACCTGAATGGTTATATTGGCTAAGGCAACCGAAAGATGATGAAAAAATGATTCAAATAAATAAAAGATTAACTGAAAGATCTAACTTATTGTAATTTTTTAGGATGTTTATTTTTAAATGTGGTTTTTACCATTGAATTATGTTCTTAATCATTTGATTTTTGAGGCAGACATATTAGTATTGTAAAAAACTTGTAGGAACCCCTACAAGTTTTTTTGTGGATAATATAAAAAAGTGAAACAAACTATCTCATAATTTGAATCGGAGCAAACACTCTAACTACGGGTTGATTTCATTATATATCAAACATTAACATTTAGGTTTTAATATTTGAAAATTATGTGAATTTAGAAAGAGAAAACGAAAGCACGTCTTCCCTTTCTAAAAGTTCCACTTATTCACTTTGTATAAACCTCTTTAAATAAATGTTGATATCATAATAAAATAGTGAAAATATAGGTATAGGTAATTTGAGAAGAATATAGTATTCTTGCTTATTAATCAGTATTTTAATTGGAATGTAATTTATAATTTTCCGATGGATTTATAGTTGTAATGAAATATAATTTTCTAATTAATCTTAAACTAGAAAAGTATGCATTTTAGGATGAAAAGCTATATATTGGATGTTTTCTGGAAATGTTTAATTGTTTGGGTGAGGTCTTGATAAAAATCTTTATTTGTTTTTAGAAACGAATTTATTTCCCTTTTTCATTTGAATTTCACATGAAATTTAGTGTGAATGATTCAAAAGTAACTATACATGGGTACGAACCTTCCTAAACAATTTAGTTTAAATTTGTTAGTTATACTTTTGAAAATTATAGAGCTTATGCAATTGAATAGTTTACAAATTTAATTTAAATATTGACAACAGAATAAATGAAGTGTTGAAACATGCTGAGCAACTAGCATTGCAGCACGGAATGGTAACAGAAGAAGATAATTATTCCGTTTTAGATAGTGATACATGTAGAGAGTTTTTCTCGAAATATTCAATTGCAGTAGGTTCTACAGGGAATTTAGGACTTAGCATAGGGATTATGAGTGCGAATCTAGGTTTTAATGTAACTGTTCATATGTCAGCAGACGCAAAAAAATGGAAGAAAGATTTATTAAGAAGTAAAGGTGTAAACGTTATTGAATATGAAGATGATTATAGCAAAGCAGTAGAAGAAGGAAGAAGACAAGCGGATGCGGATCCTAGCTGTTATTTTGTAGACGATGAAAACTCGCATGATTTATTTTTAGGATACGCAGTAGCAGCATCACGATTACAAAAGCAATTAGAAGAGTTAGAGGTTGTAGTAGATGAAAATCATCCTTTATTTGTTTATCTTCCGTGCGGAGTAGGAGGAGGACCTGGTGGAGTAGCATTCGGTTTAAAGTTATTGTATAAAGATAATGTTCATTGTTTCTTTGCAGAGCCAACACATTCTCCTTGTATGTTACTCGGCTTAATGACAGGCCTTCATGACAAAATTTCCGTTCAAGATATCGGAATTGATAATGTAACAGATGCGGATGGACTTGCGGTAGGAAGACCATCTGGATTTGTCGGTAAAACGATGGAACCATTTTTGAGTGGGAATTACACAGTAAGTGATGAAGAGTTATATAGATTGTTAAAAGAACTAGCTGATACGGAGAATATTGATTTAGAGCCTTCTGCACTAGCAGGTATGATAGGGCCAGTGAAAGTATGTAAAGAAGATGAGTATTTACAAAAGCAACAGTTAACAGAGAAGGTGAAAAAAGGTACTCATATTGTGTGGGGAACGGGTGGAAGTATGGTTCCAAAAGATATAATGAATGAATACTATAGGAAAGGTTTGGAATTAACGGTATAAGAAAAATGAGGCTAGTTGTAGCCTCATTTTTTCATGTACATAAAAATCTTTGTTATTTTCACAATAGTTCTTTATAGTATATATAAAGGATAACTAATATTGAATAAATACAACAAAAAAGCTTTATTTTACATAATAAGAGGATGTGTATACGATGTCATTACAGACTAAATATATAGCGGGTATTTCGCTTGGGGTTATGGGTGTCGGCTTTGCGGCTTCTATCCCTTTTCAAGGAACGGTAGCAGGAGAGATTATACAAGGGGGATTTGAAGCTGGATTGGTTGGTGGACTTGCGGATTGGTTTGCGGTTACTGCTTTATTCCGTCATCCGATGGGAATACCAATTCCGCATACAGCTTTGTTACCTAAAAATCGTAAACGGGTAACGAAAGGGCTCATTCATACGTTAGAAAATGAATGGCTGACGAAAGAAAGTATTACGAATAAAGTAAAAGAGATGCAGTTAGCACAAATGGTACTGCAAATTGCTGAGAGAGAAATGCAGTCTGATGCTGTGAAAAAGGGGATTGTAACGATTGCAGAGAAAGCAATTGTTACAATAGATACAGAAAAGTTAGCTGTTATTATTGAAAAAGAATTAAAAACATATTTGCATACAATTAATACAAGTAACATTTTACAAGTGCTTGTTGATCAATTAGTTGTGCAAGAATATGATGAAAAGACACTTGATTACATATTAGTGAAGGTAAAAGATTGGACAGCGCAAGATGAAGCTCGTTACCAGCTCGGTAGCTTAGGTATGAAGGCGATGGAAAATATAAAAGTAGATGGATTCTTGCAGTTTACTTTGAAATCATTTATGAATATTGTAGATGAAGATAAAATTGGCGGCATTTTGCAGAAGTTTATCATTAGTAATATTAACAGCTTACAAGAGGCTGATAATAGCACAAGACAACTTATATTAGCGAAGATTCGTCAAGAAATTATCAATGTAAAAGAAAATGAAGCCTTATTACAGGAATTAGAAAATTGGAAAGAAAAGTGGATTGCGAATTGGAATGCTACTGACAAAATAAAAGAGATGCTAGAGCAAGTACAACAAAGAGCAGTTGCTTTTGTAAATAATGAAGAATTTGCTGATAAATATGTTATTCCATTTTTACAAAAACAAATGAATAAAATAAAAGAAGATGAACAAACTGTTCAAAAAATAGAGGAGTGGTTACAAAAGCAAGTTGTTACACTTGTGGAAAAAAACCATTCGAAAATCGGTAAGCTTGTACAAGAAAATCTTGATAAGTTAGATGATAAAACGTTAATCGAAATGATTGAAAATAATGTCGGTAAAGATTTGCAGTGGATCCGAGTGAACGGTGCTGTGTGTGGATTTATGATTGGATTAATTTTAGAGGGAATTAAAGCGATTATATAAGAAAAACCTTCCACAATTGTGGAAGGTTTTTCTTATTTTTCGATAACGCTCATACTCAAATTATAAGCTTTCTCAATATTTAACTTGTACGTCCCATTTCCAGTTTTAATCGAATTTTTATACCAATGTTCTTGCTCGTTTAATTCTGGATGTTCTTCTGAAGAATTATTTTCTTTTTTCGTTAAATCTTCTACTTGCTCCCAAGGTGTGTTTCCGTGTGTTTCTTTTTGATTTGTTATTGCTGTTAAAGAAACATCACTTTCTTTAGCTAAATGAACAGATACACTTGAGTTGTTTTGTACAAACCAATTATTTTGTAATTGGCCAGGATAAAGAGATAGCTCGTTATTTGAAGCGCGAATTTCCACATTTTTATTTTGCGGAAGAACAAGCGTAGGTTTCACCTGTGGTGCTGAGTTAAATAACGTATGCTGAACAGGTAATGATTTTAAAGCGATGTACATCGTTTCTCCAGCCGTTTGAACCGAAAGGAAATCATCTCGTTTTAAATTGAGTTTTTCATTTGCTTTCGTCGTCATTTCATAAGTTCCCAAAAGGTGAATTTGATTTGTATTATTTCCCTCTATCGTTAGAGGCTGATATCCTGCATCTACTACGATTTTTTTGATAGATTCAGGTATATCAAATTGTCCGTCTGGAATATTACTCGTTTGCCTCGTTGTGTTAATAGAGTGACGAACTTCTTCTAGTAATCCAGTTGATAATAAACAGTAAAAAGCAATTCCGACGCTTCCTAAAACACCGATAAAGAAAATACTAAAAATATCATATTTAATAAATGATTGTTCCTTCTTAGAAAAGAGAAGGTATAGTAAAACTTCAGCTCCAAGTATGATAAGTAAAACTGGCCACCATGCAGTTAGTGTATCTAATACTTGAATTCCTTTTATGACTGAAAATAGTAAAAAGCATCCTAACGATATAATAGAAAGCCCCATTGAGAATGTTCCAACACGCCAAGTCCTCATTCGCTTGTCCCACCTTTGTTTTCTTTATTTCCAAGTAACAATTTAAAGCCGCCACCAATTAAAAGGAGCGCAACGATAGATGTCTGGAAATAGCGATAATATAGTTCACTAAGATGAATATTAAATATAGTTACAAAATAATCATTCAAAATAGGAAGGACTGTTTGATTTAATAAATAATAACCACCGAGTGTAATTAATCCGATACCGATCCATCTTTGATGATTTATAAAATAATCGATAATGGGTTCGTCTTGTACTCGTTCTTTTCCGTATTTTGCTGTTTGCTGTAACGCATCAAAAAAGCTATAGAACCAAATGATTGGTACTAAAAATAAAAACGCAGAAAGTCTTAATAAGTCGAGTAAATAAATAGATAGTAAAAAGGCTGCCATAAGCTGAAGACCACGGCGTTGTAAACCTAAATACATATGACCTGCTCCAGGGAACATCGCTAAAATAGAAGCAAATGTTTTACTTTTCTTTCCTTGCTCTCGATGTTCTTCAAAATCTTCGAAAATAGTACGGTCAATTAATTGCTCGTCCCGTTCTTTTTTCTGTAGTTGCTGAACAACGTCAAAGAAATTATAAATCCATAAAACAGGTAACGTAATAAGAAAGATAAGGAAACTTCCTTGAGATGTTAATAATGTTACAAATATAATCATGCTGCCTAAGCCAGCGCAAGCGACTAAAAACGTAAGACCGCGTTGCATAAGTCCTAATTGGAAATGGCCAAGTCCAGGGATGATGGATAGGAGAATGATATAAAATCGTTCGCTCTCTTTAGAAGAATTTATCAATTCTCCAGCTTCTTGTTTTTTCGTTTGTTTTATAATGGTGATAACTAAATCTAGTAAGTTAATTACCCATAGAACAGCTAGTAAAAATAGAGAAAGAAAAGCAATATCACGTTCTCTTACTACTATGGTACAAAATACTGCAAAGGAGAATAGAAATAAAGATCCTCCGCTATATAGAATAAACCGTCCTAGCTTTTTTAAGTATAAATGTCCAAGCCCAGGAATTAGCCCTAATACAAGTGCTAAAAAGGGGTTTTTATTCATGCTTTAAACCTCCGTCCTTTTTTGATGTATCTACCGATTTGTTTACAATTTGTTGTGAGATAGAAGACTCGTTATGTTTTGAAGATTTCTCGAAATTTGATGTCGCTGTAAAAATATATTGGAATAAACCACTTACCATAAAAATAATTGTAGCTGCAGTCGCAATTATGTAGTGAATAATTGTGCGTTTTAGTGAGTTTGTTTTTATATTTTCATTAGGTTGTAGCGTTTCAAAATTAATTTGCGTCATAACTTCGTTCGTAAATGAATCATCATTTATCATTGGAAGGTTTTCATGTTGTTCATCAATACTTTCCATATAAAGTGCTAAACAATGATCACATTCATAAAGATGTTCTTCCATAGATTCACGTTCATTGTTTTCTATAAAATCTAATGTATAATTGCGCCAATCTTCTTTTGAATAATGCATCATAGAAACTCTTCCTCCTTCCAATGTTTTTTTATCCATTTTCTTGCCCGATACAGTTTCATTTCTACTGTTTTCACTTCGATGTTTTCTTGGAAAGCAATTTCTTGATAACTTTTTTCCTCCAAGTAATGCGCGAGAACAACGTCACGGTAATTTTCCGGAAGTTCTCTCAGTTTTTGAGCAATAAGTAATTTTTGCTCTTTCGTCAATAGTAAAGCTTCAATGTTATGAGAGGATTTTATATTTTCCTCTGTTTCTTTACATAAGGAGAGTTCTTCGTGTTCTCTAGCTTTCTTTCTCTTATAATCAATAGCGTGATTGGTGGCAATACGTGCCATCCACGTTTTTAATCCGCGAAATTGATAATTTGGGAGAGAGGTATGAATTTTTACGAATACTTCTTGTGTAACATCTTTCGCATCTTCTTCATGTCTTAAAATAGAAAAGATAACTTGAAAAATATAATGACGATATGTTTGTACAAGGATACGAAAAGCATGCTCGCTTCCTTGCTGTGCTTTTTCAATTAATTGTTTTTCCTCAATCGGTCTCTCCCTCCTTTTTGACGCATTCTATTATATAGACGTAAAGAATGATAAGTCACCCTACACATTTTATAAAAAAAGAATAATATATTTTTTGCAGGAGAGCTAGATGAAAAAAGGTGTGAAAAAATGGTAAAGAGAAGTATATAATGAGCAAGTAGGAAATGTTACGGGAAGAAAGGATGTGAATGTTAGTACGGATGGTCCATACTAACAAACATGAAAATTAAAATATTAATAGCAGATGATAACTCTTTTATTAGAGAAGGCATGAAAATTATTTTAAATACATATGAAGAGTTTGAAGTTGTAGATACAGTAAATGATGGAAAAGAAGCAGTGGAGTATTGCAAAAAGAACGATGTTGATATCGCTCTATTAGATGTTCGCATGCCAAATATGAACGGGGTAGAGGCGACGAAGTTCATTTGTGAAGAGACGAAAACAAAACCGCTTATTTTGACGACGTTTGATGATGATGAATATATTTTGGATGCAGTAAAAAACGGAGCGAAAGGTTATTTATTAAAAAATAACGATCCGGAGCGGATTCGTGATGCGATAAAAGGAGTATATAACGGTCAAACTGTTATGCAAGATGTTGTCCTCGATAAAATTAAGTCTAATTTAATGGAAAGTAAAGAGGAAGAATGTAAAATTGATAAGAGCCTTTTCACAGAAAGGGAGCTTAGTATTATCGCATTAATTGCAAAAGGTTTCTCAAATAAAGAAATTTCGAAGCAGCTTTTTATATCTGAAGGAACAATCGCAAATTATATTACATCAGTTTTAGGGAAAACTGGACTTGAACATCGCACACAAATTGCGATTTATTACTTAACAGGGAAAGTAGATTAATGATATGGAATTTTGGTTAACTGTAAGTAAATTAATTGTCTTTTTATATATTGTGTTTAGTTATATTTACGCAAATGTAGCAAATTTATCGTGGGTTATATTTACTTTACTTATTTACCTCTCTGTAAACGTAATGATTTCTATATTTAAAAAAGATACGTATAAAAAAATATTAATCTGTATGTCAATTGGTGTAGTTATGTTATTTACATGGAGGGTTCATCCATTTTTTATTTTGTTTTTACCTTTGAATTTATACGAAATTACATTCTATTACATAGAAAAGAATTGGCCACGCTTTGTCATTATGATGCTCCCAATTACGATTTCAGATGAAAGCATTCGAATGACATACGGATTAATTGTTGCATTTTCTTTCCTCGTATTAATTATGGCAGAACGGTATATATCGCGCTTATTAAAGCTTGAATCACAAAATGATAAGATGCGAAAAGATATGCAGCGATTGACGAAAAGCTTACATGAAAATAAAGAGTACATAAGGCAATCAGAATACACATTTAAGTTAGAAGAGAGAAATCGACTTTCTCAAGAAATTCATGATAAAATTGGCCACTCGATGACAGGTGCACTTATTCAAATGGAAGCAGCAAAGAGGTTAATGGAGATAGATAAAGAAAAATCAGCCGAGTTATTACAAAATGCAATTCACATTTCAAAAGATGGTATTGAAAGCATTCGGATTACATTAAAAAATATGAAACCACCAACTGAGCAAATTGGCATTCATCGTATGAAATTATTCATAGAGGAATTTGCCGGTAAGAATGATGTGAATATTCCTTTTGTGTACAAAGGGAACTTAGATATGATTTCTCCCATTCAGTGGAAAATTATCGGTGAGAATGTTACAGAAGCACTAACAAATGCAATGAAATATGCTGATGCGACAGTCATTTCTATAGATATTCATGTACTTAACAAGATGGTAAAGGTACAAGTGAAGGATAACGGCAAAGGTGCAGTACTTGTTAAAAAAGGTATCGGTATTATGGGGATGGAGGAGCGAACGGCGTCTGTAAACGGAAAAATTATTGTAGATGGGACAAGTGGTTTTTCAGTAACGATGTTGTTGCCAATATAAAGAGAATGGGACGAGGATGAACCATCTCATATGAAAAAAGTGAATATTCTCATGTGAAAAGAATGAACTTCTGCACTGAGCAGGTTCATTCTTTTTGTTTATACTAATAGCAGAGAAACCGAAATAGGGGTGAAAATGATGAATACATTAGAAATTAAAAATTTAACGAAAAAATTTGGTGATTTCATCGCAGTTGATAATATGTCTTTATCTATTAAAGAAGGAGAAATATTTGGCTTTTTAGGATCAAATGGTGCTGGTAAGAGTACAACGATAAATATGATTGCTGGTTTATTAAGAAGTAATGAAGGTGAAATTAGCATACTAGGAAAAAATATAAAGAAACATAATCGATTTGCGAAAATGAATATCGGTATTGTTCCACAAGATATTGCGATTTATGAAGAGCTAACTGCCTATGAAAATGTGAAATTCTTTGCTGGATTGTACGGATTACGAGGAACCGAATTAAAAGCTAGGGTAGAGGAAGCTCTTCAATTTGTAGGACTTAGTGATAAACAGAAAAGCTATCCGAAGAACTTTTCTGGTGGGATGAAGCGAAGACTGAATATCGCTTGTGCAATTGCTCATAGACCGAAGTTAATTATTATGGATGAGCCGACAGTTGGAATTGATCCACAGTCAAGAAACTACATTTTGCAGTCAGTACGTAAATTAAATGAAATGGGAAGTACAATTATTTATACGAGTCACTACATGGAAGAGGTAGAAGAGATTTGTACGAAAATAGCAATAGTAGATCACGGTAAAGTAATTGCAGAAGGTACGAAAGAACAACTAAAATCGATTATTACTGATACGAAAGATATTTGGATTGAAGTGAAGTCGGTGGAAAATTTAGACGTGGAAAAATTAAAAGAGATAAACGGTGTGAAAGCAGTTCAAATTGAAGAAAACGTAATTAAAGTGAATTCTGATGCGGGATTAAATAATTTAAATAAAATCATTCAACACTGTATCAATCATGATATTGAAATTCGTTCATTAGAGGAGCAGGCTCCCAACTTAGAAACAGTATTTCTTACATTGACGGGAAGAAACTTACGAGATAAATAAAAAGTAAATGAAGAAAAGGTAAAGGGAGGTTCATCAATTGAACATCTTCAATATTGCAATTATGCATATTAAAAGAGATTTCAGAGACGTAAGGACTTTAGTTTTTATGTTAGCATTTCCGATTGTGCTTATGCTTGTGTTAGGAACAGCGTTAACCAACGCATTTAATAGTGATAGTCATTCGATTAAAGATATACAAGTGCTATATAAAGATGAAGCGAGTAGCACGTTTTCTCAATCATTTGAAGCATTTACGAAAGAAGTGGATAAATCAGGTATTCATTTTAAAAAAGCTTCCGGCAGTATAGATGGGAAAGAAGAAGTGAAGCAAAATAAATATGCCGCTTATGTAGAGTTAAATAAAGATGGTGCAAAATTTTATGGAAGTGACAAAAGTAGTATTGAGGGAAGTATTGTGGAAGGAATGCTTACAACATTTGTTGATAAGTACAATGTAGCGGTCGAAGTTGCAAAAGTAGATCCTACTAAGGTTAGTACGGTTATTTCAAACGGAAATCATAATGATTATATAAAAGAAACATCTTTACAAGCTGCGAAAAAACCAGGTTCTATGGATTACTATGCGGTTGTAATGACAACGATGATTGCACTATATGCTGCGATGGGAGCGAGTTCTTTAATTCGAGGAGAACGAATACGTAAAACAGGAGATCGTCTCATTGCTGCACCTATAAGTAAAGCTGAAATATTCATTGGAAAAGTACTTGGTAGCATAGTAGCGAATGCCCTGTGCATATTACTCGTCATGTTATTTAGTAAATTTGTTTTTCAAGCGAATTGGGGCGACCATCTTGGAATCATATTTCTTATTTTATTAACAGAAGTCTTTCTAGCAATTAGCTTCGGTTTAGGAATCGGATATATTACGAAAACAGCTGAAGCGTCTAGGGCAATTATTATGGTTGTTGTGCAATTAGCTTCTATTTTTGGAGGTGCATATTTCGTAATAGAAGAAAATTTCATTACGAATTTATCACCATTAACTTGGGCAAATACAGCTGTTATGAAAATTATTTATGCAAATGATGTAGGGGCAGCATTACCAGTCATTTCTTTAAACCTTGGAATTTCAGCACTCTTTTTATTAATTGCAATTATTGCATTACGTAGACGGGAGGGGCTATAGTATGAAGGATATTTTATGGCTCATACAAAAAACGTTATCTGTGCTTTTGAAAAATAAAAAAAGTTTACTCATTATAATTAGCTTGCCGATAATAGGGACGCTCATTTCCTTCTCGATATACGGAAATGCAGGGCAAGGAACGTTAAATATCGGGATTGTAAATAAAGAAAATGAGCCGATAGCAAATGATACGATAAAGCTTTTAGAAGGATTAAATCATGTGAATGTGAGTAAGGTTAAGGAGTCTGAAGTAGAAGATAAACTCACTTCCAAAAAACTTGATGGAGTTATTACATTAGATTCTGGTTTTTCAAAAAGTGTTCGAGAAGGGAAACCAGAGCATATTGAAATTTCATCGATTAAAGGTGATCAAGTAACAGGATTTATAAAATCATATTTATATAATTATATTGATAATATAGCAGCTATTAGTAAAGTAGCAGGAACAGATCAAAGTACATTCGACAATATGTACGCAGGGTATCAAAAAAGTTCATTTAAAATGAAAACTGAGACGCTAGAAGATACTTCGAAAAATAAAGATATGACAAATCAAACGATGGGTTACCTTATTATGTTTATGCTGTTTTCAGCAGCGAACTTATCAGGTCATATTTTAAAAGAAAAAGAGAATAGAACGTACTTTAGACTATTATCAACGCCGATAGATGGGAAGAAGTTCATATTATCTAATGTCGGGGTAAATATGATAATACTAACAGTACAAATTTTGATTACAATCCTATTCCTAACGAATGTTTTTCATACGAATATCAATATGCCTTTTATAGTGATGATGGGCGTACTAATGCTATTTGCATTAATCGCAATTGGAATATCATTAGTTCTTGTAGCTTTTTCGAAAAACTCAGCATCGGCAAATGCGATGCAAAACATGGTCATTGTACCAACATGCTTACTAGCGGGTTGTTATTTCCCATATGACATTATGCCAAGTGCAGTACAAAAAGTAGCTAATTTTCTTCCGCAGCGCTGGTTGTTAGATACGATATCAAAACTTCAGCAGGGAATACCATTCTCGGAGTTATATTTAAACATTTTAATTTTATTCGCTTTCGCAATTGCATTCTTCTTAATTGCGATTTATAAGTTTGGAAGAAATAATGATGCGAGGAATTTTGTTTAATGTGAAAAGGTGTGGCTTAATGCCATACCTTTTTTGTTTGTAATTTAGAGTATCTTTTGTAATATAGGAATGCTTTTGTAGAGCACTTCGTTATGTGAAGCATGCACAACATATTTATTTCCCTCTAGAAGAAAAACGCTATGTAAAACAGCGTTGCCGTCACCATGTTTTGTAAGTAAATCACCGACGACTTTGCCGTCTGTCCATTTCAGTTTGGAGTGTGAAGGGACAACTTGTAAATATTGAATTGTTTCCTCTCCATCTCCGGCAATGAGTGTAGTTTCAATATTTCTTTTTTGTATAATAAATCTATTTTCATTTAATGTATCGAGGAAAGGGTTTTTCGTTTGCATATTACTATAAGGAAGAAATGTAAGAGAAGAGTCAGATCTTATAAATAAATAATTTCCGTAATCTTTACAAGGAATAACATCTTGTAATCCTGGAAAGTAAAGATGTATCGCCTCAACCTTATTCAGTTTATGTAAGATGCTTAAGTAACGAATATATTGTTCCATATAAAAATGAACGATATTTATTTTAGAAGAGGCATGGATAGGGAGACTACCTCCAGTCCAATAACTATAATTTGGTGGAGATCCAGCGTTTGGTGTGCAGAGTATTATAAGTTGATTCACATCATTTTTATATGTTTCACTTTGAACGTAAGAACGTCCAAGAAGCCCGCCCATACTATGACACATTAGATTTAGCTTATCGCACCCTGTAATTTTTTTAGCATAGGCAATCGTTTGTAATAAATATTTTTGTGTAGAAAAAACAATGCGCTGCCGCCAGTCATAAAAACAGATGAACAAGTTTTTATTTCGTTCGTACCCCATACTTTCTAACATCATGATGAATGGTTCGTAAACAAATGCAGAAAGTCCAAAACTCCAATTACCAGTACCTGGAATGATAATATTACTCATTGAACCGAAAAGACCTGGGATAAAAACAATAGGGATTTTTCCTCTTTTCATATTTCTCTCTCCTTTAATCGTTTGGTATCAATAGAAATACATTTCGTATGAAAACATATTTAAATGAAACACTACAGAGTAGAAAGTAATTTGATCGGAAGGAAATCAAAATGATTAAAAAAATATTACGAGTTACTTCTATTGTTATTGCTATTTTTGTTTTTATTTTAATTTGGATGCATATCGATGTTACCTTAGGTAGGAAAATGGAAGCTGGGAAAAACATGCCGACAGAGTATGCATCTCATTATAGTGACTTTCAATTATATGTAGAAGGGAAGTCTTTTTATAAACAATTATTTACTGATATAAGAGAAGCGAAAAGCTCCATCTACACTTATTTCTTCATTTTGTCGGATGATAAAAGTAGCCATACTTTTTTAAACTTATTAAAAGAGAAGGCAAAAGAAGGAGTAAACGTCTATTTATCAGTTGATCGCATTAATGATTTATCATTTGAAAGAAAGGTGATAAATGAATTGCGGGAAAGTGGTGTACATTTTACATATAGTAGAAAACCTTCATTACCATTCGGATTTTATTCACTTCACCATCGTAATCATCGCCGTATTACGACGATTGATGGGGAGATTGGCTATACAGGCGGATTTAACATAGGAGATGAGTACTTAGGGAAAGATAAGCGATTTGGATATTGGCGTGATTATCATGTACGTCTTAAAGGAGAAGGGGCAAAAGATTTAGAACAGCAATTCGCTTTAGATTGGAAACGAGATACGAAAGAAGAGATAAAGAGAAGTACGAATAAAGCTAGTAAAGGGAATACTTTACATACTATGACTAGTTACAATGGGCATTACGTCGCTGAAACATATATACAGCTAATAAAGCAAGCGCAGCATTCAATCGTCATTACAACACCTTATTTTATAGCGAAAAATAAAGAATTAATGAATGCTTTAATTGAAGCACAAAAACGTGGTGTTACAGTAAAAATACTTTGGTCATATAAACCAGATATCCCTCTTATTAAAGAGGCGGCATATCCGTATATACGTCAAGCTGTTAATAACGGGATTACGGTATATGGTTATAAAAAAGGGATGTTTCATGGAAAGTTAATGCTAATTGATAATGAGTTAACTGTTATAGGTACAACAAACTTTACTGCCCGTAGCTTCTATATAAATGATGAGATGAATTTGTATATTCATGGCGGGACTATTGTATCGGACGTGAATAAGGCGTTAACAGAGGATTTTCGTGATTCAAAAGAAATGACGAAAGAGTTTTTTGAGAAGTTATCTTTTTGGGAGCGTTGTAAGGAGAAAGTGGCGGGATTGTTTGATTTTTATTTGTAACGATGAATTAGGAAAGGGTGCCTACAAAAGGCACCCTTTTTGGTGGGAAATCATTATTTCTCATGCACCAGCATCGTAACATCATCATTGATCAACGTCCCCACATGTTCGCCTAAACATATTTTCTTCATGACACCAGGCTCATCAAAGTTAAAGACGTGTGCTGGTAAATTGTAGTCCCTGGCAAGCAGTAATGCCGCTTGATCCATGACTTGTATATTTTGTCTAACGACATCATTATAGTTTAGTTTGCTGTACATTTTTGCTGATTTATTATGCTTTGGATCACTTGTAAAGACGCCATCGACCCCTTGTTTTGCGACTAATATGGCATCACTATTCATCTCGATGGCTCTTTGTACACTTGGATAATCTGTCGTCACGAACGGTTGGCCGTTACCGCCTCCAAAGATAACGATATAACCGTTATCTAAATGGTGGACTGCACGCAAGCGAATGTATGGTTCAGCTACTGCATTAAATGGAATGGAAGTCATAACGCGTACTTCTCTATTTGTTTTACTTGTTAAAACACCGCGAAGCATTAAGCTGTTAATGATTGTACCTAACGTACCGATATTATCAGCTTCTACGCGATCAATTCCCCACTCTTCAGCTAGATGTCCCCTAAAAATGTTACCGCCACCGATGACGATGGATACTTCGATACCTAAATCAACAATGGATAAAATTTCGTTTGCGATATGTTCTAATCGTTTGGAGTTAAAGCTATTTCCAGTTTGATCGGCAAGTGCACCGCCGCTTAATTTAATTAAGACACGTTTATATGGTCTCATAACAATTCCCCCTATATAGATCGCAATAAAAAAGGAACAAAGGCGAATGCCTTTGTTCCTTTTTAAGAAAATGAAAAAGAAAAGAAGAAGATAGGACGAATTGCTTTGTATAGTTTTTCATAACATCCACTCCTTTTCATTTTGATTTGTTTTAAGTATATATCTTTTTGATTATACGAAACAATCTGATTACTTATCAAGTTTATTTTATCGTTTTTTAACAAAATGGTGTCAATGAAAAAAAGAAGAAAAATATTTGAATTTTTTGTGACGAACTTGTAGGTTTTTGTATGATTTTGTAGGTTCGCTTATAAGATGTGTGAGTAGCTTTTATAAATTTAAATTGAAAGCGTTCGCATGAAGGGGATGAACATAAATGAAAAAATTCGGATTGGCAACACAAATTTTTGTCGCGCTTGTTTTAGGGATTGTAGTAGGGGCAGTCTTTTATGGCAATAAAACGGCGATTTCTTATATCACACCAATTGGGGATATATTTATTCACTTAATTAAAATGATTGTAGTACCAATTGTTATTTCAGCATTAATTGTTGCAGTAGCTGGTGTAGGAGATATGAAAAAGCTTGGGAAACTAGGCGGTAAGACAATTCTTTATTTCGAAATTATTACGACGATTGCTATTTTAATGGGATTACTTGCAGCGAATATATTCCAACCAGGTACTGGCGTTGATATGAGTAATCTACAACAAAGTGATATTTCTTCTTATAAACAAACTGCAGATGCAACAGAGAAGAAAGGTTTTGCTGATACAATTGTTCACATTGTACCGAAAAACGTATTTGAATCGATTGCACAAGGTGACCTATTACCGATTATATTCTTCTCAGTACTATTCGGCTTAGGAGTTGCAGCAATTGGGGAAAAAGGAAAGCCTGTCTTTAACTTCTTTGAAGGTGTACTCGAAGCGATGTTTTGGGTTACAAATCAAGTTATGAAATTTGCACCATTTGGTGTATTCGCATTAATTGCGGTTACGGTTGCAAAATTTGGTGTAGCAACACTACTTCCTTTAGGAAAACTAGTGCTAGCTGTATACGTAACTGTTATACTATTCGTTGTGATTGTATTAGGTATTAATGCAAGAATGGTTGGCGTAAACATTTTTACATTAATGAAAATTTTAAAAGAAGAACTTATTCTTTCATTTACGACAGCAAGTTCAGAAGCTGTTTTACCTAATATAATGAGAAAAATGGAAGAGTTCGGTTGTCCAAAGGCAGTTGCCTCTTTCGTAATTCCGACAGGTTATACATTTAACTTGACTGGATCGGCTATTTATCAAGCGTTAGCGGCATTATTTGTTGCACAAATGTACGGTGTGCACATGTCACTGACAGAGCAAATAACGTTATTATTCGTTCTCATGTTAACATCCAAAGGTATGGCGGGAGTTCCAGGTGCATCGTTCGTTGTTGTATTAGCAACGTTAGGTTCAATGGGGCTACCACTAGAAGGTATCGCGTTAATTGCGGGAATTGACCGCATTTTAGATATGATTCGCTCATCTGTCAATGTATTAGGAAATGCATTAGCGGCCATTGTTATGTCGAAGTGGGAAGGCGAATTCGATAATGAGAAAGCAAAACAATATGTAGAAACAGTCAAAGAAACAAAAGCAGCATAAGAAATCGTTAAGGAGTGAATAATCATGGCAACATTAACTGAAGTTAAAAATGGTGTTCGAATTGAAAAAGATTTTTTAGGTGAAAAAGAAGTACCAAACTATGCATACTACGGCGTACAAACGATGCGTGCAGTTGAAAACTTCCCGATTACAGGATACAAAATCCATGAAGGCTTAATTAGAGCGTTCGCAATTGTAAAAAAAGCAGCAGCGCTTGCTAATACAGATGTAGGAAGATTGGAATTGAACAAGGGTGGCGCAATCGCAGAGGCTGCTCAAGAAATTCTTGATGGAAAATGGCATGATCATTTCATCGTAGATCCAATTCAGGGCGGAGCAGGTACTTCAATGAACATGAATGCAAATGAAGTCATTGCCAATCGTGCTCTTGAATTATTAGGAATGGAAAAGGGAGACTATCACTATATTAGTCCAAATAGTCATGTAAACATGGCGCAATCAACAAACGATGCATTCCCAACGGCGATTCATATCGCAACATTAAATGCATTAGAAGGCTTATTACAAACGATGGGTTATATGCATGATGTATTTGAATTAAAAGCAGAACAGTTCGATCATGTGATTAAAATGGGTCGTACACATTTACAAGATGCTGTGCCAATTCGTCTTGGACAAGAGTTTAAAGCATACTCTCGCGTACTTGAACGTGATATGAAACGAATTCAACAATCACGTCAACACTTATATGAAGTGAACATGGGAGCAACTGCAGTTGGTACAGGCTTAAATGCAGACCCAGAATATATTGAAGCGGTTGTAAAACATTTAGCTGCAATTAGTGAACTACCACTAGTTGGTGCAGAAGACTTAGTAGATGCAACGCAAAATACAGATGCATACACAGAAGTATCTGCAGCACTTAAAGTATGTATGATGAATATGTCTAAAATTGCGAATGACCTTCGCTTAATGGCATCAGGTCCACGTGTTGGTTTAGCAGAAATTATGTTACCAGCTCGTCAGCCAGGTTCATCTATTATGCCAGGGAAAGTAAACCCTGTTATGCCAGAAGTTATTAACCAAATTGCGTTCCAAGTAATTGGTAATGACCATACAATTTGCCTTGCTTCAGAAGCAGGACAATTAGAATTAAACGTTATGGAACCAGTACTTGTTTTCAACTTACTGCAATCGATTAGCATTATGAATAACGGTTTCCGTGCCTTTACAGATAATTGCTTAAAAGGAATTGAAGCGAATGAAGATCGCTTAAAAGAGTATGTTGAGAAGAGTGTAGGAATTATTACAGCCGTGAACCCTCATATCGGTTATGAAGCTGCAGCTCGCGTTGCGAAAGAAGCAATTGCGACAGGGCAATCCGTTCGAGAACTTTGTGTAAAAAATGGTGTACTGTCACAAGAAGACTTAGAGTTAATTCTAGATCCATTCGAAATGACACATCCAGGGATTGCAGGAGCAACTCTTTTAAAGAAAAATTAAAAGAAGAGGGGGGACAAGCCCCTCTTTTTTGTTTACAATATAGAAATGCTATATATGAATAGAGGTAGGGATGTTATGAGTAAGTTTACAGTAGCTTCTAATGGCGCATTAGAAACAACATTAAGAGGAGCAGAAGTATTATCAACACCACTTTTAAATAAAGGGGTAGCTTTCACACAAAATGAAAGAGAAGAGTTAGGTTTAAAAGGGTTATTACCGCCAGCGGTTTTAACGTTAGAAGAACAGGCACGCCGAGCATACGAACAATTTAGTTCTCAGCCGGATGATTTATTAAAGAATGTATACTTAACTGCGTTACATGATCGAAATGAAGTATTATTTTATCGTATATTAACAGATCATTTACGTGAAATGTTACCGATTGTATATACACCAACTGTCGGTGTAGCAATTCAAAGATATAGTCATGAATATCGTAAACCACGTGGTGTTTATTTATCGATTAACGATCCATCAGGTATTGAAGAAGCATTCACCAATATTGGTGCAACAGCTGAGAACATTGATTTAGTCGTTGTAACAGATGGAGAAGGCATATTAGGAATTGGTGACTGGGGCGTTGGTGGTATTAACATTGCAATCGGAAAGCTAGCAGTTTATACGGCCGCAGTTGGAATCGATCCTAGCCGCGTATTACC
Organism: Bacillus sp. S71; assembly: GCF_016625265.1. Classification (NCBI taxonomy): domain Bacteria; kingdom Bacillati; phylum Bacillota; class Bacilli; order Caryophanales; family Bacillaceae; genus Bacillus; species Bacillus sp. S71. Next base: position 374,598 of record NZ_JACVUW010000001.1, on the reverse strand, counting down.
GGTAATTTTAGATGTAGGTACAAACCGTGAGGAACTATTAAACAATCCATTTTATATTGGAAATCGTCACCCTCGTATAACAGGTGAAGCTTACGATGAATTTATTGATACGTTTGTACAAGCGGTAAATAAACAATTCCCGAAAGCACTTTTACATTGGGAAGACTTTAGCTCTCGTAACGCACGAAAAATTTTAGATAAATACCGTCATGACGTTTGTACGTTTAATGATGATATTCAAGGTACAGGTGCAGTTTCACTTGCCGCAGTATTATCGGCAGTGAAAGCTTCTGGTGTACCATTAAGTGAACACCGCGTTGTTGTATTTGGTGCTGGTACGGCTGGAATCGGTATCGCAGATCAAGTTAGAGATGCGATGGTCCGCGTAGGCGTATCTGAAGAAGAATCATATAAGCGTTTCTGGTGTATTGATCGTAACGGGTTAGTTACAGATAATATGGAAGATCTTCTTGATTTCCAAATTCCGTACGCAAGAAAAGAAGCAGAAGTAAGTGAGTGGAAAGAAAATGATGTGATCGGACTTGCAGAAGTTGTGAAACATGTAAAACCGACAATTTTAATTGGTACATCTACTGTTGCAGGTGCATTTAAAGAAGAGATTATTAAAGAAATGGCTTCTCACGTAGAAAGACCAATCATTTTACCAATGTCGAATCCAACGCCGCTTGCTGAAGCAAAACCAGCAGATTTAATCGAGTGGACAGAAGGAAGAGCGTTAGTTGCAACAGGAAGTCCATTTGAACCAGTTACATATAACGGTGTAACGTATGTGATTGGACAATCAAATAATGCACTTATTTTCCCAGGGCTTGGTCTTGGAACAATTGTAGTACGAGCAAGCGTCATGACGGATGGAATGTTCGCAGCGGCTGCTGAAGCAGTTGCAAGTATGGTAGATACAAGTCAGCCAGGAGCACCTATTTTACCAGAGGTCGAAGAATTACGTAATATCTCAGAAATGGTTGCAATTGAAGTAGCGAAAGTTGCAGTTGCAGAAGGTGTTGCAAGAGTGAACTTAAGTGATAACGATATCAAGATGGCAGTGCAAGAAGCAATGTGGAAGCCAGAGTATCGCCAAATAAAAGCGGTAGAAAAGGTTAGAATATAGAAAAAAAGCCCGTTTATAACAATAAGCGGGCTTTCACTTTTACTACTGAAAAAAAGTATAGGAAGTGTCACTTTTGAATTGGAATCAATTATGGAAGAAAGATATGTCCCTTTTAATTATATTAATGGTCGTTGTTCCGATTGCTGGGGAGCTGAACTTTCATCCCTTTAATGATACGTTTCGAGTTAGCTTCGGTACACCGCTATTCTTCTTTTTATTATTATTTTTAAGAAGAGTACCAGCAGGAGTTGCAGGTATTCTTGTTGGTATATCTGTAGTCTTATTCCGAGTATGTCTTGACTGGATCATGCAAGGTTCATTTCATATGACAGAATCATTTTATTTGCGTTATCCTGTGTTCTTCTATTATTTTATTTATGGCAGTTTTTTTTCGCTTTGTAGGGTAAATAAGTTCCATCAGAAACCAATCATTATTGGATGCCTTGGAATTTCAATTGAAATTGTTGCAAGTATGTCAGAACTTGCGTTTTATCACATGTTAGTACTAGGTACAACAATAACGATTTCTGAAGTGAATAAACTTATTATTATTGCTATTTTTCGTAGTTTCTTTGCACTTGGTTTTTTAAATATGATGAATTTATATGAAACGAAATTAAAAGAATCGCAAGTTCGAAAAGAAAATGAAAATATGTTAATGCATCTTTCTAATTTATATGTGGAATCTGTTCATTTGAAAAAGACGTTACAAAATGCGGAGTTAATTACACAAGAAGCATATCAACTATATCGAAATTTACAAGTAAGCGCTGATTCAAGTAGTAAAACAGCATTGAAAATAGCGGGGGAAGTGCATGAAATAAAAAAGGATAATCAAAGGATATTTGCAGGGTTATCTAAACTGTTATTAGATAAAAATGTGGCTGAATATGTAGAAGGACATGAGTTAGCAGAAATGATTGTTAGAATAAACGAGAAGTATGCTGAAATGCTAGAAAAGGATATACGTTTTTCTAAACATATAGAAGGTGAGCATGCTGCATACCACGTGTATACAGTTCTATCAATTTTTAATAACTTAGTTGCAAATGCAGTTGAAGCAATTGAAGATAAAGGTGTCGTTATTATTAAGCTATATAAAAGAAATCAGCATATATTTTTTGAAGTAATTGACGATGGGCCTGGTATTACACAAAAGTATAAGAAATTAGTATTTAAGCCAGGATTTACTTCTAAGTATGATCAAACGGGAACACCGTCAACTGGTATTGGGCTTTCTTACATAAATGAAATGGTAACAGAGCTAGGCGGAGAAGTGAAATTAGAAGACCGAGAAAATAAAAGAGGATGTAAGTTTATCGTTTGTTTACCGGAGGATAGTTTAAAGCGGGAAGGGGAATAGATTTGTTTTATTATATCGTAGACGATGATGAAGTTTTTCGTTCGATGCTTTCGCAAATTATTGAAGATGGAGATCTTGGAGAAGTAATTGGTGAGGCGGATGACGGAGCTTTTATTGAAGCCGATCAACTAAATTTTAAAAAAGTAGATATTTTATTTATTGATTTGTTGATGCCGATGAGGGACGGAATTGAAACAGTTCGTCACATTGCGTCAACTTTCACGGGGAAAATCATTATGATTTCTCAAGTGGAATCGAAGCAGCTTATAGGTGAGGCATATACACTTGGTGTAGAATATTATATTACAAAACCATTAAATAAAATCGAAGTTGTATCTGTTGTACGCAAAGTGATGGAGCGTATTAGATTGGAGCGTTCTATACATGATATTCAAAAATCATTGAATAACGTGTTTCAGTGGGAAAAACCGCAATTGCGTACTGAACCAGTGCAAGAAGGAAAAAAGATAGGGGATTTAGGACGCTTTTTACTATCAGAACTCGGTATTGCGGGAGAGAATGGAAGTAAAGATTTACTTAGTATGCTGGAATATTTATATGGTCAAGAAAAGGCACAGACATTTGAGTTTGGCTTTCCTGCGTTAAAAGAAATTTTTCATCATATTACGATAAGGAAATTAGGGGATCTAGCTTTAGGTGCGGATATTGATAAAGAGAAAAAAGCGTCTGAACAAAGAGTACGTCGAGCTATTTATCAGTCGTTAAATCATTTGGCTTCTTTAGGACTAACAGACTTTTCAAATCCAAAATTTGAAAGCTATGCTCCAAAATTTTTCGATTTCACCGTAGTTAGAAAACGGATGACAGAAATGACGAAAGATGAACTCGCATCTTCTGGTCATACGCGAATTAATACGAAGAAGTTTATTCAAGTGTTGTATTTTGAGGCGAAGAGGTTGATGGAGATAGAGTGAAGAAGATGCTTATAAATAAGCATCTTTTTTTGTTAAATCAACATTTTATATTTTCTCGTGGAGCATGTAAAATGTTAAGTAAGAGAAAATGGTTTTATATTAAGGAAGTGTCAAAGCGATGAGTTTCACATTGAATAAATCGATTATTAAAGAAGTGTGCGGAGAGACCTCATATAAAAGAGGTGAAACCTATTATAAATCAAATAAAGTGATAATAGATCATTACGATGAAAATAAAGAAATTTGTGAGGCGACAGTAAAAGGGAACGAGGATTTCCGTGTTACAGTAGCAAAAGCCAAAAAGGGTGATGTTGTTGCAAAATGTAGTTGTCCTTCATTAGCGTCTTTTCAAACGTACTGTCAACATGTTGCAGCAGTATTAATACAAATAAACTATAATCAACAAACAGGTGGAATGAGCTCCACTAGTAACAGAAATGATCAATTGACAAGTGGTATGTTTCAGCTGTTTGCAGACAAACCACTGAGGCCAAAAAGTAAACAACACCGTTTTGATACACGTGAAATATTAGATGTTGAGTTTATATGTACACCAGTAGCTACGAGAAGTGGTGGTGCTCTTCTTGGAATTCAATTGAAACTTGCCAAGGTGTATTTCATAAATCATATTAGAGAATTTCTTTCTAAGGTGGAGAAAAGAGAGTCTTTTCATTGTTCAAATGAATTTACATATACACCAGATGTACATAGTTTTAAACAAGAAACGGATGCAATTATTCAGCAGCTCGTTAAAATGTATCATAACGAAAAAATGTATGAGGATGCGCTAGAAGTACATGCGAAACAAGATGAAAGTATGATATTTATACCACCAGCTTCATGGAAAGATATGCTCTCTTCACTTTCTAAAGTTGAATATGTACAGCTGAAACAAAATAAACAACTGTTTCAGGGATTACAAGTTTCAAAAGGTTTGTTGCCGTTACACTTTGAATTTACGAAGGGAAATAATGGCGGATTTACACTTCATATAGATGGTCTAAATCGTGTACAAGTTATGGATATGTATAACAATGCACTTTATGGTGGGAAATTATATCACTTACACATTGAAGATTGTATGCGACTTATTGAATTACAAAAGATGATGAGTCGCTCAAATAGTAATCAGTTTTATATTCCAGAAAGTAAGATGGAATATTTCGTCGCGAAAGTTGTACCAGGATTAATGAAGCTCGGAACTGTACACATTGATGAAGTAATATCGGATCGTGTTGAAACACCTTCGCTAAAAGCGAAATTGTATTTAGACCGCGTGAAAAATCGCTTATTAGCAGGTCTTGAATTTCACTATGGGAACGTCATGATTAATCCGCTAGAAGAGGATGGACAGCCGTCTGTTTTTAATCGTGATGAGAAAAAAGAAAAAGAGATTTTAGACATTATGAGTGAAAGTGCCTTTGCAAAAACAGAAGGCGGTTACTTTATGCATAATGAAGAAGCTGAGTATAACTTTTTATATCACGTCGTGCCAACATTAAAAGGTTTAGTTGATATTTATGCGACGACAGCAATCAAATTGCGAATTAGTAAAGGGGATGCAGTTCCTCTTATTAGAGTGAGAAGAAAAGAAAGAATTGATTGGTTGTCATTTCGTTTTGATATAAAAGGAATACCAGAAGCAGAAATTAAAGGTGTATTAGCGGCCCTTGAAGAGAAACGTAAATATTATCGATTGGCGAACGGTTCGTTTTTGTCGCTAGAGAGTAAAGAGTTTAATGAAATTAATCAGTTTATAAAAGAATCAGGTATTCGGAAAGAATTTTTACATGGAGAAGAGGTAAATGTTCCTCTTATTCGGAGTGTAAAATGGATGAACGGACTTCACGAAGGCAATGTTTTAAGTTTGGATGATTCAGTTCAAGAGTTAGTAGAAAACATTCAAAACCCGAAAAAATTAAAGTTTGCTGTGCCAAATACTTTAAATGCAGAAATGAGAAAGTATCAAGTATATGGGTTCGAATGGATGAAAACACTTGCTCATTACCGTTTTGGCGGTATTTTAGCAGATGATATGGGACTTGGAAAAACGTTGCAAAGCATTGCTTTTATAGATTCTGTTTTGACTGAGATTCGAGAAAAGAAACTGCCAATATTAGTCGTTTCACCATCATCTCTTGTTTATAATTGGTTTAGTGAATTGAAAAAATTCGCCCCGCATATTAGAGCAGTTATTGCAGATGGAAACCAAGCAGAGCGCCGGAAAATTTTGAAAGATATAACGGAATTTGATGTCGTAATCACGTCATATCCATTACTGAGAAGAGATATAAGATTATATGCAAGACCATTTCATACACTATTTCTTGATGAAGCACAGGCGTTTAAAAACCCTACAACGCAAACGGCAAGAGCTGTGAAAACAATTCAAGCTGAATACCGTTTCGGACTAACTGGTACACCTGTAGAAAATTCATTAGAAGAGCTATGGTCTATCTTCCATGTCGTCTTCCCGGAATTATTACCAGGAAGAAAAGAGTTCGGTGATTTAAGGCGTGAAGATATAGCGAAGCGAGTGAAACCATTCGTATTAAGACGATTAAAAGGGGACGTATTAAATGAGTTGCCAGAGAAAATAGAGCACTTACAATCATCGGAGTTATTACCCGATCAAAAGAGTCTCTATGCTGCTTATTTAGCGAAGTTAAGGGAAGAAACGTTAAAGCATTTAGACAAAGAAACGTTACGTAAAAATAAAATTAGAATTTTAGCTGGTTTAACGAGATTGCGACAAATTTGTTGTCATCCCGCTTTATTTGTTGATGATTACAAAGGAAGTTCAGCTAAATTTGAACAACTGTTAGAGATTTTAGAGGAATGTAGAAGTACAGGGAAGAGAATATTAATTTTTTCTCAATTTACGAAGATGCTTTCCATTATTGGTCGTGAGTTAAATCGACAAGCAATTCCATACTTTTATTTAGACGGGAGTACACCAGCGCAGGATCGTGTAGAGCTGTGCGATCGGTTTAACGAAGGAGAAGGAGATCTATTTCTCATTTCTTTAAAAGCTGGTGGTACCGGACTTAATTTAACTGGTGCAGATACAGTAATATTATATGATTTATGGTGGAATCCAGCTGTTGAACAACAAGCGGCCGATAGGGCGTATCGAATGGGACAAAAAAATACAGTGCAAGTTATAAAGCTAGTAGCCCAGGGAACAATTGAGGAGAAAATGCATGAACTGCAAGAAAGTAAGAAAAATTTAATCGCTGAAGTGATTGAGCCGGGAGAAGAGAAATTGTCCTCAATCACAGAGGAAGAAATTCGAGATATTTTAATGATTTAATATAAAAAAAGCTATGCCTTCGAATTTATGAGGGCATAGCTTTTTTGATGTAATAATTATATTTTGTTTTGTACAAAGTAAAGAAATCAAATGTTATTTAAATTACTTCTTTGTACCTTTACTTTTGTATGGTTTGGCAGCTGCCTTTTTCTTTGCACTTGATTGCCAACGGTTCCATCCTTTACTTCCTGTACCTTGTCCTACACCTTTTTTCGGTTTTGCTTTCGTTTTACTCATATGATCACTCCGTTATATAAAAATCTTATTTGATAATAGTCAATGATTTAGAAAATACTCTTTATAAATGACTATGATTGCTTTAAGTAAAAATAAACTGCTTGAATGCTATAGTATAACATGAATTTGCAAGTAAACTGAAAGGAATTATAAAGAAAATGAAAATAATAAGAAATACTGCGGATTCTATATTCCGAACGATCACATTAATTGTTGTGTATACGTTAGTTTCGGTCAGTGAAACATTTTTTGGATTGACGAGGCAGAAAAAGTAAAGATGTTAAATTAACAACAATCAATAAAGCCGTAAAATAAAGAATTGAAAAACATTTTAAAACTTTTTGTTGACTTTCTTTATTTTTTGTATAGAATAATCATTAATAAAATGTTTCAGAGATGTGACAACAAAACGACTATGAAAGGACGAGTAGTAGTAGGACGTAGTTTAAGCGAGTCAGGGGTGGTGTGAGCCTGATACGAAGCCTATTATGAAGAACCTCCTGGAGTTGCTAACCGAAATCCTTTATAGGAAAGTAGACTTAGCCGGGAACTTCGCCGTTACAAGAAGAACAGTATCGAGATATTTCATCTCCGTATTGTATAAGTGAGCAACCTCTGTTGCTAATTTGGGTGGTACCGCGGAACCAAAGCCTTTCGTCCCAGTTTTTTGGGAAAGAAGGGCTTTTTTTGTTGGCTTCTTTTCACAACATCCAAACATTTTAGGAGGAAACCACCATGTATCAATCATTAATGACAGTAAGAGAGACTCAAATCGCAATTAAGGAAGTTAAAACATTTTTCGAGGACCAATTAGCAAAACGCCTTGAACTATTCCGCGTATCTGCACCATTATTCGTAACGAAAAAATCAGGATTAAACGATCACCTAAACGGTGTAGAACGTCCAATTGAATTTGATATGTTACATTCAGGAGAAGAATTAGAAATTGTTCATTCACTAGCGAAATGGAAACGATTTGCATTACATGAATACGGATATGAAGCTGGTGAAGGTTTATATACAAACATGAACGCGATTCGTCGTGATGAAGAACTTGATGCAACGCATTCCATTTATGTTGACCAATGGGATTGGGAAAAAATCGTTCAAAAAGAATGGCGTACTGTCGATTACTTACAAAAAACAGTACAAACAATTTATGGAATATTCAAAGATTTAGAAGATCATTTATTTGAAAAATATCCGTTCCTTGGAAAGTATTTACCAGAAGAAATTGTTTTCGTTACTTCTCAAGAATTAGAAGATAAATATCCAGAATTAACACCGAAAGATCGTGAACATGCAATTGCAAAAGAACACGGTGCAGTCTTTATTATTGGAATTGGTGATGCACTTCGTTCAGGTGAAAAGCATGACGGACGCGCGGCTGATTATGACGATTGGAAATTAAACGGGGACATTTTATTCTGGCACCCAGTACTACAATCTTCATTTGAATTATCATCAATGGGAATTCGTGTTGATAGTAAATCGCTTGATGAGCAGTTAACGAAAACTGGTGAAGACTTCAAACGTGAGTATGATTTCCATAAAGGTATACTAGAAGACGTACTACCATTAACAATTGGCGGTGGCATTGGACAATCAAGAATGTGCATGTACTTCTTACGTAAAGCTCATATCGGTGAAGTTCAATCTTCTGTATGGCCTGACGATTTACGTGCAGCTTGCAAGAAAGAAAACATTCATCTGTTTTAATAGAAGTAAGAGAGGGTAGCTCAAAGAGTTATCCTCTCTTTTTATTGTGTAAACGAATGGTTTACAGTGAATTTTACTAATGGTTTCTTTCTTTTACATCTCTTTTTATGTAATAATTTGTTAAAGGAGGGGGACGTTATGAGCATAGGAGAGCAGCTAAAAAAACTACGAGAATCAAAGGGGTTTTCGCAAGAGGATGTTGCTAAAAAGATTGGTGTGACGAGGCAAGCAGTGTACAAATGGGAAAATGATAAAAGTTATCCTGATATTGATAATTTAATTTTACTGAGCGAAATGTATAATGTTACGCTAGATGAGTTGATAAAAGGGAAACAGAATATTAAAGAAAAAATACATATTGATGAAGAAGATGAGGATTTTGAGAAAGAGAATGATTTTGGTTTTTATATTGGGTTTGGATTGCTAATTATGAGTGCATTCATTGATTATGAAGGAATACAAGTATTTGTATTAGGAGTTGCACTATTCATGATGGTTTTTTATTCGAATGTGAAGAAAGTTATTTTGAATGAATATAGATCGTTTTTTCAAGAGAAAGAGCGAAAAGATATATGTGATAAAAAGTGAGAAGAGTTAGTTATATTTCCTAGGAAAGGGTATAATGAATATTTTCATTGTATTATAATGATTTTGGGATATCGGTAATATGAAAGCTATTTGGGTAGATCCTTGAAATCTATATGTAAAATGATAATAAAGTTATTTAATTTTAAAAGCTCAAACAAGCATAACCCCGTTCTAAAGCTAGGACGGGGTTGAAAATATAATAATAAAATCGCTTAAGAGTCTACGTTTTATTCAATGATAGTGCCTTTTTACAAAACTTCACTTGCTTATTTATTACCGAGTTCTTCCGCTAAACCGATTAAAATTCCTTCGACTCCACGAATGTAGCAGAGACGATACGAGTTCTCGTACTGAACTACTTCACCAACGAGCTCTGCACCATGCTTAGTGAGTCTCGATACCATTTCGTCAATATCTTGAACGGTGAACATGACGCGTAGATAACCGAGGGCGTTTACAGGAGCATTTCGGTGATCTGCTATAGTAGGAGGGGTGAGAAATCGCGAAAGTTCAATTCGGTTGTGGCCATCTGGAGTGACCATCATAGCAATCTCTACGCACTGAGAGCCGAGTCCAGTTACGCGACCAGCCCATTCACCTTCGACATTGGCTCGACCTTCGAGATTCAAGCCAATCTCCTCAAAGAAAGAGATTGCGTTATCAAGAGATTCTACAACGATGCTGACATTGTCCATTCGCAGTAATTTGTTTTTTGCCATAGTCTTATCTCCTTATGTATAAAAGTTCATTATTTAATCATCCTCATAATTATACTACTAAGTAGTTACAAATTCCTTTCAGTCAAAAACACCTTGTCACAGTATAGGAAAAATTGACAAGGTGTTTTTTTATATGTCATATAGCATCTTGTTAACGAACAGCTTTTATTTAATAGGAAGGAAGTAGATTAATATGATTTTTTTATAAGTGTTACTGAGCATATCAAATTAGCTCATTTGCACTAAAGGCTCAATTTTCGCCATAAATGATTGATGCAGTGCCTCAACACCTGTTACTAAATGAAGGCGGTCAATAACGACAGACACTTTAATTTCTGATGTACTTACCATTTTAATATGAATATCTTCTTCTTTTAAAGTAGTAAACATATTTGCAGCGACACCAGGGTTAGATACCATGCCAGATCCTACGATTGATACTTTTGCTAAATGATTTTCATATTCTACTGCTTCATAGTGAAGTGCCTCTTGATTTTGTTCCAATACTTCTAATGTTTCTCTTAAATCATTAGAATGGATGGAGAAGGAGAGATGAACAGTTCCTTCATTTGTAATACTTTGAATGATGATATCTACATTAATATGTGCCGCTGCTAATGTAGAGAAAACAGTTGAAAGTGAACCTTGTTCTAGTCCTTTAATTGTGACACGTGTAATGTTATCCTCAAATGCAATACCTTTAACGATTGATTGTTGTTCCATGTTACATTCTCCTTTTACAATTGTTCCGTTTTCTTGTTCCATACTTGAGCGAACTTCTAAAATGACATTATGATTTTTAGCAAACTCAACAGCACGCGGGTGTAATACACCAGCACCGAGGTTTGCAAGTTCTAACATTTCGTCATAAGAAATTTCATCTAATTTATAAGCATCTTTTACAACTCGTGGATCCGTCGTATATACGCCGGTCACATCTGTGTAAATATCACATTTTTTTGCGTTTAGTGCAGCAGCTAATGCGACAGCAGTTGTATCAGAACCGCCTCGTCCGAGCGTTGTAATTTCAAAATCTTCACTGACTCCTTGGAAACCAGCTACAATAACAATCGTGCCTTTAGTAAGATAAGACTGAATTCGATCTGTATTAATTTCAGTAATCCGTGCACTACTATGTACAGATTCTGTCGTAATACCAGCTTGCCATCCTGTTAATGAAATCGCGTTATACCCTTTTGCTTGTAGTGCCATCGTTAATAATGAAATAGTTACTTGCTCTCCTGTCGATAGAAGCATATCCATTTCGCGTTTACTTGGATTTTCTGTAATTGCGTTAGCGAGTGCGACAAGTTCATCCGTGCTTTTTCCCATTGCTGAAACGACAGAGACAACGCTATGACCTCGTTCATATTCTTCAATAATTAAATTTGCTACATGTTGAATGCGCTCGACGCTTCCGACAGAAGTGCCACCAAATTTTTGAACAATTGTTTCCATTACAAATTCCTTCTTTCGTCTATTTTTAAGAATAGATTAGGAAATATATAAATCCCAATACTCCTGTAGTTACCATAAAGACAAACAAAAAACACCATCTCAAATAAGTGAGGATGGTGCTGTTACAGGAAAAGGGAAACAGAAAACGGAGCTAATAAAAAAACCGCCAAAAAAGGAATATCATAAAAAATGATATCTCTTTTTTGTAGATAGCTCTTCATACGTACACGTCTGTACATATGACAGTTCTGTTTCTATTCGAAAACAGCCCCAATTGATAAATGCAGAGAAACTTATCAATTTCGGCAATACTTCCTTTCATCTAAGTTCATAGACATCTCTGTGTCTCCATTAGAATACTCATAAGTATCGCAACCTCTATCTCACGTTTTAGGCGAGAGTGTTTGATTTATGAAGTTGTTGGTAACATTTGTTTTATAATAATTTAAATTTTTCGGGGAATCAAGTATTTTATATATATTTTAAAAATTCTTTCTTTTTTCTGAGGAAGTTTGTGAAAAATGTAGCAAAATAAATTCATTGCATGTACATTAAACTTATAGTGCATAGGACATAGGAGGTGGGAGAATGAAAAGGAAACAGCCTATTTATGTTGCGACAAAAATGAACACGACGATGGGAAAATTATGGGAATATACGCAAGAACCAGATATACATACAGAGTGGGATGCTCGCTTTACTGAAATTTCGTATTTAGAGAAAAAAGAAGGAGAACCACAGAAGTTTTTGTATAAAACAAAGATTGGATTTGGGCTTGAAATATCTGGAGAAGGGGAATCAATAGGTGAAATAAGAAAAGAAACTGGTGAAAGAATTTCTTCTTTAAAATTTTGGACGGATAATACATTATCTCTTATTCAAATAGGACGTGGTTATTGGAAGTATACGCCGAATAAAGAATACATCCATTTTGAGACACAATATGATTATGATACAAGATTTGGTCGTATAGGAAATGTGATAGATTCCTATATTTTTCGTCCGTTATTAGGTTGGACGACTGCTTGGAGTTTTGATGCGTTAAAATTATGGTTAGAAAAGGGGCTTCATCCTAGGTTACTAATTAGAAGAACAATGACGTATTGGCTCGTATGTTTTTTATTTGCTTTTGTATGGATATATCAAGGGATAGTGCCAAAACTACTTTTTACTCATTTAGAAGAAGTAAAGATGCTTTCTGTATTAATCGGTTCAAATGAAAATAGTGTATATATACTTAAAATAATTGGGGTGTTAGAAATAATTTTCGGTGTTGTATGGCTATTGCCAATAACAAAACGAAAATTATTTATACTGCATATTATTGTATTACTAGTTTTAACATTAGCGGCAGGATTTACGAATATTGCAAGCTTTACAGGGCCGTTTAATCCGATTACATTAAATGTTCTTCTAATGGGGTTATCAATTGTCGGTTATATAAATAGTTTCGATTTACCAAGAGCGAAAAATTGCAAGAGGGCGAGAAAGGGATAAGTGTATGGCTAATATATATGAACGATTATTAGGGGATACCTATAAAAATCTTCATCCTGAATTGCAGAAGCGTTATGCGATTACAGAAGAGAATAGTTTTACAGGTGAAGGAAAGATGGATGAAATTTACGGTGGCTCTTTTTTCGTGAAATTTATATTAAAAATTGCATCGAAGTTTCGAATGTTTTTCTCGGAACGAGGAGAGGAAATTCCATTTACGATACAAAACATAGCTGAGCGAGATGAATATGGACAAGAATTAGTAAGGTGGAACCGTACTTTTTATTTTCATAATAAGAAAAGATATTTTAATGCAGTTATGCAATTGGATGAAAAAGAAAATGAAATTGTAGATTATTTTGGCGAACCACATTTACTCGTTTCTACACTGCATTTTCATATCGATGAGTTAGGTGCAATGCATATTTCTTCAAAGAAACAATGGTTTTATATGTTTGGAAGAAAAATTCCGTTACCAAAATTTTTGTATGGTGAAGCAAAAATTGTTGAAAGTTATGATGATGAACTACAATGTTTTCGAATTCATGTACAAGTACGAAACCCGTTAATTGGCTCGCTTTTTTCATATAAGGGAACATTTATGGAAAGGAACTAAATGATATGAAAAATATAATATTTGGGCTTGCTTGTTATGTTGTTTTTCTATTATGTGAGCGGTCGAATACAAATCCTGTTGAAGCAATTATATTATTATCTGTTTTATTATTTATACCAATGTCACTTTGTATTATTGATAAAAGAAAAAGAGATGGATCGTATTTATTATTTTATAAATTCGTATCGTTTTTATATCCAATCGCAGCAATTTGTGCAATGCTAGCTTTCGTCACAAATCACTATGTATTTGCGCTAGTTTGGTTTGTATATACAGGAATCGTTGCGTTATTTGGTGTAAGTAGATTGCTAGAAAGAGGATGGAAGCCGTTAGAAGAGATCGCCATAGATAGTGCGTTTATTTATTTGTTTTTAGGTGGTTTTTGGTTTTTTGCTTCAGTAGCAAAACTTTCAATTATGCATTTTAGCTCTGACATTGTTTTACTCACAGCTGCACATTTTCATTATTCGGCGTTTCTATTGCCATTATCAGCTGGTTTAATAGGGAGAAAAAGAGAAAAGAGAAGTAAAGTATATGATGCTATTATGTTTATAATCATGATTTCACCTATGACAGTTGCAATAGGAATTACATACTCGAGAATATTTGAATTTTTTGCAGTGCTCCTATATTTATGTGCGATTTATGGATATGGATTTTACGTTTGGAGAGCAAAATTTAATGCTATCAGTGCAAAGATTCTTTTAATCGTTTCGTCTAGTACACTCATGGTTACAATTATGTTCTCACTTATATACTCATACGGGAATTTGAAGCATGTAATGACGATTACAATTGCTCAAATGGTTTGGATTCACGGTGTTGTCAACGGAATTGGAGTAGCGTTACCGGCATTTGTCGGCTGGATGATCGAAAAGAGTGTTCCGAATTATAAATACTATGGGAAACCAATGAGTAAATTAAGAGGAAGTGTGGCAATTGGTGAGGCTTTTTTATATAGCGGCAATTTAGTAGGCAGTAAGGAATACAACGGTTTAGTTGATCAAATAACTGATTTTCATAGTGAGTCATTTGACGTGACGAAGGTACCTTTAAGTATTATTCGTTTTTATGAAAATACAACAGAGTATGAGTTGCAATCAAATATTAAATGGGCTCGTTGGTTCCGCCTATTTGCATTTTGTTATGAGAAAATGAGCAAGCATGTAGGACAAATACATTTAGGAATGGGCGACAAGTGGGAAACGATGCATGGCTCTATCATTGGTGTAATGGATGAGGAAGATGGAAGAGAGAATGTAAGGGCTTGGCTAAGGAAAAATGAAGCAGGTGAATCTATTTTTGTAGCTCTTTATTCAAAGCATACAGATAAGGATGAGACATATATGAATATCGCCTTGCCTTTACCTTATTCGAATATGACTGGTATTTTGAGGCTATGTAATGATAATCATGATTTAATCATTACTAGTAAGTTAAGAGAAAATGGCCAGGGAGATGAGGGGATTTATTTACATACTCGGTTCTTAACAATCCGTTTACCGTTAGCAGAGACTTTCATCATTACAGAGGGTAAGGATAAAATGTTAACAGCTCATCATAGCATGTGGCTATTTGGACTTGAATTTTTACATATTCATTATAAGATTGAAAAAATTGCACAGAAGTAAGAAAGGCTTGGAGGGGTTTCCAAGCTTTTTTATGTATGGGTAATTGTCATAGAAATTTGTTTATTTAGCTCATTATCCCAAACACGTTGAATTTCAAAAGTGCCTGTTTCAAAAAATAATGGGAATCTTTCTTTAAACCAAGTTTGCATAGGTAGCTTTAGTGCTGTATCGATTGGTATCCATAATAATTCACCCTCAGGAGGATTCAAAAGAAGTTCACCTTCAAATGAGTCTGTCCAATAGTTAAATACCATATATCGAACATTACCTTTCGGATTGACATATTCATCTAATCCTTTAAAAGTTAAATTGGAAACAAGTAATCCAGTTTCTTCTTTTACTTCTCTTATAGCGGCTTGAACGATACTTTCGGGGAAATCTACTTTGCCGCCAGGAGCGATGTAGCCAGGGAAACCTCGATGGCTGGGGCGTTTTATGAGTAAAATTTCATTGTTACGTTGGATCATACACATTGTATAGATCTGATGTTCGATGTTATGTGAATTTGGAGGCATAATGATGTATTCTCCTTTATATTTTTTTGATAATTTTACCATAACATAATTGTTTCTTATATAATTAGAAATGGAATGTTATAAATTTTCAGTTATATATTATAAATTCTATAGTCATTCGAAAAGAGGGGAGAGACATGCAAGGAGAAATACAAAAGGAGAAAAGTTTGGGTTATGTTGGTAAATTATTATTACCGGTTAAAGTATCACCACACTTTAAATTTTTATGGATTGGACAATTACTCTCGGTCTTAGGTAGTTCGATAACTATGGTCATACTCCCAGTTGTTGTGTATTCATTAACTGGTTCAACAGTTGTAATGGGGATGACGATGGCAATGTACATGCTACCTAATATTCTTGCCTTACCGTTTGCGGGTTTAGTTGTAGACCGAATTGATCGGGTTAAATTAATGTTATTTACGGATATAATCCGCTGTATATTAATGCTATTACTTGCATCGCTTATATTTATGGATTTATTAACAATTACAATTTTATATATTCTCGTTGCCTTATACGGACTTATGGAAGGGATATTCCAACCAGCATATGCTGCTGTAAGAGCGAAAGTATTTGTTCCTGAAATTCGTAATGCAGCTAACGCACTCACTCAAATGAGTAATCAAGGTATACGATTAATTGGACCAGCACTTGGTGGGTTAATCGTATCGGTTGCGTCTGCAGGGATAGGCTTCGGACTAGATGCAGTAACGTACTTATTATCATTTTTATGTTTATTATTTTTAAAAGAAATTAAGTTTAAAAAAGTAAAACCCATTGAAAAGAGTAAGCTTAATTACAAACAAGAGTTTATGGCAGGTGTTTTCGTTTTAAAAAGTCATCCTTGGCTATGGATTACAATTTTAGTCTTTTCTTTTATAAATATTTGTTATGCCGGCATTATCGTCGTATTAATTCCATGGTTATTTAATGTTCATCATCATTTTGAAGCTTACGTGTATGGACTTGGCATGGCCTTTTCTGGTGGTGGAGCTGTAATTGCTGCATTAATATTTGGTGGGAAAGAGCGGTGGCAGAAGAGAGGATTACTGGCTTATGGAGGTGTTTTAATTAGTGGGATTGCTTTATTAATTATGCCATTCATTTCTTGGGCACCTGCTTTAATATTCTTAATGGCAATTGAAGGATTCGGCATGATGATATTTGGACTCATTTGGGAAACGAGTTTACAGGAGCTTGTACCAGAAGAAGCGTTCGGAAGAGTGGCAAGCCTTGATATGTTGGGTTCTTTTGCTTTATTACCATTAGGGTACGTAGTTGTAGGCTGGTTAGCTACTGTCATAGGTGGCGAGATAACTATTATAACACTAGCTAGTTTAGTAATTTTAACAATTGGAATCGCATTGTCTGTACCGAGTATTCGTCGATTTGATTGATTATATGGGAAAAGAGGGCGATATGCATGACTATAGAAAACTTGAAAGATATAGTAACAAGGCAATTAGAGAGTAAATACATTTTGGAAGAAAAGGTCTTTGAAGCAAAAAATTTTACAGTTTATATCTCTACCCAAATAGAAAATAACTTAGCATATAATCAACTAGTATTAATAAAACATCTTTGTAATGAAAAACCTTCCATACATATTTGGCACAAAAAAATTAGTATGGAAGCAACAGAATTGGAAATCACAAAAGAAGTGATGGAAGCGATACAAGCAGGTTTCAAAAAAGAAGAATAAGCCCTAAAGAAATTAGGACTTATTCTTCATTAAATACAAATGTTTGTTTCATTTTTTTACCTTCATTTACCGGATGGCCGTTATAAGAGAAATTCTTTTCTTCCCAAGTGATCACAACTTTAAAATTATGACTATTAAAGTCTAATGGGAATACCATGTAGTCAAAGCTTGTATGACTTTTAGAAATATTTTCATTAGGTGTAGTAGGTTTAAAGGTAGCCTTAGAGGTAGGATTGTTATCAAGTATTTCCACGGATACGTTTGATACATCATGACCGATGTTTTTTACGAGTAAACTATACGTATCAAATACACCTTGTTTCGGCTGGATTGCTTGCTTGTTTGAGTTATGAGATTTATCAATTTCGACATACCATTGTTTAGACTTTGATGCAATCGGTAGTGACTGAAATGTGTAAGCACTAGCTTGCATTGGTAGTGCTAAACATATAAGCGTAAAGAGAGTTAATATTTTTCGTTTCATTTTTTGAGAGCTCCCATTCTTTAATGGATTTACTTGTTATTATCTTCTTTTTACGAGTTAATATACCATATAATGTAAAGTGGTTGTTGTGAGTAGTGAATCAATATCTTATTCACTACTCTTATAGCTAGCATAATTACGTATGAAGTAAGAAAGAATAAATTTGTTTTTTCTATACTTAGATTACTGCCCTTTTTAAAAGGGCTATTTTTACGTTTTAATAAAAAGAATATACTAAGAATTCCGTATAAATTATTTATTTTAATGTAGTTAAATGTGCTTGTATATGTGAAATTAGAGAGGGAAGCTGTGTAGAGATGTTTCTACACAGCTATTTAGGATATGAAAAAATTACCAAAAATATGTT
This sequence comes from Bacillus sp. S71, assembly GCF_016625265.1. Classification (NCBI taxonomy): domain Bacteria; kingdom Bacillati; phylum Bacillota; class Bacilli; order Caryophanales; family Bacillaceae; genus Bacillus; species Bacillus sp. S71. The sequence goes on along the minus strand of NZ_JACVUW010000001.1, from coordinate 356,322 downwards.
AAAATAACATTGTCATACAACAAGGGGGCTTTGTTTTATGGAAAATGTACATCTTGCTAAAGTAGATTTAACGAAAAAAATTGAATCAAAATCTAAGTACAACAAGAAACTCGAAAAATATCAAAGGCGCTTATTAGCATTACAGCAAATTTTGAAAGAAGAAAAAATCGCGGTTATGCTTGTTATGGAAGGATGGGATGCGGCTGGTAAAGGTGGGGCAATTAAGCGGGTGACGGAACATCTTGACCCACGTGGGTTCCAAGTAAATCCAATTGGAGCACCTGCACCTCATGAAAAACGTTACCATTATTTGCAACGTTTCTGGCGCAAAATTCCACAGTACGGGCAAATCACCATTTTTGATCGCTCATGGTACGGTCGTGTGTTAGTTGAGCGTGTTGAAGGATTTGCTACAAAGGAAGAGTGGATGAGAGCATATGATGAGATTAATGATTTTGAAAAACTACTAACAGATGACCATTACATAATAGGGAAGTTCTTCTACCATATAAGTAAAGAGGAACAGTTAAAGAGATTTAAAGATAGAGAGAAAAATCCTTTGAAAAGATGGAAAATTACAGACGAAGATTGGCGTAATCGTGAAAAATGGGATGAATATGTTGAAGCAATGGAAGACATGTTTGAAAAAACAAGTAAGTCAAATGCGAAGTGGCATATTATTGAAAGTAACGATAAATTGTATGCCCGTGTGAAAACGTTAAAAATCATTATTTCATTCATTGAGGATTATTTCTTAGAACATGGTATAGAATTGCCTTCTTATTATTATGAAATGAAAGAGGATATTGAAGTTTTGCAAGATGTAGGTGTTAAAGAGTAAAAAAGAAAATGGTCCTGTGAATTGGTGAAACCAAATTATGGGGCTTTTTTATTTAGAAACATTTTACAATTAACAGAATAAGGTATATAATCAATAATCATATTAACATTGTTAATATGATTATTGATTATATACTATGTGGGGGTTTTACTTTGAAGGGAAGAGATGTTGTTTTAGGTTTATTAATGGAAAAGGAATTGTCTGGTTACGATATTAAAATTGTGTTTGAAGACGTATTTACTCATTTTTTTGATGGAAGTTTTGGAATGATTTATCCAACGTTACGACAATTGGAGAATGAAGGGAAAATAAAAAAAGAGGTTGTCATGCAAGAGGGAAAACCGAATAAGAAAATGTACTTTATTACAGATGAGGGGCGTGAAGAATTTTATCAATACATGCAGACACCTGTAGAGAAGGATGTTTTACGTTCGGATTTTTTAATGAGAATGTATTTTGGTAACTATAGTGATGATGTAACAATAAAAAAATGGATTAAAGATGAAATTGAAAGAAAAGAAGCGTACATTGCAGATCTTCGATTGAAATATGAAAAGTGGAGAGTAGGTATTACTTTCGTCGAAGAAATTTCACTAGATGTAGGTATTGCATCGTATAGTGCACAAGTGGAGACTTTGAAGAAAAAATTAGAAGAGTTAGAGGCGAAAGAAAACAATAAAACAGAAGAATGAAAAACGCGTTCACAATAAATAAAGGGGTATATAAAGATGGAGCAATCAAAGGGTATTAAGATTGTCTTTTTAATGTGTCTAGGTATCTTTCTTTGTATGATTGATACGACAATTATGAATATAGCTTTACCGGCAATACAATCGAGTGTAAATACTTCGTTAGAAAAGATGTCTTGGGTATTAAATGTTTATACAATGACGATTGCAGTACTTGCCATTCCGTTAGGGCGGATAGCTGATATCTTTGGAAAAGCAAAGATGTATATTCTTGGTCTGGTGATTTTTGGTGGTGGATCGGTACTTTGCGCTTTTGCTAATACAGGTGATTTTCTTATTTTTTCTCGTTTTATACAAAGTATTGGGGCAGCGATTTTATTTCCAACAAGTATGGTAATTGGTGTATCAGCTATGCCATTAGCTAAAAGGCATGTTGCGCTTGCGATTTTAGGAGTAACACAAGGATTGTCAGCTGCTATGGGACCAGTAATAGGTGGAATTATTACGCAAAATTTAGGATGGAGATGGGTGTTTTTCGTTAATGTTCCGGTTTGTATAATAGGAATCGTGTTATGTTGCATCATGCTACAAATAAAAAATGAAGAACGTATTATCTCAAAAATAGATTGGATAGGACTACTATTAAGTAGCACAGCAATTTTTTCATTTACTCTCATATTAGTAAAAGGTAATACATGGGGATGGCAAAGTAATATTGCTTTGTCTTGTTATGCAATTAGCACTATTTCTCTTATTCTATTTGTTTTAGTAGAACGAAAGATTCATAATCCAATGGTGAATTTAAAGTTATTTCAAGATCGAATGTTTGTCGGAGCGTCTATCGTTGTTATATTAAGTAATTTATTTTTAATTGGAGTTACTGTATTGCTTCCAACGTTCTTGACGAAACTACAAGGTCGAACGGAAATTGAAGCGGCTTTTTTAGTGACACCTATTTCAGCAATGATATTTTTTGTCTCACCAGTTGCAGCAACTTTAATTAAAAAACTCGGAAAAGTAACTATTATTTTGTCAGGATTTCTTATTATGGGGCTTTCCTACTATTGGTTGCAAATGATTGATGTTCATTCAACAAATATAGAAATTATTATTCCATGTATGATATTAGGTGTTGGATATGGTTTAGTAGTGGGGCCAATTACAGTTTTAAGTGCGTCTTCGTTTGAAGGAGAATTGTTAACTGCTTCTCAAAGTGTTGTATCAATGTTACGACAAGTCGGAATTGTATTGGCAGTCGCAATATTTGTCTCTAACTTAACTCACAATTTAACTGTAAATAAAGAAAAAGTATATCGTTATGCAGAAGAAAAGGTGCGTACTATTCATGTGAATAGTACTGAGCAAACTGAAATTTTACAAATGACTAAAGAAAAAATAGAGAATCAAAGTTTAGAGTCGAATATAAATAAGAAACAAAATGCAATGACAATGGGATTAAGTAAAGAGAAAAAGGAAGAATTGATTCGCGACAAGACGGATGAAATATTAAGAAAAGTTCCAGTAGAATATAGAGATGTAAAAAGAGAAGAAGTTATGAGGCAAGTGACAAAAGAAGTTGAAAAACAAGAGGAAAGTATAAAGAAAGAAGTACTCACATTTTCAAATGATGTGAATCATTATGCCAAGAATCAGATGGCTATGAGTTTTACAGATTTATATAAAGCAAGTGTGCCAATTATTTTAATTTGTGCTTTCGTAAGTTTGTTGTTTTGGGAAGGGAAAGCTTTGAGTAAAAAGAGAAAGGGAAGATTAGTAGAAGAAGCGTAAAGAAAAACAGGCTATAGCAGCCTGTTTTTTTCATTGTTTTCTCCTTGCATATTGTGAATAGTAGTATTTTTAATATAGCATGGGATAAGTCGAGTATGATTAGAAAGTTTTTTAGAATGAAAGGGATGAATGGAAAATGCCATTGAATATGTAACGTTATACATAGTACATTAACAAGAGGGATTAATTTTAAAAGGAGGATGGGGAATTGCTAGATAAGGCAGGGGCTTTAATAGATAATCATGTGTACACAGAAGAAGAGCAACAAAAACTATACAAACGAACGTTAATAATCGTCAGCATTTCACAAATGTTTGGCGGTGCAGGACTAGCTGCTGGTATTACAGTAGGTGCACTTCTTGCGCAGCAAATGCTTGGAACAGATGCATTTGCAGGATTACCAACTGCTATGTTTACATTAGGATCGGCATTAGCAGCTTTCATAGTAGGGAAGCTTTCGCAACGATATGGACGCCGGATAGGTCTTGCAACAGGGTTTATAGTAGGCGGATTTGGAGCAATTGGTGTTGTAATGGCAGCTTTAACAAATAGTATTATTCTTTTACTTATTTCTTTACTTATATATGGTGCCGGTACAGCCACAAATCTACAAGCTCGTTATGCAGGTACAGATTTAGCAGATAAGAAGCAGAGAGCAACGGCTGTTAGTATTACGATGGTAATGACGACTTTCGGTGCAGTTGCAGGACCAAATTTAGTAGGGGTAATGGGAAGTTTTGCTCATTCAATTGGAGTTCCTAAACTTGCAGGTCCGTTCATACTATCGGCAGCAGCATTTATACTGGCGGGTCTAGTTCTTTTTGTTATGCTTCGTCCAGATCCTTTGATTATTGCTAACATTATAGAAAGATATAAACAGGAACATACATATAAAGGACAACCAATAACAGAAGAAGCGAAAGAAAATAAACGAGGTATTACAGTTGGAGCAATCGTAATGATACTTACGCAAATAGTGATGGTTGCGATTATGACGATGACGCCAGTTCATATGGGACACCACGGTCACGGTTTAAGTGCAGTAGGACTTGTGATAGGTTTTCATGTAGGTGCAATGTATCTTCCATCTCTCGTTACAGGAATGTTAATTGATAAAATTGGCCGAACTACAATGAGCATAGCTGGTGGAGTGATTTTACTTGCAGCGGGTGTCATAGCTGCGATAGCGCCAAGTGATTCTTTATTATTATTAATCGTTGCTCTGTCTTTACTTGGGCTAGGATGGAACCTCGGATTGATAAGTGGTACAGCACAAATCGTTGATTCCACAACACCGTCTACACGTGCTAAAACACAAGGGAAAATAGATGTTTTTATTGCGCTAGCTGGAGCTTCTGGTGGAGCAATGTCAGGTATGGTAGTAGCGAATTCAAGTTATGCGGCATTGTCATTGGCTGGAGGCGTGTTAGCGTTATTACTTATTCCTGTTGTGATATGGTCTCGAAAAGGGGCAAGAAATTAAATGAAAAAGAGGTTCTAGTTACTGACTAGAGCCTCTTTTTATACACTTAAATTAAATTCCACTCTACAATAAGCCCTAAATGCGTAAGTCCGCCACCAAATCCGTATAGTAAAAGTGTGTCTCCGTTATTTAATTTCCCTTCTTTTATAGCTAAATTTAAAGCGAGTGGAATGGTGACTGAAGAGGTATTCCCCATATATTCCACGCTCGTTAATGTTTTTTGTATTGGAATTTGAGATTTTTCGCAAATAGATTCGATCATTCGTAAGTTAGCGCTGTGGGGTATGAACCAGTCTATATCATCTACTTGCATATTTACGGTATGTAATAAATTTTTTATGCCTTTTGGTACTGTGCGTGTTGCCCATTTATATACTTCTCTTCCATTTTGAACGATTTTTTCATTTGTTTGCAGTGGTGTGCCATTCATAGTAGTAGATAAGTTTGTTCTATATAGATGAATGCCGCCATCACCGTTTGTTCCCATGTGAGCAGCGATAAAGCTTTGGGTGTTTTCATCTCTTTCTAATAAAATAGCTCCAGCACCATCACCGAATAAAATACAGGTCGTTCTATCGGTATAATCAGTAACTTTAGATAATGTCTCTGTCGCGACGACAAGTACTTTTTCATGTGAACCAGAAGTGATTAAGCTATTACCGACGTGTAGTCCATATGTAAAACCAGCACAAGTTGCATTTAAATCAAAAGCTAGTGTATGAGGTATGTTGAAGTATTGTTGTATTTGGCAAGCAACATTAGGGAAAACGTAATCGGCAGTAGTAGTAGCGACAATGATACAGTCGACATCTTCTAAGTTTTTCTTATATGTTGTACATAAATTTTCAATTGCTTTAATGGCTAAGTTTGAGGAGTATTCTTCGTCGCTAGCGATTCTTCTTTCCTTCATTCCTGTTCTTTGTACAATCCATTCATCATTCGTATGGACCATCTTTTCTAAATCGTTATTAGACAATATTTGATCTGGAACATAAGTACCAATTGCAGTAATACGAGATTTAGAATGCATAGGAACATCTCCTAATTTTTATTTTTATAACCTGATACTAATATCAGGTTATAAAAATGTCAATAAAGATTTTTGTTGTATTAAAACGATAATACTTAACTTACTATGAAGGAATTTGGCGAGTGCTGTAAAAATAATATACGAGAAGTTTCTAAAATTGATAATGAAGGGAGTTAAGCTCCTTGAAAAGGATTTTACACATGTTTCCTGTCGTCATCATTTGTAGCTTTATTCTTATTATTTTTCCTGAGAAATCTTATGCTTGTGATTGTATTAAAGTATCAACAGAAGATGCATTTCAAAAAAACGATGTAGTGTTTGAGGGAAAAGTAATTGAGGTTGGAAGGAAAGAAGGGGTTGGAACTGAAGTGTTATTTGAAGTGAAGAAAATTTGGAAAGGGACAACTTCTTCGCAAATTATCGTATATACAAAGGGTGGTGATTGTATGTTTCGCTTTGTAGAAGGAGGAGGGTACTTAGTATTTTCTACTCAAAGAGGATCAGAAAAACAATTACACACAAATAGTTGTAGTGGAACGAAGAGATTGGATGAGGCAGGGGCGGACAAAGCGGCTTTAAGTCAAATTGCAAAAGAGTCTGTTCCGACGAAGAAAGTGGATTTAAAAGGTGAGATGGTGAGCGGTTTAAATTGGCGGCAAGTTGCTATTATTTCCATTGGTTTGTTATTGATGATTGTTTTTGTTATTTTTATTGTGAGAAAAACTCGCAAAAAATGACGATTAAAGTAAAAATATAAAGATTTTCTTTAGTGTGATATAGGTTGTTAAACCTTGTGAAAGCGAATTACTTATGCTACACTTTATGTAACTTAAAATGAACGGAGGGGCTTCCTTTGATCTTAATCAGATTACGTCTCAATACTTTGTGCCAATAATTGAATAGCGCTCAAAGGCTCTGTCTGTGTACAGAGTGAACGGGATTGGTCTGCCTATTTTAAAGGAACCCTTTATTAAGCTTATATGTGAAAAAGAGGGAGGGACGAATACGCCCTCTTTTTGTTTTGCCTTTATAAATAGAATGGGATTGTATAGGTGAACACTTATTGTGGATACGTATACAATCTTGGGACTTTTTGACTATAAAATAGGATGAAAGCATAGCTTTCTTCTATTTCTTTGGTGAACCCTTATCCGTTTACGAAAACACAGGCAGCGACCTGTGTTTTTTATTTTACGTAATCGAAATGGAGGAATAAATATATGGAAGAAGTATTACAAAGAGCAGTTTTAGTTGGAGTAAATGTAGGTAATGAAGATGATTTTGCATATTCGATGGAAGAGTTAACAAATCTTGCGGAAGCTTGTGATGTAGAGGTAATTGGGCAAGTAACGCAAAATTTACAACGAGTAAATCCATCGCATTATATCGGAAAAGGAAAGATTGAAGAAGTAGCAGCGTATGTACAAGAAATAGATGCGAATATGGTCATCTTTAATGATGAATTATCTCCTTCACAAATTCGAAATTTAGAAGAGGATTTAGATTGTAAGGTAATTGATCGTACCATTTTAATTTTAGATATTTTTGCGCAACGTGCGAAAACGAAAGAAGCACAGCTACAAGTAGAAGTAGCACACCTTCAGTATATGATGCCTCGTTTAATCGGTCTTCGTGAATCGTTAGGGAGACAGAGTGGCGGCGTTGGTACGAAAAATAAAGGTGTCGGTGAGAAGAAGTTAGAGTTAGACCGTCGTAAAATTGAAGAACAAATTTCAGTTTTGAATAAAGATTTAGAAGCGCTCGTTGCCCAGCGTCAAACGCAGCGAAAGCAACGTAAGAAAAATGAAATACCTGTTGTAGCATTAGTAGGTTATACGAATGCAGGAAAGTCAACGACGATGAATGCAATGCTTGAAATTTATAATGGTACAGAAGAAAAGCAAGTATTTGAAAAAGATATGTTATTCGCGACGTTAGAAACATCTGTACGAAATATTGATTTACCAGATAATAAATCATTCTTATTAACAGATACAGTTGGATTTGTAAGTAAATTACCACATCATCTTGTGAAAGCGTTCCGTTCAACGTTAGAAGAAGTAGCGGAAGCGGATTTACTTATTCACGTCGTAGATTACGCAAATCCAAATTATGAACAATTAATTGATATTACAAATGAAACATTAAAGAAAATTGGAGTAGAAAATATTCCAACGATCTATGCTTATAATAAATCAGATATGGTAGATGTTGAAATTCCGAAAGTGCAAGAAGATCGCGTTTATTTATCAGCGAAGAAACATGTTGGAATTGAAGAACTTGTAGAAATGATTCGCTCACACATCTATAAAGAATATACGAAGTGTGAAATGTTAATTCCATATGATCAAGGACAGGTAGTTTCGTATTTCAATAATCATGCACACGTTTTATCTACGAGTTACGAAAACGAGGGTACCAAATTAGAAATAGAATGTAAGACGAGTGATTACGAGAAGTATAAGCATTTTGCAATTTAATGTAAGAGGCAACCCAGTATGTGATTGGGTTGTCTTTTTTTTGTACTGTTTTACCGCTGAAAGTTACAAGGATGCAAGCCAATGACGGGAGTTAAGTTATATTTCTGGAAAAAGAAATGAAAGCAGTATAGAATAGAAATGTTTCAAAAGTCAGAATTTATTACACCTACTGTAATAAATATATATTTTGTACAGAAAGGGGAGATTCACATATGCAGGCAGTTTCACACAAAAAAACTGTAGAAACACCGACAATATATCGAATTTTATTTGCGATTAGCTTTGGGCATTTTTTAAATGATTCGATGCAAGCAGTTGTGCCGGCGTTGTTTCCTATTTTGGAAAAAACGATGAATTTATCCTATATGCAAGTAGGGTGGATTGCGTTTGCATTAAATATGACGTCATCGATTATGCAACCGGTGTTTGGTATGTATTCAGATAAGAAGCCGTCACCATTTTTATTACCACTCGGCATGTTTTCAAGTATGCTTGGAATGATTGGACTCGCGTTTGCACCAAACTTTATTATTGTTATTATTTCTGTTTTATTTATTGGTTTAGGTTCCGCGGTCTTTCATCCAGAAGGCGCTCGTGTTGCGTATATGGCGGCAGGTGCAAAACGAGGGTTAGCGCAAGCAATTTATCAAGTTGGGGGAAACACGGGGAATTCTTTAGCTCCTATTTTTACAGCGCTAATTTTCGTTCCACTCGGTCAAATTGGTTCATTAGGTTTTACAGCATTTGCAGCAGTAGGAATTGTATTATTAATTTTCGTATCGAATTGGTACAAAAATGAATTAGCAACCGGTGCTGTAAGAAGGAAGAAGAGGGCTGCACTTGAGGCGGAAAATGCAATTGTAAGTACACACATTAAATTCGTTATTATACTTCTTGTTTTTCTTACTTTTGTACGCTCTTGGTACGGTGCTGGTATCGGGAATTTCTATCAATTTTACTTAATAGAGCATTACGGTTTATCTATAAAAAATGCCCAGTATTTCGTATTCGCATTTATGATTGCTGGTGTGTTAGGAACTTTCTTCGGAGGACCGTTAGCAGATCGATTTGGTAAGAAAAATATCATCGTATTTTCAATGTTAGGTTCAGCGCCACTTGCACTGTTATTACCACATGTCTCACTTGTGTGGGTCGTACCGTTATTTTTATGTATCGGTTTTATTAGTTCAAGTAGTTTTAGTGTAATTGTTGTATATGCACAAGAGCTTGTACCTGGAAAAGTGGGAATGGTGTCAGGATTAATCGTAGGTCTTGCGTTTGGACTTGGAGCATTAGGTGCTGTAGTTCTTGGGAAATTAGCAGATATATATAGCCTGCAATTTATTATGCTATTATGTAGTTGTCTACCATTAATTGGACTCACTTCATGGTTACTGCCAAGTGATAAGAAAACGATAGAATAGGGGATGCGCTATGAAATTGTGTGAAAACGTTACGGAATTAATAGGAGATACACCTGTCGTCCGATTATCTAAATTTATTCCGGAAGACGCAGCAGATGTGTATGTGAAACTAGAAATGTTTAATCCATCGCGCAGTGTGAAAGACCGTGCTGCTTATAATTTACTTCACGTTGCAGAAGAAAATGGTCTCATCAAACCAGGAGATACAATTATTGAACCGACAAGCGGGAATACAGGGATTGGTTTAGCGATGAATGCAGCAGCTAAAGGGTATAAAGCGATTTTAATTATGCCAGATAATATGTCAAAAGAGCGTATTAATTTATTGAAAGCATACGGAGCAGAAGTAGTTTTAACACCAGCAGAACAAAGAATGCCAGGAGCAATTGCGAAGGCGTTAGAATTGCAAAAGCAAATACCGAATAGTTTTATCCCGCAACAATTTGAAAATCCAGCTAATCCGAATATTCACCGTTATACGACTGCGCTTGAAATTTACGAACAAATGGATGGAGAGCTGGACGCTTTTGTTGCAACGGCAGGAACAGGCGGAACGATTACAGGGACTGGTGAAACGTTAAAAGAGAAATTACCAAACTTATATATTGCAGTAGTGGAACCGAAAGGATCTCCCGTTTTATCAGGTGGTGTACCAGGTCCTCATAAACTAGTAGGAACAAGCCCAGGGTTTATCCCGAAAAACTTAAATACAGAAGTGTATAACGAAATTATTCAAATTGCAGACGAAGAGGCTTTAACGACAATGAGAAACTTAGCTAGACAAGAGGGATTATTAGTTGGGCCGTCTTCCGGAGCATCTGTTTACGCTGCAATCATGATAGCGAAACGTCTAGGCGCTGGTAAAAAAGTTTTATGTATTGCGCCTGATACAGGTGAACGTTATTTGAGCATGGGGTTATTTGAATAAAAAGGATAGAAACACCTTAATAGTGAATAGCTACTATTAAGGTGTTTGTTTTATGGAATGAAGAGGGGAGAAGAACAATGAAACTATTAAAACCAACCCATGAATATAGTGAGCATATTACAGCGTATAGACACGCGTTTTTAAACTCAGGGGAACAACCACATGGAAGTAGTTCTTTACAAAACTTTGATTCTCTTGATGAATGGTTTGAAAAAGTGAGTAAACAAGAACTAGGAGAAAATTTACTAGCTAATCGAGTGCCATCTAGTCAGTTTTTAAGTTTTGAAAAAGGGGAACTTATAGGTTTGTGAATATTAGACATAGATTAAATCCAGAATTATTACGGGAAAGCGGTCATATTGGATATAGTGTCCATCCAAATAAACGTCGCCACGGTTACGCTACGAAACAACTACAACTTGCATTAGCTGAAGCGCAAAAATTAGGATTGCAGAAAGTATTAATAACTTGTGATGAATCCAATATCGGTTCTGCTAAAACGATTCAAAAGGTTGGCGGTGTGTTAGAAAATGAAGTAGTTTCTTCTCGTACTGGTGAAGTTATTCAGCGCTTTTGGATAGAAATATGATGTAGTAGGAATTTGAAAAGGTAATGCAAGCTATAATATCGAAATAGATAAATGCAGTATAGGGGATTACTGCAATTTTAGGGGGAAATGAAATGGGATTAAAAGAGAAAGCAATAGAGATGTCAGAGATCTATAGGCAAAATCCGAAAGTAGAAGCCATTATTTTAGCGGGTTCAGTAGCTAGAAAGCTTGAAGATGAACATTCAGATATAGAATTACATATTTTATGGTCAACACCGCCAGAAGATGAGGATCGTAGGGCCCCTATTCATCATATTGATGGGACAATATTATCGTATCATCCGTATGAGGAAGAAGAATGGTCGGAAACGTATTTAACGAAAGAGGGAATTAAATTAGAGATTAGTAACTTTTTAACAGAGACGGTAGAGAAAGTGATTTCGGATGTGGTGGATCAATATGATATAAGTTATGAAAAACAATGTATTGTATCATCCGTTCATGATGGTGTTAGTTTGTATGGAGAAGGGAAAGTGAATGAATTAAAAGATAGAGTAGTGGTATATCCAGATGAACTAGTAAAACGAATGATTTCAGAAAATCTATGGTTAAGTAATCGTTGGCACAATCGAAAGGCGCTTTTAAAACGGAAAGATTGGCTTATGCTTTATGATGTTATTTGCGAAGTACAAAGGAACGTATTCGGTGTTTTATTTGGTTTGAATAAAATGTATGTACATCATCCAGCGTTTAAATGGATGCCTAATAATGTGGAACGAATGACTATTAAACCTGAAAATTTATATGAACGTATGGCAGACACATTAATAGGGAGTCCAGAAAATAGTGTGCCGGAGTTAGAGTTGCTAATAGAAGAAGTGTTGCAACAAGTTCATACATACGCGCCAGGAGTAAATGTGGATGAGCAAGAAAAATCTATTTTTTATTTTGTGAAATAGAAAATAGATTTTTATCGATTGTTCCTAAAAGAAAACTCACATTTTGAATTTTGAAATAGATTGTAATACATAAAAATTCGAAATATAAGTTGACACTATTTTTAATGTGTGATAAAAATGATAGTAATCAATTCGGAAAATAATATTTGGGCAATGAAAGGGTATAGTAGTGAATATCTCCCTATTTCAGAGAGCTGATGGTTGGTGTGAATCAGTATATAGATTATTCATGAAGTTCGTCCTGGAGCATCTTTCATAAATCTCACATTATGAGGAAATGAAAGACGGTAGTTTATACCGTTATCAAATAAAGTGGTGAAGATTTTTTCACAACTAGGGTGGTACCGCGATATTTATCGTCCCTACGTATTTACGTAGGGACGTTTTTTATTTAGGTCCTAACTTTGGTGTGTCTTCATAACTAGGGTGGTACCGCGATATTTTATCGTCCCTACGTTTTTGCGTAGGGGCGTTTTTATTTAGGTGGTTTCTTAGTGTTCTTCACAACTAGGGTGGTACCGCGATATTTTTGTCGTCCCTACGTATTTACGTAGGGACGTTTTTTTATTAGGGAGGAAGTGAACGTATTAGAAAAGAGTATTGATAGAACAATATAAATACCGAATTGTAACAAAGAAAAAGAGATAGAGAGGAGATTAACAAATGAATTCACAGCAATGGACATCGAAATTAGGTTTCGTATTAGCTGCAGCAGGTTCGGCAATTGGTCTTGGGGCGATTTGGAAATTCCCATATATGGCCGGCATTGGAGGAGGCGGAGCATTCTTCCTAATTTTCATCGGTTTCACATTATTAATTGGTTTACCGCTATTATTAGCTGAATTTGTTATTGGAAGAAGTACACAAAAAGAGGCTGTCGATGCATATAGAGAGATTGCTCCTAAAACGTTATGGCCTTGGTTAGGTAAATTAGGAATTGTAACATGTTTCATATTACTTTCTTTCTACAGTGTTGTAGGAGGCTGGATTTTATTATATTTATGGAATGCAATTACAGGTAGACTATGGGAAGGAAATGGAGCATACGAAGCTACGTTTGGTGAAATCATTTCCAATCCATATTTAGCAGTTGGATCACAGCTATTATTCATCCTTATTACTATTTTCATCGTAAGTAAAGGTGTACAAAATGGTGTTGAAAAAGTAAATAAATATTTCATGCCAGCATTATTCGTTTTATTCTTTGTATTAATCGTTCGTGCACTTACATTAGATGGTGCTGGAGAAGGCGTTCGTTTCTTCTTACAACCTGATTTCTCACATGTAACATCAGAAGTTATATTATACGCAATGGGGCAATCGTTCTTCTCATTATCTGTCGGGGTAGCCGTTATGGTAACGTATAGCTCGTACTTACCGAAAGAAGAAAGCTTACCACGTTCAGCATTTTCTATCGTAGCCTTAACTCTTGTTATTACATTACTTGCAGGACTTGCAATTTTCCCAGTTGTGTTCGCATTTGGAATGGAACCATCTCAAGGGCCGGGACTATTATTTATCGTGTTGCCAGCTATTTTCAGTAAAATGGCGTTCGGAAAATTATTCTTCATTGTTTTCTTATTACTATTCTTCTTCGCTACGATTACATCAGCAATTTCGATGTTAGAAATTAGTGTTGCATCGTTAACATCAAAAGGTAAAGGGAAACGTGAAAAAATGGCCTTAATCGTAGGGTTATTAATCTTCGTTGTTGGGGTACCATCAGCATTATCATTCGGTATATTAAGTGATCTGAAGATTTTCGGGAAGACAGTCTTTGATTTAGCGGACTATGCAGTAAGTAACGTATTAATGCCACTTGGTGTATTATTAGTTTCTATCTTTGTTCCTTTAAAAATGAAGAAAGATGTATTAATGAAAGAGCTAGGTGTAAGTAAAAATAAAGGTTATAAACTATTCGTATTATGGTTATTCTTACTTCGTTATATCGCACCAATTGCGATTATTATCGTATTCTTAAATGTACTTGGCATTATATAAAAAGAAAGGTAGCGTATCATACAAAGATACGCTACCTTTTTATTTTGCTCTTTTTTGCAATTCATTTACTGTTACGAACTGATAGCCCTTCTTAGATAAAGAATCTAAAATACCTTCAATCGTTTGTAAATTTTCATTAGACTCATCATACATAGAGTGCAGTAAAATGATAGAACCTGGTTTTACATTTTTATTAACGTATTTAATTTTATCAGCCGCAGATTTATAAAAAGTATCGGGCTCAAGATCCCATATAATCGTTTCGATATTATTTTTATTTAAATAATAGGGTAATCCAATTAATTTTTTTCCGTTAGGGGGCCTAAAATCAATTTCGTCTGTAAATCCTGTTTGGCGGATTAATGAATTCGTTTTTTCTATTTCATCTTTAATAAAAGAAGGTGTTTTGAAAACCATTCTATTATGAGAATATGTATGGTTTCCAAGTTGGTGCCCAGATTGCGCGATAGCTTCTCCTAACGATAAATTTTGCTCTAATTCATTTCCAATTAAAAAGAAAGTAGCTTTAGCGTTGTATTTATCTAGTAGCGGTAATATTTGTTTTACATTGTTAGTAGGGCCATCATCAAAAGTTAAAGCAATCACTTTTTCATTTGTTTCTACGCGTTGTGTTAAATCTCCAAATAATTGAAAGCTTCTTGCGTTCATCAATTTGTATGTTCCGAATAATGCCGTGATAATAAAGAATAGTGTAACGATTGTAATGATAATTTTTTTCTTCATAATGTAACCTCACAATGATTTTTAATTCAGTTAAAAAGTATTATATCAAACTAAGTAATTTCGTGCTTTAAGAAGGGTGTGGATGCAAGGAGAAGGAATTTATCATATAATAAAATGCAAAAGGTATATTAGGAGGTGTTTATATGGCGATTATAATTCAATTGCCAGACACTGCAACGTCTCATGCAAAGCCAAGTATGGAAATGGCGATACTTTGCGTGAGGTAGACAAGTAATATACAATCGCCTATATGAGCTCGTATCATTTTTTATATTTGGCTTTGCACCTTATTGAAATGAACCATAAAAAATAAGGGGCGAGCAGAAATGAAATACGTAAAAGCTAATGCTGTTTTACCAGAGAATTTAATTACTGAAATTCAAAAGTATATACAAGGTGAAACAATTTATATTCCGAAACAAGAAACGAAACATTATAAATGGGGTACACGATCTGGCGGAAGAAAACAACTAGATGAAAGAAATAAAGCAATTAAAGAAGCGTTTAAAAGTGGGATTGCTATTCATCAACTTGCAGAAGAATATTTTCTTTCTGGGGAAACGATTAAAAAGATTGTGTATTCTAAATAAGAGGAAAAGAGTCTGATTCATATATTACTTTGAATCAGACTCTTTTTGTTTTATGTGTATTGGATATATGAGGTGTGAACGGGCATGATAATAGAAAAAATGTGCCGTTTTTTTTATTAAATGGTATACAGAGCACTTGAAAAGTAGAAAGGTGAACATATATGAATCATATTGGACAAATAACGATAGAGCTTTTAGTTGGTTTTTTTGTTCTATTAATTGCTACAAAAATATTAGGGAAAACACAAATATCTCAGCTAACGCCATTTGATTTTATTTCTGCAATCGTCCTAGGTGAGCTCGTTGGAAATTCAATATATGATCCTAAAATTAAAGTATGGTCTATTTTATATTCAGTATTTGTTTGGGTAATTTTAATTTATACTATAGAAGTGATAACACAAAAAGTAAGAGGAACAAGAAGGTTTTTTGAAGGGTATCCTTCAATTATTATTCGTAACGGAAAGATTGATCGTGAACAATTAAGCGTAAATCATTTGGATATAAACCAATTACAACAAATGCTTAGGCAACAAAAAGATATATTTTCAATCAGAGAAGTTGAATATATGATATTGGAACCGAACGGAAACATAAGCGTTCTGAAAAAAAGTAAATACGAATCTCCTACTATAAATGATTTAAGTTTAAAACATAAGCCTGTATACTTACCAATTTCATTAATTAGTGATGGAAAAGTAGTTAAGGATAATTTGAGGGAAGCGGGATTTGATGAAGGATGGCTTTATAAACAAATAAAGCAAAAAGGAATTACTAAATTTGAAGACGTATTATATGCGGAATGGAAAACAGATGATGGCTTCTTTTGTCAGGAAATGCAGCGGTAGAGAATAAGTGATATATGTAATGTTTGTTTCTAAGTTATCTTTTACATATCAAAAAACGTAATCATTGTATACAATAAAACTAGATCAACAATTTGTATGGAGTGATAAAGATGGAAGCGTTTATTAGAAGTGATCAATATAATTTTATAAAATCACAAGCTTATATTTTAGCAAACGGGCATGCAACGGCAAATGATAGAGGTGTAATTCAAGCGTTAAAATCGCTTGCGATTGAAAAGATAATACATGTATTTGAGAATTTAACGGATGAACAGAAAGAGTTAATTGATACGGTATTAACAGTTCAAAATAGAGAAGATGCAGAATCATTTTTAATGAAAATAAATCCGTATGTAATTCCGTTTCAAGAAGTTACAGCACAAACATTAAAAAAATTATTTCCTAAAGCGAAAAAGTTAAAACTTCCTGATATGGAAGAAATGGATATGAAAGAAATATCTTATTTAAGCTGGATTGATAAGGGGTCAAGCAGGAAATTTATTATAGCGAAAAATGATAAAAATAAATTTGTTGGTCTGCAAGGAACGTTCCAAAGTTTAAATAAAAAAAGCATTTGTTCGTTATGTCATGGACATGAAGAAGTAGGAATGTTTTTAGTTGAAATTAAAGGCGATGTACCAGGAACTTTCGTTAAAAAGGGAAACTACATTTGCAAAGATGGTGTAGCTTGCAATCAGAATATGAAATCGCTAGATAAATTGAACGATTTTATTGAACGCTTGAAGAAATAACGAGAAAACCTCTAGTATTTAAACTGGAGGTTTTTATTTTTTGAAGAAGTAAAATAAGCTTTCTTTGTAAATGTAGATTTATAATGAAATTTGATAAAAATATCTATTATGATACAGTTGCTTATATGCAAGGAGGTAAAACATGGATTACCTTTTATCGAAAGAAAAAGTGAAGCGATGGCCCAAAGATATGATAGCGGCGGGGCGTTGTCATACAGTTGGCCTGAAATCGGATGGCACGGTAGTAGCGGTGGGCCGGAATAAAGAAGGGGAATGTAATGTAAGTGGCTGGCGAGATATTGAAGCAGTCGCAGTGGGCAATGTTCATATGGCAACGAACACGGGTAATGCTCATACAATCGGTCTTACATGTGATAGTACTGCGGTAGCAGTGGGTTGGAATAAGCATGAACAATGTGATGTAAACGATTGGCATAATATTGTAGCGGTTGCGGCAGGGTGGCGTCGTACTATTGGCCTGAAATCGGATGGCACGGTAGTAGCGGTGGGCCGAAATAAAGAAGGAGAATGCAATGTAAGCAGTTGGCAAGGTATTGTGGCAGTCACAGCGGGTGACTGGCATACAGTCGGTCTTAAATTGGACGGCACATTGACGACTGTGGGGAATAATCGATATGGTCAATGCAATGTAAGTAGCTGGCGAGGTATTGTAGCGGTCAAGGCTGGGTATCTTCATACTGTTGGTCTTAAACGAGACGGTACGGTGACAGCAGTGGGGAATGATAAACATAACCAGTGTGATGTAAGTGGCTGGCGAGATATTGTAGCAATAGCGGCTGGTACGAATCATACAATCGGACTTAAATCAAACGGTACCGTGGTGGCAGTGGGTTGGAATGAGTATGGTCAATGTAACGTAAGTGATTGGAGAGATATTGTAGCGATAGCGGCTGGTTGTGCACATACAGTCGGACTAAAATCAGACAGCACGGTGATCGCGGTAGGTAATAATGAATTTGGCCAATGCGATGTAGGTAGCTGGCGCGACATTCGGTTGCCTGGCAAATAGTCAATTTACAATAAATCATTAGTAATATTATTCTATTTTAGGAGTCATTATGGAATAGGATATGTAGAAAATAATTAAACTTAAATCTGCTGAATAAGAATCTCTTTTGAAAAGGGATTCTTATTATTTTTCATAAAATGAGGGTATAAATGGGATTTTTGAACAAATTTTATTTCAAAATTACAGTAGAAGATATAAATAAAGTATAGAGGAGATAAAGGAATGCTTAAAAGGTTTTTACTTTCTTTACCGGATGTTTTACTTATATGTATCGTTCTCTACATAATGTACACAAATTCTTTTAGTTTTGGACAGATGCTAGTAATTTCCATTGCAATCGGAATTATTGGTGGTCTTGCTATTAGAATTTGTAAGGATGTATTCACGTATATAAGATGGACAATTAAACAAAGAAAAAATTGAATATGTTTAATAGTTATTAGGAGGGAATGAAATGACTAAGAAAAAGAATAGAGTGAAAAACGAGATAGTACTTTGGTCACTAACAGCAATTGTTCTATTAATTGTATGGTACTTTTATCAAAAATAAAAACGCATCGTACTCAAAAAGCACGATGCGTTTTTATTATTTTTTTTGCCAATTTTCTTTTATAAAGTCTTCACGACCAGATTCCTTTTGCTCAGTAGCATATTTCTCTGGATTCTTTTTATAGAAATGTTGGTGGTATTCCTCTGCTTCGTAAAAAGGTGCAGCAGGACGAATTTCAGTCACGATTGGATCTTTAAACATACCGCTTTCTGCAAGAGCTTGTTTTGATTTTTCAGCAAGCCTTTTTTGTGTTTCGTTATGATAAAAAATAGCGGTACGATAAGATGGACCACGGTCAAAAAATTGTCCGCCATCATCAGTTGGATCGATTTGTGGCCAATATAAGTCTAGTAATTTCTGATAAGGAAAAATAGAAGGATCAAATGTAATTTGAACAACTTCTAAATGTCCAGATGTTCCAGCTTTTACTTGTTCATATGTTGGGTTTTCTACATGACCTCCTGCATAGCCAGAAAGTACTTTATGAATACCAGGAAGTTCATCAAATGGTTTTACCATGCACCAAAAGCAACCACCTGCGAAGGTTGCGAGTTCGTATGTTTTTTCGGACATTGCTGTAATCCTCCTAAATGTATATGTTTTATATAGTATTATATAAATTGTTTTATTGCGCAATAAAAAAGATTTGAAAATATATGTTTTTTACAAACAAGATCCTCCGCTCACATCAATTAATTGTCCAGTAACCCAGCGGCTGTCTGGAGAAGCAAGGAATGCAGCAGTATCGGCAATGTCTTCTACTTCACCTAAGCGATTGAAAGCGGAAATAGTAGTAGCGTACTGCTTCATCATCGGGTCGCTCAAGAGTTCTGCATTCATATCTGTTTTAATAAATCCTGGAAGTATTGCATTCACCGTTATTCCTCGTGCTCCAAGCTGTTTTGCTAGCGTAAAAGTCATTGTATTAATAGCGCCTTTCGTCATACTATATGCAACAAAATCAGGTAAAGAAATGCGGGTCGCAGCGGATGAAATATTAATAATTCGGCTATTGTCACGTAAACGTGGCAGTGCTTGTTGAATGATAAAGAATGGTGCTTTTGCATTTACTGAAAACATTCTATCAAAAAATTGTTCAGTCGTTTCTTCAATAAAAGCACCAGGACCAATGCCAGCATTGTTTATTAAAATATCAAATTGTGTTTCACCAGTGCGCTTTTGTAATTCAGTATCTAAAGCTTTATAAAGGTTTTCTACACCGTGTAAGGATTCTAAATTTGCGCCGATAGAAAAAGCTTGGCCACCATTTGATCGAATTTCATGAACAGTTTCTTCAGCGTCATCTTTTCGATTACCGTAATGAACAGCAACCAATGCACCGTCATTTGCTAAACGTTTAGCGATTGCTCGTCCAATTCCTCGGCTTGCTCCTGTAACTAACGCTACTTTCCCTTTTAACATAGTTTCCTCATCTCCTCATAAACTTTATAAGTTTTTCTTTATGTAGTAATGCAAACATACTTAAGTAATATATGAGTGTATGTAAGTAATGCATTCCAATTTTGATTTGAGAAAAAATAAATAGAATGAATTTTGATTTTTTTGAAAAAACATGTTGACAAGGAAAAGAACAACGTCCTATAATACGTGTAACAAATAAAAGTTAATTAAGAATTTTCTAACTTTATATGTTGTATATGCAAAGAAGAGGAAAGTAGATGATTATGATCGTTTCAGAGAGCTACTCCAAGGCTGTGAGGGTAGTAACAATCGAATCATTGAAGATCACCTCGGAGCATCGCTTGCGAAAGGGAAACTGAGTAGAGGGCGGCGGCATCGTCTCCGGTAAAAGGACGGAGGTCTGATTGGACCTACAAAGCTTATATTTCGTGAGAAGTATAAGGAAGCTGAGTGGTAACGCGAAACTCTCGCCTCAGCAATCAAAGCTACTAAATTGTAGTAGTTGATTGCTGAGGCGAGAGTTTTTATTTTTAAAAATAGAAGAAGAGAATGCGTAGAAGAGGAGAGTAAATGATAAAGATTGTTTCAGAGAGCTGCCCCGAGGCTGTGAGGGTGGTAACAATTCACTCATTGAAAATCACCTTGGAGCACTACTTTTGAAAACTAGTAAAAAGTAGCGGGGTTGTTCCCGATAGAAAAACAAAAGTCTAATTGGACTTGCAGAGCTTATATTTCGTGAGAAGTATAAGGAAGCTGAGTGGTAACACGATTCCCTCGTCTCAGCAATGGATTGCTACAAGTATGTAAGTAATCGATTGTTGAGACGAGTATATTTTTAAGGTTTATATACTGAATATTCTGTTAAAAATACTCATCTCAGCAATCGATGTAGAAATAGATTGCAAAAAATAGAGAAAAAAAGAGGAGCGATGTGAGATGGGAAACCAGTACATTTACATGAATGGGGAATTTGTAGAAAAAGAAAAGGCAGTTGTTTCAGTATATGATCACGGTTTTTTATACGGAGACGGTGTATTTGAAGGGATTCGTAGTTACGGAGGAAATGTATTTTGTTTAAAAGAACATGTGAAACGATTGTATGAATCAGCGAAATCTATTTTACTAACAATTCCAATGACGGTAGAAGAAATGGAAGAAGCAGTTTTACATACACTCCAAAAAAACGAATATACTGATGCTTACATTCGCTTAATTGTCTCAAGAGGAAAAGGTGACTTAGGGCTCGATCCGAGAAGTTGTGTGAAGCCGAGCGTAATTATCATTGCAGAACAATTAAAGTTATTCCCACAAGAATTTTATGATAATGGGCTAAGCGTTGTATCGGTTGCATCAAGACGTAATACGCCAGATGCGTTAGATCCACGTATTAAGTCAATGAATTATTTAAATAACGTACTTGTAAAAATTGAAGCAGCACAAGCAGGAGTGTTAGAGGCTCTTATGTTAAATCAACAAGGATATGTTTGTGAAGGTTCTGGTGATAATGTTTTCGTTGTGAAAGATGGAAAAGTATTAACCCCGCCATCCTATTTAGGAGCATTAGAAGGTATTACGAGAAATAGTGTTATCGAGCTATGTGAGCGACTGAGTATTCCGTGTGAGGAAAGACCGTTCACTCGCCATGATGTATATGTAGCGGATGAAGTATTTTTAACAGGAACAGCAGCGGAGTTAATTCCAGTTGTAAAAGTTGATTCCAGAGAAATTGGAGATGGGAAACCAGGAAGTGTAACGAAACAATTGACCGAAGAATTTAAAAAATTAACGAGAGAAAGAGGAGTACGTGTTCCCGGGCTGACGGAAAGCTTAGCGTAAATAAGGAGAGGAGTTAATGGAAATGAAGCAGCAGTATACAGCGTATGAGAAATTACAGTATGAAGAAATGACAGGCGCTGGGCACGTGATTCAATGTTTGAAGAAATTGGGTGTAACGACCGTTTTCGGCTATCCAGGCGGAGCGATTTTACCAGTATACGATGCGTTATACGAAAGTGGTTTGAAACATGTTTTAACTCGTCATGAACAAGCTGCCATTCATGCGGCTGAAGGATATGCGAGAGCTTCTGGAAAGGTTGGGGTAGTCTTTGCTACCTCTGGCCCAGGGGCGACAAATTTAGTTACGGGTTTAGCAGACGCTTATATGGATTCGATTCCTTTAGTTGTCATTACCGGGCAAGTTGCAACGCCTTTAATTGGTAAAGATGGATTTCAAGAAGCGGATGTTGTCGGAATTACAGTACCTGTTACGAAGCATAATTACCAGGTTCGTGATGTGAATCATGTATCACGAATTGTGCAAGAAGCTTTTTATATCGCCAAAAGCGGGCGCCCGGGACCAGTATTAATTGATATTCCAAAAGATGTTCAAAATGCAAAAGTCACCAGTTTCTTTAATGAAGAAGTTGATATTCCGGGGTACAAACCAGAACTTGTACCAGACAACATGAAACTTAGAGAGGTGGCTAAAGCAATTTCAAAATCTAAGCGTCCACTTCTTTATATTGGAGGAGGTGTCATTCATTCAGGTGGATCCGATGAACTCTTCGAATTCGCAAGGGAGAACCGTATTCCAGTCGTTTCAACTTTAATGGGACTTGGTGCATATCCACCGGATGATCCATTGTTTCTAGGGATGCTTGGTATGCATGGGACATACGCTGCTAATATGGCGGTAACAGATTGTGATTTACTACTTGCATTAGGTGTTCGCTTCGATGATCGTGTAACAGGAAAATTAGAACTTTTTTCTCCGCACTCGAAAAAAGTACATATTGATATTGATTCTTCTGAGTTTCATAAAAATGTAACTGTAGAACATCCGATTGTTGGTGATGTAAAAAAAGCGTTATACATGCTGTTACATATGTCTATTTATACACAAACAGACGAATGGCTTCAGAAAGTAAAGACATGGAAAGAAGAATATCCACTTTCTTATAAGCAAAAAGAATCTGAGTTAAAACCACAGCATGTAATCAACTTAGTAAGTGAATTAACGAATGGTGAAGCGATTGTCACAACAGAAGTAGGTCAGCATCAAATGTGGGCTGCTCACTTCTATAAAGCAAGAAAACCTCGGACGTTCCTTACTTCTGGAGGATTAGGAACGATGGGGTTTGGTTTTCCAGCAGCAATTGGTGCTCAGCTAGCTAAAAAAGAAGAACTTGTCATTTGTATTGCAGGTGACGCTTCTTTTCAAATGAACATTCAAGAACTACAAACAATTGCTGAAAATAACATCCCTGTAAAAGTATTTATCATAAATAACAAATTTTTAGGGATGGTAAGGCAATGGCAAGAAATGTTTTATGAAAATCGTTTATCAGAATCAAAAATTGGATCACCAGATTTTGTGAAAGTAGCAGAAGCTTATGGAGTAAAGGGATTAAGAGCAACAAATTCAACCGAGGCAAAACAAGTGATGTTAGAAGCATTTGCTCACGAAGGTCCTGTCGTAGTTGATTTTTGTGTAGAAGAAGGTGAAAACGTATTTCCGATGGTTCCGCCAAACAAAGGGAATAACGAAATGATTATGAAGAGGTGGGAAGAATGAGTCATACTTTTTCACTCGTTATTCATAACGAGCCAAGCGTCTTATTACGTATAAGTGGGATTTTTGCTCGGCGTGGTTATTATATTTCTTCTTTACATTTAAAAGAAAGAGATACTAGTGGTGTTTCTGAAATGAAACTCACAGCAGTTTGTACTGAAAATGAAGCGACATTACTTGTTAGTCAGTTGAAAAAATTAATTGATGTTCTGCAAGTAAATAAATTATAAGGAGTGTATGGAATATGAAAACATATTATGAAAAAGATGCAAATGTAGAGTTATTACAAGGAAAAACTGTTGCAGTAGTTGGTTATGGATCACAAGGTCATGCGCAAGCACAAAATTTACGTGATTCTGGTGTAGAGGTTGTAGTTGGTGTTCGTCCTGGTAAGTCGTATGAAGTAGCGAAAGCGGATGGATTTGAAGTAATGTCTGTTTCAGAAGCGGTTCGAACCGCACAAGTTGTACAAATGTTATTGCCAGATGAACAGCAAGCTCATGTGTATAAAGCAGAGGTAGAAGAGAATCTTCGTGAAGGACAAATGTTACTTTTCTCACATGGATTTAACATTCACTTCGGACAAATTAATCCGCCAAGTTACGTAGATGTAGCGATGGTCGCGCCAAAAAGTCCAGGTCATCTCGTTCGCCGTGTATTTCAAGAGGGAAATGGTGTTCCAGCATTAGTCGCAGTGCATCAAGATGCGACGGGAACAGCGCTACATGTAGCACTGGCCTATGCAAAAGGTGTAGGGTGTACACGTGCGGGGGTAATTGAAACGACATTCCAAGAAGAAACCGAAACGGATTTATTCGGTGAGCAAGCTGTACTTTGCGGCGGGGTAACTGCACTTGTGAAGGCCGGGTTCGAAACGTTAACGGAAGGTGGATATCGTCCTGAAATTGCATACTTTGAATGTTTGCATGAATTAAAGCTAATTGTTGACTTAATGTACGAAGGTGGATTAACGACTATGCGCCATTCTATTTCAGATACGGCAGAGTTTGGAGATTATGTAACAGGATCGAGAATTGTTACAGATGAAACGAAGAAGGAAATGAAGCGTGTTCTGACAGAAATTCAGCAAGGTGAATTTGCGAAGAAATGGATTTTAGAAAATCAAGCAGGGCGTCCGACGTATAACGCAATGAAAAAAGCAGAACAAAATCATCAATTAGAAAAAGTGGGAGCAGAGCTTCGTGAAATGATGAGCTGGATTCATGCACCGAAAGAATTAGTAAAGAAATAGAGTAAGAGAGTATAAATGAAAAATATGTAAGAGGGGATTTGACAAGATGAGAAGTGACATGATTAAAAAAGGTTTTGATAAAGCACCGCACCGTAGTTTATTAAAAGCAACTGGTTTGAAAGATGAAGATTTTGATAAACCTTTCATAGCGATTTGTAATTCTTTTATTGAAATTATTCCAGGGCATAAACACTTGAACGAGTTTGGGAAACTTGTAAAAGAGGCAGTTCGCGCGGCAGGTATGGTACCATTCGAATTCAATACAATTGGAGTTGACGATGGTATTGCGATGGGACATATCGGTATGCGTTATTCTCTTCCGAGTCGTGAAATTATTGCAGATTCAGTAGAAACGGTTGTAAATGCACACTGGTTTGACGGCATGATTTGTATCCCAAACTGTGACAAAATTACACCAGGTATGATGATGGCTGCACTACGTATTAATATTCCGACTGTGTTTGTTTCAGGCGGCCCGATGGCAGCAGGAAAAACATCTAAAGGAGAAGTTGTTGATCTGAGTTCCGTTTTTGAAGGAGTAGGAGCTTATCAATCTGGGAAAATTTCAGAAGAAGAATTAAAAGATATTGAAGATCATGGCTGTCCATCTTGTGGCTCTTGTTCGGGTATGTTTACCGCGAACTCTATGAATTGTTTATGTGAAGTGTTAGGTTTAGCTCTTCCTGGTAACGGGAGTATTTTAGCAATTGATCCAAGACGCGAAGAGTTAATTAAACAAGCAGCAGAGAAATTGAAAATTTTAATTGAAAGAGATATTAAGCCACGTGATATTGTAACAGAAGAAGCAATTGACGATGCTTTTGCACTTGATATGGCGATGGGCGGATCAACGAATACAGTATTACATACGCTAGCACTCGCACAAGAGGCAGGACTAGATTATGATATGAACCGTATTGATGCAGTTTCAAGACGTGTACCTCATTTATGTAAAGTAAGTCCAGCCTCAAATTGGCATATGGAAGATATTGATCGTGCGGGCGGGATTAGTGCAATTTTGAAAGAGATGAGCCGGAAAGAAGGAGTACTTCATCTTGATCGAATAACTGCTACTGGGCAAACATTAAGAGAAAATATTGCTGAGGCAGAGATTAAAGATAAGGAAGTTATTCACTCTCTCGAAAACCCTCATAGTGAGGAAGGAGGATTGCGTATATTAAAAGGCAACCTTGCGAAAGATGGAGCAGTTATTAAAAGCGGTGCAACAGAAGTAAAGCGTTTTGAAGGACCTTGCGTTATTTTTAATTCACAAGATGAGGCACTTGCTGGCATTATGCTTGGGAAAGTGAAAAAAGGAGATGTAGTTGTCATTCGTTATGAAGGACCAAGAGGTGGCCCTGGTATGCCAGAAATGTTAGCCCCAACATCAGCAATTGCTGGAATGGGATTAGGTGCTGAGGTTGCATTATTAACGGATGGACGTTTCTCTGGAGCTTCACGTGGAATTTCAGTAGGACATATTTCACCAGAAGCAGCAGCTGGCGGGATGATTGCACTTCTTGAACAAGGGGATATTGTATGTATTGATGTTGAAGAACGCTTGCTAGAAGTAAGAGTGAGTGATGAAGAATTAGATAAGCGTAAAAAAGAATGGCAACGACCAGAACCGAAAGTAAAAACTGGCTGGCTTGGACGTTACGCACAAATGGTAACATCGGCGAATACAGGGGCTGTTCTGAAAATCCCACATTTTGATTGAGCCAATTTAAAAGAGATAAGGATGATATATAATGGTGCAAAAGGTAAAGGAGAGAGTGAAAATTGAAGATATCTTAATGGCGCATAATTGCATGAAAGATATCGTTATTAAAACACCGTTACAACGTGATACAGTTTTATCTGAGAAATATGATTGTGACGTTTATGTAAAACGAGAAGACTTACAATTAATTCGCTCTTTCAAAATTCGTGGTGCGTACAATTTAATTCAAAGCTTACCGAAAGAAAAATTACAAAACGGTGTTGTTTGCGCAAGTGCTGGTAATCATGCGCAAGGAGTTGCTTATACGTGTAATTTATTGAAGATTACGTCAAAAATATTTATGCCCACAACAACACCGAAACAAAAAGTATCACAAGTACAATTTTTCGGTGGTGATTTCGCAGAGATTGTATTAGTTGGTGATACATTCGATAGCTCTTTCCAAGAAGCACAGCGCTATTGTGAAGAAAATAAGATGACATTTGTTCATCCGTTTGATGATCCGTATGTCGTTGCAGGTCAAGGGACAGTGGCAGTTGAAATTATGCATGATATGGAGAAATCAGTTGATTATATCTTTACAGCAATTGGCGGTGGTGGATTAGCATCAGGAGTTGGTACATATGTAAAAGGTGTTAGTCCTACTACAAAGGTTATTGGTGTAGAGCCAATGGGAGCTGCATCTATGAAAGAGGCTTTTCTTCAAAATGATAATGTCGCATTAGAGAAAATAGATAGTTTTGTTGATGGGGCAGCGGTTAAAAAGGTAGGAAAGTTAACTTTTGAAACTTGTAGAGATGTAATTGATGACATTGTTTTAGTACCAGAGGGGAAAGTTTGTACGACGATTTTAGAACTGTATAAGAAAAATGCGATTGTAGCTGAACCGGCTGGTGCACTCTCTATTGCAGCGCTTGATTTATATAGAGATGAAATAAAAGGTAAAACAGTTGTATGTACGCTAAGTGGTGGAAATAATGATATTGATAGAATGCAAGAAATGAAAGAGCGTTCGCTCATGTATGAAGGACTGAAACATTACTTTATCATTGAATTTCCGCAGCGTTCAGGTGCGCTAAGAGAATTTCTTGATAAAGGATTAGGACCAGAAGATGACATTACGCGCTTTGAGTATATTAAGAAACATAATAAAGAAAATGGTCCAGCATTAGTCGGCGTAGAATTAAAACATAAAGAAGATTATGAGCAATTAATTACTCGCTTTAAAGAAAATAATATTCAATTTATGGAACTTAATAAAAACCCTGTTTTGTTTGATTTGCTTATTTAATAGAAGGAAAGAGTTAGAATATAAATAAAAAAGATAGATACAAGCGAGGGAATATAGTGCTTGTTCTATCTTTTTTATAGTTAAACTAGGTACTCATTAAATTCAAGAAGAATAAAGCTAGCTAACCAAAAGAGTATCGCAATACGAATGATTACATGCATTGTAAATTCAAAAGGAGTAAGATTTCTCTCTCGCTTTATTTTTTAAATAGTCTCACAGAATAAAAGGAACATAAAAGTAGGATTGCTATAGACATTTTATAAACGTTCTCTAACAAACTTACATTTTCTAATAAGTCTTTCAGCATGTTTATCACCTATTCTGTAAAGTATATTACAGAGAAATAGATCTTGAGCTGTCTAGTTTCGTTTGGTTTTTATTTTCCCTGTATCATCAATTTCTACATCAGTTGAAATTGTTTGTAAATATTGAAGAGCTTTTTTCTTTTCTCCCTCATTTACAGGGGAAACTTGGTTGTTGCGAATGATATAAGGATTGAATGACATTTGGACATCCTTTCCTTTAAAAGTTAAAGTTAATACGCCAGTTTCAGCGCTTTTCCCATTCACATAACTCGGGAATAAAAAGTTACCTAATGAGTAAGCGATAGGAACTTTATTATAATACTCAAACCCTTGTAACCAATGTGGATGGCTTCCGACAATTGCGTTAGCTCCTGCTTCAACCATTTTAGGTACATATTGCTTTTGGTATTCTACCGGACGATTTGATTTTTCAACGCCCCAATGCATATAGACGATTAAATAGTCTGCATCTTGTTTTTGTTCTTTAATTGTTTTTGTTACAAGATTTAAATCATAGCCATTCGCAACGCCAGGTTTATTCTCACCAGCTACCCAATTAGAATCAGGCATAAATCGAACGAAGGAAAGAAATTTAAACTTTTTCCCTTTTACGGTCATTTCTCGTGCTGTATATGCATCTTTCGCATTTTTTCCGGCTCCAATGTAAGGGAACTTTAATTTTTCTACGTGAGAAATCGTATCTAATAATCCATCTTGCCCATAATCAAGTGTGTGGTTATTCCCAATATTTACGATGTCATATCCAGTGTTTTTAATAGCTTGTAGTGTAGATGGATCACTTTTAATCCAAAACAGTTGCCCAGGTGCTTTCTTTTCTTTCGTTGTAAATGCCGACTCTAAATTCACAAAAGAAATATCAGCTTTTTTTATTTCTTCTTTTACATGTTGAAATGGGTAATCAGCCCCATTCTTTTCGATTATAGGACGTAATTGCCAATCAAACATTGTATCACCAGAGAAGGTGAGTGTGATTTCTTGGTCTTCTATTTTCTTTTCGCTTTTTGAAGCGGTTTTACTAGATTTGTTTTGCAAATCGGGTTTGTCTTTTGCTTTTGAAATAAAAGAGTAATTGATTAATAAAACAATCGGTGTAATGAAAAAGGCTATTAACAAAAATCGTTTTAGTAAAGTTTTCATATATACCTTCCCTTTTAATATTATCCCGCAATTAAATTAACACTGAATCTATTAAAGGTAATTAAAGTTACAAAAAATAGCGGGTTATGTAGTGGAAAACATTTGTTAATATTCTCAATATTAAGTTAACATATAGATAACCTGTAAATCAATGTATAAACCAAAATATAGAAATAAAGAATTCGAAGGGTGAAGAATGAGAAATGGTTATATTAGGAGCAGTTGTAAATGGGATTTGTATTATATTTGGTACTTTACTTGGTAAATTATTTAGTAGGATTCCAGAAAGTATGAAAGGGACGATAATGCACGCAATCGGTTTAGCGGTTACTGTGCTTGGGCTTCAAATGGCATTAAAAAGTGAAAACTTTCTTGTTGTCATACTGAGTTTAGTGATTGGTACGGTAATTGGAGAATGGTTACAATTAGAAGAAAAGTTAAAACATTTAGGGGATTGGCTAGAAAATAAAGTTGGATCGAAAGGGAAAGGTAGCATATCAGAAGGTTTTGTAACAGCTACTTTAATTTTTGCAATTGGCGCGATGGGGATACTTGGTGCACTTGACAGTGGGATTCGCGGAAATCATGATGTTTTATTTACAAAGGCGATTATCGATGGATTTATTTCTATTATATTAACGACAACTCTTGGAATTGGCGTAGTATTTTCGGCGATTCCAGTTGTTTTATATGAAGGTGGTATTGCAGTTTTTGCAACACAAATTAATAGTTTTGTCCCGAAAGAATTAATGAACCAATTTATAGTGGAGATGACGGCTACGGGCGGCATTATGATATCTGCTATTGGATTGAACTTGCTTAGTATTATTAAAATCAAGGTGGCAAATTTACTTCCAGGTATATTGGTAGTGGGTGTAATTGTTTCAATTATTTATGGTTACGGTTTAATGGATTATTAACCAACTTCATTTAGGGGAGTTGGTTTTATTATGAAAATGATGTAGAGATGTAGTGGTTTTTACTGGAAAATAGCGGGTTTTGTAGTAAATCTTGCATATAAAGCAAATTACTAAACTTTTTACAAGAAAGGGTGTAGAATGGGTATCTAAAGAAAGAAGGTGTGAAAATGGCCAGCTGGAAACGGAATTTAATGATTTGTTGGCTAGGTTGTTTTACCACTGCAGCCGGTATGAGTTTAGTAATTCCTTTCTTATCTTTTTATATTGAGGAATTAGGAGTAACTGGCACTTCAAGCATTGCACAGTGGTCGGGACTTGCATTTGGTGTAACATTTTTAATGGGTGCGATCGTATCGCCAATATGGGGAAAGCTTGGTGATATACATGGACGGAAATTGATGCTTATTCGTGCTAGCCTCGGTATGGCGATTATTATGACGCTTATGGGGTTTGTAACGGATGTGTATCAACTAGTCGCACTAAGATTTTTAATGGGAGCAGTATCTGGTTTCCTTTCAACAGCGATGACATTTATTGCAGCAGAAACTCCGAAAGAACATTCAGGTTGGGCGATTTCCACAATTTCAACTGGTGGTGTGAGCGGTTCGTTACTTGGGCCGTTACTTGGAGGTTATTTGTCTGAGTTAATTGGAATGCGTCATGTCTTTCTTGTTACAGGAGCTTTTTTATTCCTTTCCTTTCTCATCGTTTTTTTCTTCCTGCATGAAGAAAATCACTCTGCTCAAGCAAAAAAAACACAGCCGAAAAAAGTATGGACGATGGTCCCAGCGAAGCATTTAATTATTAGTTTATTTGTAACAACATTTATTATTCAACTTGCTAATATGTCAGTTCAACCCATTGTTACATTGTACGTGAAAAATTTAGTAGGTCCTCATACTGCACATATTGAAACAATTGCGGGAGCAGTTATGTCAGCGACAGGATTAGCAGTTATTTTGGCAGCACCAAGACTAGGAAGATTATCAGATCATATCGGTCCTCAAAAAACGTTAGTTGTAGCGTTATTTGCAGCAGGAATTATTTTTATCCCGCAAGCATTTGTAACCTCAGCGTGGCAACTATTAATTCTTCGATTTTTATTAGGTATCGCCCAAGCAGGATTATTGCCTTCCGTACAAACTCTACTAAAACAACATACACCAACCCATGTTACGGGACGAATATTTGGATATAATCAGTCGTTTCAGTTTTTAGGAAATATGATTGGGCCAGTGCTCGGGGGACAAATTGCAGCGCATGCAGGCTTCCAATATGTTTTCCTCTCTACATCATCACTATTATTTATTGCGTGTATTTGGGTTTATTTTCATAATAAGAACGAAGAAGTATCAGAGAAACAACGTTTGGAAGTTAGTTAACTAAGTGAATGAAAAAGAAAAAGGATGAAGCAACATGTGCTTCATCCTTTTTCTTTAAAATCGAAGACAGAGATAACTTAATGTACCAAGCTCATAACTACGGTGAATGACTTCACCGCTATTCTCGCCACTTCCCATTGCAATAAACAAAGGAACAAAATGCTCTGCTCTTGGTACGGCTAATTGTGCATGAGGAGCATTATTCTCCCAATTAAACAATGCATCTTTATCGTTATTCTGCATATGTTTAATAATCCAATCATCAAATTCAATTGCCCATTTTTCAGGTGTAGTTTGATTCCATTTCAGTGCTCGTAAATTATGAACGGTAACGCCACTACCGATTACTAAAATATCTTCTTGTCCGAGTCCTTTAAGTGCTTCTCCAATTTCAAATTGTTCTTTTGCAGAAAGGAATGGATTTACTGATATTTGCACGACAGGAATATTTGCTTCTGGATACATGCGGTGCAGGAGTGTCCATGAACCATGATCTAAACCTCTCGTCATATTATGATGGACTGGAATACCTTTGTTTCTAAATTTTGTTTCTAACATAGATGCAATGCTAGAAGAGCCTTTCGCACGATATTTGATTTCGTATAACTCAGGGGGGAAACCTCCAAAATCATAAATTGTTTCATATTCGTTATCTGATGAGGAAATCGTTAATACTTCAGTTTCCCAGTGAGCAGTGAAAATAACAATTGCTTTCGGTTTATATGTTTCTCCAAGTGTTTTTAAAAATCGTGTATAGTCTGTATCTTGAATAGCGAGCATAGGCGAACCATGTGCTAAAAATAGTGATGGCATCATAATAGTAGAAACCTCCTAAAAATTATATGATTACTTTATGTAAGTAACTATATAATTTTATTTTGAATTCGTCAAGAAATTAGTTTAAAAGCAAGTCTGAAAAATACATCATTTGTCATAATGAAAGCAATTACATATAATATAAAATAAGAAAAGTGAATGGATATTCATTTTCTTAAAGCTATACATAATAGAGTTGGGGGCTGACGAAATGAATGTACAGGAAAGTTTCGTTACGGCATTGGATGGATCGGAAATTTATTTGCGTAAGTGGTTACCAGAAGGAGATCCGAGAGGAATTATTCAAATTGCACATGGCATGACAGAGCATGCAGGGGTGTATACAGAATTTGTAGATGCTTTATTGGAAGCAGGGTATGGTGTTTATGCGCATGATCATAAAGGACATGGGAAAACAGTAAAAAAAGAAGAAGATTATGGTCATTTTGAACCAAATATAGGGTGGAATCAAGTTGTATCGGATGTTATCTTTGTTTCAGAAAGGATAAAAGAAGAGCAGTCAAGTCCTTTGTTTTTACTTGGACATAGTATGGGTTCTTTTTTATCAAGACGTGCTGTACAACTTAGAGGCGAATTATATGATGGATTTCTAATTTCAGGAACAGGTGGAAATCCAGGGCTTTTAGGAGCTATTGGTCATAAAGTAGCAAC
The DNA here is from genome assembly GCF_016625265.1 of Bacillus sp. S71. Taxonomy (NCBI): domain Bacteria; kingdom Bacillati; phylum Bacillota; class Bacilli; order Caryophanales; family Bacillaceae; genus Bacillus; species Bacillus sp. S71. Next base: position 323,123 of record NZ_JACVUW010000001.1, on the reverse strand, counting down.
AATCGAAATGAAATTGCGCGGGGCAAAAACGAAAAGTCCAATGTTAAACTTTTTATCTTTCGGAAACTTCAATTCGAACTTTAAGCCAAATCGTACAAAATTTGATTGGTTATCTTCAGATAATAATCAAGTTGATAAATATATTGCGGATCCGTTATGTGGTTTCATTTGTACGACGAGTTTTTACCGAGAATTATTTTCTGGAGTATTAGAAGTAAATAAACTAGAAGAATACAAGAAGACGCCAAAGAATCTTCCAATACATATATTCTCTGGTGATCGTGATCCTGTTGGCGATATGGGGAAAGGTGTAAAAGAAGTATATGAAAACTATAAAAAATGTGGTGTGAAAGACGTGACACTACGTTTATATGAAAATGGTAGACATGAAATGTTTCATGAAGTAAATAAGGATGAAGTATTTAAAGATTTAATTTCGTGGTTAGATGCGCATAATAAATGAGAAAGATAATCCCAAACTGTTTGTAGTTTGGGATTATTTATTATACAGAAATAGGGGCAATAAATTCTTAAATTCACTTTACTTAATAAAAAATAAATCTTATTCTATATAATTAAACAGATATCAAGCTCTGTGTAAGTAAGGAGATGAATGTATGAGATTTGGAATTATCGGTCCATCAGAAGATGAAATTACGCCTTTTATTGAAGAAATGTCTAATAAGGAAATAACGAATCTTGCGATGTTAACATTTCACAGTGGGAAATATGAGAATGTAGAAGTTGTTGCCTTATATTGTGGTGTATGTAAAGTTAATGCAGCTATTGCAACTCAAATATTAATCGATAAATTCAATGTAACGCATATTATTGTCACAGGTGTTGCAGGAGCAATCGACAAAGTATTGAAAATTGGAGATACAGTAATTTCAACAGAAATAGCATATCATGATGTTGATGAAGGGATATTAACTGAATATCATCCTTGGATGGAAAGTGTATATTTTAGAACGGATAGAAACCTGCTTGAATTAAGCAGAGAAGTGGTTGAGAACAATCAATTCGCTCAAAATGTTTATTTTGGAAAAGTTGTTACTGGAGAAGCGTTTATTAGTGAGAGTGGTCGTACAGAAATAATCTCTAAATACAATCCACTTTGTGTAGATATGGAAACTGCAAGTATAGCCCACGTCTGCTATGCAAATACGATTCCGTTTTTAGCAGTGAGATCAATAACAGATACAGAAGAAGCGTCTGGCATAGAAGTGTTCGAAGATAATTGTGTATCTGCTTCGCATAATTCAATTTATTTTGTTAAAAAGTTACTAGAGTCTCTAAAAAAATAAAGAAATATTGTATGAGAGGAAACCTCACTTTTCTGAAGTGAGGTTTTTTGTAGTAACGAAGTAATAGTGAATAAAACTAATTTTAAAAGTAACTTAAAATCAAACTTTTTATAAAGCAACAGATGCCTGTTCATAATAGTAGTATAATAGTGAATGAGGTGTTAATAGAATGGAAGATAGAACGTTAGGTTTATTACTAGATGTTGTTGGTGAATTATTTTCAGATGAAATTTCAATTGCTGTTTCGAATACGAAAGAATATATTTACTATCGGCCAAGTAAACGAATTGATTTAAAGATTAGTGTCGGGGATCCTATAAAGGAAGGAACGATTGCTCATAAATCGATGGTGATGAATCAAAAAACATCTGAGTTTATTAATCGGGATGTTTTTGGTATTCCTTATCATGGAATGGCTGTACCATTTTCAAACAATGGAAAGCTTGAAGGGTGCGTAACGGCAATTTATCCAGCTTTAACGGATGGAAAGTCAGTCGTTACTTTAAAAACAACAGACGGCTGGATTCCGGTTCCTTTTTCAAAGGTTATGTATTTAGAGGCTAAAGATAAAAAGACGTATGTGAATTCAGAAGAGTTATCAGGAACACATAAATACTCTCTACAAGAATTCGAATACTTGCTTCCGAAAGATTCATTTATTAGATGTCACCGTTCGTTTATTGTAAATGTTAATCATATTAAAGCGATTTATCCTGATACCCATTCTACTTTTGTACTTTCGATGGATAATGGTGAGAGGGTACCAGTTAGTCAATCATACGCTAGTTATTTCCGTAAGCTTCTAGGATTCTAAATTTTTCTGCTTTAGAACCTAGATTTGCTGTTCTGTCTGAATTTTCGGCATTGTATACTAAAATCCCTATTTTGATAGTGTTAATGTGTAAAATAATTATGAATATTCAATGAGAGAGGGATTACATATGGAGAACAATTTAGATAGAATCAGAGATCAACGTCTAAAAGATCGGGTAGTTACACCTGAAGAAGCAGCTTCCTGGATTCAAAGTGGAATGACTTTAGGCTTAAGTGGGTTTACACGTGCAGGTGATGTGAAAGCAGTCCCATTTGCGCTTGTAAACCGAGTTAAGAATGATGAATCTTTTAAAGTAAATGTTTATACTGGGGCTTCTTTAGGCTCGGATGTAGACAAATTATTTGCTGAGGCAGGAATTTTAGGGAAACGATTGCCTTTCCAAGCTGATGCGACAATGCGAAAAGGAATTAATAACGGAGACTTTTTATTTGTAGATCAGCACTTATCTCATACAGCAGAGTTACTCCGTGCTGACGTTCTGGATATAGATTTCGCTATTTTGGAAGCGGTTGCGATTACAGAGGAAGGAATGATTATTCCAACCACTTCAATTGGAAATTCCTTAGCGTTTTCCTTAAATGCTAAGTCTATTATTATTGAAATGAATATGGCTCAATCCGCGCAATTAGAGGGGCTACATGATCTATATGAACCAGGTAAACAAGGAGAGAGGCTTCCAATTCCGCTTGTGAAAACGGATGACCGAATTGGAACAATCGGTATTCCAATTGATCCTGAAAAAGTAAAGGGAATTGTGTTTACGAATCAATTGGATTCGCCATCGACAATTGTTCCTCCGGATGAAGAAACTGTTATTATGGCACAGCATTTAATAGAATTCCTTCGAGAAGAAGTCAAAGTAGGCCGATTAACAAATCGTTTAGCGCCGTTACAATCAGGAATTGGTTCAGTGGCTAACGCCGTATTGCATGGAATGTTAGGTTCAGAATTTGAAGATTTAGAAGTATATTCCGAGGTTTTACAAGATGCAGTTTTTGATCTTATGGATGCTGGAAAAGTCAATTTTGCTTCTTGTTGTTCTATCACGCTTTCTGAAGAGAAAATGCAACAAGTATTTTCTAACTTTGAAAAATATCGTGACAAATTAATGATGCGTCCACAAGAGATTTCCAATCATCCTGAAATTATTCGTCGCCTTGGATTAATCTCAATTAATACTGCATTAGAATTAGATATATACGGAAATGTTAACTCTACTCACGTTTTAGGTACAAAAATGATGAATGGTATTGGTGGGTCTGGCGATTTTGCAAGAAATGCCCGCCTAGCTATCTTTGTTACTAAATCGATTGCGAAAGGTGGTAACATTTCAAGTATCGTTCCTTTCGTTTCACATGTAGATCATACTGAACATGATGTAGATGTTATCGTCACTGAACAGGGATATGCCGACTTAAGGGGACTTGCGCCAAGAGAAAGAGTGGAACTTATTATTGAGAATTGCGCACATCCAATGTATCGTGAACAGCTACGAGCTTATTACGAAGAAGCAAAAACAAGAGGTGGACAAACTCCTCATATTTTAGAAAAAGCTTTTTCTTGGCATACGAATTATGCTAAAAATGGAACAATGCTTGAAGCGGTAGTAGAAACTGTATAGGTTTGTATCGTACGAAATAGTAAAACGAATGAGTGAGTTTGAAGATTAAATTTTAGAAAAAGAGAACGCCAACTTTTAGGGATGGCGTTCTTTTTCTTTAAAAAATTTGTTGAAAATCGTACTGATTATAATAAAGAATTATAAAAGTAAGCTCTAATTTATGAAAATAAAAGGTTTTTTGAAGTGCTTTCCGAATCAATTTAGTAGTTTACATATCGAAAGTGAGGAGAAAGAATCATGAAGATAAGAGAAGCGTTATTAAGTGAAGCAAATGAATTAAGTGAACTCGCACTACAATCAAAAGCAACGTGGAATTATAGTGAAGAATTCATACTTGCTTGTAAGGAAGATTTAACAATTACAGAAGAATACATAAAAAATAATTTTGTATATGTTTTAGAAAACGATAATGCGAAGATTGGTTTTTTCTCATTTTTACGTAATGATAAAGCTCTCGATTTCTTGTACATTCATCCTGATTACAAAGGAAAAGGTTACGGGAAAATACTTTGGGAGTATGTAATAGAAAAAGCAAATGAACTAGGATTAAAAAGTTTTACAATTGATAGTGATCCGAATGCAAAAGGATATTACTTGAAAATGGGAGCACAGTTAATAGGAGAGATACCATCAACTGTCTTTAAGGGTCGTTTACTGCCTCTTTTGAAATATGATGTGTAAAACTATTAATAGTAGGGGAAGATTAGAATGGATGATGTAAAGGAAAAAAGAATATATGAAGCACTAATAAAATCGTGGTCAATTGAAGCAAGTTCAAAGTGGATAATTGAAAACCCAGCAAAGGGACAATGTGGTGTTACAGCTCTTGTCGTTCAAGACATATACGGAGGAGAAATTAAAAAGACAAAAGTAAGAGAGGTATGGCACTTTTATAACTTTATAGATGGGCAGAGATTTGATTTTACAGAGACTCAATTCAATGGGAAATTGAATTATATGGATGAAAAGTCAAATCGGGAAGAAGCATTTGCAGATACAAATGAAAAGCAATATAACATTTTGAAGGAAAAAATAACGAAAGAATTCAAATTATCTTTTGACTCTTAATCTTTAATAAGTTACTATAATGGTGGTAACTTATTAAAGGGAACTTCATAGAGTTGAAAGGGGAAATACTTTTGAAAACAACTTATGTAAACGCTACAATCGTAACGATGAATGAACAAAACGAAGTGATAGAAAATGGATATATCATTGTAGAAAATGATCAAATTATAGATGTAAAGAGCGGAGAATTCGCTAATGATTTTGAAGTAGATGAAGTAATTGACATGAAAGGAAAGTGGGTTTTACCAGGGCTTGTAAACACACATACACACGTTGTAATGAGTCTCTTAAGAGGTATTGGCGATGATATGTTATTACAACCATGGCTGGAGACGAGAATTTGGCCACTTGAAAGTCAGTTTACTCCAGAGCTTGCGGTTGCTAGTACGGAATTAGGATTACTTGAAATGGTGAAAAGTGGTACAACATCATTTTCTGACATGTTTAATCCAATTGGAGTAGATCAAGATGCAATTATGGAAACGGTATCAAGGAGTGGAATGCGAGCTGCTGTTTCAAGAACTTTATTTAGCTTCGGAACGAAAGACGATGAAAAGAAAGCAATTGAAGAAGCTGAGAAATATGTGAAGCGTTACTATAAAGAAAGTGGCATGTTAACTACGATGGTTGCACCGCATAGTCCATATACATGTTCTACAGAACTGTTAGAAGAATGCGCACGTATTGCAGTAGAAAATCAAACGATGGTCCATATTCATCTTTCGGAAACAGAGCGTGAAGTACGTGATATTGAAGCACAGTACGGAAAACGTCCAGTAGAATATGCAGCAAGTTGCGGGTTGTTTAAACGCCCAACAGTTATTGCACACGGTGTAGTATTAAATGAAAATGAGCGTGCATTTTTAGCAGAACATGATGTTCGAGTAGCACATAACCCAAATAGTAATTTAAAACTAGGTTCTGGAATAGCGAATGTAAAAGCGATGCTAGAAGCAGGAATAAAAGTAGGAATTGCAACAGATAGTGTTGCGTCTAACAATAATTTAGACATGTTTGAAGAACTGCGTATAGCAACTTTATTGCAAAAAGGTATACACCAAGATGCAACAGCATTACCAGTTGAAACAGCTCTTTCTCTTGCGACAAAAGGAGCTGCGGAAGTCATTGGGATGAAACAAACAGGGTCACTAGAAGCTGGTAAGTGTGCTGATTTTATTACGATTGACCCGTCTAATAAGCCGCATTTACAACCAGCGGATGAAGTGTTATCACACCTTGTATATGCTGCTAGTGGAAAAGATATAAGTGATGTAATTATTAACGGAAAACGTGTCGTTTGGAATGGCGAATGTAAAACGTTAGATGAAGAGCGTATTATATTTGAAGCAAGTCGTTATAAACGAGGTTTACAAAGATAGATAATTATGTGGCAGTTGAAAAAACTATCCTTTTAAAAGGATAGTTTTTTTCTTGAACGAATAAATATTCAAAAGAATGTCGCATCTTTCTGTTAGTATTTCTGCTATAATATATTACGCTTTATAATATTTTATATTTAAGGAGAACAACTCATGAAGCGAAAAAAGAGCCATTTAATGGTAATGGCACTTGTTACATCTTTATTATTAACAGCTTGTAATAATAAAGCGGATAAAAGTGACATAGAGGTTAAAAAACAAGTGTTAAATGTAACAGTATCAGAAGAAATTCCTTCTCTGGACACTGTGAAAACAACAGATGGTACATCAGCACACATTATGCAGAATATATTTGAAGGGTTATATGTATTAAACGATCAAGATCAGCCTACTCCAGCCATAGCAAAATCGTTTAAAAGAAGTGAAGATGGTAAGAAATATACATTTGACTTGCGTAAAGATGCAAAATGGTCAAATGGGGATAATGTAACAGCAAATGATTTTATATTTGCTTGGAAACGTGCAATTAACCCTGAAACAGCCTCTCAATATGCGTCCATGCTCTTTTATGTAAAAAATGCGAAAGAGATCAATAAGGGAACAATGCCTCTTGATGCACTTGGGGTTAAAGCGATAAATAATTATACGTTAGAAGTTGAACTCGAACAGTCAATTCCGTATTTTTTACAGTTGTTAGCACTACCTATATACTTACCACAGCATGAATCATTTTTGAAAGAACAAGGAAACAATTATGCATTGGAACCTAGTAATCTCATATATAACGGTCCATTTGTATTAGAAAAATGGAAGCATGAACAAGAGTTTCAATTAAAGAAGAATGCTACATATTGGGATCGAAAGAAAGTGAAATTAGACGAAATAAACTTTCATATCGTAAAGGATACAATGACAGCTGTAAATTTATATGAAGCCGGAGATTTAGATCGAGTACCTATTAATTCGCAAGTTGTAGACAAGTATAAAGGGAATAAGGAATTACATATGTCGAGTGATCCTGGAATTGCTATGCTTCGTTTTAATGAAAAAAATAACGCGTTAGCAAATAAAAAGGTGCGTCAATCTATTTCATTAGCGTTAAATAAAGATGATTTCGTTGCTCACTTTATTAATAACGGAGCAAAACCTGCAAGTGGACTTGTACCAGTTGGTCATGTAAATGAAGTGACTGGTAAAGATTTTAGAAAAGAAAATGGAGATATTTCCTCATATGATTTGCAAAATGCGAAAAAACTTTGGGAAGAAGCGAAAAAAGAGCTTGGGGTAGAACAAGTAAACCTAGAGTTCTTAACGTTCGAACAAGATAACGCAATACGTATGGCAGAATATATAAAAGGTGATTTAGAGAAGAATTTGCAAGGGTTAACGATACAAATTAAACAACAGCCATTTAAGCAAAAATTACAGTTAGAACAAATAGGTGATTACGATATAACTATGGCAAATTGGGGACCTGACTATAAAGACCCAATTAGTTATTTAGAGTTATTTACGACAGGGAATCCGAATAATAAAATGAATTATTCTAATGTTCGTTACGATGAATTAATAAAGAAAGCGAAAACGGATTTTGTACTAGATACGGAAAAACGATGGGAAGCGTTGCGAGAAGCTGAGCAGGTATTATTAGAAGATGCAGCTGTGGCACCGCTTTATCATATTGGCTCAGCGTATGTACAAAAGGATTATGTAAAAGGGATTGAAAAACATCAATTTGGTGGTATTTATACTTATAAGAATGCTTATATTGCTAATGAATAAATACAAAAAACCTTACTTTTTAAAAGTAAGGTTTTTTTTACAGGGGGCAGGGAAATCCTTTGGTGGTGTTCCCTGCATATAAAGAAGATAAATGCAAAATTGTAGGTACACATTCATAAGAAGTTGCAACAAATAAGATTAAGCAGTTTGTTTAAGTAAAAAGAAGAATAGAAATATAGCATACAAGGAATAAGGAAATGTAGTACAGATCAGCATACAAACATTCTCTTTCTGTAACTATGTTTGTTTTTAATTATATAAAAAAAATATTAGATTATATATTTTGTCCTTGGTATACTTAAAAGGTAATTTGGGGTATTAAGATGATTTGATAGAGGTGTTTGTGTGGAATTATTTGAGTATTATAAAAAAAGGGGACGGTTTAAGTGTTTAATTGGGACAGGGATTTTTCTCTTTGGATTATATTGTCTGTATAATAGTTGGAGTGATGTTAATTGGGGAGAAATAATATTTATGGTTATAGCTTCGTTTGTTTTTGGGGGAATTGGATTTTGGCAATTAAGAAAAGGGAATTTATTAAAAGAGAATATAGCTAAAAATGATTTGAAGTTTTGGGATATTGATACTTATGTTTTACTAGAATTACCTCAAAATAATAAACATTACGGTTTATATACTCCCGATGGCGCCTATATAGTAGGAACAACTATGGTTCCAACTGATATAATTTCTTCAAAATTACCTTTTTTAAAAAACAAGCAAGTTGTTGGATTGGAAGCAAAGGATGGGGAAATTCTTGCATATTTTCATAGTGAAGTTGAAAACTATGATTGGGCTATTTATGACTCAAATTATAATTGTGTAGGGATGTTTAAAGAAAATATGATACAAGGATTTGGAATGGTACGTGGTTCTTTAATGAATGAAAAAGAGATGAAAATTTCTGAAGTAGAAGTTGAATTTGATTTTTTCGAAACTTCTTTTCGGACAATGGATAACCGGATGTTAATAAACTGTAAAAGAGGATATATGCCTTTGGAATGGAGCGAAAGATTCGGATTAAATGTACCTATTATTAAATTAGGTAATAATATTTCTAATGCTGAAAAGATATTTGGTTTAGGGGTTCTTTTCTACATTTTAGAAACAATTAAAGTAAGAAAAAGTAGGGTTTTTAATGATTAGAGTTTCAAAAATTATTTAAAAAAGAAATTGAAGAAAAGCAGTGATTCTTTTTAGGTGTTGGTGTTTTTGAAATAGTTAAAGAATGAATCTTAATTCACATATACATAAAAAAGGGGAATTTCTATGAAATCATTACGTTTATTTATGATTCTCACTCTTGTTGTATTGTTAAGCGCGTGCAATACAGCGACACAAGTTACAAAGGTTCAAAAAAATGGCGAAACGACTTTAAAAATTGGTTCTCTGCAAGGGTATTACGATGTACAAACACTTAAAGCTGAAAAAGGAAATGTGGAAATCCCTTATGAAGCAGCTGTTGAAGAAGGTACGATTTTATTACAAGTTACAAAAGATGATAAGGTTATTTATGAAGAAGAAATCACTTCTCAAAAAGAAGGTTTGCTTTCTTTTGAAGCTTCAAAATCCGGATCATATGATTTAATTGTACGCGTGAAGGGTGAAAAAGAGAAAGCAAAAGAAATTCAAATACATACTAAGCTATGAAAAAACGGTAAGTGGAGTGCACCCGCTTGCCGTTTCCATTTTCAGTTGATTCTGTCACAACATATGTTTATCAATTTAAGAGGTGATCTTCCGAAATTCCTAATGAAGTTAAAATAAGAGATCAACAAAAAATATGTTACAACCTTGGCGTGGTAGTAACGGAATTTATAACTCTCTTTTACACGATAAAAAGACTGGGTTTGATACATTTTTATTCGAAAGAGATGTAGATGGTAAAAAGCAAGTAGTAGTATTTAGGAGAAGGGACATAAGGTGATGCTCTTTTTGGAGAAGGTGTACTAGATCTTACTACCGATATTGATTATATATGGGGGGAAATAAGTTGAAAAGCATTGAAGTTCTAAATACATATATTGAAGGGAGTTCTGTTTCAATCCCTACGTGGTTAAAGCATCTAATTGAGGCAGAGGAGATACATCAAAACTATGAGAATGTACAAGTACTTGGTGCATTAAAAACAGATGCGGTGTTGTACTATGTACACCGTACGCTGCAAGTGTTGGATGGACTGTCTTTAGATGAAGAAGCATATCGTATTATTGAAAAGGTACTAACGTATAGTGAGCTTGCAAAGGTAGGATCTTTAAAACAGCGGGAGCAATGGAAGAAAAAAGGGATTAATCTATTGGTACATAACGAGGGTTCTGCTGATATCTTTAGTGATATTCAGTTTATTGAACGTGTAGAGACAAACTTAAACTCTACTGAGTATTTGTTTATTCAAGATTTAATTAGAACACATGGATTAATCGGGCAGTATATACGCGGGGAGGCTCGTTTGGACTCTCATGTTGATTTAATTAACACATATAAAGAAGAATACGGAGACGTTAGGTTAAAGGAGATTCTATACTATCTTAACCAATGCATTATTGAGGGCGTATCAAAAGCTTTGTGGAGTGAAGTGAAGAACGATGTGAAGATTACAATTGATGGTCTGTTTGATGGTTATATGGAGCCATTTACTTCTCGTATACATAGACTCACGCCAAAACATAAGGAGTCAGCATTTGAAAAAGATATAATTATGGGGAGCGAGAAGAGTGACGTTCAAACATTCCTATCTAATAAGGATTTGTGGTATGTAGAACCTTCTATGCATGCTCTTAGCTTTGAGGATATTTGGACAGTTTTTGTTATGTTAAAGAATGAGATAGGCACTAGAAAAGTTCAGCATATACATTTCGAGAAATTGATGCAGCAGCTACATTATGATTTCAAAGGCGAAAAAAAGGACAACGTGTATCGTAAGCGAGTTATTGAGAAGTATCTACGGGAGTACCGTGAGAACGAGAAACCGAATACAACGCATGTTTCTTTTCAGGTTAAAGTCGATGAAGATATGAAGACTGCGTATGTGTCGTTTCGGTTTTCTGCTGTAGGTGAGGCGTTAATTACCTTCTGTGTAGAGGCAGAAAAGATAGATATGATGCATGCTCGGGCAAATGTGCTGCTGTTTGATTTCTTCGGGTTACGAAAGGATGCATATGATAGATTCCATAACGAAGAAGTGTATCTGGAGCATATGAATAGCTCGGCTGATGATAAACGAATTATTCTTGATTATATAAAGGGAGATACGATTGTAGATGTCGGAGCCGGTGGTGGTGTCATGCTAGACATGATTGAAGAAGAGACCGAGGATAAACGAATCTACGGTATCGATATTTCCGAAAACGTGATTGATACGTTGAAAAAGAAGAAGCAGAACGAGGGGCGTTCTTGGAACGTCATTAAAGGGGATGCAATCAATTTAAGCAGCTCATTTGAAAAAGAATCGGTTGATACGATTGTATATTCTTCTATCCTTCATGAGCTGTTCTCTTATATCGAGTATGAAGGTAGGAAATTTAATCATGAAGTAATTAAAAAGGGGCTGCAGAGTGCTTATGAGGTGTTAAAGCCAGGAGGCCGTATTATCATTCGTGATGGCATCATGACCGAAGATAAAAGGTTAATGCGGGTGATTCGTTTTAAAGATGCAGGCGGAATGAAGTTCTTAGAGCAGTATGTCCAAGAATTTAAGGGGCGTATAATCCAGTATGAGGTACTTGCAGACAATACAGTCAAAATGCCTGTTAATGATGCAATGGAGTTCTTATATACGTATACTTGGGGTGAGGATTCCTTTGTTCATGAAGTGCAGGAGCAGTTTGGAATTTTTACGCCAAACGACTATAAGGACTTCGTAAAGGGTATCTTTGGAGATAAAGTAAATATCGTTCAAGCTATGAACTATTTGCAGGATGGATATACAAACCATCTTAGCGAGAAAATCGAGTTTACAGATGAGTCTGGGAATGCTGTTACGCTACCAGATAGTACGTTCTTTATGGTTTTAGAAAAGAGGTAATGATGTTGAAAGACTTTAAAAATATAATTTTAAGAAACTTAATTTAATAGTCTTCAGTTAAATAGTGTATTTTTAGAGTAATGAAAAATTCCTAATTTCTTAACTTTATACCGAGAAACATATCCAAGTGGGGTATTGACGATTAAAACCGGGAATATTAGAACAAATTCGCTAGCTGAAATCTATCGAAACTCCCCTGTTTTTCAAAATCTTCGTAATCCTGACAAGTATAAGGGAAAGTGTGGTGTTTGTGAGTTTCGATATGTTTGTGGGGGATCTCGTTCTAGAGCATATGCAATGACGGGGGGATTATATGGAAAGTGAGCCTTTCTGCGTATACGTACCAAAAGCATTGCGAAAACAGAAAAAGAACATAAAAAAGGGCTATGAGTAAAAGCTTACTCACAGCCCTTTTTTAATGTTTTATAATGTATAGTACTTCGCATCCGTCATTAAAAATTCGCTACCTATAACTATTGTACTGAAACAAGTTTTTTACACATGTATTCTACTAAACCGATTTTAATAAAGAATAAAAATTCGTATCATAGGGAATGTCATCTTGATACATATAATTTTTTAGAACGCCTTCTTTTTCAAAGCCTAATTTTAATAGTACTTTATTGGAAGCTTCATTTTCAAGAAATACAATTGCTCCGATCCGCTTTAAATGAATCGTATGGAAACCGTATGATATAACCTCAGAAACAGCTTCAGTCGCATATCCTTGTCCCCAGTGTTCAGGCAAAAAGGCATAACTTATATTGGCTCGTTTATGCTCAGAAGACCAATCGTGAAAACCAATGGTACCGATGAGTTCTTTCTTGTCTTTTAATTCGATTCCCCATTTTATACCGCTTCTTGCATTGTAACTCAGTTTAAAGTTATGAATAATTTGTTTCACTTGATCAATATCTTGTAACGGTTTTTGGCCATAATAGCGCAGTACGTCAGTATTAGAGAAGCATTGTAGTATACCTGGTGCATCTTCTTCGGTAAGTTCTCTTAAAATAAGTCGGTCGGTTTTCAATATAGGAAACATGCTTTCACTCCATTTCTTTTAAAACTAGAATGTGTTGTTATTATATAATCTAGTCTGAAAATAAAGATTATTCAAGTGGGAAGTATGGTTTTAATTTATGATAAAATGGATTGTGGAATATATTTCAAAAGAGGTTTGTATATGGAGAAAAATTCAATTTTAATTGTAGATGATGATCAAGATATTGTTCGATTTGTTAAAGCGAATTTAATGCAAGAAGGTTTTAAAGTTTTTAGTGCTCATAACGGAGAAGAGTCTTTAGAAATAATAAATAATAACAGTATTCAACTTGCTATTTTGGATATTATGATGCCACAAATGGATGGGATAGAATTGTGTAGAAGAATTAGAGAGAAACATAGTTTGCCAATTATGTTTTTAAGTGCAAAATCATCGGACGTAGATAAAGTCGTCGGATTTAGTACAGGAGCAGATGATTATATTGTGAAGCCGTTCAGTACAATTGAATTTATAGCGAGAGTGAAGGCTCAATTAAGAAGGTATACATATTTCAATCAACACGCTGTCCAAGTAATAGAAAAGAAAATAAATATTAGAGGTTTAGAAATAGATGAAGCGTCGAGAACAGTAATGTTATATGGAGAAACCATCAATCTTACAAAAACTGAATATGATATTTTGTTCTTAATGGCAGCTGCAAAGAATCGTGTATTTACAATTGAAGAAATATATGAGAGCGTTTGGAAAGAAAGGGCCTATGAAAGCAATAATACAGTCATGGTTCATATCGCAAGATTAAGAAATAAAATTGAAGAGCATCCAAAAGAACCGAAGTTTATTCAAAATGTTTGGGGAGTCGGATATAAAATTGAAGATTAAATCATTACAAGGCATTAGAGCTAAGTTTTTTATCGCATTCATATGTAGCATCTTGTTAGCAATTGTAAGTATAATAGTGTTTCAAATTTTAATTGGAAATATATATAGTCATGTTACTGCATTAGAAGAAAAATATTCATTTTTATATTTTATAGTTTTTTTGATTTTTACTACAACATACTTTGCATTCATGACAAAAACGCTGATGAAAAGGTTGTCTCAAATTAACAAGAACGTGAAAGAAATAAGTGAAGGTAATTTTGAAATACATATACCTATTTCGAAAAGCGATGAGATTGGTGAACTAGCGGCAAATGTTAATAGAATGGCGAAAAGCTTAAAAGAGTCTATCGAGAATGAAAAAAAATCACAGGAAATGAAAAATGAAATGATTAGTAATATTTCTCATGATTTACGAACGCCAGTAACATCTTTAATTGGTTATGCGGATCTGTTAGGAAATAAACTTCATTCGAATGGTGAAGAATGTGAACAGTATGTAAGTATATTAAAGCGAAAAAGTTATGAATTAAAAAATCAAGTAGATGATTTATTAGAATACTGTCAAATAAATTATAGAGAGATTGAATTACATAAAGATGAAGTAGATATGAAAGCATTAATTGAACAAATCATGATTGACTTTGTACCACAATTAGATGATGCTAATATGAGCTTTTATATTAAAAGTGATGAAGTGCTGCATGTAGAAGTTGATGTAGCACTTATAGTGAGACTATTTGAAAATGTAATAGGTAATAGTATTATGTATGGAAAAGATGGAAAGGAAATTGCAATTGAAATTTCCAATAAAACAATGAATGTTGAAGTAGAAATTAAAAATTTTGGACAATGCATTCCGAAAGAGGACCTTCCTTACGTTTTTGAGAAATTTTATCGTAGTGAAAAATCACGTAGTTCTCATACTGGTGGGAAAGGGATGGGGCTTGCAATTTCGAAAAGTATAGCTCAGCTCCATCAAGGGGATATCACTGTACGTAGTAACGATAAAGAAACAGTTTTTACTGTGAAATTACCGCAGTATAAAAAAGTAAGAAAGTCGTAAGTATTTCTTTTATATGTTGTAATTTTTACTTTGTATCATTGAGAAAAAGGATATGAGAGTAGGGATGCGACATGTGGAAGAAATTTTTATTAGTAATTATAGTTTCTTTTTTAATTATAAGTTGGATCTTAGTTTATGTAGCTAATGGTGTTACATCAGTTTTTGTTTGGTGGAGTATTCAGGCTTTTAGTTTTATTTCAGTTTTCCTTTTGGTAGGATCAGTAATAATATTTTTTTGGAAAGGCATTTTTAGAAAACGGATAGATAGAACGCTATTTTTAATCATTCTGTTTTCTATCATTGGGGCTTGGCCTGTCGGTTGGTTTGCTAATATAGGTAGAATTGCTTATCCAGCAGATATACAATCGATGAGTCCTAAAGCAGTAGTTCGTTTTCCTTTGAATGAGCGAGCATTAATAGGTTGGGGTGGTGATCGGTTAGAAATGAACTATCACGTTATAAAACCAAATGAAAGGTGGGCATATGATATTCTCATTCCACCTGCTGAAGTGAAAAGTAGTAAGTTAGAGGATTACGGAATATATGGAGCGAAAGTAATGGCACCAGCTTCTGGGACGGTTGTATCAATTAATAATAATGAACAAGATTTAGTTCCTAGATCGGAAAATTTTCAGTCGATGGCGGGGAATCACATATATTTACGAGTAGATGAAACAGGCACATTTCTGATTCTTGCTCATTTAAAGAAAGGGTCAATTAATGTGAGGGAAGGACAACATGTGAATGAAGGAGAGTTTCTTGCTCAAGTAGGTAACTCAGGAAGTTCAAGTGAGCCCCATTTACATATTCATCATCAAAGGCAAGATCCGTCCAAGGTAAGTATGTTTTTTGCGGAAGGATTGCCACTTTACTTTCGAACTAAAAATGGTGTCATGATGCCGGAAAGAGGGACATACACAAGTGGTAACTAGAAGAAAATCATTTCATCCAAAAAGGGTACTCCAAATTAAAATTGGAATACCCTTTTTTCATTACCCTACAAATGTTTGATACAGTAAGAAGATATTTAAAACGATAACGAGTGCTGCAATTATCCAAGCGATAAATGTTGTTATACGGTGGTTAACGAGTGCACCCATAATCTTTTTGTTACTTGTAAACATAATAAGTGGCACTAGTGCAAATGCAATGCCGAATGATAAGACGACTTGGCTCATGACTAGAGCGTAAGTTGGATTTACACCTAAAGCGATAATAACTAATGGTGGAATCATTGTAATAAATCGGCGTAAGTATAACGGAATATGCATGCGAATGAAACCTTGCATAATAATATCACCCGACATTGTACCGACAGAAGAGCTAGATAGTCCTGCTGATAAGAGCCCAATTCCAAATAAAGCAGCTGATACAGGACCTACTAAGTTGGTAAATTGAGTGTAAGCAACATCTAAATCTTCAACGTGCAAGCCGTTTTTAAAGAATAGTGCAGCAGCAACAATTAACATACTTGCATTAATTGCTCCAGCAATAACCATTGCAATAATAATATCGATAAATTCGAAACGAAAAATCTTTTTCTTTTGTTCGTCAGTTGTTCCGATCACGCGGCGTTGTGTTAATGCAGAATGCAAGTATATTGCATGCGGCATAACTGTCGCACCTAAAATCCCTGCTGCAAGTAATATACTGTCCACACCTTGGAATTTTGGAATAAATAGTCCTGAAAGAAGGGGACTTAATTCTGGTTTTGCATAAAAAACTTGAATCCCAAAAGCGATTACTACAATGAAAATCATTCCTGTAATAATAGCTTCTAGTGGACGAAATCCTCTACGTTGAAATTCAAGGATAATAAATGATCCGGCTGCTGTAATTAAAGCGGCAGGTAGCATCGGGATTCCAAATAGTAAGTAAAGCCCCAATGCAGCTCCAATAAATTCCGCTAAATCTGTAGCCATAATAACTAGTTCACCTTGTATCCATAAGCCGATAGACACAGGCTTTGGAAAGTTTTCACGAGCTATTTCGGGTAAATTGTTTCCTGTAGCAATTCCTAATTTAGCCGATAAAGTTTGGATTAATACAGCCATTAAGTTAGAAGCGAGTATAACCCATAATAGTAAATATCCATATTGTGAACCAGCTGCGATATTTGTAGCAAAGTTGCCAGGATCAATATAAGCAACGGACGCGATAAAAGCGGGTCCTAAAAATGGTAACAGTCTTTTCCAGCCTTTTGTTTCTCCACTTAAAGCTAAGTGAGCTGATTGTACAGTTGTACTTTCAGAAGGGAGATGTTTATCTTTTGTTATATCTTTATTCATAGTAGTTTTCCCCTTTAAAATGTTAACTTGATGAAATTATTGTATTTATTCTTACTCATTATTTCAATACATTTAAATATGTTATGTGATAATTTCATTTGAACACGAAAGTTTCCTTAATGCAAATTATATGCCTTTATGCAATGGATGGTGTGATAACGTAAAATAAATTGGGAGTTTATGGTGTGGTGACATGGGGAAACATAGTGAATTAAAGGGCTGTTTTTGAAATTTATGTGAACATAAAGCTGATAATACAGCATATTAATTGATGGAATTGCAATTGTATGATATATAATATATTGGGATTACAACATAACCATAGTGTTATGATGTGTAATCTTGTTTTTTATTTTTGTTAACTGATAGAAAATAGTATAAAGAAAAGAAAATGGGATTCATTTTCTTATTATATATGTTTTGATATGAACGTTAACTTATACATGATTTTAAAAATTAGATAGGTGGTAGAAATACATTGGCAACTACAAAACCATACAGAGTATTACTATATTACATGTACACAACAATTGAAAACCCAGAAGAATTTGCTGCAGAGCATTTAGAATTTTGTAATTCACTTGAATTAAAAGGAAGAATTCTTGTAGCAAAAGAAGGTATTAACGGAACTTGTTCTGGAACTGTAGAGCAAACAGAGAAATACATGGAAGCAATGAATAATGATCCACGTTTTGATGGTATCGTATTTAAAATAGATGAAGAAGAAGGGCATGCATTCAAGAAAATGCACGTACGTCCTCGTCCAGAATTAGTTACACTTCGTCTAGAAGATGACATTAACCCACATGAAATAACTGGGAAGTATTTAGAGCCAAAAGATTTTTATGAGGCAATGAAACAAGAAGATACAGTTATCATTGATGCACGAAATGATTATGAGTTTGATTTAGGACACTTCAAAGGTGCGATTAAACCTGATATCGAATCATTCCGTGAATTACCAGATTGGATTAGAGAAAACAAAGAAACACTTGAAGGTAAAAAGATTTTAACTTACTGTACAGGTGGAATTCGTTGTGAGAAATTCTCTGGTTGGTTAGTTCGTGAAGGTTTTGAAGATGTAAGTCAGCTTCACGGTGGAATTGTAACGTACGGAAAAGATCCAGAAGTACAAGGTGAGCTTTGGGATGGACAATGTTACGTGTTTGATGAGCGTATCGCTGTTCCAGTAAACCAAAAAGAACATGTTATCGTTGGTAAAGATCACTTTACAGGTGAACCATGTGAGCGCTATGTAAACTGTTCAAATCCAGAATGTAATAAGAAAATTTTATGTTCTGAAGAAAACGAAGCGAAATATTTACGTGCATGTTCTCATGAATGTCGTGTAAGTCCACGTAACCGCTACGTAATACAACATGAATTAACGGAAGAGCAAGTAGCTGCTGCATTAGATAAAATCGAAGCAGGGAAGTAAGCTGAATTCGTATAATAAAAAGGGTACTCCAAGTTTTATTTTGGAGCACCCTTTTTTTATTATACAGTCCTGTCATTTGTCGTTTTTTGTCGGTAAGTCGATATATTTGAAAAATCGCTGATATATTTCGAGTTGCGCTGATATAATCGGAAAATCGCTGATAAAAATTTCACTTACTGCAGCACACCAAGAATTTGAAAATAACCTTCTTTAGTTTTTATCCTCTTTCTCTTTAACGGCAGAAAGTACCGTTTGTTTTACCCAAGCTTTTCTTTGTTTATGCTGTAGACCCCATTGATATAAACTTTGGGCTCCTAAAATAAGTGAAATGACAATGCCGCTAATCGCAATTAATAGAGCGAAAAATTCAAGAGGGGACGATATTTTGTTTGAATCGGTGTTTCTTAAAAGGTCAATCATAGTAAACCCTAACATTTGGCCCACTACAGAGTAGAGCGTTAAAATTAATAATAAAAGGCTATCTTTTTTAGAGGCGACATTTTCTTGATATTTAAACAAACTATCAAGATTTTGTTTCGCGTTCGAGTATAGAACCTCAATATTAAAAAGTTTTCTTAAGCGAAAGAAAATATCTTCACTTTGTGATTGGGATACTAATT
This sequence comes from Bacillus sp. S71, assembly GCF_016625265.1. NCBI lineage: Bacteria > Bacillati > Bacillota > Bacilli > Caryophanales > Bacillaceae > Bacillus > Bacillus sp. S71. The sequence continues at coordinate 303,813 of NZ_JACVUW010000001.1, read as the reverse complement.
CTAAAGAAAAATAATTAGCAGTGAACGAATTGATTGAATAAATTAATTTCTCTATTTCATTAGTATCTTGTTCAATGTTTAGCTCAGCATAGGCGTTTGCCATTTTTAATAAAACAATTTTATGAAATAGGTTTAATAATAAAGCGTAATAAAATTCTCCGAACATTTGACTAGCAAGTTTAGAGATTTCGCGTTCTCCTTCATTTGTTACACATGTAAAAATATGTTCTTCCATAATGAAATAACGATTTGGAGCCCATCTCTGGTAAGCGTGTTTTTTTAAATAGTCATGAATGTAAGGAAGGTTATTTGCACTTACATATGGTTTACCATCACTTGTTAATCCGGAAAGACTAGAAGTACGATAAACATCTACTTCATTAAGTTCCATACCTTCTTTTAGTGACAATAAAGTTTGAACGTACATTCTTTGGTCTTCAAAGAAAGGGAAGGTTTGAAAGTATGAACTTCTTAATCTCTTCTTTTCAAAGAAATCAGTTACACCATGAAATAAATAACCAAAAATGAATTTTTCAACTTGGGAATACTTTTTTCCGTTACATTCAATACAAATAGTCTCATTTGTATCATTTTTAGTTTCAAGTACACGGAAGCGAGCAGCGAATTCGATTGCTTCAGATAAAGTCATGTTTGGAGCAGTGTTTACTTCTGTTCGAATTGTTAAGAAGCCAAGTTCATAAGGACAAAGTGTGACATCAATAGAGTGTATCTTGAATGGAATTGAAATAAGGTTTGTTGTTAAATGTCCAGTTAAGTTAAGGTCCTTTGAATAACGTTGCAAGCCCTTTTGATGCTCTGAATGAGGAAAGAGAATTTTATTTGTAAATGAAAGATAGTATGCTTCCATATTTTGATGTGAAACTTTAAACTCCCCATAATATGTATTTTCATCATCGAGATGATCGAGCCGAAAAGGACGAAAATCGTTTTTTTGTAAGAAAGGGAACATATTTTGTTCATATCCAGCTTTAAACGAAAACGGGAATATAAATTGGAATATAGCTGTTGCTACACCTTTTTCCTCAATTGATTGTATTGCCTCCATCTACATTGTGTCCTTTCCATATATGCTATAGAAACAACATGCCCAAATTTATTTGAAAATAACCACTCTTTTATACTCAATTGAGAGTGAAAATTCAGCTTATTTAGCAGGGAACATGTATAATGTTATGTATACTAAAAGTTATAAAATTGTATTTTGAAAAGGGGGATGCTGTATGCGGATTTTAGTATTAGGCGCTGGTGGAGTCGGAGGATTTTTTGGTGGCAGATTAGTCGAGAAGGGAGAAGATGTCACGTTTCTTGTTCGTAGTAAACGGAAAAAACAATTAGAGGAAAGAGGACTTGTAATCCGAAGTGTTAACGGGGATTTTTCCTTCCGACCGAAATTAATAACGAAAGAAGAGCGAACTTCTCCATTTGATGTCATTTTATTTTCAACAAAAGCGTATCACTTAAACGAGGCAATTCAAGATTTGAAGCCGTTTGTTGGCGGAAATACTGTAATCATTCCATTGTTAAATGGTATCGCTCATTTATCGCTATTACAAAAAGAATTCGGCGAAGAAAAAGTAATTGGCGGTTTATGCTTTATCGAGACGACGTTAAACGATCAAGGAGAAATTGTACAAACTAGCGCTGCCAACAGACTTGTGTTTGGAGAAATTAAGTCTCAAAATTCAGAGAGAGTAAAGCATATTTCTAAAGCATTTTCAGGTACGAAATCTAGTTTTGTTTTAAGTGAAAATATTACGCAAGATATGTGGCATAAATATTTATTTATTACTGTAATGTCAGGTGTGACAACGTTAATGCGTGCACCAATTGGACCAATCCGTGAAAGTGAAGGCGGCCGTGATTTTATCCGTAATGTGTTTGAGGAATCTGTACAAATCATGAGAGTATTAGGAGCTCCAGTAAAGGCTAATATTGCCCAGGAACATATGAAAACGATTGATAAAATTTCGTATGATATGAAGTCATCAATGCAACGTGATATGGAAAAGGGTTCGTTTATTGAAGGGAAGCACTTGCAAGGATATTTACTGGATGTAGCAGAGAAGTTTTCTATAGCGGCACCATTATTAGAATCTATATATCAAAATTTAAAGGTGTATGAAGAGATGACCTTTAACAAATCTGTAATAGAATTAGATGTATGAAAAAATAAAAAAGATAGCAATATATAAGTGTATTGCTATCTTTTTTATTTTTTGTATGACAAATTATTTATTTTTTTTCGTTCTATCTGTCAAATTTATTTCCTGTTCACGTTTACCATATAACTGATTAATTTCATTTGCTACTGCATCTAAATATGAATCGGAAAAAATAGGTTTCTTTTCTTTAGACATATGGGTCTCCTTTGCGGATTTTTAATATTCATTATGTATATTTCTCAGCGGATTATGCGCAATCATTTTAATTTTTTTCTTATTAAAAATTTTTGTTTACTTTTTGAAAATAAAGGAGTATTATAATCCACAGTTTCAATTTTCTAAATCGCTGAAACCGCATGGTACGGGGGACCCGTTTTTACGGATTAGTACATAATCCGATGGGGTGAATCCTTGAAAAAGGTAGGGCTACTCATAGGCCCGAATCCGACAGCTAACCTCGTAAGCGTTATATTGAGAAGGAAGGTGGAGCTTGTGCGACAAAAAAAATAATGTCTACAAGTCTATTTCGCTATGGCTTGTAGACATTTTTTGTTTTCTGAAGAAATCGTTTACTGGCTGTAACAAGCAGAAAAGTTCGTACAAAATTATTGGAGAGTGGACAGCATTGGTTTCATCTATTAAAAGATTTTTAATTGGAAGACCGTTAAAATCAACAGAGCTTGGAGAACAAAAGCTTAATAAAACGAAAGCTTTAGCTATTTTATCTTCTGATGCATTGTCATCAGTTGCTTACGGTCCAGAGCAAATTTTAATTGCTTTAGCAGGTGTGGGAGCGATCGCTTATTGGTATTCCATTCCGATCGCTGTTGGGGTATTAGTATTATTGACAGCCCTTATTTTATCTTATCGTCAAATTATTTTTGCTTATCCGCATGGCGGGGGAGCGTATGTTGTATCAAAAGAAAATTTAGGGATGAATCCAGGCTTAATTGCTGGAGGATCTTTATTAGTCGACTATATTTTAACTGTTGCGGTAAGTGTATCTGCAGGTACAGATGCGCTAACATCTGCTTTTCCTAGTTTACATGCACATAATGTAATCATTGCGATTATATTTGTTATATTTATTACGATCTTAAATTTAAGAGGAGTAACGGAATCAGCTTCTGTTTTAGCATATCCTGTTTATTTATTTGTTTTAGCCCTATTTATATTAATTGGTGTAGGCATATATAATATTTTGACTGGTCACGTTTCACCAACTTTACACACGCCGATCGGAACGCCGGTTGCGGGTATTAGTTTGTTTTTACTGTTAAGAGCATTTGCATCAGGTAGTTCTGCTTTAACAGGTGTTGAAGCAATTTCAAATGCAATTCCGAACTTTAAAGATCCTGCGCCAAACAATGCTGCAAAAACATTGCTTGCAATGGGTGCATTACTTGCTGTGTTATTTTCAGGAATTGTATTTTTAGCTTATTATTACGGAGTGACGCCGAGTAAAGAAGTAACAGTTGTTTCTCAAATTGCTGAACAAACATTTGGACGTAATTTCATGTACTATTTCATACAAGGTACAACAGCTTTAATATTAATTCTCGCAGCTAATACAGGCTATTCTGCATTTCCTTTATTAGCGGTTAACCTCGCAAAAGATAAATTCATACCGAGAATGTTTACGATTAGAGGAGACCGTCTAGGTTACTCAAACGGTATTATAATACTTGGAGTTGCTTCGATTATTTTAATTGTAGCTTTCCAAGGACAAACAGAACATTTAATTCCGTTATATGCAGTAGGTGTATTTATTCCATTTACACTTTCTCAAACAGGGATGGTATTAAAGTGGCTTCGTGAAAAACCTGAAGGATGGGCTTTAAAATTAACGGTTAATTTAATTGGTGCAGTTATTAGTTTTATCGTAATGAGCATGTTCTTTTTAACTAAATTTGCACAAGTTTGGTCGATTCTTATTTTCTTACCAGTTATTATCTTCTTATTCCATCGAATTAAGAAGCATTATGATGCAGTGGGTGATCAATTAAGTTTAAAAACTTGCGAGCCTCTTATTCCAATTGAGGGGAATGTAATTGTCGTTCCTGTAGCAGGTATGACGCATGTAGTAGAAAATTCATTGAACTATGCGAAATCTCTTTCTGCAGATCAAGTTATCGCTGTATATGTTGCTTTTGACAGAGAAGAGGAAAAGAAATTTGAAGAGAAATGGAAGGTGTGGCAACCTGAAGTAAGGCTTGTTACATTACATTCTCATTATAGAAGTATTATTCAGCCGTTAACGAAGTTCATTGATACAGTGCAATATAAGGCAAGTGAATCGAATTACCGCGTTACGGTCGTTATACCACAGTTCATTCCGAAAAAAGGTTGGCATAACATTCTTCATAATCAATCCAGTTTACTCATACGTGCGTATTTACTTTATAAAAGAAATGTTGTTATTACGACAGTCCCATATCATTTAAAAAAATAAGAAGATTTTTGAAGGATAGCTTCGTGAAAATGAAGCTATCCTTTTTGTGTATATGCTATGCATAATTGCATATGGGTTTAAAAGTTATATGGATATAATTTTATTAGTTATTTATAAGTAGTGTTTTCTGTTGTGATATATAGATATTTCAATCGATACAGTGAATCGGATTATATTTTGAAATAAGGACATGAAAGCTTGGAAATAAAGGGAATGAAAATACTTCTTTACGTTATATAAACAGCTGTGTTTAAATGACCTTACAGTACAAAACATATATGAAAACAAAACGAAATTTCATATTTACGCATGTTTTTTAGTTTAAAATGAATAATATTTTTACGTAATATATTCACTATGTGAATGTGGGAATTTCGATGAAATAGAAAATTTATACAATATTATTCATACTAAACACATATGAAAAATAATAAAATGTTTTGTGGCGATAAGTAAGTACTGTAGCAATATGAGAGAGGTGGTTCATACATGGATCGTGGTGAGGACGTTCTCTATTTTAACCATCTCAAGTTATGGGCAAAAAAATAGAATAATAAAATGCGATAGTAATAGTTGCTAATACATAGGAGGAGTTAAAGTGAAAAAGACTTTAATTACAGGGTTATTGGTTACAGCAGTATCTACGAGTTGCTTCATTCCTGTAAGCGCTTACGCCAAGGAGGGGCAAACGGAAGTGAAAACAGTATATGCGCAAAATGTAATTGCTCCAAATACATTATCCAATTCAATTAGAATGTTAGGATCACAATCACCGCTTATTCAAGCATACGGATTAATTATTTTGCAACAGCCAGACATTAAGGTAAATGCGATGAGTAGCTTAACGAATCATCAAAAGTTCGCAAAGGCGAATGTGCGAGAGTGGATTGATGAATATAATCCGAAGCTAATTGACTTAAATCAAGAAATGATGAGATACAGCACTAGATTTAATAGCTATTATAGTAAGCTCTATGAACTAGCAGGAAACGTAAATGAAGATCAGCAAGCAAAAGCAGATTTTATGAGTGCATATGGAAAATTACAATTGCAAGTACAAAGCATCCAAGAGAGTATGGAGCAAGATTTATTAGAGTTAAATCGATTTAAAACAGTATTAGACAAAGATAGTAACAACTTATCAATTAAAGCCGATGAAGCAATAAAAACACTGCAAGGATCAAGTGGAGATATTGTGAAATTAAGAGAAGATATTAAAAGAATTCAAGGGGAAATTCAAGCTGAACTAACTACTATTTTGAATAGACCTCAAGAAATCATTAAAGGTTCTATTAATATCGGTAAACAAGTATTTACAATCACAAATCAAACTGCACAAACGAAAACAATCGATTTTGTTTCTATCGGTACTTTAAGTAATGAAATTGTAAATGCTGCAGATAGTCAAACGAGAGAAGCAGCTCTTCGCATTCAACAAAAGCAAAAAGAGTTATTACCACTTATTCAAAAGTTATCACAAACTGAAGCAGAGGCGACTCAAATTACATTCGTTGAAGATCAAGTAAATAGCTTTACAGAATTAATTGATCGTCAAATTACAACTTTAGAAACGTTATTAACGGATTGGAAAGTTTTAAATAATAATATGATTCAAATTCAAAAGAATGTTGAAGAAGGCACGTATACAGACAGTAGTTTACTTCAAAAACATTTCAATCAAATTAAAAAAGTAAGTGATGAAATGAATAAACAAACAAATCAATTTGAAGATTACGTTACAAACGTTGAAGTACATTAAGCAGAAAAATAATTAGCGATATAGGGAGAGAAGAAAAATGACAAAAAAACCATATAAAGTAATGGCTCTATCAGCACTTATGGCAGTATTTGCAGCAGGAAACATTATGCCAGCCCATACGTATGCAGCTGAAAGCACAGTGAAACAAGCTCCAGTTCATGCGGTAGCAAAAGCTTATAATGACTATGAAGAATACTCATTAGGACCAGAAGGCTTAAAAGATGCAATGGAAAGAACAGGTTCAAATGCTTTAGTAATGGATCTGTACGCTTTAACAATTATTAAACAAGGTAATGTTAACTTTGGGAATGTATCATCTGTTGATGCGGCTTTAAAAGGAAAAGTCATTCAGCATCAAGATACAGCGAGAGGAAATGCGAAGCAATGGTTAGATGTATTAAAACCACAGCTTATTTCAACGAATCAAAATATCATTAACTACAATACGAAATTCCAAAACTATTATGATACTTTAGTTGCTGCAGTTGATGCAAAGGATAAAGCAACTCTTACGAAAGGCTTAACTAGATTATCAAGTAGTATTAATGAAAATAAAGCGCAAGTGGATCAGTTAGTAGAAGACTTGAAGAAATTCCGAAATAAAATGACTTCGGATACGCAAAACTTCAAGGGTGATGCAAATCAAATTACATCTATATTAGCTAGTCAAGATGCAGGAATTCCACTATTACAAAATCAAATTACAACGTACAATGAAGCAATTAGTAAATATAATGCAATTATTATCGGTTCATCTGTTGCGACAGCTCTAGGACCAATTGCAATTATCGGTGGTGCAGTAGTTATTGCTACGGGCGCAGGAACACCGCTAGGAGTAGCATTAATTGCAGGTGGCGCAGCAGCTGTAGGCGGTGGTACAGCTGGAATCGTATTAGCGAAGAAAGAGCTTGATAATGCACAAGCAGAAATTCAAAAGATAACAGGACAAGTTACAACTGCGCAATTAGAAGTAGCAGGATTAACGAACATTAAAACACAAACAGAGTATTTAACAAATACAATTGATACTGCAATTACAGCGTTACAAAATATTTCAAACCAATGGTACACAATGGGATCAAAATACAATTCTTTACTTCAAAATGTAGATTCTATTAGTCCAAATGACCTAGTTTTCATTAAAGAAGATTTAAGCATTGCGAAAGATAGCTGGAAAAACATTAAAGACTATGCAGAAAAGATTTATGCGGAAGATATTAAAGTAGTAGATACGAAAAAAGCATAATCGAATACGAATCGTTAGAGCGTTAAGTGTTGATGAATGGTTTGAAGCTCCTGTTCAGTTGTGAGCAGGAGCTTTTTATACTTTTATAAAGAAAATAGGTGAAAAGTATGCAGAAAAGATTTTATAAAAAATGCCTTTTAACGTTAATGATTGCTGGAGTGGCAACGAGTAACGCATTTCCTTTACATCCTTTTGCAGCAGAACAAAACGTAAAAACATTGCAAGAAAGTGCGAAAAATTATTCTCTAGGGCCAGCTGGATTCCAAGACGTTATGGCGCAAACGACATCGAGCATATTTGCAATGGATTCATATGCAAAATTAATTCAAAATCAGCAAGAGACAGATTTAAGTAAAATAAGTTCGATTAATAGTGAATTTAAAGGGAATATGATTCAGCATCAAAGAGATGCAAAAGTTAATGCAGCATATTGGTTAAATAATATGAAGCCTCAAATTATGAAAACGGATCAAAATATTATAAATTACAATAATACTTTTCAATCGTATTATAACGACATGTTAATAGCGATTGATCAAAAGGATAGCGGAAAATTAAAAGCGGATTTAGAAAAGTTGTATGCGGATATTGTAAAGAATCAAAATGAGGTAGATGGATTATTAGGGAATTTGAAAGCTTTTCGCGATAGAATGGCGAAAGATACAAATAGTTTCAAAGAGGATACAAATCAGTTAACAGCGATATTGGCAAGTACGAATGCTGGTATTCCAGCTCTAGAGCAACAAATAAATACATATAACGATTCGATTAAAAAGAGTAATGATATGGTCATTGCTGGTGGCGTACTTTGCGTAGCTCTAATAACATGTCTTGCTGGTGGGCCGATGATTGCGGTTGCGAAAAAAGATATCGCAAATGCAGAAAGAGAAATCGCCAATTTAAAAGATAGAATTTCAGGAGCACAAGCAGAAGTCTTAATTTTGACTGATGTAAAAAATAAAACAACAAACATGACAGAAACAATTGATGCAGCAATTACAGCACTACAAAACATATCAAATCAATGGTATACAGTAGGTGCAAAATATAATAATTTACTACAAAACGTAAAAGGAATTTCTCCAGAAGAGTTTACGTTTATAAAAGAAGATTTACATACAGCGAAAGATAGCTGGAAAGATGTAAAGGATTATACAGAAAAATTACATGAAGGTGTGGCAAAGTAAACAGTGGACTAGTTCTGCTGTTTATTTTTTTATCCTGTTTTTTGTGAGAGTTGAACTTGCAATTATATATAAGTTTGTCATGTGTTTTATCCATGTGTGTCTAAAAATATTTCCGTTATCGCTCCCTTTGATAGAATCCATTTTCATATGAGTTTTTTACTGAATTTTTTAAAAATTAAATTTTACGGCTTGATAATTCATTCAAAATGATTTAATCTTATGTCAAATGATATGTTTATCTATCAAAAATGCTTTTATAAAGATAAAGGAGTGATTGAGAATGTTAATCGTCCCATTGATGGTAAGTCTTTAGGTGCAGTAGCATTGAAAAGATTGGGAAGAACTGAGTGAGCTTTCACAATAAAGAACTCTATAACTTTATGTAGTGTTTGATACCCTTCGATTAGATTTTTTGAAAAACAAATCAATATTAATTGAATCAAAGTTTAGAAATTAAATATATGAGTAGTAGAAAAAATCCATTAGTTGTTATCATGTTCTAATAAAAAATGGGAAATGGAAATTCTGAGAAAACCTGTTCAGAAAGTAAGTTAGTGAGGGGAATTCAAAACCAATTTAATAAAAGCGAGGTAAATAATATGACTTTTGAAGAAAAATTACAAGCATATGCAGAACTTACGGTGAAAATCGGTGTCAATATTCAACCAGGGCAATACTTATTAGTCAATACATCAGTGGATGCATTGGATTTCGCCCGTATAATTGTGAAAGAGGCTTATAAGGCTGGGGCAGGGCGTGTTCATGTTAATTTTTCGGATGAAGAAATGGAACGTGCTTACTTTGATTATGCCTCAGATGAAGAATTTAATCGCTTCCCAGAGTGGATAGTCAAAATGAATGATGAGCTGATCGAACGTAAAGGAGCACTATTAATGATAGATGCTACAGATCCTGATAAATTTACAGGTATTTCATCTGATCGTCTAGCTACCTATCAAAAGGTAGCAGGAGCTGCTCTGAGAAACAATCGCAACGCCGTAATGAAGGATTCAATAGCTTGGTCGATGGTAGCAGTTCCTTCACCAAAGTGGGCATCGAAGGTGTTCCCAGGTTTAGCAACTGAGGATCAAGTACCAGCATTATGGGAGGCTATTTTTAAAGCTGTTCGTATTGGTGACGGCAGTGCTATTGAAAAATGGCGTGAACATGTAACAAATTTAGAATCTCGTGCGGTCCTACTGAACGATAAAAAATATATGAAGCTTCACTATACAGCGCCAGGTACTGATTTAACAATTGCATTAGCACCACAGCATAAATGGGTTACTGGAGGTGGTAAAACTCCTGATGATACTATCTTTATGGCTAATATGCCGACAGAAGAGGTTTATACGTTACCGATGAAACAAGGTGTAAATGGCTATGTAAGCAATACAAAACCATTAGTTTATCAAGGGAATATTATCGATGGCTTTAAACTGACATTTGAAGAAGGAAAAATTGTTAAAGCTGAAGCACAGGTAGGACATGATTTATTACAAGAGCTTATTAATGTGGATGAAGGCTCTTGCTATTTAGGTGAAGTAGCACTTGTACCACATGAATCACCAATTTCAGCATCGGGAATTTTATATTTTAATACATTGTTTGATGAAAATGCATCGAACCATTTAGCGATTGGTAAAGCTTATCCAACTTGCTTAGAGGATGGAAGAGATTTAGAAAACGATCAGCTTGAAACGTTAGGGGCAAATATTTCTGTAACACATGAGGACTTTATGATTGGTAGCAGTGAGATGGACATTGACGGTATTCTACCAGATGGAACTGTAGAACCAATTTTCCGTAAAGGTAGCTGGGCATTTTAAGTTTTTAATTTGAATAAAGGAGTAGAGTGGATGAAACGGTTACTAAGCATAATTAGTGCAACTATATAGGTGTTTCATCTGCTTTTGCTTAGGCTGAAAACTACCTCTTTAATTAGAAGTAAAATGCATGCAAAGGAGATAGGCCAATGAATTTCTGGGAAGTTGTTTTGATAGTAGTGAATTTTAGTCTATTGAGTTGGATACTGTTAATAGGCAGAGAAACGAAAAAGTGGTCTAAATTAGCTACTTTGATTGCCGTTGTAATGGTTACAGTTCAGTTATTGGCAGAAGGTTTTAGGTGGCAGATGATTCCGGCATATGTATCCCCAGTTATCTTAATTTTATGCTATTTATTAGCTGGGCGGAAAAAGGGCTTTAGAAGTTCGGGTGTATTCATAGTTAAGACTTCGTTACTATGTATCTATTTGTCTGTAGCAGTTGCGCTACCCTTACTTATGCCAGTATTTTCATTTGAAGAACCAACTGGTCCACATAAGATCGGTACGAAGCTATATCATTGGGTTGATCATCAGAGAAATGAACCATATTCGAAAAATCCAAATAATCGGCGCGAACTGATGGTGCAAATTTGGTATCCTGCAGCTGAAAAAAGCAAGGGGGATCCAGAACCTTATATTCGTAACATAAATGAGCTCTCCAAGGGATTGGAAAAAACATTGTCTATTCCTGCATTTGCATTCAGCCACATGGAATTGGTAAAGTCTCATTCGTTTATGGATTTACAACTCTCAGACTCAGAGAATCACTATCCCATATTACTCTTCTCTCATGGTTTTAATGGTTTTCGTAATCAAAACACGTTTCAAGTTGAGGAGTTGGCTAGTCAAGGATATATTGTTCTAAGTATCGATCATACCTTTGATGCTGCAGCTACCGTCTTTCCAGGTGGTCGAACTGCTTACGTACAGCCCATCAATTTAACTGATGAAGGAGATAGTCACATAAAATTATGGGAGGAAGATGTCAGCTTTGTCCTTAATCAGATAGAGAAACTTAACGAAAACGATGAGACCGGTTTCTTTACAGGAAGACTGGATACCTCGCGAATTGGAATGTTTGGCCACTCTTACGGTGGAGCTACCGCAGCACAAATACTTGCAAAAGATTCTCGTGTCAAAGCAGCTATCAATATGGATGGTACATTGTATGGTGAAATCTTGCCTGAAAGTGGCATTGGAAAACCATTTCTGCTCATGAATGCAGAAGAGCCTGATGAAGCAGATCCCTTTGAAGTGAGGGAGCGATACGGACGCGGGTTAGCTGGCGGTGGTATGTCAATGGTCATTCCTCATACGGATCATACAAGCTTTACCGATTTACATTTGTTCTCACCTCTGTTGCAGAGCCCAGGTGAAAATCCAAAGGAAGTTCATCGTATTATTAACGAATTCAGTCTGGCATTTTTTGACCAGTATGTAAAACAGAAGGATGACGGCTCAACCCTTAAAAGGCTGATAACCCAATACCCGGAAGTGAATTTTAAAATAAACCGATAACTTTATGTAGAAAGTAACTCGTACCATTTCCTTTGGCTCTTGTATTTATTACATTAAAGAATTTAATTTCTTCATCGTTATCTAAATAATGAAATACTAAAAATGAAATATTCAAAGTACTATCAGTTTCAGGAATATAATTCTTTTTGAAAAGCTACATTCAGCAGCTGGACACTTTATTTGAGATTGTTTATTATAATATCAAATGATATATTTATCTATCAAAAATGACGACTTTATACAGAAAAAGGGAGAGATTGACGATGAAGAAAGACTTGTCAGCGTTGAAGGAAGCGAGATTTAATGCAATTCTTGATTCAGCTACTATATTGCTTGTTGAAAATCCTACTGCTTCGATGAATGAAATTGCGGAATATGCGGGAATTGGAATTGCTACACTCCATCGCTACGTCGAAAGCAGGGAGAAATTGATGCTGTTCTTGGGCCATCGGGCTATACAACTGGTAAGTGATACTGTAAACCAGATTCCACTGGATGAGGAAAGAAGCGAAAACTATATCCCGGAACTCATTGAAGCGTTAATCCCTTTAGGTGACAAAATCTATTTTCTAGGTCATGATGCATCTGTATTTAACAACAAAGAATTAGGTGAAGCAGAAGAGAAGCTGAGGGAACCCTTAAGACGCGTTATTGAATTGCTACAACAAAGAGGTTACTTTCAGCAAACAGTTAGCAGTGAATGGATTTTGAATACGCTTTATGCTCTGCTTTTCCATACCTGGGAACAGGTACATGAAGGAAATGTGGCTAAAAAATCTGCTGCAGAGCTTGTTTTAAATACATTTTATTATGGTTTCAAAGCTAAGGATGAATTGAGAGGGAAGTGAACTGATTCAAATCCATGATAATTAATATTAATAATATAGAAAGTGAAAAGGAGCAATAGGATAATGAATAAAATCTCTATTGTAAAGGCTGTTCATCAATCCATGGTCGGCGCCCAGCTAAATGTAATGGCATTGGAATACATGGCGTTTCCACTTGCAGGATCTGAGGAGAAGAACACAGTCGATTGGACATTTTGTAAGCTATGGCGGCAGGAGAACAACCGTTTTAGTCATCAATACGCCTATGAAGCTCAAATGGACGGGAAAACTTTAGGGATGATTACTTGCTATCCCACACCCGTTTTAAATCGTCTTGCCTGGCCCACTTTTAAACAGCTGCTTTCGTTCCGAAAGCTGGGTTTTGTTGTTTATAACGTTCTGAATATCAAAATGCTTTATTCCATGTTTACCTTGAAGGAGGGAGAAGATGACGAGTTTCACATCGGAACAATTGCCTTACTGCCCGAAAGTCGAGGACTAGGGATAGGTACCAGATTAATTGAGTTTGCTGAGGAACAAGCTTCGCTGCAAGGCTTTGCCAAATGCTCTCTGACGGTAAAGAAAGAGAACCAACTTGCCATTAAATTGTATCAGAGGATAGGCTACCAGATTACAGGTGAAATCAATAAACCAAAGTTATCGTTGTACAGAATGGTCAAAAACGTAGAACCTTACAACCATTTATAAAAAATTTGTACAGTATTAGAGGGTACCAGCACATGCCCATAAGCTTAAGGATTCAAAATTACCCCAAAGTAAAAAATGTACATTTTTTTACAAGTTAACACAAAATTTTAGCTTGATAGTGATGAGATGAGGCTTCTATATAAAAAAACACAGTTTACACTCAAACTGTGTTTTTTCAACGTACAATGATTTATCAACATCTCTTTTTATTCTTTAAAATCTGCAACAGAACCAGGACCCTCCTCAAAGTATAAATTTCAAGGGAGGAACCGTTTTTTTATTTACTTATATACGTACAGCTGTACCACTTACAGCAACCATTAACATTCCATCACGTACAACTTCGTAATCTACGTCAATACCAACGATAGCGTTCGCACCTTTTTGTTTTGCAAGTTCTTTCATTTCGTCCATTGCAATATCACGAGCGTCTTTTAGCTTACTTTCATAAGCACCAGCACGGCCACCGACAACATCACGAACTGAAGCGAATAAATCGCGGACAATGTTTGCACCCATAATAGCTTCACCATTTACAATATCAATATACTCAATAATTTCTTTACCTTGAATTCCAGAAGTTGTTGTTACAATCATGACTGACACTCTCCTAATAAGTTGTAGTTTTGATAAGATTTCTTATGCCTTAGAAAAAGTGGTTCTGGTGCCAAAAATACTCGATAGAAACATAAAGTATTTTTGCATCAAAACCTTCAATTGTTTAACATATGTATCGCTATGACATATGCAATTGAATGAAAGTGATGCAATTGTTTAACATATGTATCGCCATAACATATGCAATGGATCTCTTAGAAATAAGATAAGCTACAGTAAGTATCACCGAGCCAGGTAAATAAATAGCAATATCCGAAAGCTGATTCGTATGAAGAACTGTAAAAATTATAATCGAGATGATAGATGCAATAGCAGTACCAATATAATGTGAAAAACGATTTAATATTATATGACGAAACACAATTTCTTCAAGCAATGGCCCTAGAATACCAAATACTAGCAATGTAAAAATAAGAGGTATCCCCGTACCTGTTTCAAGGAGCTGTTCTTGGTTCTCTGGCTGGGTAGTTGCTAGAAAACGCATAACAGATTGTTCTACAATTACCGTAAATAAAACCACCAGAGGAACACTTACTATTTTCAAAATTGTTTTCTCTTTAAAATAAGTAAAACTTTCAATAATTTCTTTCCTAAAGAAAATTATTCCTACAATAGCAGGTACAGTCAAACCGATGGCACTAAGAGCAAATTCTGATTCAACTAAATTGCTGTTAGTTAAAAGTGATAGGCCAAATAATATGAACAAGCCAATTTGAAGTAGTGCAAACATTGTATAAACTATTAGCATAATAATTTCTTTTTTATTCATTTTTATAAAGTTCACTTTATTGCCCCCGTAATTAAATTACCTATAATCTTTGATTTTTCTTTCTGCATAACGTTCTCCTTCTAAATATATTTATATTAAAAACCGGACGGTTCGGTCTGAATCGAAATCTAATGATACTACAAGTTTCTAGTTTTTTAAACCCTTTTAACGAAATCAAAATGGTAAAAAGCAAATATATTTATATCTCAGTTGCTTTGTTACAATTTAATTCCAATAATCATTAATGATTAATCTTTTATAGAATGAAGTGAGAGTGGGGTGGTTCAAACACTTTAGCTAAACATATTAATAAAAATTATATATAATAATCATAGTCTATACGTTAAAATTAACTATATATTTTTACACCTTCTACAATTGTAGGTGAAATTAGTTGTATAACAGGACTGAATTAAATAATTGGACATGTTAATTTTGACAGAAAATTTATTTGAATGATATAGATAATACAATTTGATTACCTCTTTTCAAACTGTATTGTTTGAGGTTCACATAATATAGGGATGGATAATATATTTTTGTTCCAAACTTATTTATACTTACAAAAAAATTCAAGAAAATAGATGGTAAATATCACCTGAAATATTAAGCTCGTTTTTATTAGGAGGATTACAAAGCATGACTAAAGTTGATAAGGTTAAAGAAAAAATTATTGAAACATCTTTATATTTATTTAATACTAATGGGATAACTCGCACATCCATCCAGGATATAATGACAGCTACTGAACTACCTAAAGGATCTATTTATCGTAGATTCAAAAGTAAAGAAGAAATTGTCCTTGCTGCCTACGACAAAAGTGGTGAGATTATGTGGAGTCATTTTCATAAAGCAATGGAAAATAAAAAGACAGCAATTGATAAAATCCTTGCAATTTTCCTTGTATATCAAGATGCAGCTAATAATCCTCCTATTGCTGGAGGCTGTCCATTACTTAATAGCGCAATTGAAAGTACTGGAGTATTTCCAGAATTACAAAAAGCAGCAGCAAAAGGTTATGATGATACAGTAATGTTAATGGCTTCTCTCATAAAAGAAGGAATAGAGAAACAAGAACTTAAAGAAGATATAGATATTATATCGCTCGCTTCTTTTCTTGCATCTTCAATGGAGGGAGCTATTATGGCAAGTCGCGTATCTAACGATAATATACACCATCATTATTTTATTGAACAAATAAAACATCATCTTTTCTCTTATTCTAAATAAGTGAGAACTTGCAGTGTTTCCATCCGATTTTTATAAACTTAAATTGAATACATACCCCTTATGAACAGTATCTTTTGTTTATGAGGGGTATTTGAATAGCTTTTAGACGATGTTTCATGTTTCTTATTGAACGGCTTTGTTATCGTTACTACAGGAAAAGCAATAAAGAATGAATTACATATAAACTGATTTATATGTTGTAAGTGTTTCTATATTGAGTTTGTAAATCTACACAATAAGGTTTCATTGTATATAATACGTAGAATAGAAGTTCAGTTAGATAAAATTCGGTAGTCGAATTTTTTTGCATAAAGCTGTATAATGCTTGTAACGAAAGGGAAATACAGGAAGGGATTTGTAATGAGTTACTATGGAAAAAGATAAACAACAATTAAGCGTTGAAGTTGCAAGATTATATTATCAATCAGATTATAGTCAGCAAGAAATTGCTAACAAATTAAATATTTCAAGACCGACGATTTCTAGATTGTTAAAGTACGCGAAAGAAAAAGGGTTTGTTCAAATTAGCATCGCCGATCCATTTGCGGATTTAGATAACGTTGGGAATTTACTGAAAGAAAAGTACAACTTGTTAGAGGCACATGTTGTGTTTTCTCCAGTACCGGAATATGCAACGATTACAGAGTATATAAGTAAATATGCTGCTGAGTATATGGAAAAGACGGTTAAAAACGGTGATATTGTTGGTGTAAGCTGGGGAATGACGATGTATGAAATTGCTAGAAAAATCGTACCGCAACATGTAAAAGGGGTAGAGGTTGTCCAGCTAAAAGGTGGCATTAGTCATTCGAGTGTAAATACATATGCGAATGAGACGATAGCTTTATTTGCAGATGCTTTTCAAACGACGCCAAGAAATTTACCTCTTCCAGTTATATTTGATAATGCAGTGACAAAAGAATTAGTAGAGCAGGATCGACATATTCATCACATTATCGAAATGGGGAAACAAGCGAATATTGCAGTTTTCACTGTAGGAACAGTGCGAGACGAAGCGCTGTTATTCCGATTAGGTTATTTCGATAAGGATGAAACAAGTTTACTCAAAAAACAATCAGTCGGTGACATTTGTTCACGTTTCTTTGATGGAGACGGAAATATTAGTAGCGAAGAGATTAATCAGCGTACAATTGGAATTGAGTTAGAGGAACTGAAATTAAAGAAACGCTCTATTTTAGTTGCAGGTGGTAATAGAAAAATAAAAGCAATTGATGGTGCGTTACGTGGCGGGTATGCAAATGTATTAATTATCGATCAGCATACAGCAAAAGAACTGTTACATTATGAAAAAGGTTAGAAATAAAAGGAGTTCTCAAAATGTTAATTTTGAGAACTCCTTTTATTTTGTTATGTATGAATGATAGGAGTCTTTTTTGAACACAAATTGCCTTTTTAAAAATAATTATGGATATGGAGATACATACTACCATTGTTAACATAGAAAATTTGATTATATATGAAGTGTTCTTTGTTAGAATGCGCTTTATTTACTACAAGAAAATGCCTTTTAAAAAAGAATGAACAAAATTTCAAAAGTGTATTTACATTTGTTCAACTAAGAGTTAGAATGAAGTTGTTAAAAGATATGAGGAGTGAAGATAATGAACATTGCAAAGTTAATTGACCATACAATTTTAAAAGCTAATACTACTAAAGAAGATGTTATGAAAGTAATCGAAGAAGCAAAGGAATATAAATTCGCTTCTGTTTGTATTAACCCAACATGGGTAAAATTAGCGGCTGATGAACTAGCTGGACATGATGTAGACGTTTGTACTGTAATCGGTTTCCCATTAGGAGCAAGCACTACTGAAACAAAAGCATTTGAAACAAAAGATGCTATTGCAAAAGGTGCAACTGAAGTTGATATGGTAATCAACGTAGGCGCTTTAAAAGATGGTGACAACGAACTTGTTGAAAAAGACATTTATGAAGTAGTACAAGCAGCAAAAGGAAAAGCTCTTGTAAAAGTAATCATTGAAACTTGTCTATTAACAGATGAAGAGAAAGTACGTGCTTGTGAATTATCAGTAAAAGCTGGTGCTGATTTCGTAAAAACTTCAACTGGATTCTCAACTGGCGGAGCAACTGCTGAAGATATCGCATTAATGCGTAAAACAGTAGGACCAAACATTGGTGTAAAAGCATCTGGCGGTGTTCGTACACGTGAAGATGCAGACAAAATGGTAGCTGCTGGAGCTTCTCGCGTTGGAGCAAGTGCTAGTGTTGCAATCGTATTAAATGATGCAAAAGGTGCTACAGATAACTACTAATCGATAAAAGGTTAAAGCAATAGATATACGTTTAAAGTATATCTATTGCTTTAATAATTGAAAAAATGTAAGCGGATACGAATGGGAGGAAACGGCTTATGAAATACTTAATCGGTGTTTTTGGCCTCGTATTGATTTTAGGTATCGCTTGGCTTGCTAGTAATGATAGAAAGAAAGTCAAATATCGTCCAATCATAACGATGGTTATATTACAATTCATTTTGGGGTTTCTATTATTAAATACAAGTGTAGGGAATATATTAATTAGCGGAATAGCAGATGGTTTTGGAGAGTTATTAAAATATGCCGCTGACGGTGTGAATTTCGTATTTGGTGGATTAGTAAATCAAAAAGAGTTTTCGTTCTTTTTAAGTGTATTAATGCCAATCGTATTTATATCAGCCTTAATAGGTATTTTGCAACATATTAAAGTATTACCTATTATTGTGAAATCTATCGGTCTAGCATTAAGTAAAGTAAATGGAATGGGGAAACTAGAATCATATAACGCTGTGGCATCGGCGATTTTAGGACAATCGGAAGTATTTATTTCGGTTAAGAAACAACTAGGGTTATTGCCAGAGAAAAGAATGTATACATTATGTGCATCAGCAATGTCTACAGTTTCTATGTCTATCGTTGGATCATATATGGTTTTATTAAAACCACAATATGTTGTAACCGCTTTAGTGCTTAACTTATTCGGTGGCTTCATCATTGCTTCTATCATTAACCCGTATGAAGTTACCGAAGAAGAAGATATGTTAGAAGTACAAGAAGAAGAGAAAAAGACCTTCTTTGAAGTATTAGGGGAATACATTATTGATGGATTTAAAGTTGCGATTACAGTAGCAGCTATGTTAGTCGGTTTCGTTGCTCTTATCGCATTCATTAATGCAGTATTTAAAGGTGTAATCGGTATTTCATTCCAAGAAATTCTTGGTTATGCATTTGCACCATTTGCATTTATTATGGGTGTACCTTGGCATGAAGCAGTTAATGCCGGAAATATTATGGCAACAAAATTAGTATCAAATGAATTTGTCGCTATGACAGATTTAGCACAAGGAAACTTTAATTTCTCAGATAGAACGACAGCGATTATCTCTGTATTCTTAGTTTCATTTGCAAACTTCTCTTCAATTGGGATTATTGCAGGGGCAGTTAAGAGCTTAAATGAACAGCAAGGGAATGTAGTCGCAAGATTTGGTTTGAAATTACTATTCGGTGCAACATTAGTAAGTTTCTTATCAGCAACAATCGTTGGCTTACTATTTTAATAGATTCATATAATATAAAAAGGAATGGTGATTGTAATGAGAATGGTAGATATTATTGCAAAAAAACGTGAAGGCAAAGAAATAACGACTGAAGAAATCAAATTCTTTATTAATGGATATACAGACGGAAGTATTCCTGATTATCAAGTGAGTGCGCTTGCAATGGCAATCTTCTTTAAAGATATGACAGATCGCGAACGTGCAGATTTAACGATGGCGATGGTTGAGTCTGGAGAAACGATCGACTTATCAGCAATTGAAGGAATTAAAGTAGACAAACATTCAACTGGCGGTGTTGGTGATACAACAACATTAGTATTAGGACCATTAGTAGCTGCTTTAGATGTACCAGTAGCAAAAATGTCTGGTCGTGGTTTAGGGCATACAGGCGGAACAATTGATAAATTAGAAGCGGTAGAAGGATTCCACGTTGAAATTACGAAAGAACAATTCATTGATATTGTAAACCGTGACAAAGTAGCTGTTATTGGACAAACAGGAAACTTAACACCTGCAGATAAAAAGATTTATGCATTACGCGACGTAACAGGAACTGTTAACTCAATTCCTTTAATCGCAAGTTCAATTATGAGTAAAAAAATTGCAGCTGGTGCTGACGCAATCGTACTTGATGTAAAAACAGGTGCTGGTGCATTTATGAAAACAGAAGAAGATGCAAAAGAATTAGCACATGCAATGGTACGTATCGGAAATAATGTAGGACGTCAAACAATGGCAGTTATTTCAGATATGTCACAACCTCTTGGATTTGCGATTGGTAATGCTCTAGAAGTGAAAGAAGCGATTGATACGTTAAAAGGTGAAGGTCCAGAAGATTTAACAGAATTAGTACTTGTATTAGGAAGTCAAATGGTCGTACTTGCGAAAAAAGCAAATACGTTAGAAGAAGCTCGTGAAATGCTAATTGAAGTGATGAAAAACGGAAAAGCAACTGAGAAATTTAAAGAGTTCTTAAGCAATCAAGGCGGAGATAGCTCAATTGTAGACAATCCAGAAAAAATGCCACAAGCGAAGTATGTAATTGATGTACCTGCAAAAACTTCAGGTGTTATTTCTAACATTGTTGCAGATGAGATTGGTATTGCAGCTATGTTACTTGGTGCAGGTCGTGCAACGAAGGAAGATGAAATCGATTTAGCAGTAGGATTAATGTTACGTAAAAAAGTTGGCGATGCAGTAAAAGAAGGCGAGCCGTTCGTAACAATCTACGCAAATCGTGAAAATGTAGAAGATGTAAAAGCAAAAATTTATGAGAACATCTCTATCGCTGAAACAGCAGTGGCTCCTAAATTAGTTCATACAGTTATTACTGACTAATGATCATTTCATTTACTTTGAGGGGGAAATAATATGGATAAGAAAAAATATATTGAAGAAGCAAACAAGATGTTATCGAAAGCGTATATTCCGTATTCTAAATTTCCTGTTGGCGCAGCGTTAGTTACGAAAGAAGGGAAAATCTATACGGGTTGTAATATAGAAAATGCTTCTTACGGTTTATGTAACTGTGCAGAAAGAACAGCAATATTTAAAGCGGTATCAGAAGGGGAGCGCGATTTTAGTTACTTAGTTATTACAGGAGAAACTGATGGACCGATTTCACCATGTGGTGCGTGTAGACAAGTAATTGCTGAATTCTGTGATCCGAAAATGCCTGTATTACTAACGAATGTAAAAGGTGATGAAAAAGAAGTGACTGTTGAGCAATTACTTCCAGGTGCTTTCACAATTGACGATTTAAAATAAGTTAAAAAGCCATTTTGCAATTATTAATTGCAGAATGGCTTTTTTGTTCATATTCCGTTCATAAACTTTGCGTAAAATGATTGCAGCGAATATGGAAAGTTTACAGCAGGAGGAATATAATGAAGAAATTCTATAATGCGGCATGTAGTTACTTATGGTTTATGATTTTGCTAAAAAAGTCATTTAAATAGATAGGAGTGGAAAGTATGATAGCACTTTTATCAAGTGTCGTAGCGGTTTGTATGGCTGTTGGGGTAATGTTTCTACGTTTTAAAGCAGCGAAAAAGCCGGTAACGAAAAAGAAAATTATATTACCACCAATTTTTATGAGTACAGGCGCGATGATGTACTTTTTACCAGATTTTCGATTAACATCGTTAGAAATAGTCGAGGCAATTAGTATAGGGATTATTTTCTCTATTTTTCTTATTAAAACAACTAAGTTCGAAATAAAAGGCGAACATATATTTATGAAACCGTCAAAAGCATTCATATTCATTTTAGTAGGCTTATTAGCTGTACGCGTGGCATTAAAGTCATATTTAAGCCAATCAATTGATTTGGCAGAGTTAAGCGGCATGTTTTTCTTACTAGCATTTGCGATGATTGTGTCGTGGAGAATTGCGATGTATCGCTCGTTTACTAAATTAGAAAAGACAATAAACAGAGCTGGAATTTCTATATAGGAAATCCAGCTCTGTTTATGTTTTATTGAAATTCTTTAGCGCGGAACTCATTTGCTTAATTTTAAACGTATTTGAGCATCTTGTAATGCAACTGGTGTAACGTTAAGACCATTCGAATCAACAATTTTTGTATTTAATAAAATGGAATCTAGGCTTCCACGAAATGTTTCTGTATAGTTTTGACGTAACATTTGTTGTTCTTGTTTTTCATCAACTGTTAATCCAGATGTTCTTTCTTTTTTTGATAATTCATTAATACGGAATAAAATGTTTTGCATTTGTTTTCACCTCTAGTTAGAATTAATTACATTAGTTACTTACTAATGTATAGTTATTGTAACCTATCTTTCATTAAGTGTCAACGTCTATAAAAATTTCTTTTTTGTAAGGGTATGGAGTGAAAAAGGATGTGAATAACTTAATGATACTTGAAATAGAAAAGATGTTAATATACAATACCATAGTAGGGTATAAAATTGTTGTTTTACATTATGAAAGAAATGAGCACAAAGGAGTATGTAATAATGAATGCAGTAATTTCAAAGAAAGAAACAATCATCTCATATACGATTGCTATTTTATTTATTTTAGCCATGGTAACAGCGGGTGTGTTATTAAATGATCCGGAAGTTATTCTGCCGGAAATAGCAGCGATGGCAATTGCTTTATGGGCGTATCGTGAGCCAGGATGGTTAAGGCAACCAGAAAAAATCTTCATTGCACCTTCAATAACAGCTGTGATTGGTTTTATGGTGAATCAAATGGATATTGCTTATTTAGGGAAAGTAAGTTTAACGCTTGTATTCATGATGCTTTTTTTACGTGTAATTCAATCCAATTTAGCACCATCTATTGCGACAGGTTTATTACCATTAGTAACAAATGCGACGGAATGGTCATTTGTTATCGCGGTATTCGCTTTAACATTTATTTTAATGGTTGGTGTTCTTATATTTAAATTGAATAACGGTATTAAGCGAAAAGTGCAAATACAGTATAAATATATGACTGTATTTCTCATACTAAATTTCGTATGGATTAGTTTATGTTGGATAACTGGTTATGAACAATTAGCAGTTATTCCACCAATATTAGTTGTTGTATATGAATCACTTCAAAAGCCGATGTACAATGAAAAAATGGCTTTTAAACAAATAGTAGTATTAACTACATCTGCAACTGTTGGAACAATATTGTACTTTGCGATTGATTCATGGATTGTAGTCACTTTATTAAATATGATATTAATGCTTATTTTATTAAAAATTGTTGGTGTACGTATTCCAGCAGTGTATGCATTTCCATTATTGCCGCTCGTATTTCCAGATGGAATGATAAAGATGTTACCAGTAGCTTCATTTGTTGCGGGAGTATTTTTATTTGGTGCAGTACTACTGTATAAAAAGTGGGAGATGAAGCAAAAGGGCATGGCAATGTAGATAGAGTAAAGATAGCTTTTAATTAGTAAAATAAATAGACACCTGTGAGTGTCTATTTATTCTATGAAAAATTTAGTTTAATTCATTTAAGTAATGAACAAGTTCCGATGCTTTAGAGAAAAATGGAGAATGACCAGCTTCTAAAGTAATAATTTTCTTGCAAGGTGTTTCTGTATTCATTCGGCGCTGAAAATCAATTGGAATCGCTCTATCTAGAGTCGTTTCAATATAAATGCGATCTATGGCTCCAAAGTTTTCTTCAGATATTTTCAGCTCTTGTTGGAAGGGTCCTAGTGGTTGAGGACGCATTTGATTAAAAGATGCTTCTTTAATAGAACCGTCTTCTGTAGCATTTAAAAATGTTTGTTCAATTAGATTAGGTATAAGTTCAGCAGTCAAGTCATTTTCATTTATAGTGAATTGCGGGCCATCTTCTCCGTCTAATTTACTACCAAGACTTTCTCCATTTCGTGGTAAGAAAGCACAAAGATATACTAATTTATCGATTTTATTTGGTATAAGTTCAGCAGTTTGAGTAATAACGATTCCACCCATACTATGTCCAACAAGAATAACCTTTTCATTTTGTTGATTTATATTAGCTGTTACTGCATCAACATAGGAATCTAACGTTATATTTTGTGAAGGAGTTGTATCTTTCCCACTTCCAGGTAAGTCTAGTGTAATAACAGTGTGACCTAAAGCCTCTAGTTGAGGTTTTACTAATTCCCATGCCCATTCACCTTGCCATGCTCCATGTACTAAAATGTAAGTACTCATTTAATCAACACTCCTCTAGGGTATATAAGTTTCATCTATTTGTAATATTGATGATGTATACTCAGTGTAAATGAAGTGGTTTCATAAATATAATGAAGGTTATTTATAGATGATATAAATATATTTTATATAAGGAGAACAGAATGAATGTTTTTGATTTTAAAGTCTTTACATATGTGGCTCGTTTAAATAGTATTAGTCTGGCAGCAAAGGAATTACATATGACACAGCCAGCAATAACACATATTATTAACAAATTAGAGAAACGATATGCTATAACGTTATTTGATCGCTCTAGACAAGGAACGATTCTAACTGAAAATGGCAAAGAATTTTTAGTTGGTGTGAATCGACTTCTAATGGAGTATGAAAAACTTGAGGAAACAGCTTTCCAGTTGAAGAATAAAAGCTTGTATAAAATTGTACTAGCTACGTATCCTTCCGTTACTGTATATTGTTTGGCGGAGTGTATGCAACTAGGGAATATTGATCATAGTCAATATGTACTTGCAGTTCGAGAAGGAAGCTATCAAGAAGTGTTAGATTGGCTATCATCAGGTAGTGCAGATTTTTCTATTTCTATAAAAGAAAATTTAATACAAGGATTTCATTATGATGTCATTGGTGAAGATCCGTATGTTATGGTTTCTTCAAAAAAAGTTCCGCCTAACCTTACTATTAATGATATAAAAAATTATCCTTTTATTATGCCACTTTCTGGTTGCAAAGAAGTGCTCGAACCGTATTTGATGAAAAATGAAATAACAGTTAATAAAGTGATGGAGTCAGAATCAATTAGTTCAGCATTAGCACTTACTATACAAGTTAATGGCATAACAATCGTTCCGTTATCAGGACTACATAAGCAAATTATTCATGACTTCATTGTACAGCCGATAGAAATTACAATTCCACGACAACTTATTATGCAATGGTCACCTAAAAAAGAGAATGACCCGCTGTTTCTCGCGTTTGTTAAGAATTTATTAGCTCAACTACAGCAAAAGAAAAAATGAATATAATATTACAAAAGATAAGCTCATTTCACTAGAGCTTATCTTTTGTATGTATTACCAATAAAGAGCAGTATCATAAAATCCGATTAAAATAAGGAGAAAACCAGCTATACGCTGAATGCTATTTCCTATTTTCCTGCTCTTCTTTAGTAATGCCCCGTTTAATCCCAGATAGGAGATGAAGGACATTAATACGACGATAGGAAGAGCAGTTCCTATCGAAAAGAACGTTGGAAACAAGTACCCGTAATTAAATGATAAAGATAAAGGGATTAACGTTCCAAAAAATAGAACGAACATAGTCGGACAAAAAGCTAAGGAAAAGAAGAATCCGAGTAAAAATGAACCAACTTCATTTTGATTTCGTATAAATTTAATCGAGAAGAAATATCTTCTTTTTATAATACCGGACAACAGTAGCCCCATTAAAATTAATAGGGGTCCCATCATTTTTCGTAACCATGGAAAATACAAAGTCAATATTTGCTGAATCTCTTTTCCTAAAAACCATACTAATAGTCCAAGCGTCGTAAAAGCCATTATTTTTCCTAAAATGAATAAAAGTATATGTTTCCATACATGTCCCTTTTGTAAAGATTGGTTGCTATAAAGTGTAATAGCACTAATGTTTCCTGTTAATTGGCAAGGAGCAAGGGTACCTACTATGCCTAATAAAAACGAAAATAAAAGAGGTACAGATTTCGTAGCATTCGCGGCATCCATTAAAGGAGACATGAGTTGATAGCTCCATTCACTTATTGTTGAAAACACGTTATATTCACCCTTCTACTTAAATTGGAATGTTCCTTCATTAGCAATCTGCTTCCACGTATTACCCTCATCTGTAGAGAGGAATACATTTGATTTCATTGTAGCAAATACGATTTCGGCTGAATTTTGAGGGTTTTGTGAAATATACATAATTGCATCTTTAGAATCTAAAGGTGGAATTTGTATGTTTGTTTCTTCATTTGTAGCAATTGATTTCTTCGTTACGATTTGCTTATTAATAGGGGCGTAAATAACATCTTCATTACTTAATGTAATTGCGGTCGATTCAAGTGATTTAGCGAATAGTTCAAATGTATTTCCGTAATCTGTAGATAAGTAAACACCGTCTTTAGCACTTACCGCGACTACACTAGATTGATTCGGATGTACTGAAAAGGAATGAATCGTACTTGAAAGACCTTTTAACTTACTATTTTTCCATTCTTGTCCGTTGTTCGTACTGAAATAAAAACCTTGTTGTAATTCAGAATTAGGGCGTTCGTTGTATAAATAAATTGCTTCCGTATTATATCCGACAGCAAGGTTATGAAAATCGGATTCTCCATAAAACGCTAGCTTTTCAAGGGTATTACCGCCATCAGAACTTTTCAATAATCCTAAAGGATTTTTTAAATTTGCACCTGGTTCAGGATGACCGCTGGCAAAGAACCCGTTCTTCGTTGCCTGAAAGCCCATATAATCATGTAGTCCAGTTTTAGTTTCAAGCCATTTTCCATTTTGATAAACTTTTATCCCGCTATGAGTGGCGATAGAAATCCCAGACATATTTCCTGCATAGCCAATTCCGTGAATGTGCTCGATTTTTCCAGATGTAATTTCTTTATAGAAGTCTTGCGGACTCGTATTTGCTGTTTCTATATTTTTTGGCTGAGATTGCACCGTTTCTTTTTTCACTGGTGCTGTTTCGACGTTGCTAGAACATCCTGAAATTATTAATAAAGAAGTAATTGCTAACCCTGTTGCTACATAATGTTTCAAAGTTATGGCTCCTTTCCTATATATGAGATTTTAAGTATATGGAATAAATATCAAGAAATTGTGGAGTGGTATGCATAATTTAGCGTGGAAGAGGCCCGAGTAATGAAAATTCTCCTTTCGCTATGAGTATAATTAATTGACGAAAAATTATAACAATAATAGAATGAATTGTATTGATGATTAGTTTCACAAGCATACATAGAACACTAGGGGGATTATTATGAAATCAACATTTTTTGCTCAAAATAGAGAAAGACTAACGAAAACATTACCTGATGAATCCGTTACGATTTTATTTGCGGGACAAGCACCGCATATGTCAGCTGATGCACATTATAAATTTGTACCGAATCGTAATTTTTACTACTTAACGGGAATCGATGAACCAAATGTTATTTTTATGCTGAAAAAGTTTGGGAATAGTGTAGAAGAGACACTTTTCATTGAAAAATCAGATCCAGTAATGGAAAAATGGGTTGGGAAGACAGTTTCTAGCGAAGAAGCAGAGGGAATTTCAGGTATAAAGAAAGTTTTATATTTAGATAGCTTTGAAAAAGCAGTATCAAATATACTCTTTACAGAAAATGCGAAGCATCTATATTTAGATATAGAACGTCGCGAGTGGAATGGTACGGAGACAAAAACATTAGCATTTGCTAAACATGTAAGAGAAAAATATCCACACGTAACAATTGGTAATGTATATCCGAACATTTGTGAATTACGAGTTTTTAAAACCGAGGAAGAAATTGAAATTATTAAAGAAGCGATTGCTATAACGAAAGACGGTATTTACAACGTACTTAAGCATGCAAAAGCAGACATGATGGAGTATGAATTAGAAGCTCAATTTGATTTTACACTGAAATCATCTGGCATTAAGCATCATGCGTTCAATACAATTTTGGCAAGTGGTAAAAATGCTACAGTTCTTCATTATGAAGATAATGATGCACAAATTCAAAATGGTGATTTAGTATTGCTAGATTTAGGTGCTCAAAAAGACTACTATAACGCTGATATTAGTTATACATTCCCGGCAAATGGAATATTCTCTAGTCGTCAAAAACAAATTTATAATATTGTATTAAAAGCATTAAAAGAAACAACAGAGATTATTAAGCCGGGATTAAAGTTCGCTGCATTAAATGAGCATACAAAAAAGGTACTGGCAGAAGAGTGTAAAGCAATTGGTTTAATTCAAGAAGATGAAGAGTTATCAAAATACTATTATCATGGTGTCAGCCATTTCCTTGGTTTAGATACACATGATGTAGGAACATATAAAGATAGAATGTTAGAAGAAGGTATGGTTATAACAATTGAACCTGGTCTTTATATTGAAGAAGAATCAATTGGAATTCGTATTGAAGATGACATTCTTGTAACGAAAGACGGGTATGAAAACTTGTCAAAAGATATCATTAGAGAAGTTGAAGAAATTGAAGAATTTATGAGTGTAAATAATGAACATGTAAAAGGAAACCAAGCTGTAGTTAAATAATAAAAGAGTCATCACTAATTTATTTGAACTTTATCTCGAATCGTGGACAATTAAAAAATCCATGATTCGGGATAGGGTTCTTTTCTTCGAAATACTAATCTTTAATTATTAATCCTAATAAAGTAGCAAACTGAACAGCTTGATATGTTGATACTTTACATCCTCTTAAATCGTTCACTGAAACTGTAAGTGTATCAAAGGTAGAAGAACTAATATCTATCCCCTTCAGTGATGTCTGATCAAAATTAGCTTCATCAAGACTACATAATTGGAATTCAACTTTTTTAAGTTTACAGTCAAAAAAATCTGCATTATTTAATGAAGTTTCATTAAATATAATTTTTTCTAGTTTAGAATTTCCAAATGCCGCTAAATTCAAAATTGAATTCTCAAATTTAACATTTCCTAAGCTAGATTCTGCAAAATTAACCCCGATTAATTTACTGTTTTTAAATTCGACTCTATGAACAGAAGAATTGCTTAAATTAACATTTGATAAATCGCAGTTTTCAAAACAAACATCTGTAATATCAATATTGCTAAAATCTGTATTAGTGAATTTACAATTCTTTATCACTGCATCATACAATCGCACTCTATCTACAGATTCATTTTCGAAAGTGGAGTCTATAATTTCACACACTTCTAATGTTGGATCTTCTTCATAAAAAATATCTTGAAAATTCTTTGAAGATAACTCTGGTGAAATTTTTGGTCTATCAATTTTCATCGTATATCAATCCTCTTCTATTTGATATATTTGTGTAATTTGAGTCTATTGTCTTCTTGTAAGGAACATTAGTTCTTATTATACAAAAATGTAAGTTCTTTTGTGAAGAGCATTTTAGCTACATTTTTCTTATTTAATAATAGCAGTGTTATTGTTTCTTAAGAAATAACGTCAAAACAAATACGAGAACGGCTAATATAGTCGCTACAAGGTAAGCATTTTGTATTTCTAAAATATTCGCCTCTTGTAATGTCTCCGCTTTTAGTAATCTTCCAATTAGCTTACGTAAGATCTAATTACATCTCCTTATTTTCTTGAAAATCAACTTCTATAATGATTTTGAAAAAGAAAAAGGGGGGATTTTCCATGAAGCGATTTGTATTAGCAGCCGTTACAGTCTCTGTAATATTTTTAATTGCTGCCTGTTCTGTGACGACAAATACAACAAATGATCATAAAAATATGAATGATAAAAAAACACTACAGACTGAAACAGCTACAACACCATTGAAGGTTGAAAAAGGACCAGAAGTTACTTTAATAGCGAAAGAAGAAAAGCAAAAATTAAGTAACGGTGTTATTGTTCCAGTCTGGACATTTAATGGCTCATCTCCTGGTTCAGAAATTCGGGTGAAAAAAGGTGAAAAGGTGAAAGTGACATTAAAAAATGAATTATCTGCACCAGTATCTATTCATTGGCATGGATATCCTGTCCCAAATAACATGGATGGAATTCCAGGCGTGACACAAGATGCAGTTGAACCAGGAAAAAGTTTCACTTACGAATTTGAAGCGAACGTACCAGGAACGTACTGGTATCACTCGCATCAAGATTCTGTAAATCAATTAGATAGAGGTTTGTATGGAGCGCTCATTGTAGAAGATACAAAGGAAAAATATGATAAAGATTACACATTAATGTTGGATGAATGGGTTACAGATAAAGAAGAAATTAAAAAGCAGTTAAAAGAAATGACAAAAGGGCAAATAGGTAATAAATCTAAAGGTAATGAAAATGGGGAAAAGAATGATGATAAGAACGGCATGGATCATTCTGATATGAACATGGGCAGTGATAAAAAAGACTCTAGTAATATGGAAGGAATGGACCATGGAAATATGAAGATGGAAGGTCATGATATGAGTATGTATGATTTATTCACAATCAATGGAAAAAGCGGTGATTTAGTAGTGCCATTGAAAGTGAATAAGGGAGATAAAGTTCGTCTTCGACTCGTTAATGCTGGTTATCTATCACATGATATACATGTTCACGGTCATGATATAAAAGTAATTGCGACAGATGGTCAACCAATAAACGATCCAAAAGTTATAAAGGATAAAGTAATTTCAATCGCACCGGGTGAACGTTATGATATTGAATTTACTGCTAATAATCCTGGGAAATGGTATGTTGAAGACCATTCAAAAAATAAAGGTGCAAAAGGAATGAAAGCTGTTATTGAGTATGATGGCAGCAAAGAGATGAAAGATAAAACAGACGAAAAAGAAAAATTACCGAAAGTAGATATAATGAAATATGGTACTAAAAAATTAGGTAATTTCACGTTAAATCAAGAGTATACTGCCACATATAATATGGACTTAAATACGCAAATGAATGGAAATGAAATGGTATATACAATTAACGGAAAGGTATTTCCGGATATTGACCCAATTCAAGTGAAAAAGGGTGATTTAGTAAAAGTGAGATTGGTAAATCGTTCTAAAATGGATGATCACCCAATGCATTTACACGGACACTTTTTCCAGGTGTTGAGTAAAGATGGAAAACCGATAGAAGGTTCTCCAATTGTAAAAGATACATTGAACTTAAAACCGGGTGAAGAATATGAAGTAGCCTTTATAGCAGACAATCCGGGTAAGTGGATGTTCCATTGTCACGATTTACACCATGCTTCAGCAGGGATGGTAACGGAAGTGAACTATACAGATTATAAATCTGACTATGTTCCAAACCAAAACATTCCTAATAAGCCAGAATAATAGGAAGCAGTTATCCTTTGGATAGCTGCTTATTCATTTTTGTTGCAAGTACTAATGTATGTGTTGATCATGCCCGGATGACGGTGAGGGAGTATGATCTGGGAATGTCGCGAATACGGCAACGATAATTACTACACTAATTGAAAGTAATAACAAAAAACGCTGTTGGATAAAAGTAGAAAAGTTCTCCGATAATAATTGAATCACACAGGACATAGTAATCGTTATAGTAAGTAAAAGGCTAATGAACAATATACTATGAGCTTGTTGAGCGTTTAACATTTCTGTAATCATTGCTCCCATCATACTTGCCATTAATCCAGAGAACATTCCTTCTAAAGCAGTATATAGGTGAAAACGTAGACCGATTAAGAAACCGATAAAACCACTAATTAAAATAGCAAGCAAAGTAGAATATAGTAATTCCCCCTTAAAGAGAATGCCTAAGTAAAAACCAATACTTAAACCGATACTCATACTAAAAGACATAATAAATACCATATACTCCATTAGGGTACCCTTACGTTTAGAAATATAGGATATAATAAGAATCGAGGTACAGCAAAGTGTTAAGGTAGTTAACGTATAAGCAAACATTATGATACCTCCTTGTCCTATCGTTCATTTCATCATATGTTTATATGGAGAGTACTTATGCTTATTAATATCTGCATATTATCTGCACAATTTTAATTTGCTAATCATATGGTGGGGCCTATTGTATTCTACTTACTAATAAAAGGTGTAAGCATCTTTCCTGTGTCAGTAGTATCTAAGAAGAGAATGTTGGGAAGTATGAAGATGCAGCTATCCATATTGCTAAAATGATAGAAGAATTAGAAAGATGTCAAAAATAGTTGAAAATTGAAGTGTTTGAGAAAATGGGTTTGCAGGATATGTTTGAAATCAGGTAAGTCTGATTTCAAATTTGCAGATGGAAGTTTAATGGTAATAGAGATATGTGTATTTATTTTTGCAATGTTATTGTTCAGTGCAGTCGGAGTAGTTTTTATAATAAATATTAAACACCTTTATATAAGGTGTTCTTACAAAAACAATCTTTGTTTACTTAGAACAAAGATTGTTTTTGTATTAATTCTATTTTTGAAATGTTTTTTAGAGTAAGTTATAAATTCATAAAAGCTTTAAAGTATTTCTTTTAAAAGAATATCTTTAGTTAATTTGGACAGCATAGTTATGTTCATGTCTGTATCATTTGGGATTAAATGTTGTTTTAATACTTCTGCTGAGTTAAAGAGCTTACTATAGGATCCGGCAAGTTGTTTCATATAAGCATTATTATATATTCTGGCCTTAATAATTAAATCGTTTACATACTTTTTATGATACAGGTCGTATAAGTCTTCGATATGAAAAAGATCATTATGATTTTTTACTTTTTCTTGAAGTTCACTAGAGGCGTTTTCATCATTTAAATGAATTTTATATTGAATATTTTCCCCTAAAATTGCGCCCAGGTAATCGGGCATTGATTCAGTTTTTTTTACAGAAGAAGGAATTTTCTTTTCAAAGAAAACAGAGTCCCCAAATCCTTCTTCAAAAGGGTTCAGGAAATCCTTATAATCAATGGGAGAGTCACCTTTAAAATCGGAATTACAAACTTTACAACAAGGTACTAGATTTTGTATAGATATAGCTAGAAATGGATGTTTTACTTTATCAAAAAAATGATCTAATACAGGTCTTGTGCGGCCATTCTTATTATAATAAAAAACGAATTGTGTATTACAATATGGACATATCGTTACATTTAATTTTTCAGCGTATTGATATGCACACCATAGATTTTGAGGCCCTGTTTTGCGGTCAACAAATTCTTCGTAATCTTTTACAAATACTTTTTGTAAGAAGTGGTATAAATAATTAACTCTTCTTGAACTAAAACCAGAAATTTTAGAATTGAATTTAATAATTATCTTATTTAATTGCTCTGGGGTCCCGATTAATATCACTTCAAGTTTTTGCTTAAGGTAGTTCAAGACGGATAATGTTTTAGGGTCTTTGACCCTAGTTATTTCATCTTCTAACTTTTGTTTGCAACTGGTTCTTCTTCTACCAGGTCCTTTAATAGATTCAGTTCCTAATCCAAAGGCTAAATGTTTATTTAAAACTTCTTGTGAAATGGTTATATGCATCATGATTTTTTTAGCCCCTTTAATGTATCA
This sequence comes from Bacillus sp. S71, assembly GCF_016625265.1. NCBI lineage: Bacteria > Bacillati > Bacillota > Bacilli > Caryophanales > Bacillaceae > Bacillus > Bacillus sp. S71. The sequence goes on along the minus strand of NZ_JACVUW010000001.1, from coordinate 270,029 downwards.
ATCTGCCGCTGTAAATCAGCTATTTTATCGTCTATATTTATTACGTCAAGACCTATTTTATCTTGTAAAATACTAATTAATTTTTTTTTGATTATAGGTTCACCGATAATATCAATTTGTTTTTGAAAAATGTCCTTATTTGCCTTTATATCTACAGCACTTAAAGTTAGTAAATCATCAATAAGCGTATTGATCTTATATTTAGCAAAAGTACCAGTTAATCCACCTTTAATAAAAAATGAATCGGTTAGCAGAGTATGTATGTTAGCGGCAAATGTCAAGTGATTTTCCTCTAACCCACTACCAATAAATGTTTGATGTTTTGTGTCCTTTTTCAGAAAAATCACATTGTTCCCTGGTAAATCTGATAAAACAAAAGGAGAGTGTGTTGTTAAAACTATATGAATCTTGGTGTTTTTAATCATATAGGATATTACATCTAAAAATAAGAATAACCATTCTTTTTGCCATTGTGGATGAAAGTATAAATCTCCCTCATCTATTAATATTAGAGTGTTTTTAGACAATTCTCTTGTTATCGAGTAAAAACGTCCAAAAAGTGTTAAAAAGGCATGTTCACCACTACTTAGCTCTGACCATATAAAACTTAAGAATGGAAAATTGATAGAAATTTCATTATAAACTCTTACAAAAGAATCTAAGTGTTTTAAATCGCTTTTTAATTTTATCGTCTTATTAATAGAGTCATTAGATATATTTAATTCTTCTAGTAAAGTTAATAATTTCTTTCTTTTTTCGATTAATGGATTAATCGAATTCTTGAAATGGTTAGTGATTTCTATGTATTCAGGAATATTCATTCTAGGCTCCAAAGATATTAACTCATCAATTTTTTCATGTAGGATTTTCTGTATAGCTTTATAATAATCTTTATATTTAGGATTATAACTATAACAAAAATCTGTACATGTATCGACACAAATATTACTTAAGGGTTCTTTTAAATCGTGATTTTTTGCTAAGTTGAATGTTAAGTTTAAAAATTCATTGAATAGAGATAATAGTACCATACGATGAAATTGAAATTTGAAAGATTTTTCAGTAAAGTTATGTGAATTCCCGATTAAATCATAAAATTCTCTATCCAACGCTTCTTCTATAACGTAGTAATCAGTATGCTCATAGTGACTATACTCTTCAAGCTCATCTCTTAATAAAGAGGGATTTTCTAGATTAATATTTACGTATTCAGGTATATGTAATTTTTCATCTAATGACAGGGGATCTTTGAAGGTTTGAACAAAGATGAATTGTCTTGTAAATTCTTCATTAAGGTATCGTTGATAAGCGCTTTTAAATCTAGTGCTCTGGTGATTTGTTGATATATTTAATATTTTAGGATTAAATGTTCTGTTAAGAGAAAATGCATTGGTATTTGAGGCTCTAGCATCATAAACATTAGAGCAGAAAATAGTTTTCAATTCTATATCAACCACTGATTTTTTTGTGAAATTCAATTTCTTATATAGAAATGAATCGGTAATATTAGTCTTTTCGTTTTGTATATAGATATGTTGTGCTGAAATTTTAGAGTCATAATATAATGTATCGGCCTCTTTATAAATTAGTAGATATTCAGTATCAAGAGGCAAACATTCTAACTGATTAGAAAATAGAATCATTAAAAATTCTAACAAATTAGATTTTCCTGTGCCATTTTCACCGACAATTCCAGTAACATTTTGAATTGATGATCTATCTTGGTGATTACTTAGATTGAAAAAAGCATTAATATGAGATGTGTTTTTTTTACATTCCAACGAATTATCAAAAAAATTGAAGAGGTATTCACCACCAAAGTTTGCAGAAATGTTATTGATTGATTTGTACTTGTTAAGCCATAAAAAGAGTATCTCCATATTAAAATAGTTTCCTTTCTTTAATTTAATATATATGTATGTGATTTTATCTAAGTACTGTGAATGAAGGGTATGTAATTTTCTTTTAACATTTTCGCACTTTAATAAAATAAATATTCCGTATGTATGGATTATTTTATTATACAATAATTAAGTTGTTTTAGAATGTACGGATTAATAATTAGATGTAATATAAAGTGTTTTTTATGCTTGATTTGCTTTTATATATAGTATGTAAATCCTTTAAATCGTCACGTATACATATATCGTTTAATTGAAGAGGTTCTAGACAAATAGAACCATAGATTTTATCACTATGTTTTCAAACGCTCATCTGTACATGTAGAAACAGACATTTAACAAAGCAAGCGATTTGTCAAGGGTTTAAAAATTTACTCGATGAAGGAGATGCAATCAATACGTATTACGAAGCATACACAAGATCTTGCGCTGACTGGGTTGTTGGTATGAATGCATCACGTGTCTTTAATATTTTGCTAAAGAAAAAAGAAATGAATGAAGTATTTTCTGCTAGTCGTGTACAGCTGTATAACGTTAATTATTAGGCAGAATTGTAAAACCTAGTTATAATAAAACCCAAAGATTGATTAGCTGAAATTATTTCTACATGTTGATCTAAGGAAAGAGGTTAGTTTTTAATGCAAATGTATCATTAGTTTATATAAAATTATGATTGGAAAATAAAGAGGGAATATAAACTTTTATCTTTAAACTTAATATAGGATTTATCTTTAACGGAATCGAATGATAAAAAGAATGAAGTTTTTATTGTTTGAATCTTATAATTATTATGGAGGGGTTATGAACTATATCGAAGAGAAGTTCCATGAAATTAATTATTGCATTGATAATTTCAATGTAGAAAGTAAAATGAAATTAAAAGAGTTTTTATTAATTAAAGAAACAGATACTTATGCTAAACAATTATTACCTGCATATTGTTCACAAGCGTTCCTATTTCTAGGGATTGAAGGGATTGTGATTTTAAAAAATCTTATAAAAGAAGCACCAGGGCTTATGTACCCTACAGTAATAATGAAAGTACTGTATGCTACTTCCCAAAAAAAATATATAGATTTTAATTTTAATTTTAATTATATGGTTGATGAGAAACTTTTTCGGTATCCAGAAATAACAGACAAAATGGCTGATTTTAGTTTAAACATCATCGGAGAAATAGTAGCTGAGAGTTTAAATGATGCACAATTATTTTCTTATGTTATACATTTTATTTGGAGCCAAGAACACTTGAACTTTTTGTCTGAATCTCATTCTTTTTCAAAATTTGTTTTTAATATCTTTAGAGAAAGTTCTATTAAAGTTAATAATAATATTATACAGCAGTTTCATAAAATGATATTAAATCCAAATGTTTGTGAGGAGGAATTTCAAGTATACTTAAAAGAAAATCCAGCATTAATAGATCCATTAGCTAAAGAGGTAATTCCTAAGCAAAGGTTAGGGGTAGAATATATAACTGATTTTGTGATTCGAAAATTAAATGATGAATATGTTTTGGTAGAAATTGAGAAGCCAAGTACACCAATCTTTACAAAAATGAATGATTTCACAGCTCAGTTTACACATGCACTAGGACAAATACTGGATTTTCAAGAATGGGTTGAAAGTAATATAGCATATGCAGAAAAATTAATGCCTGGAATTGGTTCTCCTTTGGGCTTACTAGTTCTAGGGCGCAAAAATGAACTGAGTGAATTCCAAAAGAAGAAATTAAGAAGATTTAATATTAATAATCAGGGGAAAGTTAAGGTAATAACTTTTGATGATTTAATAGATAATGCACATAGGCTATATAATAATATGTTGAAGTAGATAAATATATTAAAAGAACAGAGCAGTTTCATAAAAATGATTACTCAAAATTTTTCGGAATAAGAATTTCATTAAATCGATATTTTATAAATAAAAAGTTTATCTCTAAGTTGGAAATTTAATTTGCGATATACTATGATTTTACAGGTGATACAAGTGGGGAATTTGTTCTACACTGTAGGTAAGGTTAAGTGTTTTTTATTTGTAGATATATAGAAGGGATGTATTAAAAAGAAGATTTAGTAATTAAATCTTCTTTTTTTGACAAACATACAATTTAGTTGTAATTTTTCACATTAAAGTATTTAGATTTGATTTCTAATGATTTATTATACAGTATGGTAATCTATCTTTAAAAAAGTGTTTAAAAATGATACTTTTTTACCCAATTCATCAGCCTGTTGTCCTTATTTTCTCCAGCCACCAAGCGCCCATCGGGTAGAATCATGCAAATACATTCATCTGTTAATAAGGAAATATCTCCATTAGAATCGATATAGACAAGATTTGTATTAACCAAATCTTTAATGAACTGCTCCACATTAGTTTGGTTAGCTGATATAATCTTTGTAAAGTTAGAATCATTAATGTTGGCAGACATTCCCATGCATAAACCATTGATTACTGTAAATTGGGTTTCTTCTAGAAAAACAGGAGACCATTCGTAGCTTTCAACAAATTGTTCAAGTTGATCTTTGGAAATTTCTATAACATTGTACTCCCAGCCAATTCTTTTCTTTTTATGAATTGCTTTACCTTTAAGTAAAGGCCTTAAGCCCTGTATTTTTAAATCATCACCAAATATATCAGTAACTTTATACTTATAAGAAATACGTGTCCATAGTATTTCTATCATTAATAACAAGGGATTTTTATTATAAGAACAATAGAAAACCCAAAAATCGTCGGCTTCTATAGGAGTAGCATAAGGCATACCATTAGTTTTTATTAATGAATATTCGTCACATATTACTAAGTTTGGAAAGCTAACAACCCCAAACCCCTTTTGGTTTAAATTTTCTTTTAAGTACTTAACGAAAGCTTCTCTTAAATTATGTTCACCTTTATAACCAGTGTATCCAAAAATTATTCTAGCTGGAATATAAGAATCCATAACCAATGAGTGGTAGATCATTTGTTTGTGAAAAGGAAGTTTTTCTACGTCATTATGAAGAGGAAGTTCCTCATGTACAATACTTTTATAAGAATCTCTTAATAATGATATTTTCATATTTTCTTCTGGAAGCTTAAGATCAGCTGCGCTTTTTAAGTTTAAGTATGCGCTTTCTAGCTCATCGGAATATAAATTTTTTTTAACTTCTATAATGGCAATAACATTTCTTATATCCCATAAATATTCATCCGAATAAGGAAGTTTTTCTCCCTCTCCTTCTACAATCATACAATCAATTTGATTACTCATGTCTCCATTTTTGTTGAAAATCTTTCCAGTCACTACTTTTAAGTCTAATTCTTTAAAAATAGCTGTTTCTAAGATTTTCTTTGTTAATCCTTCATACATATTACCAATCATGGGACCATGTTTAACTTTTAAAAAGGGTTCAATTTCATTTATTCCTTTTTCTTTTAATGCTTCTAATAAATCTAAAATGTTTTCTATCAAAATGACACCAGCTCCTAGAAAAACTTTTTAATATATTTGTTTTATATTATATATTTTTTTGACAAGAACTACATAAAATATTAAATCTTAGTTTTATATGAATGAGTGCCTCACTGAATAGTAAAGGCATTCATTTGAAATATAGATTTATTTGCAAAAATAGATATTAATACTGCAATTGAAATTTTAAACGTTTATCAAATTCTAATTGATGTTCGTAAAGGGATATTTTTATAAATATAAAAAACTTAAAAGTTAGGAATATAAGTTTTTAAATTAAAGGTACTTGGGGAATCCGTAACTAATCCAAAATCGAATTTGATAGACCTTTCATCTCAAACAACTTTGAACAGTGTAATTGAAGGTGTAGAAGAAAAATATAAAATTTAAGACACCTTTAACAGGTCTATTTAAATTTTAGTTTACAGAGCGTTAAAAAAATTGTTAAGTGATATTAAAAACAGATATTTTACAAAAGAGCGGTTTGTACAGTTAATCTTTGATTTTATTGCAAAGTCAGTAACGACAATTAAAAATGAGAAAGAAATGATTATTAACGAATTAATGGTCAAGTGTCCTATTTGTCGGCATCTCGCAATTGGGGGCTGAAAGGATTTGGTTACAGTAACAGGAAAAATGACAAGTTGTTAGCGGTAATAATAAAGAAGCCTACGATGACTATATGGTAATGGCATTATTGAAGAATGGTATATCTTCTATGAAAGATTTAATGAGTAAAAAAAGGAATACGTCCTATGTTAATTTTAAAATATGAGAAGAATGGAGGTTATGAGTATTTTAGTTGGAAGATGGAATTTAATAATATATTGCTGACTTTTATTAATACTTATTAGTAAAGAAAAAGGTCTAGTCATGGATTTTTTTCTCATTTCATAATCTGGCCTCATTAGCTAACTTTTTTACCTTCAAAAATTTACGAACAGTATTTTCTAACTCAGAATAGTGGATTCTTACTCATCTATGTGATTTGTTTTATTTATGGTGCTTCTTCCTTGTTGGTCACCTTTCCTCTAAAAATCAGCACAAATGCAAAAATACGTTGGTATTTTTGTATTATGTCTATCTAAGCCTTGGGATATTTTGTTTGAAAATACAAAGTGTCTTGTCTGATTTGAACCCATTATTTTATTTATAATATATTGCTGGTTTCTACCACTACGAGTAAGGTAAATTACTTCAAATCATTTAAATATTCTCAATAATTGAAAATATATTTCTAATACAATTGTAGGGATATCATTCTAGCTATATTTCATTGAGTTTCTATTGTGAAGCCATAAAGAATAAGCGTATAATATTATAGGTCTCCCATTTGCGAGACAAACCGCGAATGATAAATAAGATTGTTGTTTTATCATCGCTTCTAAACATATAGACAATGAAAGTAACACTGGAATACAGATAGGGAGTTATAAAATGAAATTAATTATTGCCGAGAAACCAGATCAAGGGTTGGCTCTTGTTTCACAGTTTAAATATCGCCGGAAAGATGGATATTTAGAGGTAGAAGCGAATGAGTTATTTCCAAATGGAGCGTACTGTACATGGGCAATTGGTCATTTGACGCAGTTATGTAATCCAGAGCATTATCACGCAGAGTGGAAAAAATGGTCACTTAATACATTACCGATGATTCCAGAACGTTTTCAATTTGAAGTAACAAAGTCAAAGTATAAGCAATTTAACGTTGTGAAACAGCTGTTACATAATCCACAGGTAACAGAAATCATTCACGCAGGAGATGCTGGGCGTGAAGGGGAACTGATCGTACGAAATATTATTAATCTTTGTAACGTGCAAAAGCCGATGAAACGTCTATGGATTTCATCTTTAACGAAGCAAGCTATTTACCAAGGATTTAAAAATCTACTTGATGAATCAGATACAATTAATACGTATTACGAAGCATACACAAGATCTTGCGCTGACTGGGTTGTTGGTATGAATGCATCACGTGTCTTTAGTATTTTGTTAAAGAAAAAAGGAATGAATGATGTATTTTCTGCTGGTCGTGTCCAAACACCAACGTTAGCATTGATTGTAAAGCGAGAGAAAGAAATTGAAAACTTTAAGTCAGAGCCTTTCTGGGAAGTGTTTGCAACCTTTAATATAGAAGGAAAGAAATATGACGGAAAATGGGAAAAGGATAATGAATCCCGCTTAAAAGACCCTGATATGGCGAATAAAATTGCGGCATTTTGCCAAGGGAAACCGGCTGTTGTGAAGGAAATGAAAACGGAGCGTAAAGAGTTTCAGCCGCCGCTTTTATTTAACTTATCATCACTGCAAGCAACGGCAAATAAAGCCTTTAAGTTTTCACCGAAAAAGACGCTTGATATAACGCAAGCACTATATCAAAAAGGGATTGTTTCTTATCCACGTTCAGATTCTAACTATGTTACACAAGGAGAAGCAGCGACGTTCCCTGATATTTTACAGAAGTTAAGTCAGTTTGATGAATATAAAGGCTTATTACCGGCTCCGGTTGAATCCATTATGAATAACAAGCGTTATGTAAATGAAAAGAAAGTAACAGATCACTACGCAATTATTCCGACAGAGCAAGTTACAAACCCAAGCAGACTCTCAGGTGATGAAAAGAAAATATACGATATGATCGTAAGAAGGCTTATTGCAGCTCATTATGAAGTTGCAATCTTTGACTATACAACGATTGTAACGCTTGTAGATGAACGTGCTGAATTCATTTCAAAAGGAAAACAGCAAATTCAAGAAGGTTGGCGTAAAGTTATTTTCCAAGACGATAAAGATGACGAAACCATTCTTCCAATTGTAGCTGAAGGCGAAGAAGGAAAAGTTGTAAAGGTGAAAGTGAAAGAAGGAAAAACACAGCCACCGAAGCGCTATACAGAAGGACAACTTATTACGTTAATGAAAACAGCTGGTAAGTATTTAGAGAATGAAGAGCTGGAGAAAGTATTAAAGAAAACAGAAGGTTTAGGTACGGAAGCGACTCGCGCAGGTATTATTACGATGCTGAAAGACCGTAAGTATATAGATGTAAAGAAAAACCAAGTGTATGCGACTGATAAAGGAAAAGTATTAATTACCGCAATTGGTGATAAAATACTAGCTTCACCAGAAATGACTGCGAAATGGGAACAACGTCTTGCGGAAATTGGTGAAGGTACAGCTTCACCAGCTACATTTATGGAACAGACGAAAAAGCTATCAGCTAAAATTATTGAAGATGCAGTGGAAATGTCTGAGAAGTGGGATTTCACTGGACTACATGTTGAATCGATTGAACGAAAAGGATCGAAATTTACAACGGGTAAAAAGGTTGGTAGCTGTAAAAAATGTGATGGCGATGTAATTGATAAGTCAACGTTTTACGGTTGTTCTAACTATAATACAACGCAATGTGATTTCACCATTTCAAAGAAGATATTAAGTAAAACAATTTCGCAAAAGAATATGACAAAGCTCTTAAAAGGTGAAAAGACGGATTTAATTAAAGGCTTTAAAAAGGGCGAGAAAACGTTTGATGCGAAATTAGAGTGGAAAGATAATAAGATTAACTTTGTATTTGAGAATTAATTTGTTAAAAGAGCATGACATAAAATTGTCATGCTCTTTTGTTTTTCTTTAATATAAAATTTAACGATAAAAAAAAGTCTTTAAATGATATTTTTTTATTGTAAAACGATAAAACTTGTATTAAAATCAAAATCATAATAAATGAGTGAGGTGCTTTTGTTAAAAGGTAACAACCTTATTTTTAAAATTAGAGGAGGTATAACTATGAACATTAACAATTTGATTGTTAAAAATATGGATAACCCCCATGAGTTGGAGAAGATGTATAGAAAAGATCCGAAAGCTTTTAAAAAAGCATTCTCACAAGCATGGGACCAAAAACCTGATTCTCAAGTTCTAGGTGCTTGGTATGAAAGGTTGCATTTCAAGGAGAAAGTAAATAAAGAAAAAACATCTTTGTTTCAAAAAGGTTTCTTATTCATGGGCCTTTTAGCTATTCTGGCCGGCATAAGCACCAGGATCATTTTCCACTTTGTTGAGCAGGAAGCAATTGCTCCAATTAACTTGGCTTTTGGTGTAATTCCCTTTATTGCTGCTTATTTTGTTTACAATAATACTCCGAAAAAAAGTATTATTTATTCCCTTGCAGCGTTGTTCCTAATTTCCGGGTATTATCTTAATACGCTGCCAGTAAATTATAAAGACAGTACCATACTTGCGTATTTACATCTTCCTATATTTTTATGGGTCTTAGTAGGGCTTGCATTTACAGGAAATGAATATTCAAAAGGCAGTACAAGATTAGCCTATATTAAATTTAATTTAGAATATTGTCTTCTCTACGGGAGCATGGCAGTGAGCGGAATGATACTTGCGGTATTCACCATGCGTTTATTTAGCTTTGTTGACTTAGATATAGGAGAATTCTATTTTAGTAATGTTGTTTTATTTGGAGCAGCGGCTCTCGCTATTGTGACTGCATACTTAGTATCAATGAATCTTAAGCTTGCTAAAAATATTACACCATACATATCTAAAATTTTTAGTCCTCTCGTCCTGATTACCTTGCTTATCTATCTTATAACGGTAATTTGGGTCGGGAAAAATCCATTCTTGGATCGCAATTTCCTAATGGCCTTCAACGGAATACTGCTTGGCGTATTGGCTGTTACTATATTTTCTATCGTTGAGAGTGACTCGGACGAGAAAAAGAACATTTCAGATTATATAAATTTTTCCTTAATTGTTCTGGCGCTTATTATTGACACTGTCGCATTGTCAGCCATAGTATTCAGACTTTCTTCTTACGGGATTACACCTAATAGACTTGCTGTTTTAGGAGTAAACATACTGATTTGGGCAAATCTCATTTGGATTATGTTTGCCTATATGCGTTTCTTGCAAAATAAATCAGGACTAAAAGCTATCCAAGATGCCGTTACGAAGTATTTGCCAATATACGGACTTTGGGCAGCTTTCGTTATATTTACGTTTCCTATCATTTTTAATTAGAAAGGATCTGTTAATGCGGGAGTGGTGAGGGCTAATAATCATTGGGGGATGAACAAAACCCCCAATGATTAAAGTTTCACTTTATTACAATTGGTATTATTACGTTTGTAGTTTCGGTAATTTCATTTGTATCGATAAATAAGAAATAAGTGTTGTATGTAATCTTTCCATAATAAAAAACGTCCCAAAATGGGACGTTTTTTATTATGCGTATTGCCGTTTTCTCTTAATAAGCAACAAAACTTGTGACACACAAGCTAGTACCGGTAACTCAATCAACGGTCCAATAACGAGTGCAAGTGCGATAAGAGGCTCGTCTGGAAAAGCTGTTACAGCGATAGCGAGTGCAACAGGTGAGTTTCTTGCTAACGTTGTTAAGCTTAGACTTACTGTATCTTTGTAAGATAAATGCATGATGCGTCCGATAAATTGTCCTAGTAAAAAATTAATGATGAAGAACAATAGAACAGGAACGAGTAATAATAAAACGACATTCATATTTTGCAGCAAATATTTACCTTGTGATGCAAACATCGCTACTATTGCTAAACTTAAAAATACAATTTGAGCAGAGCTGAAAAACGGAATGAGTTTATTCTCGAGAGTTTCAGCTTTTTTCATTTTATTCATAATGAATTTTGTAGCGTGTGCAAGTATAAATGGTAAGACGATTACGATAACAATACTTTCTACTAAAACAGAAACCGCTACAGTTTTCATGACACCAGCAAATAAAAATAAATAAATTGGAAGGAGTAGTACTTGCAAAATTAAATTTACCGGTAAAATTGCAGTAGAAAGTGCTACATTTCCTTTCGCTATTTCAGTAAAGATTAAGTACCAATCTGTGCATGGAGTAACCATTAACATTATAAATCCAACCCAAAGTGCTGGATGATCTGAAAGAAATAGTGCTCCTAATCCCCAAGCGAGTAAAGGTGTCCATAAGAAGTTAATAGTAAGACTTGTTCCAGCAAATTTTAAATTGCGAAATCCGTTTTTTATTTCTTTTAATGGGATGCTGAGGAATAATCCATATAGCATGAAAAATAAGAAGGGGACAATAAACTTGTCTGAATACGTATGTATCATATTAAATTGTCCGAGTACGATGCCGCATGTAACAGCAAAAAGAATAATAAAAGTTTGAATCTTTTCTATAGTGCTCATGAATAAATCCTTTCTATATATGAATTTTCCTCTCTAAGTTTATTATACAAGTAATAAAGATGTATTTGGTGTTCAATTGTATTTTAGTTAATATTTTTAAATTGAGATTTTGTTTTTTATTAAAAGTTACTTGACTAAAGTAAGTGACTATATTACAATCACTTACATAAGGTAATTAAATAACAAAAAGTTTCGGAGGCTTAACTTAAGGTATCTATTGGAACTTTTTCTTAGAATAAGAATTTTTATGATGATGAATAATGAATATGAAAAGAAAGATTAGGTGAAGAAAATGGGACTATTTAGTTCATTATTTGGTAAAAAAGAAGAAAATACGAATGTAGAGGGGAATAAAAAAATGTCAAAAGTATTATTTGTAAAAGCAAACGATCGTCCAGCGGAGCAAGCAGTTAGTTCAAAAATGTATGAAACATTTGTAAGTACTTATAAAGAAGCAAATCCAAATACAGAAATTACGGAATTAGATTTATTTGCATTAGATCTTCCTTATTACGGAAATATCGCGATTTCAGGTGGATATAAACGTAGCCAAGGCATGGAGTTAACAGCTGAAGAAGAGAAGGCGGTTGCTACAGTAGATCAATATTTAAATCAGTTTTTAGAAGCTGATAAGGTTGTATTTGCATTCCCATTATGGAACTTTACAGTACCAGCACCATTAATCACATATATTTCATACTTATCTCAAGCTGGAAAAACGTTTAAATATACAGCAAATGGTCCAGAAGGTTTAGTTGGTGGTAAGAAAGTAGTTGTGTTAGGTGCTCGTGGTTCAGATTACTCTTCAGAGCAAATGGCTCCTATGGAAATGGCAGTTAATTACGTAACAACTGTACTTGGATTCTGGGGAATTACAAATCCAGAGACAGTTGTAATTGAAGGACACAATCAATATCCAGATCGTTCACAACAAATTGTTGAAGAAGGTCTAGAAAACGTTAAAAAAGTAGCAGCGAAATTTTAATTTATGATAGTAAATGGAAAAACCAACATGGATGACCGTGTTGGTTTTTTAGTCTATTTTTCATGTTAAAAAATGTATATTTATAAAATAAAAGAAAAGTTCGAAAATAGTATTGCAAAATATTATATAGCAAACTATAATGAGTTCAAGAATAGTTGATACTTAAATTAAATATTCAGAAAATTCAATTAGTTAAAATTGGAAAATGAGATAAGGAAATTTGAATGGGGGTTATATTATGGCGAATAAAGTACCGTTTTCGTTCATAGTAGTTATTGGATTAATGTTATTTGCACTATTTTTTGGAGCAGGAAATTTAATTTTCCCAGCGATGCTTGGTCAATCAGCAGGAGAGAATGTATGGATTGCTAACGCTGGATTTTTAGTAACTGGTGTTGGATTACCATTACTAGGTGTACTAGCATTTGGTTTTTCAGGTAAAGATGATTTACAGTCATTAGCAAGTCGTGCTCACCCAGTGTTCGGGATTGTATTTACAACAGTCTTATACTTAGCGATCGGTCCGTTATTTGCAATACCGAGAACAGGAAATGTATCTTATGAAATTGGTCTTAAGCCGTTTATGCCAGAGGGAGTAGGTTCTATACCTTTAATTCTTTTCACAATTATATTCTTTAGCATCACTTGTTTTTTTTCGCTAAATCCCGCGAAAATTGTCGATATTGTTGGAAAAATTTTAACGCCAATTAAGTTGACTTTCATCGGTATTTTAGTAATCGTTGCTTTTATACATCCGATTGGAGATATGCAAGCACCAGTGGAAGCTTATACATCACATGCATTCTTTAAAGGATTCCAAGAAGGATACTTAACGATGGACACGCTTGCATCATTCGTATTCGGAATCATCATCATTAATGCAATTAAAGAAAAAGGTGCAAAAACGAAAACACAAATTATGGTCGTTTGTGCAAAAGCAACAATCATTGCAGCATCTATTTTAGCAATTATCTATACAGCACTTTCTTATATGGGTGCTTCAAGTGTTGCAAAGCTTGGACATTTAGAGAACGGCGGAGAAGTATTAGCGAAAGTTTCTAACTACTATTTTGGATCATATGGCGGAGTATTATTAGGGTTAATGATTACAGTAGCTTGTTTAACAACTAGTGTGGGACTTGTATCAGCATGTTCTTCATTCTTCCATAAGTTATTCCCAAATGTTCCTTACAAAGCAATTGCAATCACGCTATGTATATTTAGTGCAATTGTTGCAAATGTAGGATTAACACAATTAATTGCAGTTTCTGTTCCAGTATTAACAGCAATTTATCCACTAGCAATCGTATTGATTTTCTTAACATTCTTCCATTCATTATTCAAAGGAAGAGCTGAAGTTTATCAAGTGAGCTTAACTGTAACATTTATTATCAGCTTATTCGATGGATTAAGTGCAGCTGGAGTTAACGTTGAAGTAGTAAGCCAAGTGTTCACTAAATTCCTTCCGATGCAGGAAGTAGGATTAGGTTGGATCTTCCCAGCGATTATCGGCGGATTGATCGGATACGTTATTAGCATTGTGAAAGCAAAAAATCAAGTTCAACCAGCAGCTAGTACAAATAAGAAAATAGGTTAAATAAAAAAGTTATAGAACTTGTTTCTATAGCTTTTTTTGTTACTATTAATAATGAGAAAAAATAAAGTAGCAGGAGAAATAAAATGAAAAAAACAATTGATCATATCGGAATCGCAGTTCGTGATATAGATAGTACGATACGTTTTTATGAACAGGTTCTATCAGGAGAATTAATAGATCGTTACGTAAGTGAGACACCAGGTGTAGAAAGTGAAGTAGCCATTCTTGAAGTGGATGGAGATAGAATTGAATTACTTGCACCGACGAATAATACGACGTCGCCAATTGCCAGATTCATTAAACAAAAAGGTAAAGGTGTACATCATGTTGCATATCGAGTAGATGATTTAGATGTAGCTTTAGAAGATTTAAAAGAACAAGGTATTCGAACGTTAGAGCATACACTTCGAATTAATAAACACGGCAGAAGATTAATTTATCTTAACCCAGCGGATACAGAAGGAACAATCATTGAGTATTGTGATTATCCGGAAGAGAAGTAGAGGGATTTTATTATTGAAAAAGGGTGTTGCGTAATTGTGTAACACCTTTTAATTTGTGTACTTTCTTTAGATGGAACATCAGGCTATAGAGTTCCTTATATTTAATGAGGTTAAATTCTTAGGATAGGAATATAGTTTAGGAAGTATATGTAAGAAAAGTGTAGTGACGAAAAAATAAGTGAAGTGTGAAAGTAATAAGAAGGTTAGAGGCATGTTTGTTAATAGAGTGCGTTTTCATTATAGGAGTATTAAAAAGTACCTCTGCTCATGCGTATGTTGTGACATCGAATCCTACTGAACATGAAACGTTGAAGAAACGCTAACTGTTGTGAAAATATACATTTATCATCAGTTTATGTAATAGATTAAGTGCAGCTGGAGTTAACATTGAAGCAGTAAGCCATCTGTTCACGAAATTCCTTCCGATGCAGGTAATAGGGTTAGGCTGGATTTTCCTCGCGATTATCGGTGAATTTATTGGGGAGGGTATTAGTATTTTAAGAGTGAAAAATCAATTGCAACCAGCAGCAAGAGTGAGTAAGAAAATAGGTTAAGTAAAAAAAGGTTATAGAATTTAATCCTATAACCCTTTTATATATAGAATACATAATCATGGCAGTTTATATTATAGTTATATAATAAAAAAAGAATTCAGATTAGTAGAGAAAGCCAGTAACAGTAGGCTACGCTTTAAAATGAGAGCATTTAATTTCTAGTTCTTTTATCATTCTCTTTGCAGAGGAAGAGTACAGCAGCGAAAAGATCCGCCAGATTTTATAATTTCTTCAAAGTCAATTTCAATAACCTCATAACCTCTAAGTCTCAGCTCTTTATTTGTTTTAGTATTACTGGGTAAACTAATAATCTTTTCATTGCCTAAAGATAATACATTGGTTGCTAAAGTAAATTGCTCTTTTTTAGATACTTCTATTAAATTATAACGATCTGATAACATTTTTAGTGTACTATTACTAAATGCATGTGGATATATTAAAGCTTCTTCTTGTGAAATGATATTAAAAACACAATCTAAATGTAAAAAATCTTTTGAAAAAGGAACAGGAATTATTTTATAGTGTGTGAGCAACTGTTGAAGTTTTTTTACAGATTTAAATAACGTTCGGTTGCTTACGCCAATATATATAATATCTTGATCGATAATGACGTCGCCACCTTCTATATGACTATTAATACAATCTATATAAGTAATATCTTTTTCTAACAATATATTTTTGAAAATTTGCTCTTCACCTTTACGAACTTCATTTTTCATGTTAGAAATGAAAACAGTTTCCCCTATAGTAAAACCGACATCCCTCGTGAAAACTTGTTCGGGAAAGCGTACTTCAGGTGGTAGCATTAAAGTGTGTATTCTATTTTCTTTAAGTATATCAATAAATTTTGAGTATTGTTCTCTCGCTAGATTTACATTAAAGCCTAAATTGATAAAATATTTTTGGGTCTTGTTTATACCGCTAGAAATATTCATATATAGTGGTTCGCATAGTATAACTTTTTTTAACGTACTATACTCACTTGAGCAATATGACTTTACAATACTCATTCTAATAAACCTCCAATATAGTTAATTTTTAAATTGTTATACGATGATTGAAGCTTAAAATAATTTTGGATACAGAAGATAAAACGTAATAAAATATGAACTTAAAAAAGATGGAGCTTATAATAATTAAAGTGATTATTATAAGTGGTTATTTTTCTGTGTTTTCAGTTATTTCAAACACTGGATGTATCATTGCTCTAGAAAAAACGTAAAATAATTATAGGAACTCAGAACAATCTAGTATCTTTATAGACAAATTGTTTATCTGTTCCCAATCTGTATAACAAACCGCGATAGTGTAATTTTGCTCTAACCGATTTAGGCAGAAATAAAATTGACTAAAAGCGGAATTAGTGTTCCGTAATGTTATTTTATTTTGGGACCAATCGTCCATATTGAAGCCAAAACTATCTAATGGATATAGAAGTCCTTTTCCAATCGCTTTAACAAATGATTCTTTTAAAGTCCAAATATCAAAGAAAAACGATAACTTTTGATCGTGAGGAATATGCTGAAAATAGTCAATTTCTTCTTGAGTAAAGCATAGTTCGGTTATGGAAAGATCTATAGGTTGAATTTTTTCAATGTCTACACCAATTCTTCCAGTTGAAGCAAGTCCACATATAATCCATTCTTCAGAATGAGATAAATTAAAATCCCCCTTCCAACCATGATATTTATTTAAAAAAGGGCGGCCTGCTCGATCTCTGTTTATAGAGATAGTATCTGCAGGTATGAGTAAAAATTTTTCTAAACGTTTTCTGATGCATAGATGAGCTAATAATGTTCTTTGTTGATCTTCTAATTTATGAAATCTTAAAATTCGTTCCCTTTCATTTCTAGGTAATTCTGTGAGTTTCAGCTCTATGTCTTTGTAGGTTAGTAAAATTTCTAATTTAACTGCAATAATTTCTAAATAACTATCAATTTTTTTCATAATGACCTCACTAACAATATAAATAATAGTCTCAAGAGAATTTAAATGTATAATTAATTTTATTATTTATCAACTACCATCAAATTATAGAGAGCTATATAAAATTTATTGAGAAATAATGTGAATTATATTAAGTGTTATTGTATAGCTAGTTTGAAAAAAATGAACAAACTTATGTGTGTTTTTTTTTTTTGAAGTCAATTCAATTATTAAAAAAGTTTCTCAAGTTTTGGTATGTATTTTAGATTGCTTTGAAAATTAAATAAAGTTACAATTAACCCTGTTTAATAGTTAGAAAAATTAGAAAATTAAAAGGGGATTGGGTAAGTGATAATTTCTGGAGAAATAAAAGAATTCATAATGAATTATGATGGAAAATTACCATTCTCAGGTGCAATTTTAATTCAAAATAAAAAAAAGATCTTTGAAGATGGATTTGGATATGCGAATAGAAGTGAACAAATTCTTAATACATCACGGACTCGGTTTGGTATGGCTTCTGGGTGTAAAATTTTCACTGCAGTGGCAATATGTCAATTAGTTGAAAAAGGTGTTTTAACTTTTGATACCTGCTTGAAAGAGTGTTTAGAAGACTCATTCCCACATTTTTATGAAAATATTACAATTCATCATTTATTAACTCATACTTCGGGCATACCAGATTATTTTGATGAAGAAGAGATGGATGATTTTGAAGATTTATGGAAGGATACCCCAATGTATTCTATTAAATCTCCTGCAGATTTTCTACCTATGTTTCAAAATTTTCATATGAAGTTTAATCCTGGAAGTAAATTTTCTTATAGTAATGCAGGTTATATTTTACTTGGGTTGATTGTAGAGAAATTGACAGGGATGAAGTTTGCAGAATATGTAAAAGAGAATATATTTAAGGTTTGCGGTATGTCAGATTCAGGGTATTTCCGGATGGATCAACTGCCGGAACGAACTGCACTTGGATATATAGATAATGAAGATGATAACACTTGGAGAACTAATATCTATTCAGTTCCTATAGTTGGTGGTCCAGATGGAGGGGCTTTTACAACAGTTTTAGATTTAGGAGAATTTTGGAACGGATTATTTAATGGGAAACTCCTAAATGAAGAGTACACTAATCAGTTGTTAACTCCTTATGTGAAAAATAACAGTTTACACTATGGATATGGTGTTTGGATTTCAATGGAAAATGATGAGATTCTCAAATATTTTGTATTTGGATTTGATCCAGGTGTGAGAGTTCATTCATCTGTAAATGCCAAGTCTAAGATGCAATTCCATATTATGTCTAATATAGAACAAAACGTAGTTCCTATTAAAATTGGGATTGATAAATTAATTACTGAAAAAAGGATTTAGTTTTTGAGATTCATGGATGTTTTTTTGATACCTACAAAATAAAAAAGGATATGAATATTTAACTAAGAGTTAATATGCTTATAAAAACTGTTGGATTGTTCGCTTTAAATAATCAATTAGAGTATAAAATTTTGAGAGTCTAAGGGTGTTTGTTAAGGATTCCTGATATAAATCAAAAGCATTAATTTCTATATAAAGGAGTTAATAACATGATTAGAGGAACTACCGATTTAGGGGAAAGTCAAAAGAAAGAGTTAGAGAAGCATCGTTTTTCGAAAGAAATCAACTTGGAAATTCGCGAATTACAAAAAACCAACAATTGGTATAATTTTTTTGCCATAGGATTAGATTGGGGTATTGTGTCCTTAGTAATTGCCTTGAATTATTTTATCCCAACTATGTGGATGTATTTGATTAGTATTGTTATCATTGGTAGCCGTATGCGTGGCCTTGATATTATGATGCATGAGTCAAGTCATCGTATGCTTTTTAAAAATCGTAAATTAAATAAGTGGGTTGCGTGTTTATTTGCTGCTTATCCGATAATGATTTCTTATAAAGCATATTGTAAGAGTCACATGAATCACCACAGGTATTTATGGAGTGAGATAGACCCTGATAAGCAAAGGTATCAAATTGTTGGATTAGATAAACCGACTAAAAATAAACTGAAATTTTTTATTCAGCATTGCTTAAAGCCTTTGTTCTTAGTACATGTGCCAAATTATTTGATTGGAATGATCAAAGTAACAGCATATGCAAAAGAGGAACCTAGATTTGATCAAATAATCAGGACTCTATATTGGGGCGCTATCATTATTTGTTCAATTGTTTTCGGTTTCTGGAAAGAGTTGATTTTATTTTGGGTAGTTCCGTTTTTAACAACTTTTCAAATGCTAAAATATTGGGCTGAAATGGCCGAACATGCAGGACTAGAATCAGAAAATGAGATATTTGCATCAAGAAATTCTTTTGGGAATTGGTTTGAGCGCTTTCTCATACATCCTCATAGAAACTCATACCATTTGGTACATCATCTGTTCCCGGCTGTTCCACACTTTAACATAAAGAAGGCCCATCTTATTTTAATGAAGGATGAAGAATATCAAAAAGCGCATCATTGTACAGGGTTCTTTTTTTCCACTGCACCAGGATTTTCTTCTGTAATAGATGATATACAAGGACGGATACCATTTTGGAATAAAGTGAAAAGGAAATAGATAATTATACGTGTTGTGCTAGCATAGGCTGTATGGAAATTTAATGGTTTACCAAAGATAATTCCTGATTGCACCCTAAAATATAAATGGGAGCTAGATTAATAAAGAAATTGGGAGATGTTAGGTGGCTAATTAAGTTCTATAGAGCCTTTTAAAATTTAGTAAATAATTTTGATTTATAGGAAAGGAGAGCATATGAATAATACGATGCTTTTTTGTTTCCCTTATGCTGGTGGATCTGGCTCGATATATAGTAAGTGGAAAAATTATTTACATCCTAGTATTGAATTAAAACCAATTCAATACGCAGGAAGGGGTATAAGATTTCAAGAAGATTGTTATGATGATATGAATCATGCTGTTAGTGATATATTAGAATATATATATGGAGTTGTAGGTAATTGTGATTACGCGTTTTTTGGTCACAGTATGGGAGGACTTATCGCTTATGAACTTTGTAAGGAAATAGAAA
Organism: Bacillus sp. S71; assembly: GCF_016625265.1. Classification (NCBI taxonomy): domain Bacteria; kingdom Bacillati; phylum Bacillota; class Bacilli; order Caryophanales; family Bacillaceae; genus Bacillus; species Bacillus sp. S71. The sequence goes on along the minus strand of NZ_JACVUW010000001.1, from coordinate 249,830 downwards.
GTAGAAATCTCAATGCTCCTGTGCATATTTTTCTATCAGGTGTAAAGCCTCCCAATTTTATTAGAGAACAAAAAGTGTCTAACTTACCAGAAAAAGAATTTAAAGATGTGATATTAAATTTAAATGGTACTCCAAAAGAGATTCTTAATAATCAACAGTTAATGGATATATTTATCCCAATTTTAAGATCTGATTTTAAATTGATAGAAGAATACAAATTCAGTAATGAATTGTATAAGTTAAATACGTGTATTACTGCAATGTACGGTAAGGTGGATGATGTTACTGAGGAATACATGAAAAAATGGTGTGAGTTTACTTCGAGAGATACGGTTGTTTATGGCTATCCAGGAGATCACTTTTTTATTAATGAAAATTACATTGATATTATAAATCTTATTAATTCAACATTGGTTGGGAGAGGAGATTATTATGAGCAATGATGTTTATAATACAGATTTGTTAACTAAAGAGGAGAAGTTTTGGTTGGATCAACTATCAACGGATTTAGAAATGAGTAGTTTTGTAAATTTTAATAAAAAAGTTGGTGTAAAAAATCAGGAAGAAAAATTATTTACATATAGATTGTCAGAAAACATATCACATAAAATTAGTGAAATAAGTAATCATTCTGAATATGGAATGTTTATCATTTTGATTGCTAGTGTGAAATATTTACTCTCAATATACACGGATAGTAAAGATGTTTCTATTGGAACGCCAGTAATTCAATCAAAATCTGGTACAGCATATTATGATCATCTTTTGATTATACGAAGTAATGTCCATAGTAATATGACATTTAAAGAGCTTCTATTAAAAGTACAACAAAACATTACAGAGGCAAATAAAAATCAGAAAGTATCGCATAAGCGATTAGCAAAACTTTTAGGAGATGAGAATACAAGTTCTAATAAACTGAATCCTCGTACAGTCATACAGTTTGAAAATATTCAACATAATAGTTCTAATCATTATACAAATGCAGATACCGTCTTTAATTTTAAATGGTATGGAAATAAAATAGAGTGTTGTATCACTTGTAAAGAAAGTGAAGGAGACTTAATTGGAAGAGTTATAGATCAACTGACTCATTTGTTAAAAGCTGTAGTAGCTAATCCGAGTATAAGGCTCTCTGAAATCGACATTTTATCCAATGAGAGAAATCGTATTCTAAATGAGTTTAACAACACAATATCAAGTTTTCCTCAGGATAAATCTGTTGTTGACTTATTTGAATTTCAAGTAGCTCAAAGTCCACATGAGCTAGCAGTCTTTTACCAAAATCAAAATTTAACTTACGAGGAATTAAATATAAAAGCAAATCATATAGCACATAAATTAGTTGAATTAGGAGTTGAACAAGATTCTGTAATAGGAATTATGTTAGATAGATCGCTTGAACTTCCAATTGGTATATTAGGTGTTTTAAAGGCAGGAGCTGCATATTTACCTATTGATCCAAACTATCCAAATGAACGAATTAATTATCTTTTAAGTAATTCTAATGTAGATATCATTTTGAAGTGCAGCAATAATGAATTTAATTTTATAAATGAAAACACTAGATTTGTTGATATAGATACAACTTTGGGAGACGGTACACCTATAGAAATGAGTGGGAATTTAGAATTGAAAATCCCATTAGAGAGCTTAATGTATGTTCTTTATACATCTGGAAGCACTGGTGACCCTAAAGGAGTTATGGTGAAAAGAAATTCATTTATGAATTTGCTCAACTGGTATACCAATGAATTTGATATGAATCCAACCGATAATGTATTATTAATTGCCCCAATTAGTTTCGATACAGCGCATAAAAATTTATTTGCTCCATTGATAAAAGGCGGGCGATTGCACCTTTTTGAGTCGGGTATGTATGATTACAATAAAATGTCTGATTATATAAATGTTCATAAAATTACGAGCGTTAATTGTACCCCAAGTGGTTTTTATCCATTGGTTGATTATAATGAGAGAACTAATTTTAGTAGGTTAATCACGTTGAAGCGTATTTTTTTAGGTGGTGAATCGATAAATTGTAAAAAACTCAAACCTTTAGTTAAATCAATAAATTTCAAGGGCGAAATTATAAATACGTATGGTCCCACGGAATGCACGGATTTAGCCTCTTTCTATAGAATTAGTAATCAAGAGATAGAACAATTAAAGGTGATTCCAATCGGAAAGCCTCTTAATAATGTCGAAATATACATTGTTGATCAAGAGATGAATCTTGTACCTATTGGTATAACGGGAGAACTGTGTATTGCTGGGATTGGATTGGCACGTGGGTATTATAATGCTCCAGATTTAACGAGAGAAAAATTTGTAGAGTTTCCGAAAATCACTCCAAAAAAAGTTTATAAAACAGGAGATATGGCAAGGTGGATGCCTGATGGGAATATTGAATTTATTGGAAGAAAAGATAATCTTACGAAAATAAGGGGGTTTCGGGTAGAAGTTGGGGAGATAGAGACTTGTCTTATGAAGCATCCAGATGTAGATGAGGTTGTTGTTGTTGCAATCGAAGATACTTTCGGTACGAAAGTATTAAGTGCTTATTTTGTTGCCAATGTGAATATAACAAACTCAGAATTAAGAAATTTCCTTATTAAAAGTTTGCCGAATTTCATGGTGCCAACCTACTTCACTCAACTGAAAAAAATGCCACTCAATCAAAATGGGAAAATTGATCGTAAAGCATTGCCGGTGTCCAACTTGGATCCAGTATCAGACTTCGACTATGTTGCACCAGAAGGTGAATTGGAAAAAAAGGTTGCCCATATATGGAGAGATGTTCTTAATATTCAAAAGATAGGAGTGTATGATAATTTTTTTGAGTTAGGTGGGCATTCTTTAAATGCTGCTTCGATTATATTGAAAGTTAACCAAGAATTTGACGTGAATATACAATTAAGTGAAATGTTTAAAAATCCAACTATAAAAGAATTTACAACTCTAATACTGGATGGGGAACAACATAAAAGTTCAATTATATTACCTGTTGAAGCAAGAGAATACTACCCTGTTTCATCACAGCAAAAAAGGCTATTTATTATGTGGCAACTTAATCGTGATTCAGTAGCTTATAATTTACCATCTGGGACAATCATAGAGGGTGATCTCGAATATGATATGTTGGTGAGAGCTTTCCAACATCTTGTTGATCGTCATGAATCTTTACGTACATCGTTTTCATTCATCAATGGACAAGTGGTGCAGTATGTACATCCTACATTAAAGGTTATTGTTGATATCGTTGAAGCATCGGAAGAAGAATTAATGGAGTATGTACATGGGTTTACTACACCTTTTAATCTGGAACAACCGCCTCTATTTAAAGTCAAAGTTATTAAAATCAGAAAAAATAAGCATTTACTGTTAACTGATGCTCACCATATTGTCTTTGATGGTATATCGATGGACATAATTATGGAGGAATTTTATGATAGTTATTTAAACAAAGACTTGCCTCCGGTTAAATTACAATATAGAGACTACGCAGTATGGCAGGGAGAGTTTTTTCAGTCTGATGATTTTAAGAGTAAAGAAAAGTATTGGCTAAATATATTTAAAGAGGAACCCCCATTGCTAGAGTTAAATACAGATTATCCACGACACCCGGTGCAACTTTATGATAGTGATTATGTATCAATTATGGCAGGATATGATTTGACAAAGCGTTTGAAAAAGATAGCGAAGGAGAATGGGACAACCCTATATACGGTGCTACTTGCTGCTTTAAATGTATTGTTTTTAAAATATACGGGTAAAGAAGATATTACGATTGGAACCCCTACAGCTGGCCGATCTCGTCCAGGTTTGGAACGGATTATTGGTATGTTTGTGAATACGGTAGTAATAAGGAATTTCCCGTGTCGCGAAAAAACATTTCTGAATTTTCTGGATGAAGTTAAGGATAATACAATAAAAGCCATTGATTATGAAGAATATCCGTTTGAATTGTTAGTAAATGAAGTTGATGTTTATCGAAATACAGGGAGAAATCCAATATTTGATATTATGTTTTCTTTGGATAATGATGAGTGTTTCTTTAAGGATACAGGGGATTTAACTTTCCATAAATTCCCCTTTGAAAGTAGTATGACTCAATTTGATATGTTCATTCATGTATTAGAAATTAATGAAGATATGCATTTTAAGTGGAGGTATCGTAAGGATATATTTAAGAAGGATACAGTGCAAAGATTAGCAGAACATTTTATTTATCTACTTGATGAGATTACCAAAAAGATGGATATACCATTACAAGATATTCAGATGATGTCTGAAGCAGAGATGAAAACTATTCTTTATGAATTTAATAATACGACGGATGAATATTCGTATCAAATGACGGTGCATGAGATATTTGAGCAGAAAGTGAAAGAAAATCCATCAGAAAATGCCATCGTATATAAAGAGATGACACTAACGTACTCTGAACTGGATGCAAGGGCAAATCAACTGGCCCGCACCTTAAGAAAAAAGGGAGTGCAAAGAAATAGTATTGTTGGACTTATTGCAGAGCCTTCCTTAGAAATGGTCATAGGAGTTCTCGGTGTGCTAAAAGCAGGAGGGGCATTTTTGCCGATTGATCCCACTCTTCCAATAAGCAGGATAAAATATTTTTTGAGAGACAGTGATTGTCAGTTGGTTCTGGCCAGAAATAATATGAAGGAACGATTTACTTTTGAACAGGAAGTAATTAGGTTGGATGATGAAATAAACTGTAAAGAAGATGGTTGTCATCTTGAAAGCATAAACCAGCCCGAAGATTTGGCATATGTAATTTATACCTCTGGAACAACTGGTAACCCTAAAGGGGTTATGGTCGAACACAAAAATATTGTGAATCAGTTGATAGGACTCATTCGAAAATTAAAATTTAATCAAGAAATGAATCATTTATTACTAGCGAAAATCACATTCGATGTTTCTGTTCAACAAATTCTTCTCCCGATTCTCTCTGGGGGGAGGTTATATATTCCTGAGGAAGAGCTAATCGTTGAGCCAAGAAATATGTGGAACTTTATTGAGAGAAACAAAATTAATGCCTTGGGTGCTGTACCTACCCATTTGAAAGTTTTAATAGATAATATTGTTACAAGTCACTCGCTTAAATATGTTCTTGTAGCCGGTGAGGTCTTTACAAAGAGTCTTTATAATCAATTAAAGAGTACTGTTAATGCTGAGATGATTATTAATCTGTATGGTCCAACCGAGACGACAATTTTTTCAACATACTATATTTGTCATGAAAATGAAGAGAGTTCGAGCATACCAATAGGTAAACCTCTAAGTAACTATAGGGCATATATTTTAAATCAAGATTATTATCCTGTACCTATTGGTGTGACTGGGGAGTTGTATATCGCTGGAGCAGGTGTAGGAAGGGGATATATCAATAAGTCAGATTTGACAGATGAAAAATTTATATCGGATCCATTTATTCCAGGTGAGAAAATGTATAAAACGGGAGACCTTACAAGGTGGCTTCCTAATGGAGACATCGAGTATATTGGAAGGATTGACCATCAGGTAAAGGTTAAGGGAGTCCGAGTAGAGCCAGATGAAATAAAAAACCATATTTTAAATCATAAATCTATTGAGAATGCAATTGTTGTTGCAAAACAAAATCAAAGTAATGAAAGCTATTTGTGTGCGTATCTAATTGCAAACCAAGAGGTTACCAGTACAGAATTAAGGAATTATTTGAGGAATAAGTTACCTGAATATATGATTCCGTCACATTTTGTGCAATTAGAGAGTATGCCTTTAACGAATAACGACAAAGTCGACGTAAGAGCCTTGCAAGAAAGGGATGATGAGAATTATATATCGTTAGGTACTACTTATATGGCACCTGGAACGAATCTAGAAAAAATGATAGCGGAAATCTGGAAACAGGTACTTGGGGTAAATCAGGTCGGTATTTATGATCATTTCTTCGAACTTGGTGGGAATTCACTGAATATTATTCAAGTAAATGAACGGTTGAAAAATGATTTGAACATTGACATAACTGTGATGATGCTATTTAGATATCCTACAATTTATTCTCTATCCCAGCAATTAAAGATGACTGCTGAGAGCAGGGTACAGGAAGAAATGAACTCAAATAGAGTTCAGGTAATAAAGGAATCGAAAAATAGGTTGAAACAGAGACGTCAAAGAAAGAGGGATTCGAATGAAGGATAGTGCACAGGAACCGATAAGAAATGGTATAGAGATTGCTATTATTGGAATGTCTTGCAGATTTCCTGGTGGAGATACTATAAATGAATTCTGGGAAAATTTGAGGAATGGCGTAGAATCGGTAACTTTCTTTACAGATAAGGAGTTACAGAAAGGAGGAATTGATCTAGAAACAATCCAGAATCCCAATTATATAAAGGCTGGTGGGGCTATTACAGGAACAGAATGGTTCGACAATAAATTATTTAATTACTCACCTAGGGAATTAGAGGTAATGGATCCACAGCTGAAAATTTTGCACGAGTGTGCTTGGGAGGCATTAGAGAGTAGTGCTTACTTTCCGGATACCTTTAATGGTTTAATTGGTACTTATATTGGAGCAGCAACAAACTTATATTGGTTAGAAACGGTATATCATGGAGCGAAAGACTTTGTCAAAGAAGCGGAATTTTTAAATGGTTCTCAATTTTTCGGTACCAGATTATCACATAAATTAAATTTGAGAGGCCCTAGTTATACAGTTCAAACTGCATGTTCATCTTCGTTGGTTGCTGTGCACTTGGCATGTCAAGCGCTATTAAGTGGAGATTGTGACATTGCTTTGGCTGGAGGAGTTTCACTTACATTACCTGAGAAAAGAGGATATTTATACAAGGATGGTATGATTCTTTCACCAGATGGACACTGTAGACCTTTTGATGCTAATGCTAGAGGAACGGTCAATGGAAATGGAGCGGGAATTGTTGTTTTGAAGCGTATGGAGGATGCGATTGTCGATGGAGATTTCATCCATGCTGTTGTGAAAGGATCCGCAATAAATAATGATGGCGCTGATAAGGTTAGTTTTAATGCGCCAAGTGTAGAGGGACAAGCTGCTGTTATTAGAGCAGCTCATCACATGGCCGAGGTAGAATCTGAAAGTATATCATATGTAGAGGCTCATGGTACGGGAACAATGCTAGGTGACCCAATTGAGGTTGAAGCTTTGAAGTTGGCGTTTAATACAGAGAAGAATAACTTTTGTGGTATTGGATCGGTTAAAGGGAATATTGGACATCTTGATAACGCTGCAGGTATAGCAGGTTTGATAAAAACTGTACTTGCTTTAGAGCATCGCATGATTCCACCAAGTATTAATTACGAGAAAGCAAATGAAAAAATTGATTTTGGTAATAGTCCATTTTATGTACAGGATACATTGGTGGGATGGAAGAACCCACAGTTTCCTTTAAGAGCGGGAGTAAGTTCATTTGGTATGGGGGGAACAAATGCCCATGTTGTACTTGAGGAGCCTCCCAAAAGAGAAGCTTCGGAACAGAGCAGGAGATATCAATTACTTTCTTTCTCTGCACAAACGAAAAAATCTCTTGAAGAGCAAACTAAAAGGTTGGCTGAATATTTAAATCATAACAATAATGTAAATTTGGCTGATGTAGCTTATACACTTTTAAATGGAAGGAAAAATTTAAAATATCGAAGAGCATTAGTGGTTTCGGATATAGAGGAAGCGAAGCAAGAACTTTTTAATCAAAATTCTGCTAAGGTTCAAACTAATATTTGTGATGGCGGTAGCAAGCAAATAATTTTCATGTTTCCCGGGCAGGGGGCGCAATATGTAAATATGGGATTGGATTTATATAAAGAAGAGAAGAGATTTCGAGATGAAGTGAATCTTTGTTGCGAGATTTTAGAAGAGATTAGTGGGATTGATTGGAAGGAAGTCTTATACCCAAAGGACCTAGACGCTAGAATGAGAGATGATATAAATCAGACATCTAATACTCAGCCTGCAATATTTATTTTTGAATACTCATTAGCAAAAACACTAATGGAATGGGGCATCTATCCGGACGGCATGATTGGACATAGTATAGGGGAATATGTGGCTGCTTGTTTGGCGGGTGTGTTTTCATTAAAGCAAGCGCTACAGTTGGTGTATGAGCGGGCGACCTTAATGCAGCAATTACCTAAAGGAAGCATGATAAGTGTAATGGCTTCGGAAAATGAAATTTTACCACTAATGAATCAAGATGTATCTATTGCCGCTGTGAATAGTCCAATATCATGCGTAATTTCAGGTTCTGATGAGGCAATCTATACTTTTGAGGGGGAATTGATTAGGAAAGGTTTTCAGTTTAAAAAACTTGCAACTTCCCATGCCTTTCATTCATCCATGATGGACTCAATTTTAGATATCTATGGAAAGAAGTTAAAAGAAATTAATTTCCATGACATTAAAATACCGTTTATATCCAATTTTACAGGAGGATGGATTACGGAAGAACAAGCAAAAAGTGCAGATTATTGGGTGAATCATCTGCGACATGTAGTGAAATTTTCTGAGGGAATTAAGCATCTACTATCGGATAGGGAAAATGTTTTTGTAGAGGTTGGACCAGGTAGAACATTAAGCAGTTTTGTTAGACAACATACTCAAGGAGAATCTAGTTGCCCGATTGTAAATACTGTAAGGCATCCGAAAGAAAAAACTTGTGATGACAAGTACTTACTTCAAAGTATTGGTAAGTTGCATATTCATGGCGTGAAGATCGAGTGGTCCAAGTATTTTTCGCAAGAAAGAAGATATCGTGTTCCGCTCCCTACGTATCCTTTTGAACGACAGTTCTTTAGCCTCTCTAAGGATATTGAAATGGAAGAGAGGTCCCCTTTATCGCAAAGCGACTATGTAGAAGAGCTAAAGGGGAATATTATTCCGAAAGATGATAAACAGCGGAAAATTATAGAATCATATAAAAGAGTTACGGGAGTAAAACAAGTTAGTATCCATGATGATTTCTTTGAATTAGGAGGTAGCTCACTAACGGCTATCAATGTTGTTTCGAGTTTGCAGAAGGATTTTGATATTTCTATTAATCATTTATTTGAATACCCTAGAGTCTCTGATTTAGCGCAACATATGACATATAAAAAGGAGAAGACTATTCCAGATGCATTAGCAACTTATCTGATTGCTAGAGGAGAAAGGCATCGGTTGATGGAGGAGAAGATAAGAGGAGACATAGCGATACGAAGTTTATATGATGATAGAAACAAAAAGTATTACGGAATCAACCTTTCTTGCCAAGTCGGCTATAAGGAAGTTCTATTGACAGGAAGCACGGGATATTTGGGCGTTTACTTATTACATGATTTATTAACTGAATTAGATTGCAATGTACATTTAATTATAAGAAGTGACAATTGTATAAAAGCAGAAAATCGCATTAAAGAAAAAGTTTGCTCTTATTTTGGGACATCTTTTTATGATAAGTATAAGAAAAGAATTTTTGTATATAGTGGCGACCTGACAAAAAAATATATGGGTTTAGATCTGCCGAACTATCAATATTTGAGTGAAACAATCCAATGTATTATACATTCAGCAGGTAGTGTTAGTCATTATGGGAAATATGAAAAATCCTATGAAGCAAACGTTCTAGCCACGAGAAATGTAATTGATTTTTCTGTTAAGGGAGTAAAGAAAGATGTGAATCATATTTCTACATTGGCTGTAGCTTCTGGTGTGGTAAAGAATAAAGAAGACGTATTGTATACAGAGTATGATAATGATTTAGGGCAAATTATTGAAAATCCTTATCCAAAGACAAAGTTAGAAGCTGAAAAGATTGTACTGGAAACGAGGGATAAGGGGATAAATGTAAATGTTTTTCGAGTGGGAAACATCGGTTTTGATTCTAAAACAGGAAGGTTTCAAGAAAACATAGAGCAGAATGCATTATACTCAATGATGAAATCATATATAAGAATTGGATTGGTTCCAGAAATGGAAAGAGATATAGACTTTGCATGTGTGGATGATGTTAGTCAGGCAATTATTAAGTTGTTCAATAAAAAAGAATTAATGAATGAGACTCATCACATTTTCAATCCTAACTATGTAAGCTTATCAGCTCTTTTAACAACGTATGGATTAGACATAGACGTAAAAGAAACCTCAATTGAAAAATTTATAGATTATATCTTTGATGAAAAACAAGCTAATCAACATGCATCTGATATATATAATTTACAGCTGCATTGTATAGGAGATGAATTGAAAACATTTAATGATGTCGAACAAACATTATTTCATATAACGGGGGATAAAACGAATATGCTGTTAAGAAAAACGGGTTTTGTATGGAATAATATTACGGATGAAATGACTAAAAAAATGATTAGATATGGTCAAAAAGTGAATTATTTCAAAAAATATTAAATATAAAGTGGTGATAATTTGAAGTATAGAGAATATTTTTCACTAACTCATCCTCAACAAAGGATTTGGTATATGGAGAAAATTAATCCTCATCAGCCATTGCATAATATTGGGGGAACAGTAAAGATACAAGGAGAAGTGGATTTTGTTTGCCTTGAGAAAGCAATTAATTATTTTATAAAACAAAATGATGGAATCAGGCATCGATTTGTAGAATCGGATGAGAAGGTTCATCAATATGTGGAGGAATATCATAAATATCAAGTACGATATACTATTTTTAATAGTCAGAAGGATTTAGATGCCTGGGTTCAGCAGGAAGCTGCAAAACCTTTCGATATCAATGAGCAAGACTTATTTGATTTTGCTTTGTTCAAATTACGAGATACTAAAGAAGGGGGATATTTCGTTAAGGTCCATCATATAATTTCTGATGGTTGGTCTATGAATCTTTTAACTGAACAGGTTTGTAATGCATACACTCAATTTTTGAAAGGTGAAAAAATAACAGATCAGCTTAATAGTACCTATATGTATTGCCTTGAGAAGGAAGAATCGTATTTAACTTCAAAAAGATTTATGAAGGATAAAAAATTTTGGAATGAGAAGTTTAGTAAGCTCCCAACTGTGAAGCGGAAGAACGAAGTAGATTGTGCAAAGGCAAATAGAAAAACATATTCTTTAACAAATAACCAATCGGATGAAATTAAACAATTTGCTACTGGCATAAATGTTTCTGTGTACGCATTCTTTGTTGCCCTATATTATATTTACTTAAATAAAGTAAATGGGCAGGATGATTTAATTATTGGAATGCCTGTACTTAATCGAGCGGGGAAAAATGAAAAAAATATTGTGGGAATGTTAACAAGTACTATGCCATTTCGTCATACTGTTGATAGTGAAATGACAGTCTTAGATTTTATAAAAGGCATTAATCGTGAATTGGTTCGCTGTTATTATCATCAAAAATATCCATATGATGTATTGGTGAAAGATTTGGAATTAAAGAAAAAGGGATATGGTGATTTATTTGATACATGTATTAACTATTACAATACAAAACTTCCTACTGAAATTAATGGTACACCAATAGAAAATGAAGAATTTTACAATAGGAATCAGATTTATTCAATTCAATTGATTATTCGAGAATGGTCTAGATTAGGAGGATTTAATCTAGATATAGATTATAAGGATCATATGTATACAGAAAAGCAAATTGAACAAATGTATCTTGGAATCAGTCATTTACTGAATCAGATGTTGGAATCACCTAATAAAAAGTTGATGGAATTAGAAATTTTACCAGAAGATATGTGGAATAAATTGATATATGAATTTAACGCAACGAATAGGGGGTATCCAAAGAACAAGACAATCTATCAGCTTTTTGAAGAACAAGTAGAAAGGACACCAGATAAAGTTGCAATTTGCTTGGAAGATAAGGAACTTACGTATCGTGAATTGAATGATAGATCTAATCAATTAGCGAGATATATATTAAAGAAAAATGTAACAAAAGGTACAGTGATAGGAATATCAACTACGCATTCTCTAGAAACGATTATTGGAATTTTAGGGATTTTAAAAGCGGGAGCGGTATATTTACCTATTGATCCACAATATCCATCTGAACGGGTCAATTATATGCTGCAAGATTCAGATATCAATATTCTTTTCACTAATTTTGATATTTCGCATCAATGGGATCTCTCTTTGTATGCGATTGAGGTTATCCATATAAATTCAGCTCATATTTATATGGGAGATACTTCTAATATTAAAAATAGAAGTGAGCCGACTGACCTCGCTTATATCATATATACATCGGGTTCTACGGGAAACCCTAAAGGTACAATGATTGAACAGAAAGGATTGGTTAATTATATTTCTTGGGCAAAGCAAGTATATGTAGGTGCAAGTGAAAATGAAGTTTTCCCATTGTATTCATCTCTTGCTTTTGATCTTACTGTTACAACTATATTTACCCCATTAATTAGTGGTAATCAGATTATTATTTATCCTGCTGATGAAAACGAATATGTATTATATAAGATATTTAAAGAAAAAAAAGCAAGTATTATTAAATTAACTCCATCTCATCTTAATTTATTGAAAGATTTAGAAATAAATGAGTGTTCAATTAAAAAAATTATTGTTGGTGGAGAAAACTTAACAGTAAACCTTGCCGTAAGCATACAGAAAAAATTAGGTAGAGAAACAAAAATATATAATGAATATGGGCCCACAGAAACAGTTGTAGGATGTATGATTCATCAATTCGATATTGAAAAAGATAAAGGGATATCTGTTCCTATTGGTGTACCTGCACAAAATATGAAGATATATGTGCTGGACTCCGATCTTCGCCCAGTACCAATGGGGGGGATTGGAGAAATTTATATCTCTGGGGAGGGTGTTGCAAGAGGATATTTTAACAATCAGGATTTGACACGAGAGAGATTTATTGTAAATCCATATTCGGCAAAAGAGAAGATGTATAAATCGGGTGATTTAGCTAGATTTATTGAAGGAGATAAAATCGAGTATTTGGGAAGGAAAGATGATCAAGTAAAAGTTCGTGGGTTCCGTATAGAACTAAAAGAAATCGAAATAAACTTGCAAAAACATCCGAGCATTAAGGAAGTAGTAGTGATTGATCAAGAGGATTATGATGGAAATCGCTATCTTTGTGCCTACTATATTGAGAATGTTAAGGTGAAGACATCCGAACTATTTAGATTCTTACAAGAAATCTTACCAGTTTATATGATTCCTTCGTATTTTATTGTATTGAAAGAAATACCGTTGACGTTTAACGGAAAGCTGGATAGAGAGGCTTTGCCGAAACCTGAAATTAAAATAGAGAAAAAAACTGAGGGCGAGATAGAAAGTGATTTAGTAGGTATTATACGTGAAGTATTAAATGTTGAAAAAGTAAGTATAAGAGACAACTTCTATCATCTAGGCGGGGATTCCATAAAAGCAATTCAAATTTCTTCTAAGATACGTGAGAAAGGGATTAAAATAAAAACAAAGGATATTTTGGCTAATCCGGTTATTGAAGATATGGTTTTATATTTAGAAATGAATAGCACAAAAGAGCAGAAGAGTAATCAACAATGTGTTGGTAGTATTGAAACGATACCATCTATCGCATGGTTTTTTTCGAAAGATTTGAACAATATAAACCATTATACACAGTCGGTGTTAGTCAAAGTAAAGGATGACATTGAGGTTGGGATACTTGAATCGGCATTTAGCTTATTAGTTTGTCATCACGACGCTTTTCGCTTGAATTATCGGATGGAAACGAAGGAATTATTTTATAATCAAAATAATTACAATAAAAAGATAAAAATAGAATCGTTCGATTTATCTGAATTATCGGAATCAGAACAAAATGTTCGTATTGCTAGTATTGGAGAAATGTTGAAATCAAGTTTTAATATTGAAAATGAAATTCTTCTTAAAGTTTGTATATTTGATTTAGGTAATTTCGGTAAAAGAATATTGATGACAGCTCATCATTTAGCTGTTGATGGTATATCGTGGCGAATTATTTTTGAAGATATAAATCAATTATATAAACAGATAGAAAATAAGGAGAAAACGTCTTTGCCGCCAAAAGATAATTCGGTACAGGATTGGGCAATTGAGTTGAAGAGAATGAGTAAACAAATTTCAGAATCAGAAAAGCGATACTGGGAGCATGTATATCAATATGAAGAGAAATCATTTAATGATTTTGATTTAGGATTGGATCGTATGGAATTTTGCGAGAAAATGATTAAGAAGTTAACAGAAGAAGAAACTATGCAGCTGTTACAAAAAGCAAATGAAGCTTATCGAACAAAAGGTAATGAGCTAATGCTTATAGCGCTATCATTGGTAATGGCTAAGTATATTAAAACAAATGATGTGATTATTGAAATTGAAGGGCATGGGCGTGAAGAATTAAATGATGAAATCGATGTATCGAGAACTATTGGATGGTTTACGAGTCTATTTCCAATTCGGTTACAGTTTGAGGATACAGATATATCACAACAAATTAAACAATTAAAAGAGCAATTGCGTGGCGTTCCGAATAAAGGTCTAAATTATGGAGTTTTAAAGTATATTTCGAAGGAATTAAGTTGCGAATCTCGAAAGCATGTTCGTTTTAACTATTTAGGTGATTTTAATGCTACATTTTCCAATGGGATTTTTGAGTTTGCGTATGAAAATTCCGGTCAAGATAACAGCGATAAAAATGAGATGGATTGTTTGTTAGATATCGTTGCGTATACAGTAGATAAAAAGTTGAATTTGTCGATTACGTACAGCAAAAATAAATTTAAACAAGAAACAATATCCCAATTTTTCACAGAGTATATGAATCAATTGAGAGATTTGATTCAACATTGTTGCCAGAGAAGACAGGTTGAATTCACTCCATCTGATTTTGAAACGGCAAACCTCTCGAGTGAAGATCTTGAAAATATATTTAATATATGATATTAGAGAGGAGTCATTCAATCATGATGAGAGTAAAATTTGTTTTGATTACCCTTGTAATATTATTAAATGTACAGATGCTATTTGGGATTCAAATAGCAAATGCAGAGAATAATAGAATGTTTACGGAAAACGATAAAGAACAACTAGACTCGCTTATAAAAAAACAAATGCAAGAAGCCAAAATTCCTGGAATGTCAGTGATAGTAGTCAAAGGTGATCAAGCTGTATATAAAAAAAGTTTTGGCTATTCAAATCTTGAGAAAAAGCGACGTGTAACGGAAAAAACATTATTTGAAATCGGTTCGAATAGTAAGGCGTTTACAGCTCTCGCAATATATCAACTTGTTCAAAAGGGGTTAATTGATTTAAAGGACCCCGTTAGCGAATATTTGCATTGGTTTCAAATGACATATGAAGGTAATTATAAAGGACAACAACTTAATAAAAATGTTGAAATAACTCTTGAACAGCTTTTATATCATACGAGTGGGATCCCTTTTCATACGATTGGGGACATACCTATCTCAAATGACAATGATGCGTTGGAAAATACAGTTAGAGAAATATTAAATCAAAAATTGGAGACATATCCAGGAGAGCAATTCAATTATGCTAGTATTAACTACGATATTCTAGGATTAGTTATACAAAAAGTTACCAATCAATCTTTTGAACAATACGTTCAGAATAATATATTAAACCAATTTAATATGAGTAATACTTTTTTGTTTAGAAAAGATGTCGCTAAATATGATATGTCAAAGGGGTATAAAATAGGTTTTTTAAAGCCTATAGAGTTTAATGCACCTATTTATCGAGGGAATACACCCGCAGGTTATTTTATCTCAAATACTGAAGACATGGAAAAGTGGCTTCGTATGCAGCTTGGGATATATGGACTAAGTGATGATCAGCAAAAGGCAATTTATAGTACACATATACCAAACAGATCAGTTCCACCATCTGAGGATGGCTCTTCTTATGCCGGAGGATGGCAAGTTTTTCAAAATGGTCCTGGTGAAATATCACATGCAGGAAGTAATCCGAATTTCTCCTCTTTCGTTGTATTTCATCCTCAAGAGAAGTTGGGAGTTGCGGTGATGGCTAACATGAACTCCGATTACACTCAAAATATTGGCCAGGGTATTATGGACACACTTGTGGGGGAGAGTGTGGTGACAAACGGTAAAGATATGTATAAGAGTATCGATGCTTTTTCTGTTACTGTACTTTTGTTTATGGTTCCTTTTTCAATTATTACTCTATACTTCATTTTCATAGTTATGATTCAGGTGTATAAGAAAAAAAGGAAATTGGAAAAAAATAAATTTAAAAGTATTTGTATCCCCTTTATAACGTTTCTGTTTGCGTTCTTAGCTGGGTATGCGCTTTATAAAATTCCATTTGTATTTTTCGGGAGACTTTCTTGGGATTTTGTTAATGTTTGGTTACCTATCAGTATGAGTTTTGCGGTATGGGCTACCTTAATTGGTATTGTACTGTTCTGCCTATATTTATCTTTAATAATTATTTTTCCTTTGCATGATAAGAAAAATTTTTTTCCGATTTTTGTGTTGAGTGTAACAAGTGGTTTTGGAAATGCGATGATTATTTTTATTATTAATGAAGCTTTAACTAGAAGTAATTATTCAAGCAACAATAGTCTATTTTTATATTTTTTGCTAGGAATTATTACTTATGTATTAGCGCAAAAATTGGTACGGACGCAGTTGATTACCATTACAAATAATCTAATTTATGAAAAAAGGATCCAGTTAATTAACGATATATTAAAAAATCCTTATGAAAAAATTGAAAAAATAGAGTCAGAAAGAATTCAAACCACCTTAAATAATGATACAGAAGCTATCAGTAATTATGCTGCCACTATAATTACTGGTTTGACTGATTCAATTACACTTTTATGTTGTTTGGTTTATTTGGGAGTAATTAATGTTTATGGGCTGCTTGTTTCTATTGCAGTTATTTTGGTTGCAGCAGGTATGTATTATGTAGCTGGAAAATCAGCTAATAATCTTTGGGAACAAACAAGAGACATCCAAAACACTTTTTTTAGATATATAAACGATCTCATTGGCGGTTATAAAGAGTTAAGCATAGGAAAGTCAAAACGAGAAGAGTTTGGACAAGGGATGCAAGAGAGCTGTGGGGATTATAAGGATAAGCGGATTCAAGGTGGTCTTAAGTTTGCTAATGTCTTTATTATTGGTGAATTGCTGTTTGTTATGGTAATTGGGGCTGTTACATTTTTATTTCCGCTTTTATTTAAAGGGGTACAGAGTGATTTTTTAAGAAGCTATGTTTTTGTTTTTCTTTATATGACAGGGCCGCTACATAGTATACTCAATACTATCCCTAATGCGATTCAAATGAAAATTAGTTGGAAGAGAATAAACGATTTTTCAAGGTATTTAAAAACCGAAACTAATAAGACAGACGTAAACAGTATTTTGATGCCTCAAAGTAAAATAAACATGGAGATTAAAGAGGTAGTATATCAATACGAAAGTGAACATGGAGAAGCTTTTCAAGTAGGGCCAATTAATTTTGAACTTAAATCAGGAGAGGTTGTATTTATAACTGGTGGCAATGGTAGTGGTAAATCAACTCTTGCTAAACTAATTACAGGTTTGTATTCTGCAAATAGCGGAAACATATTTGTTAACAATCAAGAAATAAATCAGGAACAGTTAAGAGAGCTATATTCCGCAATATTTAGTGATTTTTATTTGTTTACAAAAGTCTATGGTATTGACTATGGTTCAAAAGAAGAAGAAATAAAAAAATATTTGAAAATATTACGTATCGATGAAAAAGTACAAATTCAAAATGGAGAATTTAGTACAACTAAACTTTCAACAGGACAACGCAAAAGACTCGCGCTATTAATTAGCTATTTAGAGGATAAATCTATTTATCTATTTGATGAATGGGCCGCAGATCAAGACCCTGAATTTAGACATTTTTTCTATACAGAACTATTGGCTGAATTAAAGGGAAAAGGAAAAGCTATCATTGCTATTACTCATGATGATAGGTACTTTCATATCGCGGATAAAGTTATCAAGATGGAAAGAGGGGAAATTATAGAAAATATGCAGAAGCATAATTATTTAGATTCATTTGATTGTCTCAAGGAGGAGCTCAATGATGATAAAATTGGATAAACAAAATGTGGAAGATATTCTTGGTTTAGCGCCAATACAGGAAGGGTTGTTATTTCACTACTTAAAAAATCCTGAAAGTGATGAGTATTTTGAACAGATATGTTTGGGGATTTCAGGTAGAGTTGATGCAGGATTGTTTACGAAAGCTTGGGAGGCGGTTGTCCAAACAAATGAGCAGTTACGTACACTATTTCGTTGGGAAAAAGTGAAAACCCCTGTTCAAATAGTGTTGAAAGAATATACCCCTCATATTAAAATAATTGATCTTACACACAAGAGTGAAAGTGAAAAAAATATTTTACTAGAAGAGATAAAAGTTAAAGATCGTGAAAAAAAGTTCGATCTTCGAGAAATACCATTCAGGGTTACTTTGTGCATATTAGCAGAAGAAAGACATGAAATGATTATAAGTAATCACCATATTATATATGATGGCTGGAGTAATGGAATTATTTTAAAAGAATTCCTAAATGCATACCGATGCCTTAGTGAATCAGAAACTTACAATCTGCCTACTAAAAAAAAATATAAAGATTTTATTAAATATATTCAAAAACAGGATAAAGAAAGGCAGAAAGTATTTTGGCAAGAGTATTTAAAAGGATTTAACTCGCAAAATAGATTGGAAGTAACAAAAAAGAAACATAAATCAATTCGAAAAGATCATCAGTATCGTATTCAAATTTCAAGGGATAAGTTGGAAGGATTTGCGAAGGAAAATGAAGTTACTCTTGCCGCCCTTGTTTATAGTTTATGGGGAATTGTGCTACAAAAGAATCATAATTGTGATGACATTATTTTTGGCTCAACTATTTCCGGTAGAGCAGGAACATTTAATGGAATTGAAGAAATGGTAGGCCTGTTTATAAATACAGTTCCATTAAGAGTCAAAAAGAGTTCTGGCGAAACATCTATAGAACTTATCAAAAAATTAAATAAGACATTGCAGGATTGGGAATTGTATGGAACATCATCTTTGGTAGATATAAAAAAATATAGTGAATTGGAAATAGAAAACGATCTTTTTGATACTATTGTTGTTTTTGAAAACTATCCTTTAGATCAGACGATACTGAAAAACAAAAATAGAATCGCTTTGAATTCATATTCCACCTTTGAAATGACTAATTATGGCTTATCTATTAGTATAAGTTTGCACAAAGATATTGAGATATGTTTCAGTTACAACGAACAATTATATGAATCATCTAAAATTGAGCGTTTAGCTCAACATTTTACTATAATTGCAGAAGCAGTCATAAAAAACCCTCAGAAAAAAATAGAAGAGATTGATATCGTATCTATTGAAGAGAAAAAACAAATCCTTTTAGAATTTAATAATACTCGTAAAACATATTCAAATCAGTTGACGATTAGTCAGTTGTTTGAGCAACAAGCGATGAAAACCCCGGATAATGTTGCGATTGTATATAAAAATAAGACTATGACTTATGAAGAATTAAATGACATGTCCAATAACTTATCAAATGAACTGCTTAGAAAAGGAGTGAAAAAGGGTGAGATTATTGGAATCATGACGGATCCATCAATTGAAATGCTAATAGGGATAATTGCTATTTTAAAAGTCGGAGCTGCATACTTGCCAATTGATCCAGAATATCCAGAATCAAGGAAAATGTATATGATACAGGATAGTCAAACAAAGTTCATATTGACCAGTAAGGATTTAATTAATAAAAACGAATATGTGATTGAAAAATTCAGCAATGATTGTGTTTTTGCATTGGATAATAGTGGGGATTTTTCAGGTGAGATTCTTCTACCAAAAGTAAACCTTAGTCCGAATGATTTATTTACGGTTTTGTATACTTCAGGTACTACAGGAAAACCTAAAGGTGTAATGTTAGAAAATCGAAATGTTGTTAATCTTGTTCAGTGGTTTGGAAAAACATTTAATATAACGGAAAAAACGAATCTATTACAACTAACAAATTATGTGTTTGATCCGAGTATTGAGGATTTTTTCGGTACATTACTTTATGGAGCGACATTACATATAGCCGAAAAGAATTTGATTTTAAATAGGAAGCACTTTTGTGATTATGTTGATCAACATGAAATTCATATTATTAATTTCATACCGACTGTATTAAAAGAATTATTATGTCATGATCGCAAATTACAGAGTTTACACACAGTTATTTCAGGTGGAGAAAGACTAGAAGAATCATTAAAAGATGCACTGATTGATAGAGGATATAAATTATATAATAATTATGGTCCAGCAGAAACAACAGTGGACGCTTTAAGTATTGAATGTTCGGAAAATACCGTCTCTTTAGGGCGACCGATTTCAAATGTTAGATGTTATATATTGGATAAAGATAAAAATATTAGCCCAATAGGTGTTCCGGGTGAGTTGTATATTGCTGGAGACGGTGTAGGAAGAGGTTATTTGAATCTTCCAGGATTTACAAATGATAAGTTTATGAATGATCCCTTTAATCCAAATGATCGTATGTATAAAACAGGGGACTTAGGAAGATGGCTTCCAAACGGAGAAATTGAGTTTCTTGGACGAGAGGATCATCAGGTAAAAATCAGGGGGTATCGGATTGAACTTTCAGAAATTCATAATTTAATATTAAAAAGGAACTACATTGAAGATGCTGCTGTAATTGATTGGGAAATTAATAATGGGAAAAAAGTTATCTGTGCATATATCGTTTCCCATGTTCAGATTAACATGGAGGAACTTAAGGAATCTTTAGCCAAAGAGTTACCAGATTATATGCTTCCGTCATACTATATTCAGCTAGAGAGTCTGCCCTTAACTTCGATAGGAAAGCTTGATCGAAGGAACTTACCAGTTCCTCAAATTCATACCTATAAAGGTTACGTTGCTCCAAAAAATAAAGTTCAAGAAGAACTAGTAGAGGTATGGTCTGCAGTATTGGGTCTACATCAGAGGGAAATTGGTATACATGATAACTTCTTCGAGTTGGGAGGAGACTCGATTCTAAGTATTCAAATAGTAGGTAAAGCGCTTCAAAAGGGTATAGAGATTACCGTGAGTCAGATGTTTGAGAACCAAACGATAGCAGAACTGGCGGATTGTATTGCAGATATTAAAGAAAGCTATAGTGAAGATCAAATAGAAGAACCTGAGACTGGTGAAGTGCTTCTTACACCGATTCAAAAGTGGTTTTTTGAGCAAGATTTGGAAAATTATCATCATTGGAATCAATCTGTGCTATTGGAAACACAAGCAGGTATAGATCCGGATTTGTTGCATGAAAGTTTTCGTATACTTACAAATTATCATGATAGTTTTAGGCTCCGTTATTATCAAAGAGCTGGAGAATGGATTCAAGTTTATTCAGAGTCTGATGAGAATGTATTATTTGAATTACATGATTTTAATAATAGTCATATGCATGAAATTTTATCAAAATTGCAGTATGAATTAAACATCACAGATGGACCATTAATTAAAGTTGCATATTTTGATTCTGGGGATCAGGAAAAAGGAAGGTTGTTTATAACAGTACATCATCTTGTAATAGACGGATATTCATGGCGACTTATGCTGGACAATCTACAGATGATATATGAACAGCTTACAAATAGTGGCTCTGTTCAACTTCCCGTGAAAGGTCTCTCTTTTAAAAAATGGTCTGAGCATCTCTATGAATATGCTTCTTCTAATCAGCTAAAAGATGAACTTGCTTTTTGGAAGAAGAATGTCCCTTCTTCTATAAATACTATACCTATTGACATGGGAGGGGGGAGAAATGATGAAAAATCTGCTCGTACACTTTCTTTTATGTTGACGGAGAAAGAAACAAAGTATTTACTGCATGACATGTATCAATTATTTAAAATGAGAATTGATGATATTCTGCTTTCCGCACTTTCTAGTACATTAGCAAATTGGAGTGGTGAAACACTAGTTGATTTGGAGGGCCATGGTAGGAGTCCTTTGTTAAAAGAGTACGATACTTCAAGAACTATAGGATGGTTTACTTGTGTCTATCCTATTGTTATAGGCGACATTGAAAAAGAGAAAGGTATAGCAGAAATATTGAAGGAAGTAAAAGAGCGGTATCGTGCTATACCAAATGGTGGAATTGGTTATGAAATTTTATATTACTTAGCAGAGAAAGAGATGCGAGAGCAAATTTCGTCTAGGAAAAGGGCACAAATAAGCTTTAATTATTTAGGACAGTTCGAACAAGCAACTAAAAAACAGCAGTTATTTAATATATCGGATGTGAATACAGGACCAACCCGTGATTTGAATGGAATTAGAAGTCACTTGCTTGAAATTGAATGTATGATCGTTGATAAAAAATTATGTGTAGAATGGAAATACAGTGCGAATAGTCATTTGGTTGAAACAATTCAAGGCTTGGCAAAGGACTTTGTCAACAATTTGAAGGATATAATTGACCACTGTCAAACAAAAGAAGGTACATATTTGACGCCTTCAGATTTCCCTCTTGCCTCCATAGATCAAAAGAAAATTGATGAATGGCTTGAGGTATATAAAAATATAGAAGATATATACATGCTTTCACCTGTACAACAAAGTATGGTTTTTCATCATATCTACTCACCGAAATCGTCAGTAACTGTGGAGCAAACAATATTTTCAATAAAATCAAAACTAGATATGGAGATATTTGAAAAGGTTTGGCAAAAACTTTTAGATAGACATGAAAGTTTAAGAACATCATATCATTGGGAAGGACTAGAAGAACCTGTACAGATTGTTCATAAAAATATAAAAATTCCTTTCCAAGTTTTAGATTGGACAAATTTTTCAAAATCTGAAGGATTGCAAAATTTAGAACAACTTATTGAGGAAGATCGTAAAAAAGGATTCGATCTTTCAAAACCACCACTTATGAGAATTTTGGTCATTAAGCAAGACGAGTATGCCTATGATGTAGTATGGACGCATCATCACCTTCAGTTAGATGGTTGGTGTAATAGCATCCTCTTTAAAGAACTGGGTCAGTGTTATGAAGCCTTATGTGTTGGTGAAAAGATAACATTTGGACACGTATATTCATTTAAAGATTATATCGACTGGTTACGTAGGCAAGACAAGAAGAAAGCGGAACAATTTTGGAAAACCGCGTTAGATGGATTTAAAACACCTATACGATTCAATAATATTTTTCCTGCAAAAAATTCAAATCAGTTATCCGCTTTTGGAGATGTAGTATACGAAGTGTCTGAAGATAAACAGCAGATAATTCAAGACTTTACTAGAAAGAATCGGATTACACTAAATACTATGATTCAGGGGGCTTGGGCAATTCTTTTAAATCGCTATTCCCAAGAAACAGATATTATTTTTGGGGTAACTTCATCAGGGCGTCCAGCTGAGTTAGAAGGTTCGGATTCAATAATTGGTTGCTTTATGAATACTCTTCCTTTTAGGGTAAAGATAAATAAAAATGTAAATTTGATTAAGTGGCTTAAAGATGTACAACTGAAGCAGGCTGAAATGCGTCAATATGAATATACCTCACTCGTTGATATAAGAAGTTGGATTGATATGCCAAGAAGCTCTGCCTTATATGATTTGTATGAGAGTATTGTAATTGTTGAAAACTATCCATTCGATGTGAAATTGAAAGATGGAATTGGTTCATTACAAGTGAAATCAGTACGTATAGATGAACAAATGGATTACCCTTTGGTTGTTTATTGTAATCTACAACCAAAGCTTCAATTGAAGCTACTATTCAATAGTTCCTTTTTAAATGAAACGGAAGCAAATCAGATACTTTCGCATTTAATCAATATTTTGTGGGAAATGCTTGTTAGCGAAGATGATAAGTTAGAGGATATCTCAATGATTTCTGAAAAAGAACTTACACATATTTTAAGTGATAATAATTCTACTTGGTTGGATTATCCTAAGAATCAATGTTTTCAGGATTTATTTACTGATCAAGTAAAATTAAATTTAAACAAACCTGCTGTTATACAGGGGAATGAAAGTTTATCTTACACAGAATTAGATATACTTTCAAACCAGTTAGCACATAAGCTCATTAAGTTAGGGGTCGGGCCTGAAATACCTGTGGGAGTGTATGTTGAACGTTCACCTAAAATGATTGTAGGAATTTTAGCTGTTTTAAAAGCTGGTGGAGCTTTTCTACCTATTGATATGGATTATCCTGGAGAAAGAATAAATTTGATGTTGAAAGATGCCCAAGTACCTATATTACTCACCCAAAATAATTTACAACCGAAGATTAGAGATTATCAGGGGCATACCGTTTGTCTTGATATAGAATGGGATTCAGTGCTCGAAGAACCAAAAAAACAACCGAGTGTTAGAATTGAACCCCAGAATTTGGCGTATATCATCTATACTTCGGGTTCTTCTGGTCGACCAAAAGGTGTAATGATGTCTCATGAAGCAGTTGTAAGCCACTCCATTGATATTCGCAAACGTTATGAGCTGACACCAGAGGATCGTGTTCTTCAGTTTTCTTCGATAAGTTTTGATATTTCACTTGAACAGATTTTTACAACACTAGCTGCAGGAAGTTCTCTTGTTTTGCGTGATAAGAATATATGGACTCCGTATCAGTTTTCTCAGAAATGTGTTGAACTTGGACTCTCAGTTGTTAATCTACCTACAAATTATTGGGGCGAAATTGTACAAGAATGGTATACAAGACCAGAAATAATTCCAGATAGTAAGCTCAGACTCGTTATAGTTGGTGGGGAACAAATGCCAGCGGAAAAAGTAGGGATGTGGGAACAGTTACCTTTAGAAGATATTATTTTATTAAATGCATATGGACCTGCTGAAACGGCGATGACAAGTACTTTATATGAAGTGTCTGGAAAAGGAACTAAAAGCGCTGATTTAAAATTTATTCCCGTGGGAAAACCACTTGCTAACAGGCGCATTTATATCCTTGATGAGAATATGCATCCTTTGCCAATTGGAGTGAAGGGGGAAATATTCATAGGTGGCATACCTTTAGCTAGAGGTTATATTAACAATTCTAAGTTGACGAAGGATAAGTTTATTCGAGATCCATATTATCATAATTATGGAAAAATGCTTTATAAAACAGGAGATATGGGGAAATTACTTTGCGATGGTAACATTGAGGTTCTGGGACGGAAGGATGACCAAACAAAAATACGAGGGCATCGAATTGATATAGGAGAGATTGAAGTTGTTTTAAACAAATGTGATAGTATAAAAAACTCTATAGTTGTCGTGAAGAATGGAGTAGCAAATGATAAGTATCTTGTTGCATTCTATGACTCCCCCTCACATGATACAAATAATCAATGCAGTATAAGGGATTTTTTGCGGAAGAAACTTCCTGAATATATGATTCCTTCTTATTTTATTCAACTAGGAAGCCTCCCACTCAGTCCGAATGGGAAAATTGATCGGAAGTCCCTAGAAAATATGGAGATTAAAGTAGAGTTTGATGAAGAGTATCAAAAACCTTATAATACGATACAACAAAAACTTGTAAGCATTTGGGAAAAGATACTGGGAACTGATGGTGTAGGCATTAACCATCATTTCTTTGAAATTGGGGGGCAATCATTAAAAGCAATAACACTTGTTTCTGAAATTCATAGGGAATTTGAAGTTGAACTTCCACTTGGAAATATATTTGCATCTCCTACTATTAAGGAATTGGCTGTAATCATTGAAGAAATGATGGGGAAAAAAGAAACATATGAAGCGATTCGTCTAGTAGCACCACAGGAGTATTATGAAGTCTCTCCAGCACAAAAAAGTATGTATATTGTTAGTCAATTGAATGGTGCATCTACCAACTATAATATTACCGGAGCAGTATTTCTTGAAGGGAAAGTTAATATAGTACAGATAGAAAAGGCATTGCAAGCTTTAATTAATCGTCATGAAAGCTTGCGAACAACATTTAAACAAGTAAAAGGGAAAATAGTTCAAAAAATCCATCAGAATCCTGAATGGAATATGCAACACTTGTATGCAGATGAACAAAATTTTGAGAGTGTTGTTGAAACATTTATTAAACCATTTGATTTAGAGAAAGGGCCTTTGTTCAGAGCGGCAATTGTGGAGGTGCAATCATTATCGAAATATTTGCTTGTTTATGATATGCACCATATTATATCCGATGGTTTATCAATGGGAATTTTAATTAGAGAGTTTGCATCTCTTTATCAAAAATATAATTTGCCAGATGTAAGAATTCAATACAAAGATTTTTCAAACTGGCAAAACAAAATGATAGAATCCGGGAACTGGAAACTAAAAGAACTTTACTGGCTTGAAATATTTTCAAAAGAAATACCATTACTCAATTTACCAACTGATTATCCAAGATTAGATGAGCCAATGTTTGAAGGTGATGTAGTTCAATTTAATTTGGATGAAAATTATACATCTAAATTAAATGAAATCTCAAGCCGAAAAGGAGCTACTCTGTACTCATTATTACTTTCGACATTCAATATATTATTGTTTAAATATAGCGGACAAGAAGACATTATAATCGGAAGCCCAGTAGCAGGAAGACTGAATTCTGAATTAGAAAATGTAGTAGGTATGTTTGTTAATACACTTGCGCTCAGAAATTATCCTACTTCAGAGAAACGGTTTGAGGATTTTTTGAAAGAAGTTGCAAGCCACACACTTCAAGCTTTGGAACATCAGGAATATTCATTTGAGATGCTTGTTGATAAGCTACAATTGCGAAAAAATGTGAATCGTCATCCTCTGTTTGATGTGATGTTTGCTTTTGAAAATGTTGATGCAGTAAGGGCGGAAATAGGTGATTTTGAAATTAAACCGTACGAGTATACGAATCGTACATCTAAATTTGATTTAGAGCTGAAAGTAACTGAGCAGGATGGACAACTTCGTTTTATATTTGAATATAGTACAGGTTTGTTCCGTAAAGAGACCATGGAACGAATGGCGGAACATTTCGTTAAAATTATTGATACTATCATAGAGGACATTACTATTCCAATTGAGGAAATTGATATAGTAACCATGAAAGAAAAAAATAGAATATGTGATTTTAATAATACTGATACTTTGTATCCAGAAGAAAAAACGATTAAACGTATATTTGAAGAACTGGTGGAAAAACATCCGAATCGTACTGCTGTAGTGTTTGGACAGAGGACAATAACTTATAAGGAATTAAATGATAAAGCAAATCAATTAGCTAAACACTTGATTAAGAAGGGGGCAGGAAGTGATACAGTAATCGCTTTATTAGCTGAGCCTTCTATTGAAATGATCATTGGACTATGGAGTATTATTAAAAGTGGGGCAATTTATCTACCACTTGATCCGGAGTTTCCATTAGAACGAATAAATAGCATGATTGAAGACAGTGATACAATTTTTCTTTTGACCCAGTCTCACTTATTAACTTCTAATAATTTTACTTGTGAGGTTATGGAATTGGAAGATAAGAGCTTATTGTTTGAATGTCCTTCAAACATAGAAGAAAGAAGTACAGTTGATAATCCAATATATATTATTTATACATCTGGTACTACTGGGCTCCCAAAAGGGGTACCAATTAAGAATCAAAGCTTGGTAAATTATATTTCATGGTTCACACGAGAAGCAAGTATAACGTATAGTGATAAAACACTATTGTTATCTTCCTTTGCATTTGATTTAGGATATACAAGTTTGTATACAGCTTTATTAAATGGATGTGAGTTACATTTGGTTCCAAAAGAACATTATATGCTCCCAGAAACCCTTATAACATATTTGAAAGAGAAAAAGATAAGTTATATAAAATTGACTCCTTCACTATTCAATTATTTAGTTAACCATCGCGCGATTGAAGATTATGAGAATTGCATGGCACTAAGGTTAATCGTATTGGGTGGTGAAGAAGTGAAGTCAGCTGATATTAGTAAGTTTAATAGGGTGTATCCGCAAACTGCAATTATGAATCACTATGGACCTACAGAAACCACTATTGGCGCTCTATTTCACAAATTTAATGCTACTGATTTTGACCTTGTATCCAAGAGAACGATTATTGGAAAACCAGTAGATAACGCGAAAATATTCATTTTGGATAGGGATCAAAAACTTGTTCCGATTGGAGTGGCTGGTGAAATTTGTATTGGTGGAGTAGGAGTGGCAGAAGGTTATTTGAATCAAATTGATTTGAATAGCGAAAAGTTTATTACGGTTTCACCTTTAGGACAAGAGAAAATCAAACTCTATAGAACGGGAGACATAGGGAGGCTCACATGCCATCAAGAAGTAGAATTTCTCGGAAGAATGGATAATCAATTAAAAATTCGAGGATATAGAGTTGAGTTAGAAGAAATAAATTCAGTACTGTTGCAACATGATATGGTACTTGATGCAATTGTTGTTCCAAAAAAAGATAAAGAAAATAATAATATACTATGTGCTTATATTGTGTTGAAAGAGAACGAGAATGGGTCGGGAATAAGGGAATACCTTTCAAGTAAGATTCCTTACTACATGATCCCCTCTATCTTTATTAAGTTAGATAGAATTCCTTTGACTCCAAATGGTAAGCTAAATGTTAAAGCGCTCCCAGAAATTAAGGATGAATTATTGATAAAAACTAATTATGAACTGCCTGAGGATCCAATTGAAAAAACTGTTGCACAAATGTGGGGAGAAACTCTTAATGTTAAGCAAATTAGTATGAATGACTCGTTTTTTGAAATGGGTGGAAACTCATTGTCGTTAATGCTTTTAATGGCAGAAATTCATAAAAAGTTTAGTGTAGATATATCGTTAAGAGAAGCGTTTAAAGCACCAACAGTAAGAGGTATAAGTAAGCATATAAAGAAAAGCTATGAAAGTAAGTATGTGTCATTACAACCTATAGAAAAGTGTGAATATTACGACCTTTCTTCCGCTCAGAAAAGGATATATACACTACAACAGATGGAAGGGATTGGAACTAGTTACAATATGCCAAGAGCAACTTTACTTGAAGGTGAAATCAATCTGGATAAATTGGAAAAAGCTTTTTGTGAGATTGTAAAGAGACATGAGGCATTTCAAACATCTATTGAAGTAGTAGATGGTGTGCCCAAACAACGAATTCAGGGAGAAGTAGATATAGAAATTAGTTATTCTGTTTTAGGTGAACATTTATGTTCTAATCCATCAAGTAAGCTGAATGTCGAACTGGAAAAAATAATTGATGAATTTATTGAACCTTTTGACTTAAGTAAAGCTCCTTTAGTAAGAGTTAAGATCATTCGCTTAAGTAGTCATAAACATGTGCTCTTAACAGATATGCACCATTTGATTTCAGATGGATATTCAGTCAATATTTTACTGCAGGAGTTATCAGAATTATATCAAGGAAAACTGTTACAGGAAAACCCTATTCAATATAAAGAATTCGTTTATTGGCAGAATGAGTTTTTAAAGACTAGTGCTGCAAGTATACAAGAAAAATATTGGTTAGATGTACTTTCAGGGGATCTTCCAGTATTAGATATGCCTACGGATTTTCCTAGACCAATTATACAAAGCTTTGAAGGAAATAGTTTTATTTTTGAAGGAGGAAATGAATTAAAGCAACGTTTAGACAATTTATGTTTAGAAACAGATACGACATTGTACATGATTTTGTCTGCAGCTTATAGTATTTTGTTATCAAAATGTTCCTCGCAGCACGATATAATTGTAGGAATGCCTATTTTAGGGCGGACACATTCTGATTTGAAAAATATCATTGGTATGTTTGCAAATACTATTGCAATTAGAAGTTTTCCCATTGAGAAAAAAAACTTTACGGAGTTTTTGTCAGAGATTAAAGAACAGTTAATTAAAGCGTATGATAATCAAGATTATCAGTTTGATATGATTATTGATAAGTTGAAAATTAAGAGAGACTTAGGGAGAAACCCTATATTTTCTACAATGTTAGCTTTTCAAGAATCTCAAATCAATGAAAATATAATGGGGAATTTGAAAATGACGCCTGTTAAATACAGAAATAAAATTTCGAAATTTGATTTAACCCTATTTGTAGAAAAAGGAAAAAAAGAGTTATTTTTTGAATTTGAATATGCAAGTAGTTTGTATAGAATGGAAACCATTAAAAAATTAGCGGAGAATTTTTTAGGTATCTTAGACACGATTAGCTCAAATAAGGAAATAAAATTAGAAAATATTAAGATTGAAGGGTTAGTAATCGAGAATACAGAAATTGAAAATGTTAAATTTAATTTTTAAGTTAGATAAGATATTTGTTATTGAGGCTATTCCTAATATGATACGTTAGGAATAGCTGTTTCATGTAAATGCATTCCTTAAACATATATGAAAAATAAAAGGATATATTGTATAGAAAAGGTTAGCTTTTAATTATAATTAAAACGATGATATAGAAGTGGCGATATAAAGGGAGTCCTCTATCATGGAGGGATTTAAAGAAGTGTTTCATTTTGTTGGGGATAGCGGTATTGCAATTCAAGTAGTACTATATGTTTTTACGAAAAGGTGTTACATTATAATAATCTGTACCCTTTATAATGTGACACTTTTTTATTTATCCTGCTATTTGTGGAGATGAACAAAAAATACTTATTAAAGATTCATTTTATGTATTTTTCAATGTGAACGATTATTGAGTATTATGATTATCTGGAAGAGTATTACGTAACAACGTAATACCTTTTTTATTTATTCTGCTATATGTGTACAGTAAGACTCCAATCTTAAAACTGGTTGAATGTGGAGGGAGGATTAAAGTTTTTGCTGTATATATTTCACATTTTCTTCACAAATGATTCACGATAACTTTTCTATTTCGAAAACTTACATAAATATATTTTATGATATAATAACAATCAGCTTTAAAAATATAAGTTGTATATATGAAGGTAGTTACTATTGTATTAGAAGTTTAGAGGTGGGGAGAAGTTAAGAGTCATACTGTGCAGAAATTTATACTTAATAAGGTTAATATTTCGCCAGATGATTAAGATTAGGTAGTTAAAAGTAATGAAAGTGTATAAAGAAGAAAGAAGTGAAATGAGTGTGAAAGTAATGAGACGATTAGGGACATGGCTATTACTTGCATGTGTGCTTATCATATTGATACCGAAAAGTGCATCTGCTCATGCGTACGTTGTGAAATCAAACCCTGCTGAAAATGAAACATTGAAGAAAGCACCATCTGTTGTGAAAATTGAATTCGATGAGGATATACAAGTTTCAAGTTTTAATACATTGTACGTGAGAGATACATCAGGTAAAAGGGTCGATTTAAAAGATGCTCATATTGATAAAAATAATAAAAAGCTATTAGAAGCCGGATTAAAAGAGAATCTCAAAAACGGTCTCTACTCTATTCAGTGGAAAGTGATTTCAGCTGATGGCCATCCAATTCAAGGAGTTATTCCATTCCGTATTGGATTAGCAGAAGCGGGAGTAGACGATGTAAAGGTAGAAGAGATGGGGTATGTCCCGCAAATTGATATGATTATGGAACGTGGAATTTTATATACAAGTTTCTCACTATTTATAGGAGTTCTCTTCTTTAATCTTATTATGTATAAGGGTAATGCAACCTCGGTACGATCAAGGAGTAAGAACATAATATGGATCTCCTTATTTGGGATATTGATTAGTTTGTTATTCAATCTACCACTACAAGCGAAAATAAATGCGGATGTTTCATGGCTAGAAGCATTCAATCCTTTACTATTAAAAGAAACATTACAGCTTTCTGTCTTTGGTTATATATGGATTACTCAAATGACTCTTATTAGTTCGCTTATAATCGTTACGTATTTTGCGATGAGGCGTGAGAAGCTGTCGTCGTTTCAAGTATGGAGCGTTCCAATAGTATTGTTTATTGGGCTACTTGTTATGAAAGCATGTAATAGTCACGCATATGGTTCAAAGTTTAAAGAAATTGCTGTTGTTATGGATTTTTTACATTTATTCGCAGCTTCATTATGGATTGGTGGTCTATCATCTATTATTCTTCTTTTACGTAAAGAGGATGATAAGTGGAGTATGTATTGGGATATGATTAAGCGTTTTTCACCGTGGGCAATATGTGCTGTCATTGTGATTTTAATAACAGGTCTTTTTAACAGTACATTTTTTATTCCAACAATCCACTCGTTATTTGATACAAAGTATGGATTAGCTTTATTAGCAAAGATACTTTTATTCATTTTCATGGGGATATTAGGAATTATTCATTATGTGAAAGGGAAAATGAGAGCGGAGCAAGGATTAGGTGCTACGGTGAAAGTAGAGTTTATCATTGGAATTATCATTTTTGTAATCGTAGCTTTTATGACAAACGTACAAACCCCACCCATGCCTCCTACTGGACCTTTTACAGAGAGTAAACAATTGGATAATGGATATGAAATGACGCTAAATGTAAGTCCTAATAGAGTAGGACAAAATATATTCCATATTACTTTAAAGGATGAGAACGGACAACCTGTTACTGATATGGAACAAATCATATTAACGACTCAATCGTTAGATATGAATATGGGAAAAGGATCATTTAAAGTTTCGGCAGTTTCACCGGGAGAATATGAAGCAGAAGGTATGTATATTAACATGACAGGCAACTGGAATATACAAGTACATGGATTAACGAAATCGCTTGATAGCTTCGATACGGATTATAAATTTATTGTAGGTGGCAGATAAAGTGAAACTTTAAGCAGCCCTCATCAATTGGGCTGCCCGGCGAATAGCGGGATAAAGAGTAGGTATAGATAAAAAGGAGCTAATTGAAAATGAAACGCATAAAAAAATTAGGAACAACAATGATCGCAACAGTAATTGCAATGGGAATTTTTTCGTTACCTGTTAGTGCGCACGTCACTGTGAAGCCAGCAACTTCTGACATCGGCTCTTGGGAGACTTACACGATAAAAGTACCAGTTGAAAAGAATGTAGCAACGACAAAAGTTACATTGAAAATACCTTCTGGAGTAGAGTTCCAACAGTATGAACCAGTGCCAGGATGGAAAGTGGAAGAACAAAAAGATAATGCTGGAAAAGTAAAAACTGTAGTATGGGAAGCAACAGGAGAAGGGATTTCACCTGGTCAGTTCCAGCGATTTACTTTCGTCGCTAAAAATCCGGATAAAGAGCAAAAAATAGCTTGGGATGCATATCAACAATATAAAGACGGAGAAATTGTTGAATGGACGGGCGATGAAAAAGCTGAAAAACCACATTCACTTACAACAATTGCAAAAGGTACGTCATTAACAGGAGAACATGGTGAAGTATCTAATGTAGAAAAGAATGAAGGTACTAGTAATATGCAATTGATAGCAATTGTTTTATCTATTTTGGCGATTGTATCTTCGTTAGGTACGTGTGTTTTTGTAGTGCGTCGTAAAAAATAAGATATAAAAAAGAGCCTACAAATAGTAGGCTCTTTCTCATATTTATTTCACTTCAACCTGCTGCCCTACAGCATGTGTTTTCGGCTTTATATTTACAAAACAAATGCTCACAACAATAAATAATAGGCCAATAAATAAGCTCATTGTAATGGCTTCATGTAAGAAGATTGAACTTACAATAATAGCGATAAGGGGAATAAGGAATGTATAAGCCCCTACTTTACTCGCTTCACCAGCTCCAACGAGTGTGAAGTATGCAAGCCACCCCATTGCAATAACAAAGAATGAAATAAAGAGTAGTACACTAACAAATGGCATACTCCAAGCAATACTAGACCAACTTTCAAATTCTGAGCCAAATCCGATTAAACAAAGACCACCGATAAGAAGCTGAATTGTTACCATCCAAATGGCATTCACACGGTGACCAGTTTTCTTAATAAATACTGTTCCAAGTGCCCAGCCAATCGCACATCCTAATGCAAGAAGAATGCCAATGACAGAAATATGTCCAGTTAAACTACTAGAGCTAATAACACCTACACCAATAAATCCGAGTACAAGCCCGAAAATTTTTAAACCGTACATTGTTTCTTCAAGCCATATCCATGAGAAAATACCAAGTAAAACAGGTTGTAAAAATACGATAGCGGAAAATAGACCAGCAGGCATATATTGAAGACCAACAGTTTGTAACCCGTAAAATATAATGATGTTAAGTAAAGAAGAAATAACGTATAAATGCCATGTTTCTTTTAAATGTAATTCTTTATATTTGGGTAGAGCGAAAAGGAGTAAAATGAATCCTCCAATTAAAGTTCGAACGCCTGCAAATAAAACGGGTGGTGTATAATGCAGGGCAAACTTAGATAAAGGCCAATTGATTCCCCACATAAAAACGAGGAAGGTAAGGATTATGGCCGTCTTAGTTCGAGAAAGCTGTGTCACGGTAAGACCTCCTTGTTGTTATTCATTTCACTATGATATGATATCGAATGTAATAAATAAAATGAATCTTTTTTATAAGGAGTATAAGTGATTAGTTATGACCATTACACAACTGCAAGTATTAATAAAAACTATTGAGTTAGGTAGTTTTACGAAGGCTGCCAGGGTGTTAAATATGACGCAGCCAGCTGTAAGTCATGCCATTTCAAGTATTGAGTCAGAGTTAGGAGTTACGATTCTTATACGTGATAAACGACAAGGATTACTCATTACGGATGTAGGAAACAGAATTCTTGTACATATTAGAGAGATTTTGAACGGTGTAGAGAAGATTGAACAAGAAGTTGCGATGGAGAAAGGACACGAAGTGGGGACGATTCGAATTGGGAGTTTTCCGAGTGCTTCTGCACATTTCTTACCGAAAATGATAAACCATTTTAAGGAGAAGTATCCGAGCTTAGAGGTCGTTCTTTGCGAAGGAACAATTAAAGAAGTTGAAGATTGGTTAATATCGAGGGTTGTTGATATAGGAATTGTTATTTTGCCTAATAAAGAGATGGAGATTGTCCCGTTAACGAAGGGAAAAATGGTTGCTATCTTAAGAGAGGATCATCCTCTTTGTAAGAAGGACTCTATTACAATTCGTGATTTGGAGAATGAACCGATCATATTATGTAAGGGCGGATACGAACCACCCATCATTGATATGTTTAAACAAGCCAACGTACCACTTCGGGCTGAGTATGTAATTTCTACCGTTACTACCGCTTTAAATATGATTCAAGAAGGGCTAGGTATTGCAATATTAGCTGAATTATCTTTAACGAATTTACCACAGAATGTGCAAACGAGAGAGTTGGAACCGCAAGTATGGAGAGAAATTGCTTTAGCTGTTCCTTCATTAAAGGATTCTTCAATCGCTGTACAGCTATTTATTGAAGAATTTCAATCGCTATTTGCAGAATAAAAAGGGGTGTCTCATATATCATAATGGGGCACTTTTTAATTTGCTTATAAAAAATCTATGAAAAGGATTGACTTATTTTTTAGTTGTAACTATAATGATTACATCGAGGTGGTGATTACGATGAAAATTAGTAGCCGCTTTTCCATAGCTGTTCATATTTTATCTATTTTGAAAAACAATCCATCTTCACTTTGTACTTCAGACTATATGGCTGAAAGTGTAAATACGAATCCGGTAGTCATTCGTAAAATGATGTCGTACTTGAAACAAGCTGGCTTTGTTTACGTAAATCGTGGACCGGGTGGCGCGGGATTACTAAAGGATTTACATGAAATCACATTGTTAGATGTGTATCATGCAGTGAACGTAGTCGAAGAAGACAAGCTATTTCATATTCACGAGCAACCGAATCCAGATTGTCCAATTGGGGCGAACATTCAAGCGGTGTTAGAAATTATTTTAATTCAAGCACAATCTGCGATGGAAGAAGTTTTGAGAAATATTACGATGGGGCAGTTGTTTGAAACTTTGCAAGAAAAAATGAATGTTTAAATAATATTTATATTTTTTTATCATTAATGTAACTGATTTGATTACAACTATAAAGGTAAGGTGTAAAAGTTATGACTGTAAAAATGAAAGTATACTCAGATTTTATATGTCCGTTTTGTTTTTTAGCAAAAGGTCCATTAGATGAGGTAGCGAAAGAGAAAGATGTAGAGATTGAATGGATGCCATTTGAATTACGTCCAAGTCCATATTCAAAAATAGATCCATGGAATGAGCCAGAAAAATTAGGTTCATGGGATGCTTTCATTCTTCCGACAGCGAAGAAGTTAGGAATTGATATGCGCTTGCCACGTGTTTCACCACATCCATATACACATTTAGCTTTCGAAGGATGTCAATTTGCGAAAGAACATGGACTAGGTAATGAGTATCATCACCGCGTATTCACAGCATTTTTCCAAGAAGAGCAAAACATTGAAGATATTGATGTGTTAACAAAATTAGCGGTAGAAGTAGGACTTCCTGAGGCGGAATTTAAAGCTGCTTTAGTAACTCGTAAATATAAAGAAAAGCATCAAGAAGCAATTCAGCACGCATATGATGAAGCGAATATTATGGCTGTTCCAACTGTCATGATTGGAGATGAAGTCATTCAAGGGCTTGCTAGTAAAGAAACACTAGAAAGGGTCATTGATAAAGAAATTGAAAAGGATAAAACAAATTCATTTGAAGGTATGCAATGTAATACCGATGGATATTGCTAATTCGCTTGTTATGAAATAACAAAATAAATTATAAAACAAACATTTGGAGGAATTAAAATGTCAGCAACTACAACAAACTTAAAAGAAGCAATCGTGAACCGCCGTTCGATTCGTAAAGTAACAAAAAACGATGCAATTACGAAAGAAAGAATTGAAGAAGTGTTAAAAACAGCTTTACACGCACCAACATCTTTCAATATGCAAAGTGGTCGTATGGTTGTATTAATGGATGGAGAGCATGAAAAGTTTTGGGATATTGTGAAAGAAACACTAAGAGCCCGCGTACCAGCAGAAAATTTTGAGGCGACTGTAGAAAGACTAAAAGGCTTCCATGCAGGTGTAGGAACAGTTCTATTCTTTGAAGATCAAGCAACTGTAGAAAAAATGCAAGAAAATGCCCCATTATACAAAGATCAGTTCCCATTCTGGTCTCATCAAGGAAATGCGATGTTACAACATACTGTGTGGATGCTATTATCTGCTGAAGGAATTGGGGCGTCATTACAACATTACAACCCAATCGTAGATGCTGAAGTGAAAGAAACTTGGAACATTCCGGCAGAGTGGAGCTTAGTAGGTCAAATGCCATTTGGTGAACCAAACGAACAACCAGCAGAAAGAACGTTCTTGCCTACTGAAGATGTAGTGAAATTTTATTAAGAAATACAATATGTAACGAGAAGGAAGCTGTGTTTAAAAACAGCTTCCTTTTTTGTAGTGGTGTTAATTTATGCGCATTTAGGGAAGAAATATAAGAAATAATACGGTGAGAAGGGAATTAGAAAAATGAATGATGAGAAAAAATATACAGTGGTAGGTACTGATGTTGAGGAAGTAAAGCGTTTAAATAAAAATTCAGGATTAACGTATAATCAAGTGAAAGAAATGTTAGCAAAGCAAATGCAAAAAAAGAAGTAATTAGATTGAAATCTTTCATTTTTTTATTTAGCATTTTGATTGGAGAGAGTTAAGTAAAAGGTAACTCTCTTTTTTGTATAGCTAAGCATCTTATAGAGTGGAGGAAGCAACATGAAGAAATGGGTAAAGGTAACGCTGTCTATCACTGGAGGCATTGTCTTATTAGCGTGTGCCGGCGGATATCACGTATATAAAAACTATTTTTCAAAGAACCTGAGTGTATCTTATACTCTAAAAATAGAGTGTTAACGATTATCTTTCGCAGCAAAAAACGTACCGGTAAAATCGTTAGAAGAGATTATGGCGTTTAACGAATTTCCCGAAAGAATTCTCCTTCCTGGGGCGTGTGAAGGGCATAGCCCAACGATATGTGGGAGATGAATTTCGGTTTTGCGCAGCCAAAAGGCTTTGCCTTTTATTTTCACCCCCCCGATATAATCAGTCTTATAGAGGGGAAGGTTGGTATATCAATGAAGTTAGATAGCAATAATCATTCAGTGTTCTTGTTGTATTATCACCTTGTATTGGTCGTGAAATACAGAAGAAATGTATTTGATGATGATATGTCAGACTATGCAAAAGACATGTTTGTCCGATTATCTGAAAACTATAACATCACATTAGTTGAATGGAATCATGATGTAGACCATGTGCATATCTTATTCAAGGCACATCCGAATACAGAAATGACAAAGTTCATTAATGCTTATAAAAGTGCAAGTTCTTGACTCATCAAGAGAGACTTTCCCCATGTGAGAAAGAAACTTTGGAAAGAAATATTTTGGTCAAGAAGCTTTTGCTTGATTACTACGGGTGCTCCACCGATAGATGTAGTAAAGAAATATATTGAAAATCAAGGGAAAAGTGAGGTGTAGGAAATGTTAAAATCATACAAATATCGTATCTATCCAAATAAAGAACAACAAATGTTTTTCTCAAAAACATTTGGATGTGTTCGATTTGTATACAACAAGATGCTTGCAGATAGAATCAAATCTTATCAAGAATCACAGGATACACTTGATAGATCTGTTACATATCCTACGCCTGCACAATATAAGGCTGAATTTCCATTCCTAAAGGAAGTTGATAGTCTTGCGTTAGCGAATGCTCAAATGAATTTGAATAAAGCATACGCTAACTTTTTCCGGGATAAATCTATTGGATTCCCGAAATTCAAAAGTAAGAAAGATAACCACCGTAGTTATACAACAAATAACCAAAAAGGCACGATTTACATTGAGAGTGGTTATATCAAGCTGCCCAAACTAAAGACCTTGGTAAAGATTAAACAGCACAGACAATTCTTTGGATTAATTAAGTCTACTACAGTGTCTCAAACACCTACTGGTAAATACTTTGTATCGATTTTAGTAGAAGAAAATGAGCAATTGTTTCCTAAAGTTGATGCAAAAGTTGGTATTGATGTTGGGCTAAAAGACTTTGCAATATTGTCTAATGGCAAGAAATATGAGAACCCTAAATGGTTGAGAAAAGCCGAAAGAAGATTAGCTCTTCTGCAGCGCTCTTTGTCGCGTAAAAAGAAAGGTTCAAACAATAGAAACAAGGCCAGGTTACAAGTTGCAAGACTTCATGAGAAGATTGCGAATCAACGCAATGATTTTCTTCACAAGATAAGCAATGAAATCACAAACGAAAACCAAGTAATTGTGATTGAGGACTTGAAAGTGAAGAACATGCAAAAGAATTACAAATTAGCAAAAGCAATCAGTGAAGTATCTTGGGCTACATTCAGAGAGCTCCTTGACTATAAAGCAATATGGAAAGGTCGCGATTTGATAGTCGCACCTAAGAATTATGCGAGTAGTCAATTGTGTTCTTGCTGTGGTTATAAAAATAAGGAAGTCAAGAATCTAAGCCTTAGAGAGTGGACTTGCCCTGAATGCAATAGCCATCATGATAGAGATGTAAACGCAAGTATAAACTTACTAAAATTAGCCACGTAATTGGTATTTTCTTTAGGGGTAGGTACTACCCTTATAGCTTGGTAAATATAGATAGCTAATAAAAGTATCTACTTCCCAAGAAGCTCCCACTTCAAACAGCCCGTAAGGACGTTAAGTGGTGAGTAGTTCACTAAAAAGGATAGTAAAAGACGAATAAAATACGGACAAACATTAATTGAGGGGTCTGAAAAATCTGCTATAACGAAAGAAGAGTTCGAAAACGTAGTACAAACGAGTCAAGCAAATGCAAAAAAAGAGCTAGATAGGTATTTAGTAGAAAAAGGTTTGGATGCTCTAGTTATGATTAATAACGATGAAGTTCTTCTATCAGCTGTAGCTGGTTATCCGGAATTAGCGGTTCCTGCTGGATATGATAAAAATGGAGAACCAATCGGTGTAGTGTTTGTAGGGAAACAGTTTGGTGAAAGAGAGCTTTTCAATATGGGATATGCGTATGAACAGCAGTCTAAAAATAGAAAATCACCTAGTTTATAAAAAGATTATACGAAAAATAACTGGAGTCCACCGAAATATGTTGGTGGATTCCAATTAAACGAATCTAACAATATGAGAAGAAAAAAAGGATTCTTCTTAATTAGTAAGAAAGATTGTCTATAGGAGTTCATAAAATGTAATATATTCAATTTCCATCCATTGAAGGGGGAGGTTAATTCTTAATGAATGAAGTAAAGAGTTTTTTTCGAAGTAGAGGGTTTCAACGGTTTCTCGTTTTAATAATAGTAGCGCTTGTATTATATGCATTAAAAAGTATGATCAATTTAATATTAATTACGTTTATACTGACGTTTTTAATGGATCGATTTCAACGTTTTATTTCAAGGAAATTGAAAGTAAACCGGAAAATTGTTATTGCATGTTTGTATATAATACTAGTTTCCTTTATAGGCACAACGTTATATAAATATTTACCTGTGCTGACGATACAAATTTCACAATTAATTTATCAATTTAAACTATTTTTTCAAAATCCACCTGATAATGAAATCGTTAAATATGTACTTTCGACAATTAATGGGATGGAAGTATCAAAATATATAGAACAAGGTGTAGATGTCATATATCAATCAATAGCAAATATAGGGAAGGTAAGTTTACAAATATTATTATCTCTAATTTTAAGCTTATTTTTCTTATTAGAAAAAGAGCGTATTATTACATTCACATCTAAGTTTAAAGATAGTAAGTTAAAAATCTTTTATGAGGAAATTGCATATTTTGGTGAAAGATTTGCAAGATCGTTCGGAAAAGTAATTGAAGCTCAGTTTTTAATTGCCGTTGTAAATTGTATTCTTACTGTCATTGCATTAATTGTTTTAGGATTTCCACAGCTACTTGTATTAGCTGTTATGGTTTTCTTACTAGGGTTGATTCCTGTTGCTGGTGTGATTATTTCTTTGTTTCCACTTTGTATCATTGCTTACAACGTAGGCGGAGTTATGTACGTAGTATACATACTCGTGTTCATAACAGTAATCCATGCTCTTGAAAGTTATTTTTTAAATCCGAAGTTTATGTCTGCAAAAACAAATTTACCAATCTTTTATACATTTATGATTCTCATCTTCTCAGAGCATTTCCTCGGAATATGGGGGCTTATTATCGGGATACCAATCTTTATCTTTTTATTAGATGTACTTGATATAAATAATGAGGATGCGACTAAAAAATAAGAAATGATAGAAAATCATTAAAAGGTCATAGGGGATAATTAAGATAAAAAAGCAATCCAAAATAAATTGGATTGCTTTTTATCTTAATTAAAGAACCGGAGCCATTGTTTCTTTTAATACTTGAACAGAGTGATCGAATTTTAATTCTTCTTCTTCACTTAATTCAACCTCTAAAATTTCACGAACACCGCCGCGATTTAAAACAGCAGGCACCCCGATATAAACATCTTTTTGACCATATTGACCTTCTAAGTAAGCTGATACAGTTAATACACTATTTTCGTCGTTTAAAATTGCTTTTGTAACACGTAGAAGTGACATACCGATACCATAATAAGTTGCGCCTTTACGCTCAATAATATGGTAAGCTGCATCACGGACGTTTATGAAAATTTTGTCTAAATCTTCTTGATTATACGTGTTGTCTTTTTCAAGCAGTGTTTGTAGTTTTTGGATACCAACGGAAACATGACTCCAAACAGGAAGTTCAGTATCGCCGTGTTCTCCGATAATATAAGCGTGAATGTTGTGTGGACCAATATCGAAGTACTCACCTAACATATAGCGGAAACGAGCAGAATCAAGCGTTGTACCAGAACCGATTACACGTTCTTTCGGTAAACCAGATTCTTTCCAAGTTACGTAAGTTAAAATATCTACAGGGTTTGTTGCGATTAAGAAGATGCCATCAAATCCGCTATCCATAATACTGCGAACGATTTGTTTAAAGATTTTAGCGTTTTTCTCAACTAAATCTAAACGTGTTTCGCCTGGCTTTTGTGGTAATCCAGCTGTAATAACTACAAGGTCAGCATCTTTACAATCTTCGTAGCTGCCTTTCCATACTCTAGTTGGAGCTGGTGCGAATGGAACAGCATGACTTAAATCCATTGCTTCCCCTTCAGCTTTTGCCTCATTTACATCGACTAAAACAAATTCTTCAGCTACGGCTTGGTTAATCATGCAGTAAGCATAACTACATCCAACTGCTCCTGTTCCTACTAATACAACACGGTTAATACCTTTTTTCATTTCAAAATTCCTCGCAATTTCATTGATTTTATTATGTAAGATAATACGTCTTACTTCTATAGAGTCATATCTAGTTTATTACATTTTATAAAAGATATTCAAGTATTTGAAAATGTATCCGTGCAAATCCGCGAACAAAACATAGGAATTCAGTGAACCGAATATAATTCAGTAAAATCCTTTGTAAAAGGGGAAATGGCATGGGGAACCCATTAGCAATGGAAGAAATGCTTCATATTATTCATGCAGGGCTTGTTAAAAAGAATAACCCAAAACGGATTACGATTGCAGGTGCAGGGATTTCTGGATTAGTTGCAGGTTCTTTATTAAAAGAGGCTGGGCACGAAGTAACGATTATAGAAGCAAATAACAGAATAGGTGGCAGGGTGTATACGATTCGGGAACCATTTAGTGTGGGTTTATATTTTAATGCGGGACCGATGAGAATCCCTGACACCCATAAGTTAACCTTAGCGTATATTCATAAATTTAAACTACCTTTAAACCTTTTTATAAATAAAACTTTTGCAGATATCATTTATACGAATAACATTCAAACGAGATTGAATGTGTTTGAAAATGATCCAAGTGTACTTGAATATCCGGTTTTGGATAAAGAAAAAGGAAAAACGGCAGAAGAGCTAATGATTGAGGTATTAGAACCAATACTAAATTATATTAAGAAGGATCCTGATAAAAACTGGCTTATTGTTGAAAAAAAGTATAAAACGTATTCGCTTGGTTCATTATTAATGGAGTATTATTCAGATGGTGCAATAGATATGATTGGGGTACTTCTTGATATGGAAGCTTATATGGGAATGTCCTTAATTGAAGTATTACGTGAAATGATTTTCTTTACTTCAACAACGAAATATTATGAAATAACTGGTGGAATGGATAAGTTATCGAATGCATTCTTACCACAATTAAGAGAACATATTTTAATGCCGTATAAGGTTGATAAAATCATACAAGAAGATAATAAAGTAATGTTACAAGGAAATCATGAACAAACGTTAGAGCAATTTACAATAACAAGTGATTTTGCTATTATTACAATTCCATTTTCAGCGTTAAGATTTGTAGAAGTTCAGCCATACTATTTATTCTCTTATTTTAAAAAAAGAGCAATTCGTGAATTAAATTATATTGCTGCAACTAAAATTGCAATAGAGTTTAAAAGTAGATTTTGGGAGAAAGCGGGACAGTGTGGCGGTAAATCTATTACTGATTTACCGATACGGTTTACATACTATCCGAGTTATGGCATTCATACTCCAGGACCAGCTATCGTAATAGCAAGTTATACGTGGGCAGATGAGGCGTTAACATGGGATAGTCTCCCGCAAAGAGATCGTATTCGTTACGCATTAAAAAATTTAGCGGAAATATACGGTGACATCGTCTATAGTGAGTTTGTCACTGGAACATCTTTTAGCTGGAGTAAAAATCCGTATTCTTGCGGTGCATTTACAGCTTTCGAACCAGGCCAAGAGCTCGAGTTATTTCCGTATATTACACCACCATCTGGAAAAGTACATTTTGCAGGAGAGCATACGACATTAACACATGGATGGATGCAAGGGGCAATTGAGTCTGGAGTTAGAGTTGCATATGAAGTAAATGAACAGTGAATCTCTTATATTTACAAATGGTCATTCTTTTAATAAAATGATAAATATAAATCGTAATTATTACGCTTTGAATACATTTGAAGTAAAGAAATGGATGGTCGGTTGAATGAATAAAGTGGAGATTCATATATTAGGTGGTTTTTTAGGTAGTGGAAAATCAACATTA
This sequence comes from Bacillus sp. S71, assembly GCF_016625265.1. Classification (NCBI taxonomy): domain Bacteria; kingdom Bacillati; phylum Bacillota; class Bacilli; order Caryophanales; family Bacillaceae; genus Bacillus; species Bacillus sp. S71. Next base: position 205,732 of record NZ_JACVUW010000001.1, on the reverse strand, counting down.
TTACAAAATTTATTGTTAGCAGAGAAAAAGAAGAATAGAAAAGTTGCAGTATTAATGAATGAAATTGGTGAATACTCGGTAGATACAGATATTATTGGAAAAGAGAATGTTTTAAGAGAACTTCTTAAAGGATGTATTTGTTGTACGTTAAAAGAAGAGCTTGAAATACAATTACATTCGTTATACCAACAAGAAAGACCAGATGTAATTTATATAGAAACGACAGGTGTTGCGCATCCAATTGAAGTGTTAGACGCGTGTGTCTCGCCAATTTTAGCTCCTTTTCTGGAAGTAAAATCAATTGTAGTCGTTTTAGATGCAGTAAGGTGGTTAAACCGAAGTATATTAAGTGCAAATGTACAACAGCTATTGCATGAGCAACTGAAATTTGGTAGTCACATTCTTGTTAATAAAGCAGATTTACTAACAGATGAAGATAAGAACACAGTATTTGAAGAAGTAAAGGCAATAAATGATCATGCGAAAATGTATGAGACAAAGTATTGCAATATATCTTTAAAAGATATAGAGGAAGCAGAATTTCCAAATGATGAGGAACATGAGACACTACATGTCAAACAGCATTTACATATACAAACGATGACGTATCAATTTACGAAACCGATTGAACAAGACAAATTATATGAATGGCTTTCGAATTTACCAGATAGTATTTATCGAGTGAAAGGTTTTGTGAAATTCCATGGAGATAAATACCCTCACCTATTCCAATATTCGTTCGGAGTACCAACTTTATTAGAACAAGACTTCGGTTTCCCGACAAACTTAGTAGTAATAGGAGAAGGACTAGATAAGAAACAATTGGCTGAAGGGTTAGAGAAAGTAGAACTTAACTCTAATTAAGGGGAAAAGACTAACTTAAAAATAAGTTAGTCTTTTTGTATGGTCATTACTGAAATGAAACAGTATTTTCAATTGGATTGCAGAATATATATTGATTGTATGTCCGTTTCCATTACATAGGAAGGTGATTATATATTTGTGCCGAATGTAGAGGGTACTACAAGAGTTTTCCATTATCTATCGAATTAGTTAGTCATGATTACGGACAGGGGATTTTGGCGTGTTTGATTCTATCAGAAAGTAAAGTATGGGGAGGATCACAATGTCGATGAAAAAACGTAAGTGGCTAAAGACAATGTTTACTGGTTGTGTTTTAGGTTCGTTATTAATAACGGCAGCTTGTTCAGGAAAGAAAACAAGTACAGAGGATGAAAAAACGATTAAGGTAGGAGTCCTTGCTTCTTTAACAGGACCGCTAGAATCGTATGGAAAACAAACAGTGAACGGATTTGAATTAGGGTTAGATTATGCAACTGGTGGAACTGGGAAAGTAGATGGGAAAAAGATTAAGTTTGTTGTAGAAGATACAGAAACGAAAGCGGATGTAGCAGTTAAAAAAGCTACGAAGTTATTAGAAGAAGAGAAAGTTGATTTTTTAGTTGGATCGTCTAGTTCAAGTGATACGTTAGCGGTTTTACCACTGGCCGGGGAATATGAAAAGATTATGGTTGTAGAACCGGCAGTTGCGGATAGTATTACCGGAAAGAACTGGAATAAATATATTTTTAGAACTGGAAGAAGTTCCTCACAAGATGCGATTGCAGGAGCAGCAGCAATTGCGAAAAAGGATGTAAAGATTGCGACATTTGCCCCAGATAACGCTTTTGGTCGTGAAGGGATTGCTGCATTTAAAGCGGGTGCGAAAAAATTAGGTGCGAACATTGTGAATGAGCAATACGCGGATACAAATTCAACAGATTTTACAGCGAATATTCAAAATATCATTAGTTCAAAACCAGATTATTTATTTATCGTTTGGGCAGGGGCAAATTCACCTTGGAAACAGTTGAAAGATATGAATGTGGAAGCGCAAGGTATTAAAATTTCTACAGGTGCGCCAGATATACCAGCATTAAAAACAATGGATGCATTAGTAGGTATGCAAGGTTTTTCTGTATATTATCACACACTTCCAAAAAATAAAGTGAATGATTGGCTAGTTGAAGAGCATAAAAAACGTTTTAATGGTGCAGTGCCAGATTTGTTTACAGCGGGAGGAATGTCAGCAGCAATTTCTATTGTAGAAGCCTTAAAGAAAACAAAAGGTGATACAGATGTAGATACCTTGATTAAGAAAATGGAAGGAATGGAATTTGATACACCGAAAGGAAAGATGAAGTTTAGAGAGAAGGACCACCAAGCGATGCAGACACTGTATTCTATCACATTGAAAAAGCAAGACGGTGTTGATTATCCGGTGCCAGTGTTAGAGCGAGAATTAACGATGAAAGAAACAGAACCACCAGTTCAAAATAAATAGACTGAATTTTCTGTTGTTTTTGTATAAAGAGGGGGACCCTCTTTATACATATTTCTTTCATACTCACGGCTTTAAAGGGAGGGATTTCGTGACACATTTGCTAGAGACGAAAAATCTTAGCGTATCTTTTGGTGAACATCATGTTATTAAAGATGTAAATTTAACTGTCCAAAAAGGAAAGCTCATTTCTATTATCGGGCCAAATGGTGCGGGGAAGACAACATTATTTAATTTACTAAGTGGACAGATTTCACCCACAACAGGTGAAGTGTATTTTAAAGGGCAAGATATTACAAAACTATCGATTTCAGATCGAACACGCTTAGGAATCGGTCGCTCTTTTCAGCTTACAAACATATTCCCAGAATTAACGGTACTTGAAAATGTCCGTTTAAGTGTTCAATCATTCGTACAAGATTACTATAGTTTTTTCCCGAGTTCAGCAAAATTAAAGCAACAAGTTGGAGAGGCGAGACGTTTCTTAAAAACAGTATTACTTCACGAGAAAGAGAACGTATTAGCGAAAGATTTGGCACATGGAGAGAAAAGAAAGCTAGAACTTGCGATGTTATTAGCTTTAAAAACGGATGTGTTATTACTTGATGAGCCGACGGCAGGTATTTCGGTTGAAGAGGTCCCTGCTATATTACAAGTGATTGAAAATATTAAGAAACATCCAGAGAGCACAATTGTACTTATCGAACACAAAATGGATATGATACTAGGTTTGTCAGATCATCTTATCGTTTTATTTCATGGAGAGTTATTGGCTGAAGGATTGCCAGAAGAAATTATGAAAGATGAGCGTGTACAAAGTGCTTATTTAGGGGGATTATATAGTGGCACTATTACAAGTGAATAATATAGAAACGTATTTAGATCAGTTTCATATTTTGCAAGGAGTATCTCTTGCTGTTGAGAAAGGGACGATTACTGTACTGTTTGGTAGAAATGGGGCAGGGAAAACAACGACATTACGTTCAGTGATGGGGTTTCACCGCATTGCAGATGGTGAAATTTATTATGATAGTGCAAAAGTAAGTGGATTACCTACACATTTAATTTCAAGGAAAGGAATAGGGTATGTACCAGAAAATCAAGGTATTTTTCATGATTTGACAGTAGAAGAAACATTCGCTCTTGCTAGGGGGAAAGGTGAAGAAGTAGAAGGGAAAATAGAGTGGATGCTGGAACTATTTCCGGATTTAAAGCAGTTTTGGAATAAGAAAAGTGGGCTCTTGAGCGGAGGGCAAAAGCAAATGTTGGTTATTTCAAGAGCGTTTATTAATAGTGATGGATTATTACTTATTGATGAACCGAGCAAAGGACTATCCCCGATAATGGTGGAGAAATTAATGGTAGCTATTTTGAAGATGAAAGAGAAAACAACAGTTTTACTTGTTGAGCAAAATTTTATGATGGCTAGTCAAATTGGCGATTATTTTTACATTATGGATAACGGACGAATTGTTCATAACGGTTTTATGAATGAATTAAAAAAGGATAAGGAAATGTGTCATAAATATTTAGGAATCTCTTAACATGAATCCGAGGTGAAAAGGATGGATGTGTTAATCAATTTATTTGTAAATGGGATTTCAACAGGGATGCTCATTTTTTTGTTAGCATCAGGTCTTTCACTTATTTTCGGTCTAATGAGCGTTTTAAACTTTGCACACGGTGGTTTATTTGCATGGGGAGCATTTACAGGTGTTTGGTTATTTAATATGACAGGAAGTTATATATTAGCTTTAGTTGGAGCAGTAGCTATGGGAATGTTCCTAGGATTTATTTTAGAAAGGTTTCTTATTAGACCAGTATATGGAAATCATGTTCGACAGCTGCTCGTTACGCTTGGGGGAATGCTCGTTCTTAGTGAGTGTATTAAAATATTTTGGGGGCCAAACCCTATTAGTGCAAAATTACCGTTATGGTTACAAGGAAGTTTTACATCCGGAGGTATTATATTAATTAAATATCGTCTATTTGTTATTTTGATTGGGATAATTATTTACATTGCACTACTACTATTACTCAAAAAGACGAAGATAGGTCTTATGATTCGTGCAGGTGTAATGGATAAAGAAATGGTTCAAGCGCTTGGTATTAATGTAAAAGCGATATTTTCTTTCGTCTTTTTATTAGGAGCAGGGATGGCAGCTTTGGGAGGATTCTTATTAGCACCGTATTCGGGCGTTATTTTCGCCGAGATGGGCATGCAGTATGCAATTTTAGCATTTATAGTAGTAATTATCGGTGGATTAGGAAGCGTACAAGGTTCAGCTATTGCTTCTTTAATTGTCGGATTAGCTGGTGCTTTTACAGCGTATTTTATACCAGATTTATCACTTGCAATTAATATGTTAATGTTACTATTTTTCTTAATAGTGAAGCCAACTGGACTTGTTGGTGAAAAGGGGTGAAATGGTGAACAACACATCGGACCGAATTAAAGTATACTTCGGAGTATGTATGCTCATTTGTTTAAGTGTATTTCCGTTCGTAAATGATTCACGGAGCCTGTTAATTTTGTTCACTCAAATCTTCATCTTTGCTATTTTTGCAATGAGTTTTGATGTATTGCTTGGGTATACAGGAATTGTATCGTTCGGTCATTGTATGTTCTTTGGGATAGGAGCATATGGGGTAGCGCTTTTATTTGATCGACAAGGCGTATCAATAACGAACTTTTTAATTGGAATAGTAGCTGCAATTATCGTTTCAGCAATCGTTAGTTATATAATTGGTTTGCTTTCTTTACGATTGAAAAGTCATTTTTATGCAATGTTAACACTTGCTATTTCACAGTTGTTTTTCGTACTTGCTGAAAAATGGCGTGGGCTTACTCACGGAGGAGATGGTTTTACATTTGGGGTACCAGAAATATTCCGTGATCGTTTTACTTTTTATTATGTATCACTTGTATGTTTATGCTTCATTTTTATTCTATTACGTCTTTTTACAAAGTCTTCTATTGGGAAAGTATTAAAGGCAATTTCACAAAATGAACAACGTGTTGAAGCACTTGGATATAAAGTCCTCCATTATAAAATAATCGCAAGTGTAGTCGCAGGAATAGTAGCTGCAATTAGCGGTGGTTTATTTGTTATTACATTGCGCTTTGTCAATACGACTGTATTTTCAATTGAAATGACACTAAATGCACTCTTAATGACAATGATTGGAGGAGTGGGAACATTAATTGGAGCTATTGCTGGGTCTGGGATTATTGAATCACTAAAATATTATTTATCAGAACTAGCGACGGAATATCCGATTTTTGAAAGATGGACGATTATTCTAGGTTTATTGTATATTATCGTGCTACTCGTTTTTCCGAAAGGATTGGTTGGGACGGTTAAGAAATTGAAGAGTTTTAAAAGGAATAAAAAGGAGAAAAGTACAGAAGTGGAGCAAAACGTGTGAAAAATCAATTGTATACAAAATAAAAATCCCTCTTTTATATTCGTTAAAGAGGGATTTTTATTTTGAAAAAAGTTTGTAATCAAAGTCATTTTATTAATCAAATAGTTCATCAGGGATATGCTTTATAAAGGTTTGATTCGTAAAAAAATGAACAGCTAAATTCTCAAGGGGAACATCTTCAATTATTACTAATGTATCATTTTTAATCGGTAAAAAAGCTATTCCTTTTCCATCAGCAATAAACTCTTCCATAAGCGAATAAGAATCCAACTGTTGAAGTTGTCGCTGAGATAGATTGTTTTCTTTTAGAAATTGTATTGTCTTATTCCTAAAAGGGCACTTTTTGTCATTGCTAACGAAGAAAATTTCTTTTGAATAATCAATGGTACATTTTTCTTTCGCTTTTAATAAGCCTACAGAAATTGAGGTTGTGAACACTTTTTTAAACGATGCGTCAGGATAATCCTCATAAGTTATGACCATATCAACTTTTTGTTGCTGTAGTAATTTTTGCAAATGACTACTACTTTCTACATATATTTGATAATTTCTGAAATTTGCTTTAATACGCTTACTTAAATAATTTGTCAAAATAGATTGTGACGTCGCTATTATATAAGAAGAACCACTCGTTTTAATTTCATCTTTTACTTCTTCTAATAGAGTTAATATTTTATTCGTGTAATCTAATAAAATGTCACCAGCAGGTAACAAGGAAACACCTTTGTTATCTCTATGTAGTAAAGGCGTTTCTAATTCTTGTTCTAATTTTTTGATTCGCTCAGTTACGTTCGGTTGAACATATCCTAACTCTTTAGCAGCTTTACTAATAGAACCCTCACTGGCCACAGTTTTGAATATAATAAGATCATTTATTTCCATGTATCTCAGCCCCTTATGCACTATCATTATAAATGATACCAAACATAATTTATACCTATTTTACGTTAGACGCTTATCGAGTTATCATAATGTATATAAGATTGAAAGCGAGTGATAAACATGATTGGAATGCAATATAAGGTCATTCTTCCAAAGGATTATGACATGGAAATTATTAAGAAAAGGGTAAAGGATAATGGCTATAAAACTGATGGTTTCCAAGAACTAAATTTTAAAGCTTATTTAATTACGGAAACGGAGAAAGATGGGAATTTTTATAACTGCTATGCACCTTTATATATTTGGAATGGTCATGAAGGGATGAATAAATTTATCTTTGAAGGGTATTACGATAACATTTTACAATCTTTTGGATGGCAACAAATACATATAGGTGTTCCATTAGTGGTTAATCTAAGTGATGGATTTAAGAAAAGTAGATATGTTGTTGAATATGCAGGAAGTATTTCTCAAAGTAAAACACTGATTGGGACTCAATTAAGCACTATGAATGAAGATGTACAAAACAACGAAAAGTGTTTAGGGAATGTAATCGTTTATAATCCGGATAAATGGGGATATAGTAGGTTTGAGTTTTATGAAGAGAAGCCTGATATTGTAGTGACTAAGGGTGTTACAGTATATGAGATTTTACACATTTCACGATGAAATTTTGTTGCATATAAAAAAATAAGAAAAGGAATGAAAGTCTATGCCTTTTGTGAAGATTTATTATTCTGAAAACATATTAAATGAAGAAGAGTTGGAAAAAATGGGTGAATGTATCCATCTTTCATTAATTGAACATTTTAACATCCCTGAAAATGATTATTTTCAAATGTTCTTACCTTACCAACAAAACAAATTTTTATATAATCCATATTATTTGTTGGAAAGAGGAGAAAAGAGAACAGAGAATATGATTTATGTTTCTATTACATGTGGACCGGGAAGAACGGTGCAACAGAAAAAAGATTTGTATCAATCTGTATCCTTAAAAATCCCGCAATATTCCGACGTTAAAGTTTCGGATATTTTTATTACACTAAATGAGACAGCTGCTGAAAACTGGTCATTTGGTCAAGGAATAGCACAAATGGTGAAAATAAAGGGAGAAAAAAATGAAGAATGAACTTATTGAAGTACAGATTAAAAAGAAAATGAGAGAAATGGCACCTGCATTTGCTCATTATAGTGAAAAGATATTATTTGAGGAAGTGTGGCGGGATGCCACTTTAACATTAAGAGAAAGAAGTTTGTGTACTGTGTCAGCACTAATCAGTCTCGGTAATACAGAACAATTACAATTTCATCTGAAGCTAGCTAAACAAAATGGGGTTATGGAGAATGAATTGGTTGCATTAATAACACATATGGCTTTTTACGTTGGTTGGCCAAAAGCTATGGCAGCTTTAAATATAGTAATGAATGAAATGAAAAGTTAAGAATAATGATAAGTAAGAATTCATGTTTATATGAATTCTTACTTATCATTATTTATGCAATACTCTATCGCTATATTTATTACATTTTATCTTGCTTTTTTATCACTTGCGTAGTAAAGTGATAGTAAGATGAACGCTAGGAAGTGATGAAACATGCGTGATAATACGATAGGATCATTAATATGGTTACGTTTAATACGATTTACGAACCAAAGTAATCAAATGTCAAATGAGTTTTTAAAACGTTTTGATTTAACGACAGCTCAATTTGATGTGCTTTTGCAAATACGTACGTATCAACCACTCACACAAATGGAGTTAGCTGAAAAGGTAACTGTTACACAAGGTGGCATTTCTCGAATGTTAACTCGTCTTGAAAAAGAAGGATATATTGTACGAAAACAAGATTGGAAAACGAAAACAATTAGTCTTACAGAGCAAGGAGAAGCTGCTTTAGAGAGAGCATTGCCAGAGCAACTTGCATTTCAATCTTCGTTTTTTGATGATGTATTAAATGAAGAAGAGCAGAAAATATTATACGAGCTGATGACGAAAGTTCATAAGCATAGCGAAAAAAAAGAATTACCGCAAGAGTAATTTTTTTTACCTTATCAATTGACTAATCAAGTGATGAGGTAGGTAATACGGAGATATACTTGACTTACCAACGTTTTTAGAAGAAAAACTAATACTACATTATTAAAGGGGAGAGTAACTATGGAAAAATACCGTATAGATACAAGAAAAGGAATTGAGTTTGGGTTATATTCAATTGGCGATCATGTTTTAAATCCACATAATGGGGAGAAAATTACGCCAGAAAAAAGAATTCACGAACTAATTGAAACAGCTAAGTTAGCAGATGAGGCAGGGCTTGATGTGTTTGCTGTAGGCGAAAGTCATCAAACGCATTTTACAACGCAAGCTCATACAGTTATTTTAGGTGCGGTCGCGCAAGCTACGAAAAATATAAAAATTGCAAGTTCCGCAACGATATTAAGTACATCTGACCCAGTTCGAGTATATGAGGATTTCGCTACCATTGACTTGATTTCTAATGGTCGTGCTGAAATCGTAGCTGGTCGTGGATCTCGTATTGGAGGATATAGTTTACTTGGTTATGATGTGAATGATTATGAAGAGTTATTTGAAGAGAAGATGGATCTTTTATTAAAAATTAATAAAGAGGAACATGTAACATGGAATGGGCAGTTCAGAGCACCACTTGAGCATGCTTCAGTTATCCCTAGAGCTAAAAATAATAACCTGCCAATTTGGCGTGCGGTTGGTGGACCGCCAGCTAGTGCAATTAAAGCAGGACGTGCAGGTGTGCCAATGATGATAACAACACTTGGTGGCCCAGCAATTAACTTTAAAGTGTCAGTAGATGCTTACCGCGAGGCTGCTCAGCAAAGTGGATTTGATCCAGCTAGTTTACCAGTTGCGACAACGAGTTTATTTTATACGGCAAAAAATTCACAAGATGCACTTAGTGAATATTACCCTCACATTAATGCTGGTATGCTTACACTGCGCGGTGGTGGGTATCCGAAACAGCAATTTACAAATGCAATAGATTACCGCGATGCTTTAATGATTGGTAGCCCACAACAAATCATTGAGAAAATGCTTTACCAATATGAATTGTTTGGCCAACAACGCTTTATGGCACAAATTGATTTTGGCGGTGTACCATTTGATAAAATTGAGAAAAATATTGAATTAATTGCTACTGAAATATTACCAGCCGTTAGAAAACATACAGCAAAATAAATAAAAAAACTGGGAGTCTAATTGACTCTCAGTTTTTTATTTGTTATGGAAAAAATGACAAAAAAATGAACTTTTAGTCGAGGGAGAGGGAAGTTATTTTCTATTTTTGAATAACATTATTTCGAGTTTGAATTTTGAAAATACATTTTTCTCTTGACAAAAAATAAGCATTTATCGAGGGTAGTTTCGAGGACATTTTTTCGGTTGAAAGTCAAGTGTATGAAGAAAAAACGATTGTTTTATAGATATAAAAGTAAGCCGTATATTGAAAAAACACATTTTGCTAATGAAAAAAATCTGATTCAAAAAAATGACAAAAGACATATTTCAGACAAAATGATGTCAATAATACGTCAAAAATAACCTGAATTTACTATGCAGGTATATTATACAATTCGATTAACGAATAAAACACTACAGAAATAGTGAAAAGGTAAAAAATAGCATTACAATAGTTTGAAAAACTGAAACTTCATATTTTTCGACAATACATACAAAATGTTTTTGTCTTTTCGTATTTCTTAATAATTGAGTTTGATAAGATTGCTCAATTAACTTTTATTATAAAAACTATGAAGGAAGTGATTTTAGTATGGAAACGCTCGAATTGGCACGAATACAGTTCGCATCAACAACGATTTTCCATTACTTTTTTGTTCCGCTGTCAATTGGTTTAGCTTTTATTATTGCGATCATGCAAACGTTGTATGTGGTAAAAGGGCAAGAAGTATATAAGAAGATGGCAAAGTTTTGGACGCAATTATTCCTTATTAACTTTGCAGTAGGTGTAGTAACAGGTATTTTACAAGAATTTCAGTTTGGTATGAACTGGTCAACGTATTCACGTTTTGTAGGTGATGTATTTGGTCCCTCGCTTGCAATTGAAGGATTACTGGCATTTTTCATTGAGTCTACATTCCTAGGTTTATGGGTATTCGGTGAGGATAAATTACCGAAGCGAATTCACTTAATGTGTATTTGGCTCCTTTCAATTGGAACGATGTTATCAGCATTCTGGATTTTAACTGCAAGTGCATTTATGCAGTCACCTGTCGGGTATGAAATGGCAGCTGATGGTCGTGCACAAATGAATGATTTCTTAGCCATTATTCAAAACCCACAACTATGGGTACAATTCCCGCATACAATTACAGCAGCAATTGCAACAGGTGCATTCTTTATTGCGGGTGTAAGTGCATGGAAAATTACAAAAGGACAAGAAACTGTAGTATTTAAAAAATCTTTCCGCATTTCTATCATTGTTGGAACAATTACAACGGCGCTTGTATTATTCTTCGGTCATGCACAAGCGCAACAATTAATTAAGACACATCCAATGAAGATGGCGGCAGCTGAAGCGCTATGGAATACAAGTGAGGATCCAGCGCCATTTACAGTATTTTCGAAAATTGATACAGAGAAGAAAGAAAATTCGTTTGAAATTCAAATCCCTTATATGCTAAGTCTATTATCGTATGATAAGTTTAGCGGTCAAGTTGAAGGGATGAATCAAATTCAAAAACAATATGAAGAAAAATATGGACCTGGAGATTATATTCCTCCAGTGCATACAATGTTTTGGAGTTTTAGAGCGATGGTAATGAGTGGAACATTCATGCTTCTTCTAGGAGCTTACGGATGGTTCTTATCAAGAAAAGATCGTTTAGCTGAAAAAACGTGGTATTTAAAATTAATGGTGTATGCAATTTCTCTTCCATTCATCGGTAATACAGTAGGGTGGATTATGACTGAAATGGGTCGTCAACCTTGGGTTGTATTTGGTGTAATGAAAACAGAAGATGCTGTATCACCAAATGTAACATTCGGTGAAGTATTATTCTCACTTATTTCATTCACATCAATGTATTTAATTATGGGTGGAATTTGTGTGTACTTATTTGTTCGTACCATTAAGGGCCACAAGAATAAGAAAACGAAAAAGGATTATCAAAGCCATGATCCATTTGATAAGGAGGAAGAGTATGTTATCTCTTAATGAGTTATGGTTTTTAGTTATTGCAATCTTATTTGTTGGATTCTTTGTACTGGAAGGTTTCGACTTTGGGGTAGGAATGGTTTCGAGGTTTTTAGGAAAGAATGATTTTGAAAAACGAGTTTACTTAAATACAATAGGACCGTTCTGGCACGCGAATGAAGTATGGCTTGTTTGTGCTGGTGGAGCCATGTTTGCGGCATTTCCGCACTGGTATGCAACTTTATTTAGTGGTTTTTATATTCCGTTTGTATTTATGCTTCTTGCTTTAATTTTAAGAGGTGTTTCCTTTAAATTTCGTGCGAAAATAGATAATCATAAATGGAAGAGTGCGTGGGATTGGGGGATGTTTATTGGAAGTATGTTACCTCCTATCCTTTGGGGAGTTGCGATTGCAAACTTTATGGTAGGTGTACCTATTGATGAGAGTAAAAATGTTGTAGGTGGATTCCTGCAATTACTTCATCCATTTGCGTTACTTGGGGGAGTAATGTTTCTCCTACTATGTATTGTTCACGGATTACAATTTCTTACGATACGTACAACTGGTAAATTGAGAGAACGTGCACGAATTGCTGCAATAAAAATTGCACCATTTTCATTAATTACACTTCTTGTTTTTGCTGGTGTGGGGTTATGGAAAACCGACATTTTCACTGCTCATGGAACAGAATGGATTATGGTACCAATCGGAGCTTTTGTAGCACTATTAGTGTCCACGTTATTAAATAAAAGAAGAAGAGATGGTTGGGCTTTCTTTATGACGAGTTTAACAATCATTTTACTAAGTGCGAGTGTATTTATCGGTATGTTCCCACGTGTTATGATTAGCTCTTTAGGAGCAATGAATGATTTGACAATTTACAACGCAGCATCAGGAGCTTATGCATTAAAACTTATGACTTACTTTGCGATTGCTATTTTGCCTTTCGTTATCGGAAGTCAAATATGGAGTTATTATGTATTTAGACAACCTGTTAAGTCAGACAACGATTTGGAGTACTAATGAAAAGAAAAAGAGGACTTCCGTCTTATCCCGGTAGCCGTATTTTATATGTAGCGTTAACTATTATTAGTATTTTAGAAGCTTTTAGTATTATTGCGCAAACAATCTTTTTAGCACGAGCTATTACGTTTTTATTTCATGGAGAGACAGTACAAACAATATTAAGTGAAATTGTTTATTTTGGTATCGCGTTTGCAGCGCGTAACATAGTAGTTCGAACATCACAAATATTAGTGGAACGTTTTGCCGAAAAAACAGGGTCGTTACTAAGAAAACAATTGATAGAGGCATATTTCACATTAGGTCCAAGGTATGTTCAAACTGTTGGAACGGGTCATCTGGTTACCTTATCAATTGAGGGGATTGAGAAATTTAAAACATATATTGAATTAACGATTCCTAAAATGATTAGAAGTAGTATCGTTCCAGGTCTAATTGTACTATATGTTTTTACGCTAGATATTGAGTCTGGAATCATTTTAGTTGTAACGATTCCTATCGTGATTATATTTATGATTCTTCTCGGATTAGCAGCGCAAAAAATGGCAGATAGTCAGTATGAGATATATCGTGTACTTTCGAACCATTTTGTAGATACGTTAAAAGGTTTAGAAACATTAAAGTATTTAGGGAAAAGTGAACAGCACGAAGGAAAGATTGAAAAAGTAAGTAAAAGATATAGAAAAGCAACGATGCGTACTTTGCGAGTTGCTTTTCTTTCTTCTTTTGCATTAGATTTCTTTACGAGTTTATCAATCGCGTTTGTGGCAGTTGGATTAGGGATACGTTTAATAGATGGAACGATTATACTATTACCAGCCCTTACAATTTTGATTTTAGCTCCGGAATATTTTCTGCCGATTAAACAAGTGGGAGCAAATTATCATGCGACATTAGATGGACAAATTGCGATGGAGCAAATAGAAGAGATTTTGCAACAACAAAAAGGAATACAAAAGAAAGATTTAAATGAAGATATAGTATGGAATGCCTCTAGTAGCTTGAAATTACAAGATATCAAAGTTAATAATGCTGAATCTGAAAAGGCTATATTAGAAGGGATTAATTTTACTTGGGAAGGTAACGGTGCTATTGGTGTTATTGGTGAAAGTGGTGCAGGGAAATCGACGTTAATCGACGTATTAGCAGGTTTTTTATCTCCTTCGAGTGGAAAGATGTTAGTAAATGGTGTAGAAGTTGATGGATCTACTCGTGAAGATTGGCAAAAAAATATTGCTTATATTCCGCAGCAACCCTATATATTTCCGCTTTCATTAAAGGATAATATTCGTTTTTATGAAACAAATGCAACAGATGAAGAAGTTGAAAGAGTTATTAATGAAGTCGGCCTTCGTTCACTCGTTACATCACTTCCAAATGGGATACACGAAAGAATTGGAGAAGGTGGACGTATGCTAAGTGGCGGACAAGAACAGCGTGTTGCTATGGCGCGTGCGCTTTTAAGTAAAAAACCAATCATTTTATTAGATGAGCCTACGGCACATCTTGATATTGAAACCGAATTTGAAATAAAGCAAGCGATGTTACGTCTATTTAATGGAAAGTTAGTATTTTTAGCAACTCACCGTCTACATTGGATGAAACAAATGGACCATATCCTTATTTTAAATAAAGGGGAAATGAAAGAAAGTGGGACGTATGAAGAACTTTTAGAGAATGAGACATTACATTTTCATAGGGAAGAGAGGGGAGAGAAATGAGTAACTGGGTTAAACCTTATATAAAACAAAATAAAGGTAGAATGACTTTAACTATTTTCCTTGGTCTTCTTGGAGTTAGTTCAGGAGCGATGTTACTTTTTATTTCAGGTTATTTAATCTCAAAATCTGCCCTTAGACCAGAAAATGTAATGGCTGTATATGTTCCTATTGTTGCAACAAGAGCGTTTAGTATAGGGCAAGCTGTGTTTCATTATATAGAGCGCTTAGTCGGACATGATGTCGTACTACGTATATTAGAAAAAATGAGAACGAAGCTATATAGAATAGTAGAACCACAGGCGTTATTTTTCCGTTCTCGATTTCAAACGGGTGATATGTTAGGAGTGTTATCCGAAGATATAGAGCATTTGCAAAACCTATATTTACGTACAATATTTCCTAGTATATTAGCGCTAGTTGTTTATAGTATCTTCGTACTTGTTATCGGTGCATTTGACCTTGTGTTTGCACTTATTGTAGGTTGTATGTTAGCTATTATCGTGTTTCTTCTTCCATTTGTATCATTACTTTTGATGAAGAAACATCATGTTACTTTAAAGCAAGGCAGAAGCCGTTTGTATCAACAACTGACAGATGCTGTTTTTGGATTATCTGATTGGCAAGCAAGTGGTCGTAAAGATGAATTTATTAATGAGTATGTAAAACAAAATGATCAGTTGTTAAAAATCGAAAAGAGAGTGAAACGCTGGTATCATATTCGGGACAGTATCATTCAATTAGTAGTAGGTATTGTAGTTATTTCGATGATCATATGGACTGGGAATGGAGCGGCAAGTGAACAAATTGCTCCTACAGTTATCGCAGCTTTCGTATTAATGACTTTATCTGTAACGAACGCGCTTATTCCTATTGCAGATGCCATCGATCGAATCCCGTCGTATGTAGAATCTACCCATCGTCTTAATGGCGTAGAAAGTCATAGTGTTTTACATGATGAAATGGATTTGCATGGAGAGAAAGATTATATTGAACCAAAACATGTAGATATTGAACTGAATCACGTATCGTATAGTTATCCAGATAGTAATGAAATTGTATTAAAAGATGTATCATTACAAATAAAAGCAGGGAAGAAAATTGCTATTTTAGGGAGAAGTGGGACAGGAAAATCTACTTTACTAAAATTGTTAACAGGGGCGTTAAGCCCAGTAAATGGCCAAGTTGTATTGAATGGTGAACGAGCTCATACGAATCTTTTATCTAAATATATTTCTGTATTAAATCAAAAGCCGCATTTGTTTGATACGACAATTGGAAATAATGTACGAATTGGCAAACCGGAGGCGACGGATGAAGAGATATGGAAAGCTTTAGAGAAAGCACAACTAGCTTCACATGTTACTTCTCTTCCAGACGGATTACAAACAAAAATGCATGAAATGGGAAAGCGGTTTTCTGGTGGGGAAAGACAAAGGGTTGCTTTTGCTAGAACTCTTATGCAAGAAACACCCATCATTGTACTTGATGAACCGACTATCGGTTTAGATCCGAAAACAGAATTATCTTTAATTGAAACAATGTTTTCTGCAACGGAAGAAAAGACGGTTATTTGGATTACGCACCATCTTGTAGGAATAGAACATGTAGACGAAGTTATATTCCTTGATCGTGGCCAAATTGTCATGCAAGGTAGTCATAAACAACTTCTGAAAGAAAATGAAAAGTATCGTAAACTTTATGAGTTAGATAAAGGAATATAATTTGAATAAGCAATAATTGTAAAAATAGCTACGCCTAATGGTGAAGCTATTTTTTTGTTAGATTGCAGGTGTATATGATTGTTACGAATTAAAAATGAATTTCATATTATACATATAATGGAGGGGATGTACATGAAGGAGCAATATAAAATCATTGTTTTAAGTGATGAATTATCAGGGGATAGGATTCGAAATACATTAGACAAAAATAAATGTAAAACAATAGTTCATGTTGTAGACGTTTCAGATGTTGTTCGTATAGAAAGTTCTTTTCAATATATAGTCATTTGGAGAGTGGACGCAGAAAAACTTACAAATGACTTGATAAATAGGGGCGTGCAAAGTTCAAAAATTATTAATTTAACAAAATACATGTATGAATGGAAGGATAAATTAATTTCTATCTATCAAATAAATCCGAATCTTATGTCTTTATACATTTCTATGAAAAAAGCAAAGAGTGATCCGACGTATGAATTGTTTGCTACCGGTTTGTCTTATCCACATTGTGGCATAAGTACGGAGCTTCTCTCAAAAAAGTCAATAAAATTAACACTTCCATCGCAAGATCTATACTATGATTATTTAATAGCGTCACAACTTTTATCAAACAATCATTCATTTCAATATTGTTTAATAGGAATAGCCTATTTCTCGTTTTACTTTGATATGTCGTTATCATCTGAATCATATAGAATTCACAAAGTATATTATCCATTGTTTCAAGATGGTCATCATACTGTAGTTCACTCTCCTCTACCCACTGATGGATTCTCACATCTAAATACTCCGAAACCACTTCTTTCTATTTTTAATTTGCATTTTGAATATATTTTATTAGACGAACTAAAAGATGAATCATTGATACTGCCTTGGATAAATGCTGAATGGAATACTACTTCTCTTCATATTCCTTTTGAAGAACACGGGAAAATAAGAGCAGCTTCACATACTAAATTGGTGTATCCTCATACTTTAGTTGAAAATAAAATGATTTTTAAGAAATATTTAGAATTACTGTTGAAAAACGATATAAAGCCATTAATTGTTGTATTCCCTGTTACTTTACATTATTTCAATTGTAGTAGTAAGAAATTAAAAGAAGATTTTTATAAAGTTATAAATGAGTTTCAAACTCAATATTCTTTTCAAATTATAGATCTATTTGATTCGCCATTATTTTGTGAGGATGATTTTTATGATAGTGATCATATGAATAAAAAAGGTGCAAATAAAATGTCCGCGTTATTAAATATGTTTATTCAGGAACGAAAAGTATGATATTTTGTTTCATGTTTGCATAAATGTATATAGGCTCCATACAGTTAAAGTAATGTGATTTTTGTGTCGCGTATATAAATAATATGCGAAGAGGTGAGAGAGTTAAAATGAGAACTCGTATTGAAAGAACTGAAGAGGTGGTAGAGCAACTTCCGTTGGTAAGTGTATTAATTCCTACGTATAATCGTCCTCGTTACTTTGAAAAGGCGTTATGTAGTGTATTAGAACAAACATACCCTAATATAGAAATTATAGTTGGAGATGACAGCACGAATGATGAAACAGAAAAAGTGTTACAAAAATACTTATGTGATCATTCAAATATTATTTATATAAAAAATAGATCAACTCTCGGACAATTTGAAAATGCGTTAATGTTATTTCATGAAGCGAACGGTGAGTATATAAATTTTTTAATGGATGATGATGTATTTCATGTAAATAAAATTGAAAAAATGATGAAGTATTTTTTCCATGATTTAGATAATGAAATTAAGCTTGTAACATCTCATCGTCAAGTAATTGATGATAAAGGGAAAGAACTACGACATATTTATTCAACTGTCCGTTTATTTGAAGAGGATACGATTATAGAGGGGACAGAATTAGGAAATAAGGTAATTGTGGAGCAAAAAAATTATATTGGAGAACCGACAACAGTTTTATTTCGTAAAAATGATTTGCAAGAACCGTATGGGATTTTTGATAAGAGGCGGTATTTATGTAACGTAGATATAGCTTCATGGTTATCTTTATTAAGTAAAGGAAAAGCAGTATATATAGCAGAGACACTTAGTTACTTTCGATTACATCCAGATCAACAGTTAAATGAATCTAATAAAATGATGGATGGGTTAGAAGATTTTTCACACAGTATTATAGCAGGAGAACAATATGGTTTCTTATCCACCGAAAAAGAGTTAGACAAAGCGATAACTAATTTTCTAGATTATGCAAGAAGGATAGTTCCATCATCCATATTATATACATTAGACTATTACCAAAAAATTAGAGAGAAGAAAATAAACATAGAAAAGAAAAAACAACATATAAATAATAATTCTTCTTTACCGAAAGTAAGTATACTTATTCCTGCGTACAATAGACCTTATTACTTGGAATTAGCACTCAACAGTGCTCTGAATCAAACATATGAAAATATAGAAATTATTATTTCTGACGACAGTACAAATAATGAAGTCAATGCTATGATTCAACCGTACTTACGTGAATATGAGTGTATTACATATGTTAAAAATGAAACGCCGTTAGTTGCCGAAAACTTTAATAAGTGTGTAGAACTTGCGGATGGGGACTATATAAACTTTTTATTAGATGATGATTTATTTCATCATGAAAAGATCGAGAGAATGATGCAATACTTTTTGACGTTAGAAAATATTTCATTTGTGACGTCATATCGTGAACTGATTGATGAGAATGGAGAGATATTACCACCTTCAACATTGAATATGAAAATCGCGAAAGAAACTACACTTTTTGAAGGAAAAGAATTAGGGAATTATATGTTAAAAAACTTAAAAAATGTAGTTGGTGAGCCGACAACTGTTTTATTTAATCGTGATTTGTTTGACGGGAAGTTTGGGTATTTTAAAGGAAAGGCTTATTCTGCTATTAATGACATTGCAACTTGGCTAGATATGATGAGGAAAGGAAAAGTAGTTTATATACAAGAACCTCTTAGTTATTTTAGACAACATAGTGGCCAAAATCAAAAACAAATGCATTTTATTTTAATGACAATTGAAGAGTGGATTGAATTAATTATAGATGCATATAATAGTGGATTTTTAAGCTCCGAAAGTGAGTATAAAGAGAGTTTATCTTATTGTTTAGAAAATGCGGGATTTATAGTTAAGGATGCAGTAAGAAATGGCGAACTAGATCAAATTTATAATGAAAAGATAAAAAAAGGGTTAAACAAGTTAGTTGCTCATATGTTCGAGAAAGAATCTTGTTATTGTCAATATTGCAATAAACAATTTGAAAAATTTTCACCTTGGCCAGCACATTATGATTTTCCGAAATATAAATTTGAGATGTGGAATAAAGATACAGGGATATGTCCAGTTTGTAATTCGATGGATCGTGAAAGATTGTATCGTACGTACATTGAAACGGAAACGGACTTGTTAAATAGAAACTATACAATGCTTCATATTGCACCTGAAGCGAAGTTAAGAGATTGGTTTAACGAGTATAAAAATATTACGTATGTATGTGGTGACTTAGAACCAAAGGATCCATTAATGAAGGAAATTGATGTTACAAGGATTACATATGATAGTAATACTTTTGATGTAATATTATGTAGCCATGTGTTAGAACACGTTCCTGATGATGACAAAGCAATGCGAGAGTTATATAGAGTATTAAAGCCAAATGGATGGGGAATTATTCAAGTACCAATCGTAATGAATGTAGATTTTATTGTAGAGAATGAATTAATTGTAACACCACAATTGAGGAAACTAGCTTTTGGTCAAGAAGATCATGTGAGAATTTATAATCAATCGGGATTTATTCAAAGATTAATGAATGCAGGATTTAAGGTGGAATTATATAACATAGCGGAAAAACAAGGAATGAAAAGTGCTAGGAAATTTGGATTATCTGAAACAGATATGCTCTATATTGTCCGAAAATGATAGGAAGGAATAGATAGATATGGAGAATATTCCTTTTTTACGTGCTTCAACTGTACCTGTAAGTGAGTATTTGGACGAATTGAAGGAAATTGATACATCTCACATATATACGAATTATGGACCTATAAATCAACGTTTTGAGGAAACAATTATGTCGTCATTTTTTCAAAACAGGGGAGCTGTTACAACAGTAGCAAACGCAACGTTAGGGTTAATGGCGGCTATTCAACTAAAGAAAAGAAGAAAGGGAAAGTATGCTCTCATGCCTAGCTTTACATTCCCTGCAACTGCCTTAGCCGCTATTTGGTGTGGATTGGAACCTTACTTTATTGATATTTCAATAGATGATTGGTATATGGATAAAACGGTACTTTTGGATAAGATAGAAGAATTAAAAGAAGAGGTTGCGATTGTTGTCCCGTACGCCACCTTTGGATCATGGATGAACTTAGAAGAATATGAAGAATTAGAGAAGAAGGGGATTCCGGTTGTCGTAGATGCGGCGCCGGGATTTGGATTAATGAATGGAGGGATGCATTACGGTCAAGATTTTAGTGGAATGATCGTATATAGCTTTCATGCAACAAAGCCGTTCGGAATTGGTGAAGGAGGGCTCATATATAGTAAAAACGAAGAAG
Source organism: Bacillus sp. S71 (assembly GCF_016625265.1). Classification (NCBI taxonomy): domain Bacteria; kingdom Bacillati; phylum Bacillota; class Bacilli; order Caryophanales; family Bacillaceae; genus Bacillus; species Bacillus sp. S71. The sequence continues at coordinate 184,833 of NZ_JACVUW010000001.1, read as the reverse complement.
ATATACAACGTATTAAAAGGATGGGGAATTTCGGATTTGATAAAAATCGTGAATGCACGATGATGGGGTTTAATTGTAAAATGACTGAATACGCAGCAGCTATTGGGATTGCGACTATAAAAAAGTGGGATCAAAAATTAAAAGAACGCACCTGTATTTCTGAATGGTATAAACAGTTGTTACAAAATACTGGGTTAATGAAAAAAGGGTGGAAAGTCCAAAAGACAGAAGCAGTTATTCACCAATTTATGCCTATCATTTGTCCAGAAGAAGTTCGCAACATACAAGTAATAGAAGAACTGAAAAAACAGAAAATAGAAGCTAGATTATACTTTTCACCATCTTGCCACCAACAAGTTCTTTTTAAAAACTATAAGTCTACAGATTTAACAAAAACGAATAAAATAGCAAAACGAATCGTAAGTTTACCTTTATGGGAAGGAATGACGAAAGAACTAGTAGAGCAAATTGTAATCTGTTTAGAGCAGAAGGTGGTGTCGGTAGATGAATAGTTTTTATAGTCAAGAAGAACTAAAGAAAATTGGATTTTTATCTGTTGGGAAAAATGTATTGGTTAGTAAAAAAGCAAGTATATATAATCCGAGTGCTATATCAGTTGGCAATCATGTAAGAATTGATGATTTTTGCATTTTAAGTGGTAAAATCACAATTGGAAGTTATTCGCACATATCAGCGTATACAGCGTTATATGGAGGGGAAGTTGGGATTGAAATGCATGATTTTGCAAACATCTCAGCTAAAACAATCGTATATGCAGTACTTGATGATTTCAGTGGAAATACATTAATGGGGCCAACCGTCCCGAATCAATATAGGAATGTGAAAGCAGAAAAAGTTATTTTAAAAAAACATGTGATTATTGGTGCTAATTCTATTATTTTTCCAAATGTAACGGTAGGAGAAGGAACGGCAGTCGGCGCGATGAGTATGGTAAAAGAGAGTTTAGATGATTGGTATATTTACGCTGGAGTTCCCGTAAGGAAAGTAAAACCTCGTCAAAAAAAGATGCTAGAGTTAGAAATTGATTTTTTAAAAAGCATTCATTCTTAACAAAAAAGAATGAATGCTTTTTATTTTTATCCCGCTATTTGCTGGTAAAGATTCGACTGGTGAGGGCTAATTAAAGTTTCACTTTATGATAGAGCGGAGTGTATCTTAACTTATTATGTTTTAAATTTTGCTGACCAAGGCAATACTGAGCCATAGTGAATGTAAAGTTGGAGGGCGAGCGTATATGTTTGATGAGGATGGGATTGTTTTAATTATGGAACCAGCTGATGAAAGAAACTTGAGGAGATTTATTTTTTCAGTGCCAAAGTCAGTGTATGAAAAGAAGGGGCTTACATTACACTATGGAACAGCTATAGGACAAGGATATATGGATATAATTGAAGATATTATAAGCGTACATATAGAAATAGATGTTGTAACGATAATAGGGCATGTAAGAGGATAAATAGCTATTTGAAAAAGGTTATAAACAATTTAGCTAGAAGTTATGTATAGAGAAAATTACAGACAATGATAAAGACGAAGGGAGTCTAAAATGAAAATAAAATCAATTTTATTAGTATTTATAGTTTCAATTGGTTTAATGGGATGTTCAATAGTGGAAGAAGGAAAGAACTCCATAGATTATGCTCAAAAGGCGACAGACTATGTAAATGAAATAAGTGCATTTGCAAACGATGCACCAGCATTAGCAGAAAAGGCCGTTAATGATAGCGAGGCTCGAAAAGAATTAGAAACGAAGCTTAGTGAAATTAAACAAGATATACCCGCATTCAATGAATTAACGCCACCTGATGTAGCAAAGGATCTTCATCAACAAATCGTCGGATATAACGAAAAGTTAAATACGTTAATTGATACGGCGATGACAAAGATAGAAGAAGGAAAAGTGGATGTAGAGCAATTTAAAAACTCAGAGCTTATGCAGACGGTAGATCAAGTTCGAGATTTGAAAGATAAGGTGCAAAATTTAGGTCAATAATAAAAAGCTCCGTTTGTGATAAACGGAGCTTTTTATTATTGGATACAATAAACGATTACACCAACGATAATAATAGCTGCACCAAGTAAATGATTCCACTAAATCGTATCTCCAAATAGAAATACTGACCAAAGCATTGACCATAGTATAATAATCCCGCGATGTGAATATGCTTTTGAAATTTCGAAATGTTTAATTACTTGTTGCCATAAAATTGCATATCCGAATAAAAGTACAACTAGTCCGAAATAAGCAACAAAAAATGAGATGGAAGCAATGGGAAACTTAGCTGCATGGATTTTATTGTAAAACAATAGAAGCCATGCATTCATTTTTTCCAAGGTTCTACAATATGTATCGTTTTATTTGTTGCATCCAACTCTACTTGAACACCGATAGGTATAGTAATCATTGGATGTGTATGACAACAATCGAAGTCAGCTAGAAAAGGAATTTTTTGATTTTGAAGTACTTCTAACAGTATTTCAAAAGGTTTTCGATTTGTACCACAATCATCAAATTGCTCATGTTTTCCAAGAATGATAGCTGAAATTTTATCGAATACACCGTTAATTTTAAGGAATGAAAAGCTTCTTTCGATAGTAGCTGCATCTTTTGAACTGTCCTCAATAAAGAGAATATCGCCTTCTTGAATATGTGGCATATAGGGGCTAGCCCAAATTCCTTGTATCGTGTTTAAATTCCCGCCAATAATACGACCAGTAGCTTTTCCGTCAATTACTGAAATCCAATTGTTTGGTCGAAGTTCTTTCTCCTTAGTCTTTTCTTCCCAATTAATAAATTCATCTGACCAAAATAATGGTTGTTTTATATGATAAGGAAGAGATTGATGATGTAGTAAAGTTTCTGCAAAATATTTGTATGTACAATTAACAAAAGGTTCAAATTCGCCAAAGGAAGGGACGAGAGCTGGCCCATAAAATGTAGGGATTCCTGTTTTAGCATAAATTCCTAGTAATAAAGCAGTTGCATCTGAATATCCAATCATTATTTTAGGGTTATTTAGAAAAGCATCATAATCAATATAAGGTAATATTGAATTTGAATTCATCCCACCAATTGTTGACATAATACAAGAAATATTAGGGTTTCTTATCAAGGCATTTAGTTCATCAGCACGCTCCTGTATACTACCAGAACGATAAAAATCATATCGACCTGTTAATGAACCTTCTAATATATGAAACCCTTTCTGTTGTAAGTAAGATTTTGCTCGTTCAAATCTATTTGGGGAAGTGTAGGTTACTGGTGAAGAAGGGGAGTAGATCCCAATTGTGTCTCCATATTTTAATGATTTTGGAAGTAGCATTTGTATGAATCCCTTCTATTAAATAGTTTATTTACAAGATTTCATTGTTGAATATTCTTATATTTCAGTATTATTAGTGTAACATAAACAAATTAAAATAATAATTACTGTATATGAATAAATATACTTTTTACCTTGACTGTATAAAGGAATTGTTGTTAAGGTTAAATGTGAGTGTATAAAAGGTTTGCTAAAGGAGTTTTGAAATGAATCGGTTAAAATGGGGAAGGATGACAGTCCTATTAGTCATTATTTTAGGGATATGTTGGTTCTTATTCCAAGGAAATCAAAAGAGCGTAGCGAATGTAGAAGGACAACCTTTGCAAGTGGCAGAACTACCTAAAGCAGGATTTACTGAAAAAGTAGTCCCGCCAAAGTACATCCCACCAGAAATTAACGCAAAAGCGGCTATGATTATCGATGCGAGTGATGGAGATATTATTTATCAATATAATGAAAATGAAGCTTTTGCACCGGCTAGTATGTCTAAGATGATGACAGCGTATCTCCTACTAGAGAGTATACATAACGGGAAAGTTCGCTGGGAAGATCCAGTTAAAATGAGTGCGAAGGCGGCACAAACAGAGGGAGCGAGAATCCCAGTACAAGTTAATGACACATTAACTGTTAAAGATTTATATCATGCATTAATGATTGAGTCAGCTAATAATTCAGCTGTGGCTTTAGCAGAACATATGGCAAAATCGGAGAAAGATTTCGTTCAGCTTATGGATGCAAAAGCGAAACAGTTAAAAATGTCGGAACATGCTAAATTTGCAAATGCATCTGGATTACAAGAGCCAGATGGAAGTGAAACAAAAATGACGGCTGGTGATGTAGCACAATTGGCGTATCATCTTATAAAAGATTATCCGGAAATATTAGAAGTGACTCACTTACGTCAAAGTCAGCTAGCATTTAATAATATTAATGTTATAAGCACAAACGACATGTTAAATAAAAATAATAAAAGTTTATATATAGAAGGAATGGATGGACTAAAGACTGGATTTACAGATAGCGCAGGATACTGTTTTACGGGGACTGCAAAGCAAGGTGATAATCGAATTATTACAGTGGTCATGGGGACATCAAGTAAAACAAAACGTTTTACAGAGACAAATAAGTTAATGTCGTATGCATTTGGATTAGTTAATTAAGTAAAATACGAATCTAGATCGCTACATAAGTAAGACTGTTTGTTGTTACTAATTTTAGATAACAACAAACGGTCTTTTTATTTTAACTTTAAAAAGGAAAAAGATTCTAAATACAAGTGTTATCATTTGAGTTTATTTGTTGCTGTGATATTATAAAGTTATAAGCTTATTAATAATAAGTTTGAGGGGCGTAATATGACATATACATATGAAATAGCCTCAATTGAAAATTGGAGGGAATTATGATGGCAAAAGATTTTTACTCAGCAATTGAAGACAGAAGATCTATTTATGCAATTAGTAAAGAGCAAGTAGTTTCTGATGAAAAAATTCAAGAAGTGATTTATCATGCTGTAAAACATACACCTTCAGCTTTTAATTCTCAAAGTGCTCGCGTTGTTGTTTTATTAGGAGAACAACATGATAAATTATGGGATATTACGAAAGAAACATTAAGAAAAATTGTACCTGAAAATAACTTTGCACCTACTGAAGAAAAAATGAATGCATTTAAAAGTGGTTATGGAACGGTTTTATATTTTGAAGACAGTGAAGTTGTGGAAGGTCTTCAAGCAAACTTTGCATTATATAAAGATAATTTCCCAACTTGGTCTCAGCAATCATCAGGAATGTTACAATTTGCAATTTGGACAGCTTTAGAAATTGAAGGGTTTGGTGCTACGTTGCAGCATTACAATCCGCTAATTGATGAAGAAGTGAGAAAAGAGTGGGATGTTCCAGCAAATTGGAAGCTCACTGCGCAAATGCCATTTGGTAAACCGGTAGTACATGCTGGTGAAAAAGAATTCCAACCGTTAGAAAACCGTGTGAAAATTTATAAATAAAATAATTTGATAAAAGGTGAACAGGAATATAACCTGTTCACCTTTTTTATACGTAATAAGGTTTTTTTTGTCCAGCATTTTTCATCTGATTTTTTAATTCATTTTTACGTATTTCAATAGCTGATACTTTTTGTAATGTTATCATTGAAACGAATTGAATAAAAGCATAGTATGGCTCTATATTTTTTTGTATTGGATCATCTATTATATTTCTCACAAATATGCCTCCTCTTTTTATTCCAATAAAATTCCGCATTAATGGGTAGCCCGAGTAGTGAGGGTTAATAATTAGCGGGGGGATAAAACCTTTACTAATTAAAGTTTTATTATGATATATAATACTATGATTATCCTATAAATTCCATTATCGGAAAAGAAAACAGTTGGTATAGTGTGTGTTTTCTTTAAAGGAGAAATGGTTTTTGTGAAATAAATCTTACAATTCGTCAAATTATTTCAAAATTGTAGATAGTATAGAAATTTAGTTTTCTAAAAATATTATACTATTGATAAATAGAGTGATTTTTGTCATGATGAAAGTATACTTCATGTAAGGAGCTTTATAAGGAAATACATAATGTGGTTTGTATTAGGTTAATAGAATTTTTTATAGAAGATAGACAAGGGATGTTTTATATTGAGATATTAAATGAAATGTCGAATTTTCATGCAATATATAAGAAATTTGAAAAAATCATTGCAAAAACACTATAATTAATGATAAAGTTCACATGAAGTTCACACGGATTTCACTTTGTTCATTTAAAATGAACTCTGTGTGAAAAATAAAACTCTTGCTAAAAAATGGAACTGGATGAATATTTTACTTTGATAATATTGTAAAGTATTAAAGTTTTAAGTTTTTTTTAAGAGGATAGTAGGGAAAGGAAGTAAAGACAACTTATGAAAAAAGTAATTGCAGGTTTAGCAGCAGCTTCTGTAGCTGGCGTTGCAGTTCCAGGAATGGATTCTGCTCATGCACAAGTTTCAAATGAAGCGCTAAAAGAAATTAATGGACAAACTCAAACTCAAACGACTGTAACTGAAACAAAAACTGTAGAAACAACTTCTGAATTAAAATACACAGTAACTGCTGATGTATTAAATGTTCGTTCAGGTGCTGGTACAGGACATAACGTTATTTCTAAAGTGAAATCAGGTCAAGTGCTACAAGTAGTTGGACAAGAAAACGGTTGGTTCAAAGTAAACGTAAATGGTCAAACAGGTTATGTAAGTGGTGACTTCGTAACGACTGGTGGCAAAACAGGAACGACTGTTCAACAAGGAACAGGTACTTACACAGTAAACGTTTCTTCACTTAACGTACGTACAGGCCCAAGTACATCTCATACAGTATTAGGTTCTGTAAACAAAGGTAAAACAGTACAAGTTGTAGGTGAAGTACAAGATTGGTTTAAAATCAACTTCAATGGTGGAACTGGATACGTAAGCAAAGACTTCGTAACAAAAGGTGGTTCTGCTGTATCTAACGAAACACAACAACCAACTACAAACAACAATACTACAACAGTTCAAACTGGTGGTTCTTATGTTGTTAACACTGGTGCTTTAAAAGTACGTACAGGCCCAGCTACATACAACGCTGTAATCGGTGGAGTAACAAATGGTAAAGTACTAAACGTTACTGGCGCTGAAAATGGCTGGTACAAAATTAACCATAACGGCCGCACGGGTTACGTAAGTGCAGACTTCGTTAAGTTTGTAAAAGGCGGAGTAAACAACGTTACAAATAACAATAACAATAACGTTACAAATAACGTTCAACAACCAGGTAAAGACGTACAAAAACCAACAACAGGTGGAGATACATCTTCAATCGCTGGATTCGCTAGATCTTTAAATGGTTCACCATACAGAACTGCTGGTACAACACCTGCTGGTTTTGACTGCAGTGGATTCATTCACTACGTATTAAATCAAACTGGTCATAAAGGCGCTCGTCAAACAGTTGCTGGATACTGGAGCTCTAAAACAAAAACTAGCAATCCACAACCAGGTGATTTAGTATATTTCCAAAATACTTATAAATCAGGTCCTTCTCACATGGGTGTTTACTTAGGGAACGGTCAGTTCATTAGTGCAGAAACAGATGCAACTGGTGTACGTATTAGTTCTGTAAGTAACTCTTACTGGAGCAAGCACCTATTAGGTTACACAAAAGCATACTAAGAAAAAGTAGTTTTATATACTTTTCGTATAGAGAAAAGGCTTTCCAAGGAAACTTGGGAAGCCTTTTTATAGTTGTATAAATTGGAAGTTTAATAGTTTTTATTTTAAATTTCCATTTAAAAATCGATCATATAAGTCATGGAAATAGTTAGGACGAAATAAGTTCGCTGCATGTCCTGCTAAAGGTATTTCCTTATATAGAACGTTAGGTAAAATAGATTTCAAATCAAATAGACAAGATTTATAGAGATGATCATGCTCTCCCATTACCCATAGTATAGGGTGAGGAAGTGATTTTAATTTAGACTTTAAATCGAATTCTAACCGATGTCGTAATGACTGGGCAATAATGGATGAATGTAATTGTAATCCGAAACGGTAGTAAATATTTCTTGAAATGACTGCAAACGGATTTGCTTTTAGTATACCACTTGGAAAAATAGTATTTGCGTATTGAGAGAGCCATTTAGAGTATTCATCCCCTCGCTTCTCCCAAAAATTTTGGAATACGCTATATAAGCGAGAAGGGTTATTGTAATGTCCTCCAATATGACAAATACTTAATACTTTTTCTGGATGCATTTGTGCAAAAATTGTAGAGATGTAACAGCCGTAACTTAGCGCACAAATATGAGCTTTTTTAATACCTTCTTGTTCATATAAGTTTAATAATTGATCTACGAGACGCTGTAATGAAAAGTCGATTGCTTCTCCTTTATCATCACCGTGACCTAATAAGTCATAAGTTATAATGTTGTAGGAGGCAGAAAATCGTTTTTGCTCCTTTTTGAAGGCACGACGATTGCCAACTAATCCATGAATAAAAATAATTGTTTCCTTTTCAGAATGTATATTTGTTTGCAAAAAGGATACTCCTTTCACTAACTGGAGATTTATATCGTGTTTTAAATTATTTATCTATAATTCACATAGAATAATATTAAGTACCAGGTAATAATATCAGATGTTTATATCTGTTGTAAAGATGAGTTTTTATGTATATTTTGTAAAAATAGAAAAAGTGTGTTTACATTCAGTTTACATTTGTATCGTATTCTAATTTTAGAAAGAATAGTTTGGTTTAACATGAGGAGATGAACAGGAATGGAAGTTAGAAATGAAATGAAGAAAAAAGGGAGCTGGAGGCAGTTTTTACGCCTTATTCAAGATACAAATCCTCCGAAAGGAATTTTAATTTTTGCGTTATTAATGAGTTTGCTTTCTACGGGAGCGAGTTTATTTATTCCTATGCTAACAAAAGGATTAGTAGATAATTTTTCGCTTTCTTCAATTAGTGCAGGACAAATTGTTGGGTTAGTTGCTTTCTTTGTAATGCAAACTATTGCGGCAGGGTTGTCTATATATTTACTAAATTATATTGGGCAGAAGATTGTAGCGGGACTAAGAGAACGTTTGTGGAAAAAGGTACTTATCTTGCCGGTATCTTATTACGATCAAAATAGAACAGGTGATACCATTAGCCGTATGACGAATGATACAGGTGTTGTGAAAACGTTAATTTCTGAGCATTTGTCAAACTTATTAACAGGTGGTATTTCAATTGTTGGATCGTTAATTGTATTATTTGTGTTAGATTGGAAAATGACTGCTTTACTTTTAACGGTTATTCCGTTGTCTGTATTAATTTTAGTTCCACTTGGACGAAAAATGTATAAGATTTCAAAAGCGCTTCAAGATGAAACGGCATCTTTTACAAGTGTGTTAACGCAAGTGTTATCAGAAATTCGTTTAGTGAAATCTTCAAATACAGAAAAAAGAGAATATGAAACGGGTAATACAGGCATACAAAAGTTATTACAATTTGGTTTGAAAGAAGGAAAAGTGCAAGCATTAATTTCGCCAGTTATGTCGTTTGTTTTAATGGCACTACTTGTTATTATCGTAGGATATGGCGGGATGAGAGTTTCTAGCGGTGCATTAACAACTGGTGAACTTGTAGCGTTTATTTTGTATTTAGTTCAAATTGTAATGCCGATGAGTCAATTATCTATGTTCTTTACACAATTCCAAAAGGCAATTGGTGCAACGGAAAGAATTAGTACGATTTTAGAATATAAAGTAGAAGATCATGAAACTGGTGTGAAAGTGACAAATGCTAAGCAACCGATCGTTCTTGAAAATGTACATTTTGAGTATAACGAAGAAGAGCAAGTTTTGAAAAATATTGATTTCACAATTGAATCTGGAAAAGTGACAGCGATTGTAGGACCAAGTGGTAGTGGGAAAACAACGTTATTCTCATTACTGGAACGTTTTTATGAGCCAACTAGTGGTGCCATTAAATTAGGAAAAGAATCAATTACGAGTTATTCATTACAGTCATGGCGACGTCAAATCGGTTACGTATCACAAGATAGTCCGTTAATCGATGGAACGATTCGTGATAATATTTGTTACGGCGTTGAAGGTGAAGTAACGGATGAAGAAATTGAAAAAGTAGCAGCAATGGCATATGTTGATGCATTTATTCATGACTTACCAAACGGTTATGCAACAGAAGTTGGAGAACGCGGTGTGAAGCTTTCTGGTGGACAAAGACAGCGAATTGCCATTGCCCGAGCGTTACTTCGAAATCCGCAAATTCTTATGCTCGATGAGGCAACTTCAAGCTTAGATAGTAAATCTGAGTCTGTCGTTCAAAAAGCGTTAAATAACTTAATGAAAGGCAGAACAACGTTAGTGATTGCGCATAGACTTTCTACTGTTGTAGATGCAGATAAAATTATCTTTATTGAAAAAGGAAATCTTACAGGTAGTGGTACGCATGATGAATTATTACAGACGCATGATATGTATCGTGAGTTTGCAACGCAACAATTGAAAATTAAAGAGGGTGCATTTTAAAAAAATATATTAGATGCTAAGTAGAAAGGAAATGGTTCCTTTGATACCTAAAATTTTAATAGTAGACGACGATCCACACATTAGGGAACTCGTTTCTGTATTTTTAGAACGAGAAGGTTTTCAAACATATGAGGCAATTGATGGAGTAGATGCACTTCGGAAAATGGATGACGTAAAAGTCGATATGGTTATTCTTGATATCATGATGCCAAATATGGATGGATTTGATGTATGTTTTGAATTAAGAAAATACTATGATATCCCGGTTCTGATGCTAACTGCCAAAGGGGAAACATCACAAAAAGTAAAAGGATTTCACCTTGGGACAGATGATTATCTTGTAAAGCCATTTGACCCTATAGAACTAGTAGTGAGAGTAAAGGCATTATTGAAACGTTACCAAATTACAGTTTCACAATCGATTCAAGTTGGAAATGTATTATTAAATCGTAAAACATTCGAAGTTACATCTGGAGAACAAACGGTTATGTTACGGTTAAAAGAATTTGAGCTGCTTTTTACTTTAGGGTCTAAATCGGGAAGAACTTGTTCGAGAGAGCAATTAATTGAAGAAATATGGGGATATGATTTTGAAGGGAATGAACGTACACTAGACGTTCATATTAATCGGTTACGTGAGAAGTTTCAAGAAGAGCAGTCGAAATTTAGTATTAAAACAATAAGAGGATTAGGGTATCGCTTAGAGGTAAGTAAATGAGAAAAAGAAAACGAATGAGTAAGTTGAAGATGCTGAAAGTATTTGGAGCGGTATTAGCGCTCTTTTCTTTTCTTACTATCATTTGGTCTATCGCATTTTATGTAGCAACTACTATATTGAATGCTTTTGACGTAAACGTATCGCCATTTGTTACCTTTCTAATTAGTGATATGGTCGGTTTTGTATTTATTATTCTTATTTGGACATTAATTGGAATATTAATGAGGCCAAAACGAGAGGCAATGATTTGGACTATTATTGAACCGATACAAAAAATTGCAAAAGGAGACTTCTCCGTAAAAATACGAAATGAAGAAAAGTATGATGGAGAAATTGGTGTGCTCGTAAAAAGTATAAATGATATGACAGATGAACTGAATACGATGGAGAAAATGAGACAAGAATTTGTATCGAATGTTTCTCATGAAATACAGTCACCATTAACTTCTATAAAAGGGTTTGCTAGAGCACTACAAGACGATAATCTTTCTGAGGAAAAAAGAAAACATTATCTTACCATTATTGAAACTGAAACAACGAGATTATCTAAACTAAGTCAAAACTTATTGAAGCTAACTCTTTTAGAATCAGAAGAGTATATACCAGAAAGAGTGAGTTATCGATTAGATCAGCAGTTAAAGCAAATTGTGTTAAATAGTGAACCACTCTGGGCTGAAAAAGAAATCGAGTTAGAACTAGATTTAGAAAAAGTACATGTTATTGCTGACCAAGAAAGTATGAGTCAAGTGTGGATTAATTTAATTCATAATAGTATTAAATTTACTCCAAGCGGTGGCACGATTACTATTCAGTTAAAGGAACATGAAACAGTAGTGGAAGTGCGCATCCGTGATTCGGGAATCGGTATATCAGAAGAACAGAAACAACATATTTTTGAGCGTTTTTATAAAGCGGATTCTTCACGAAATCGTGCCTATGGAGGAAGTGGCTTAGGTTTAGCTATTGTAAAAAAAGTACTCGACCTTCATCAAGGAGAGATAAAAGTAGAGAGTGAAGAAGGAAATGGAACAGAATTTATTGTGTGTATTCCTAATTATGAAGAAAAATAGTGTTAGAAGGAGAACCTTCTAACACTATTTCTCTTTAAAAATGCATTTACCGTTACTGCAATTATATTGATAAGCTTTTCCTTCGCTATTCATACGGTATGAGTAATCAGATTCTTTATCGTTCTTAAAGTCAACGTATGCTTCTGCACCGTTTTTATCGTCATCTATATCAATGAATTGAACGTTTCGTATAGAATAATCTTTCTTTTCTTTTAAACCTCTTCCCTGCAAGTTTGTATGAATACCATCTACTAACTGGTCAAACAACGACCAGTTTAAATTAAGATGTTCAAATGACTCAGTATGTCTTCCTAAAATACCGTTGTCTTGTATTATTTTTTTATTATCATCGTATGTATAAGAGTATGTAAAATATGGTTCGTCTTTATATACTACTGTTGCATAATAGCCAATATTATAAAGGGGAGTATATTTTCCGGTTATGTTTTGTATTTCTTCTTGCTTATAACCTTTTTTAGTATGGAGATAATGGCTAGTATCTTTTTCTATTACTTTATAATTTAGTGGATTACCAAATATAAAGTACAGGGCAAACAATATGATAAATAGTCCGACTGCAACTAGTAACAAGACCCATTTTTTTCTTTTCATACACATACACTCCCCTATGCTGGATTTGTTTTTATTTTACATGAATAATGGTAAAAAAATGAAACTTATAAATAAAAACTTTCTATAGTTACCTACAAGTAACCTACGCACATGAAAGTGCATCATTGCCTTTTTACATAAACATAGATACAATTTTAATATAATACATAACTGAGATGATTAAGGAGTGTTATACTTGGCAGAATTATTACAAGGCAAAAATGCTTTAATTACAGGAGCAGGTAGAGGGATTGGTCGCGCTGTCGCAATCGCATTAGCGAAAGAAGGCGTAAATGTAGGACTATTAGCTCGTTCAGAAGAAAACTTAAAAGCTGTAGCGAAAGAAGTAGAAGCAGAAGGTGTAAAAGCTGTTATTGCAACTGCTGATGTTTCTTCATACGAAGAAGTGACTACTGCGATTGAAACGTTAAAAAATGGTTTAGGATCTATCGATATTTTAATTAATAACGCTGGTATTTCTAAGTTCGGTAAGTTTTTAGAATTAGATGTTGCTGATTGGGAAAAAATCATTCAAGTAAACTTAATGGGTGTATATTATGCAACTCGTGCTGCTTTACCGAGCATGATTGAACAACAATCTGGTGATATCATTAACATTTCATCTACAGCAGGACAAAAAGGTGCACCTGTAACAAGTGCATATAGTGCTTCTAAATTTGGTGTCCTTGGCCTAACAGAATCGTTAGCGATGGAAGTTCGCAAACATAACATTCGTGTAACAGCTTTAACTCCAAGTACAGTAGCGACTGATATGGCTGTAGATTTAGGATTAACTGATGGAAACCCTGATAAAGTAATGCAAGCAGAAGATATTGCAGAATTTATCGTAGCGCAGCTGAAATTAAATAAACGTACATTTATTAAATCTGCTGGGCTTTGGTCTACTAATCCATAGGAAGTAAATTTAACTTTAAAAGAAGGGATATCTATTCTGTAAGGGGTAGATGTACCTTCTTTATTTTTTGTATTCGAGACAGAATTTTCGGTATAATTAAAAGTGAATGGTAGAAAGCATTGGGAAATTGAAAGGGATGGTATTTACATGAGTACAATTGAGAAATGGACGGCTGTTGATCAATATATGAGTGATGTATTAATACCGAAAGATTCTACATTAGAAGGGGTTCTTCAAACTAATGTTTCAGCTAATTTGCCAGCACATGATGTATCACCAATGCAAGGGAAGTTTTTACAACTATTAGTACAAATTCAAGGGGCTCGTAATGTTTTAGAAATTGGCACGCTAGGCGGGTATAGCACGATATGGCTTGCTAGAGCATTGCCATCTGGAGGCCGAGTTGTTACATTGGAAGCAAGTGAAAAACATGCTGAAATTGCACGTAGCAATATTGAGCGTGCTAATTTGACTGATAAAATTGAAATACGAACAGGATTAGCGTTAGATTCTTTACAACAGATAGAAAACGAGAAGTATGAACCGTTTGATTTTATTTTTATAGATGCTGATAAACAAAATAACCCTGCTTATTTTGAATGGGCACTAAAACTATCACGACCGGGTACTGTAATTATTGGGGATAACGTAGTACGTGAAGGAGAAGTTATTGACAATACTAGTACCGATCCTCGTGTACAAGGGATACGTCGTTTCTATGAATTAATAGCTGCTGAGCCACGTGTTAGTGCTACAGCGCTTCAAACTGTCGGAAGTAAGGGATACGATGGATTTGTAATGGCAATCGTAAAAGAATGAGGTAAGGAGATAGATAGAATGAAAAAGATGTTTGAAAAATTATAACATGTATCTTGTATAACGAGATTAGCTCGTGGGCCTCCGACATACATAACGCTATATTATATATCAAAAAATTGGAGGCTATAAGTAGATGAGAACTGAAAAAGAGATGCTAGACTTAATTATTAATACAGCAAAAGAGGATGGAAGAATTCGAGCAGTTATCCTGAATGGATCGCGTGTAAATCCAAATGTGAAAAGAGATTGTTTTCAAGACTATGATATTATGTATGTTGTAAATGATATACAATCTTTTACGTCTAATCATAATTGGGTTCATAGATTTGGAGAAATAATGATAGTACAAATGCCAGAAGAAATGTCGTTAGTTCAACCAGATGAAGATGGGAAGTTTCCGTATTTAATGCAGTTCATGGATGGGAATCGGATTGATTTAACGCTAGTTCCAGTTGAGTTAATAAAAAAGTTCGTTGGACAAGATAGTTTAAGTAAATTACTTCTCGATAAAGATAATTGTATGGAAGGATTCCCGCCAGCAAGCGATAAAGATTACTTAATAAAAAAGCCTACAGAAAAAGAGTTTTTGGATTGTTGTAATGAATTTTGGTGGTGTAGTACGAATGTGGCAAAAGGGCTATGGAGAGAAGAGCTTTCTTATGCAAAAGGAATGCTGGAGGGACCAGTGCGAGATATGTTCATCGTAATGCTAGAATGGTATATTGGTATGAAAACAGATTTTACAGTTAATGCAGGGAAGTTTGGAAAGCATTTCGAGCAATATATTGAAAAAGATATGTGGGTGCAATTTAAAAGAACATTTTCTAATGCAGAATATGAAAACATATGGGAGTCATTCTTTGTCATGGGTGATTTATTTAGGGAAGTGGCGAACGAAATCGCTAACAAATATGAATATCAATATCCGCAAGATGATGATGATAAAGTGACGAACTATATAAAATATGTGAAAGCTTTGCCAAAAGATAGTACATCGATTTATTAATAATAGTAAGCAGTAAGACTGTCCTAATTAAGGACAGTCTTATTTTTGTTTATGAATAACAATTTCTCTAACAAAGTGCAGATGAATCACATATGAAAATTTAGGGAGGTTTTTTATCATGTATTATTTTTATTCGCCAGAAATGTTTGCTCCATATCAATGGGGACTAGAACGAGATGTTTCGTATGCTTATATGCCATATAACTCATTTTATTATGGAGACTATATAAGCGCATTGCCATACGCATATATCCCTCAAAGCTATGAAGTACAAATGAAAGCAGATGATCGTGGATCGTGGACACCATTTACATGGGTTGAAAAATATGCGTACGCATTTTCAGGACCGTATAATAAAGCGGAAGTAGCTCTTACATTTGATGATGGACCAGATTCAGAATTCACGCCAAAAATATTAGATAAGTTAAAACAACATAATGTAAAAGCTACTTTTTTCTTACTTGGTGAAAACGCAGAAAAATTTCCGAACGTAGTAAAGCGTATTGCAAATGAAGGGCATGTAATTGGTAATCATACGTACAGTCATCCGAATTTAGCGAAAGTAAATGACGCTGAGTACCGTAATCAAATTATAAAAACGGAAGAAATATTAAAACGTTTAGCCGGCTATGCTCCTAAATTTATACGTCCACCGTATGGTGAAATACTTGAAAATCAATTGAATTGGGCAACTGAGCAAAATTTTATGATTGTACAGTGGAGTGTTGATACAGTTGATTGGAAAGGTGTAAGTGCCGATACGATTACAAATAATGTGTTAGGGAATTCATTTCCAGGTAGTGTCATACTGCAGCATTCTACTCCAGGTGGGCATTTACAAGGATCTGTTGATGCACTAGACAAAATCATTCCGCAGTTAAAAACGAAAGGGGCACGTTTTGTAACACTTCCAAGTATGTTCCAGACATCGAAAGAAAGAAAGTGAATGTGTTATAAATTGGAAAAATAAGGGTTGTGTCGTATAATGAAAGTGTAAGTTAGGGGGGATATAATTGATTGATGCACTAGTAAACATAGGAATAAGCATATTGATTGGTATTATTTTTATACTTGCGGCAATTATTCTTCAAAAAAATCCACCGACCGATATTAATGCGGCATATGGTTATCGTACGAAACGATCTATGAAAAATAAGGAATTATGGGATGCGGGTAACAGGTATAGTGCAGAAGTGATGAAGCAAAACGGATTTATCATGATGTTAATTGGAAGTGTTATTAGTATACTGTTTAGATATCCACATACAATAATAGCGATTATAGTGGTTATGCTGTTATTAATCATTCGTTTATTTATACAAGTAGAGAGTAGATTAAAAATACTTGAACAATAATAAAAAAATAGGACTCTACGCAATATTTTGCTAGGAGTCCTATTTTATTTATAAACTATTATTTTTTAATAATTCTTTTCCTTGCTCTATAACAAATTCATAGTATGCAAGATCATACGGATAAATATCTTCAAATGTTATCGTAATCGGTGTATTGTTTAAGACTGAAATAGTCGTTAAAGATGAAATCTCTCCTTTTAATAGTTGTAGAAAAGAAGTTGCATGTACTTTCATCACATCGTCTACTTCTTCACCTGGTGCGAATGGAAGTGGATTGATGACGTTGTGAAAATACATATGACAAAACTCGCGATCAGTAAGATTTGAAATTTCATAATCTATTTTAAAGATTCCCTTGTATGTTAAATCATTAGTTTGAAAGGAAAGCCCTAATTCTTCCTCAATTTCACGAAGACCACCAATTTGTACATCTTCATCATGCATAATATGTCCAGCTGAAGTAATATCCCATATACATGGAGCTTCTTTTTTATTTTTAGAGCGTAATTGGAAATATAAAAACATATCTTCATTATCTTTTTCTACAAACCAGCAATGAAATGTTTCGTGCCAATCGCCGTCACGATGCACTTCATCACGTAATTTCTTCCCAAGTGTATTTCTTTCAGGATCAAATATTGTTAACCACTCTGTCATTTTAATTCCCCTTTCCTCAAATTTTATTATACAATATTTGTATTGAATTTTGGGAAAATAAAGAAAAAGGAGTGGTTATAAGTGGGGATAGAGCGTACGGAAATAAAATCGATTATTTCAACAGAGGAAGAGTTACGGAAAATATTGGGGCAACCAAGTGAGCGAGCGTTGAAAAAAGTCATTTCATCATTAGACCACCATTGCGTAGATTTTCTTTCTAAATCTCCTTTTCTAGTATTATCCACTGGAAATAAGTTGGGGGAGTGTGACGCCTCGCCGCGAGGAGATGCACCTGGATTTGTATACGTACTCAATAATAATAAAATTATCATTCCAGAAAGACCAGGAAATCGTCGTATAGACTCCATTTTGAATATTATTTCAAATCCACGTGTAGGACTAATCTTTTTTATTCCAGGTCTTGGGGAGACACTCAGAATAAATGGCCGAGCGTATATTACAAACGACGAAGAAATTTTGAAAGAAATGCAGGCGAATGGACGCAATCCGTTGCTTGGAATTGTTGTTGAAATAGAAGAGTGTTATATTCATTGTGCAAAAGCTTTTATTCGTTCTAAGATGTGGGATCCAGAATCTTGGTTAAATAAAAAAGAGTTACCTTCAGCAGCAAAAATGTTGCTGGAGCATGCGAAAGTGAATACTTCAGAAGAAGATGTTGCACGTTCTTTAGAAGAAAGTTATACAAAAAGATTGTATTAGAAATTTTATTAATATAGTTTTGTAGAGCGGATATGTACGGGTTTTAGAATGGGGAATTTATATATGAACCGTTGATTTATAAACTGGAGAAATAACAAAATAGGTAAATTGAGTGGCGGTTGCATAATGCTATTGTAAAATATTATAAAAAAATTCTTGAAAATAGTTAGTAAAAATAGGCTTGCTTTTTAAAAAGTTGATAACTATAATAAGTTAACAAATAGACATGAACGAAAAAGTAACGATAAGGACAAGAAATCATTTTTACGGTTTACAGAGAGGGAAGTCTAGGGTGTGAGCTTCCTAACACGAGAAATGGTTTTACCACCTTTGAACTTCAATAGTGAACGAGTAATCTAGTAATTATTGACGGTATCAGCCGTTATCTGAACTTGAGCAATCTAGGAAGAAATACGTCTAGGTTGGAACAAGGGTGGAACCACGAAAACACATTCGTCCCTTTCCTAGGGATGAGTGTGTTTTTTTACGGTTTTAGAGATTGAAAATTTAAAATAATTAAAAAATAGTATTGATTTTGTTTTTTATGCGAGTATAATGAGTTAACAAATAAACATGAACGAAAAAGTAACGATAAGGACAAGAAATCATTTTTACGGTTTACAGAGAGGGAAGCCAAGGGTGTGAGCTTCCTAACACGAGAAATGATTTTACCACCTTTGAACTTCAATAGTGAACGAGTAATCTAGTAATTATTGACGGTATCAGCCGTTATCTGAACTTGAGCAATCTAGGGAGAAATACGTCTAGATTGGAACAAGGGTGGAACCACGAAAACACATTCGTCCCTTTCCTAGGGAGGGGTGTGTTTTTTTTATTACTTTGAAGGGAGGTGCGGTAACATGAAACTATTTATAAGTACGGAAATAACCACCACCTGCATGACAAAAAAGCAGAGTAAGGTGATTTATAGGTGTAACAATTAAACTTTTAGGAGGAGATTAGAAGATGAATAACGTTATAAATGTTGGGGTATTAGGTTTAGGCACGGTCGGAAGTGGTGTTGTTCATATTTTGAAAGAACATTATAAAAAAATCGCTCTTGATACAGGATACGAAGTGAAAGTGAAAACAGTCGTTGTACGTGATTTGGAAAAAGAACGCGATGTTTGTATTGACGGAATTGCAGTCACAAGTCATGCAGATGAAGTTCTAAATGATTCAAATATTGATATTGTAGTAGAGGTAATGGGCGGAATTGAAGAAGCAAAACAGCATATTGTTAAGGCTTTAGAAAATAAAAAACATGTCGTAACAGCAAATAAAGATTTAATGGCTGTATATGGTGCAGAGCTTCTTCAACTGGCAAACGATAATGATTGTGATTTATGTTATGAAGCGAGCGTAGCAGGCGGTATTCCAGTGTTAAGAGGACTAACTGACGGGCTAGCATCAGATCAAATTGAAAAAATAATGGGAATTGTAAATGGTACAACAAATTATATGTTAACAAAAATGAGTCAAAATGGGTGGTCTTATGAAGAGGCTTTACAGGAAGCACAAAAATTAGGTTTTGCAGAATCGGATCCGACAGCAGATGTAGATGGACTAGATGCGGCGAGAAAGGTAGCAATTCTTGCAAACTTAGGTTTTTCGATGAATGTTTCATTAGATGATGTGCAAGTAAGAGGGATTCGAAAGGTCGAAAAAGAAGATTTACAAATGGCTGAAAAGTTAGGATTTACTATGAAGTTAATTGGGAAAGCAGAAAAACAAGGATCAGCCATTCATTTAAGTGTAGAACCGACACTTTTACCAAGTCGTCATCCATTATCGAATGTAAATAATGAATTTAATGCAGTATATGTTCACGGTCAAGCGGTAGGAGAAGTAATGTTTTACGGACCTGGAGCTGGAAAGTTGCCAACTGGTTCTGCTGTAGTAAGTGATATTATTTCAATCGTTAAAAATATGAATCAAGTGCCGAAAAATAAAAGTGCGTTAAAAGAACCAGTTCCTTATGAATTACAAAGTGATGAAGAAGTAGTTTCGAAATATTTCTTGCGTATTTCATTACGAGATGAGCCTGGGATGTTACAAAAAATAACAGAATGTTTCGTTAATTATTCTGTAAGTTTAAAAGAAGTTATTCAATTACCTTTAAACCGTGAACTGGCAGAAGTTGTTGTTGTGACACATCGAACTTCCAAGTATCAATTCGAACGAGTTTTAGGAGCGATAGAAGCTGTCGCAAGTGAAATAAACAGTTACTACATTATTGAGGAGGAAAAACAATATGTATAAAGGACTATTAAAACAATATGCTTCTTATTTACCGGTGAATGAAAACACACCTGATGTCAGTTTAATGGAAGGAAACACACCTCTTATTCCGTTATTAAATATATCAAAGCAATTAGGGATTCAGCTATATGGTAAGTACGAAGGAGCGAATCCGACAGGTTCTTTTAAAGATCGTGGTATGGTGATGGCAGTTGCTAAGGCGAAAGAAGAAGGTTCAGAAGCAATCATTTGTGCATCAACAGGTAATACATCAGCATCAGCTGCAGCATATGCGGCACGTCTTGGGATGAAATGTATAATCGTAATCCCTGAAGGAAAGATTGCGCATGGAAAATTAGCGCAAGCGGTCGCTTATGGAGCTGAAATTATTTCAATAGAAGGGAATTTCGATGATGCACTTAAGGCTGTAAGAAATATTGCTGCAGAAGAGCCGGTTACATTAGTAAATTCAGTGAATCCTTATCGAATTGAAGGACAAAAAACAGCAGCATTTGAAATTTGTGACCAATTGCAAAATGCACCAGATGTTCTAGCTATCCCTGTTGGGAACGCAGGGAATATTACAGCATATTGGAAAGGCTTCTGTGAATATGAGAAAGAAAAAGGTTATAAGAAGCCAAGAATTCATGGCTTTGAAGCAGAAGGAGCAGCGGCAATTGTAAAAGGGCATGTAATTGAAGAGCCTGAAACAATTGCAACAGCAATTCGCATTGGTAACCCAGCAAGTTGGTCGTATGCAGTAGAGGCTGCCGAGCAGTCTTGTGGTGAAATAGATATGGTATCAGATGAAGAAATTTTACATGCGTATAGGTTATTGGCAAAAACTGAAGGAGTTTTCGCTGAACCGGGATCAAATGCTTCATTAGCTGGCGTAATTAAACATGTTAAATCTGGAAAAATCAAAAAGGGAGAAACAGTTGTTGCAGTATTAACTGGAAATGGTTTGAAGGATCCTGATATCGCTATTTCTTCAAATCAACTAGACATCGCAAGTTTGTCAAATGATATAGAACAGATTAAAGATCATATTAAAGGGGTGATTATGTCGTGATACCATTAAGTGTTCGTGTCCCTGCTAGTACGGCAAATGTTGGTCCTGGATTTGATTCAGTTGGAATAGCTTTGTCATTGTATTTAGATGTGGTGGTTAAAGAAAAAGCTGATAAATGGCAAGTAATCCATTCCTTTGAAGAATCAATTCCGACAGACGATAAAAATTTAATCGTTAGCACGGCATGTAAAGTCTGTCCTTCTATATCACCCCATATAATAGAAGTTACTAGTAATATCCCATTAACAAGAGGGCTAGGAAGTAGTGCATCAGCGATTGTAGCTGGGATAGAACTTGCGAATCAACTAGGCAATTTGAACTTAACTGCTGATCAAAAAGTTCAAATTGCTACAAATTTTGAAGGACATCCTGATAATGTTGCTGCTTCTATATTAGGTGGAACTGTAATCGGAGCACTTGATGGAAAGGATATTTCCGTCGTAAGAATTGAGAGCAAGGAGTTAGGGGTAATTTCTCTTATTCCGAATGAAGAATTAAATACAGATGAAAGTCGATCTGTATTACCAAAGATGTTTCCGTTTCATGAGGCAGTTAAAGCTAGTGCGATAAGTAACGTATTAGTAGCTGCATTATGTCAAAAGCGGTGGGAAGTTGTAGGTGAAATGATGGAGAGAGACCATTTTCACGAGCCATATCGTTTAGAACTCGTACCGTTATTACCATCTATTCGTAAATGCGCAAAAGAATTTGGTGCGTACGGTACAGCACTTAGCGGTGCGGGACCATCTATTTTTATATTAACGCCATATGAGAAACGTCAAGAAATCGCTGAGCAATTAGCGAGAGTATTTACAGATATGAAAGTATGTGAGCTTGAAATCGACCATAAAGGTATTATTGTAAATAAGGAAGAGCATATTGGATCGTAAAGAAAGCTGGCATGGCTAGCTTTCTTTACGTTGCAAACCTATTTTAAATTAGGTTTTTTCGGAAAAAAATATAAAACAAATGTTGATTTTGAATAATGTAAGTAAAGAGTGCATTCATTTTGGAGGTGATTAAATGAATAAAGAGTCACCAGAAGAAAAAAGAGAGCGTATGAGACAAAGTGAATTAAAAAGTAATCCTACGGGTTCTTTACATGACGGACTCAATAGAGCGGAAACAGGTAGTCCAGTTGATATAGCAGGCGGTATGAATTGGAAAGGTACAGGGATAATCATTTTAGTACTACTTTTAGGATACATTGTATACACTTATTTTTTCAGTTAAAGAATGCTTGTTAAAATTTTGATTTGTTTAGTTTCATAATTGTTGAGAAAAAATGCAGTTACTGTATTACATATCTTCTAAGCGAATTATAGTTGTTCATATCAACTTTTAATACTCCAAATAGAGCTAGCAAAATGCTAGCTCTATTATTTTTTGCCACATTCCTGTAACAAACCACCTGTATATTCATTGGTGGAGGTGCAGAGGATGAAAAAAATGATAGCGATATGTCTTCTAACAACTATGCCATTTTCGACTTTAGTCGGTTGTGACGTAAAAGGTAGTAATGCTGTACAAGAGTCTAAAATAAAGAAATCGACGTATAAAGATTTTACTTATGATGTAAATCCAGAAACATTCACATTAACTGTAGAACATGAGGGGGTAAAGGAACAGGCATCACAACCCCTACCGAAAATGAAGGTATCGAATGTAAAAAAAGAAAAGGATCGTACATCGTGGGAATATCCAGATCAAAAAGTAAAAATAAAATTAGAAAAGAAAAAAGACCACTTAAACATTGAAGTGGAATCGACTGGTGCAGAAAGCTTTACATGGCCGAAAGTAGAAGCTGAAAATTATACACTTCCGTTGTGGGAGGGTAAGCAAATTCCGAGCAATGATGAGAATTGGAAGAAGTTTTTAAAGGATGATGCATATTCATTTGCTGAATCATTTTCTATGAAGTTTTTCGCTTTAAATGGTTCGAAATATTCAATTGTATATATTGCAAACAATATGTTTAATAATGAATTGAAATTTCATTCGGATCCGAAAATAGGATTTGATTTTACACATGAATTTCCGAGCATAAATAAAAATAAAACATATGGATTTCAATTATATGTGACAAATAATGATGCGGTAAGCATTGCTAAACTGTATAAGGATGATATTGTTCGAAAAGGTGAATTTAAAACATTACAAGAAAAGGCTAGAAAAAATAAAGAAATCGAAAAGTTATATGGAGCGGCGCATTTTTATTTTTGGAATCAAAATGGTTTATCAGAAAATAATATAAATTGGCCAAAACTAAGGGAGCAAATAAATAGCCCGCTGTTTAGTCATATAAGAGAACTTATTCAAAAGAATAGTTCAGAGCCTGGGGAACTGAATGTATTAGATCAAGTAAGTAAACAAGATTTCATTGATAAGTATCAAAAAAATGTTATTTTACGTTATATAAACGAAGTATTATCCATGAAGGAATTTTATAAAGAGGATATTTTTCAAAACGTTGATCAGGAAGCTAGTGTGCTATTAAAGAAAGGTGTAGGTCACTTAACGAACACAGAATTGTATAGCTTAAATAAGCATTTATTAAAGTCGCTACTTGGTGATGCGGTTGAAGAGGTAAGTAAATGGGGTAATGCAGATGGAACGGACATACTAAAGGAAATGAAAGAGGTAGGAATAGAAAAAGCGTGGATTGGTCTGCCGAACTGGGAACAAGGATTTATGCAACCTAATTTCGTGACAAAAGCGAAGGAAATGGGGTATTTAGTTGGTCCGTATGATTCATATCATTCCATTCACGAAAAAAGTGATAAAAATTGGAACACAGCATCCTTTAATGACCCATCATTATATGAAGAGGCTACTGTAACGAAGAAAAACGGAGAAAAGGTGCAAGGCTTTTTAGGCAGAGGTCGCAAGTTAAACCCGACTTTATCGCTGCCTAGTGTAAAGGAACGCATGAATGATATATTACAAAATGGTCCTAAATATAATTCATGGTTTATTGATTGTGATGCGACAGGTGAAATTTACGATGACTATTCAGCGAAACATATAACGACACAAGAGCAAGATTTAAAAGCACGTTTAAAACGAATGGACTACATTGCACAAGAAAAGGGTATGGTCGTTGGTTCTGAAGGTGGAAATGATTTTGCTAGTAGTACGATTGCATTTGCACACGGAATTGAAACACCTGTTATTAAATGGGACGATGAAGATATGCGGAAAAATAAAACAAGTCCGTATTATGTCGGTGGATATTGGTCACCAAATCAAAATGTTCCCGAAAAATATGCAAAACAAGTACCATTGAAAGAAGAATATAAACAAGTGTATTTAAACCCAGTATATTCGGTACCATTATATAAATTAGTATACAATGATTCCGTTATTACAACGCATCATTGGGAATGGGGAAGTTTAAAGGTAAAAGATGAAGTTGGAAATCGAATGCTGTCTGAATTATTGTATAATGTTCCTCCGTTGTACCATTTAGATGAAGTAGAGTGGAATAAACATAAAAAAGAAATTACAGAGCATCTAAAAGTTTGGAATGAAGTTCATGAAAAAGCAGTAAAAGAAGAGATGACGAATTTTGCGTATTTGTCAGAAGATAAGCTAGTACAATCTGTTTCTTATGGAAAAAATATCAAAATCATTGTGAACTTCTCAAATGAAGACATGGAAGTAGAAAAAACGAAAATAAAAGCAAAGTCGGCTTTTATTGATAATCAGGGGAAGAAAAGCATGTATACGCCGTTTGAGAAATAATAACGTGAAATATACTGTACTCATAGAGGTTTTATCATTAGCTGGACTCTTTATTCATATCGTTTATCTGGAAAAAGATATCCTAATTTAAAATGAAAGAGTTAATGAATTTATAAATTTGCATGTTGCGAAGTGCTAAATTTTTGAAATTGGTAAATAGTGACTTGCCAAAAATAAGTACGAGAGTATAATGTGAAATGGAATACATATTGGGTTTTAGTAGTAACCTTACAAAATTGTAAGGTTAATGAAAGGAAATTCAATATGAAGATAAATAGACTTACATTATACTTGGTAAAGAGAAAGAGAGGCGAATGGGTATGAGCTCTGAATTAGAACAAAATACGAGAAGTAATAAAAAGCGTTCTAAAAGAAAGTCAATAAAATGGTTCATATTAATTCCATTTTTCCTACTTATTTTTGGAGGAGTAGGATATGGTTCGTTTATATATAATAAAGCAAAAGCTGTTGTAAATGATGCGTATGCGAAAATTGAAAAGTCATCAAAGCGTGATAAAGAAGTTGAACCTTTAAAGGATAATATTTCAATATTAATCATGGGTGTAGATGGAAGTGAAATGAGAAAAAGCCAATATGGCGAAGCAGTTCGAACAGATGCACTTTTATTAGCAACAATTAATAAAGATGATAAGTCTGTTAAGCTAGTAAGTATTCCACGTGATTCACGTGTTTATATTCCAACTAGAAAAAAATTAGATAAAATTACTCATGCTCACGTATTTGGTGGAGTAGAAAGCACACGCGATACGGTGGAAAGATTTTTAAATGTCCCTGTTGATTATTATGTGAAGTTTAACTTTGAATCATTCGTACAAATTGTCGATTCAATTGGTGGTATTGATATTGATGTACCAGTTACTTTCACTGAACAAGATAGTAAAGACCAAGCTGGTATGATCCATTTAGAAAAAGGTTACCAACATTTAAATGGAGAACAAGCACTTGCACTTGCAAGAACGCGTAAAATTGATAGTGACGCAATGCGTGGACAGAGACAGCAACTTGTAATAGAAGCAATTGCCAAAAAAGCGATGTCTGTTCAATCAATTAGCAAAATGGGCTCTTTACTAGATGCGGTTGATAAAAACATGAAAACGAACTTAACATTTGACGATATGCTTGCCATTACAAAAAATATGGCAGGATCTAATTTGGAAATGGAAAAAATGCAAATAGAAGGTACAGATAAACGTATCGGTGGTATTTATTATTACATTCCAAATGAAAAAAATGTAAAAGATATTTCAAAAAAATTAAATGATCATTTAGGTGTAACGCCAAAACCAGTTCGAAACGAATAATAAAAAAAAGATTGGCTTTTGCCAATCTTTTTTTTGGGAATGTATTTGTAACTTTTCTGTAACGATTTTTTAGTTTAGAAAAATTATACTCATATGTATGAGTATAATGGATAGGTAAAAAAGTAAAAGGACATATTCAAAATTTGTGGTAAGGAAAGATATCATATGCAGAAATGGTTAAGCATGATGGGAATTATCTTTATATTGACTGGATGTAAAATGTCTGAAGCTCCAACAAGTCTAATGGAAGCTCCTACAAATAAAAAATGGATTAATGAATTAAATGAACAAATTGATAAAGATTTACCTGTTAATTATCGCTTACTTACTCCAATGTCTAATAGAGATAAACAGACGACATGGTCAATGAATTTCGAGCGAGATAATAAAAAAGAAGCTGTCATCGTATATAAAATACCTAATGAAGATTATCATATATATTTAGCCGTATATGAGAAGAAAAATAATGGATGGAATATGAAGTCAACCTATACATTTGATGGGGAAGAAGTAGATATTGTTGAGGTAGGAGATTTCACAGGGAGTGGGAAAAGGGAACTATTGATAGGAATAACTACCAATCGTGATTTATTAGAAAACACAATGTATGTTTTTTCCGATGAGAGTGACGATATAAAGGAATTTTATAGACAGAAGTATACAAAGTTATTTATAGATGATTTAAACAAAAATGGTTTTAAAGACATAAGCCTTGTTTCGCATATGAAAGATGAACAGTTGAAGGTTCAGTTCATTGAAAAGTTTAAGGTATTGTCAGAGGTTACATTTGATCCGTATATAAATAGTATTCAAAGAATACAAATGGGTCGTATTTCTAAATCATTAAAGGCAGTTGTAATCGATGCGGGAACAGGGGCTCATTCAGGTATAACTTATGTAGCAAAATTTGATCAGGATCATTATGAAGTATTACCTATAGATGGGAAAGAAGATTTATTTAATGAATATGTTGTAGAAAGTAAAGATGTTAATGAAGACGGCATTATTGAATTTGTTCGTACTGTACGCCCAAAAGGGTGGGAAGATAAATCACATGGTGATAGTCCGCTTTTCGAACGTTACATACAGTGGAGTGAATCTGGAATTAAACCAATTGAAGAACGATATATAGATATAGAAAAAGGGTATTATGTGAAAATCCCTAAAGAGTTAATAGGGAAAATTACAATACCAGATCAGCAAAAAGAATCAAATTCTCAAAAGTTTTTGGATACAAGAACAAATGAAATATGGCTTGAAGTTCATATTTTTAAGCGGAAAGAATGGTTCAATATAAAAGGCTACAGCGCAGCAATTAAAACGGCTTCTCACGTATATGCAGTACCGAAGCAATCAAAATTTGAAAAAGTGAAAGCATATATAAAACCGCTAGCGGATTATCAACAAGAGTAGGAGGTGAGAATTATGTCAAAAATTTTAGTTTTAGAAGATGAATTAACAATCCGTAGCTTTATTGTTTTAAATTTAAAACGTGCTGGATTTTATGTAATAGAAGCTACTACTGGAGAAGAAGCGTTACAAATTTTGAGTGAACAAACTGTTGATATAGCACTGCTGGATGTAATGTTACCGGGGATTAATGGTTTAGAAGTTTGTAAGGCTATCAGGAAAGAAAATAAAAAAATGGGTATTATTATGTTAACCGCACGTGTACAAGATGAAGATAAGGTGCAAGGACTAGGGATAGGTGCAGATGATTATATTGCAAAACCGTTTAGTCCAGTAGTATTAACTGCACGTATACAGTCTTTATTAAGAAGAATAGAAGTACATGAAGAAAAAACGAATATTGTTACGTCAGGTCCATTTTCGTTAAATATTATAGAAGAAAGATTGTATAAAGATGGACAATTAGTCGATTTAACACCTACAGAGTATATGATATTACAGTATTTAATGAATCAGGCTTCAAAGCCAGTTTCGCGTGACGAAATTTTAAATATGATTTGGGGAACCAATTACGTAGGTGAGACGAAAGTGGTAGATGTAAATATGAGACGGTTACGTCAAAAGATAGAATGTAATCCATCAGAACCTGAATTTATTCTTACGGTGTGGGGAAAAGGATATGTGTGGAAGGAAAGTATAAGATGAAACGGAAAGTGACTTTATATTTTATGACGGTCATTACACTTATGCTTGTATTATTTGAAGTTGTATTTTCAGTCTCAATTTATCGATACTATTATAATGGTATTGTGCAATATATAGAGTCTCATGCGAAAACGAGTACACGTTTTTTTTCAGAATACAATTCACTATACTTTATTCGGTTACAAGAATATAGTGGTGACATAATTAGTAGCTTTCAATTAGAAGGAACAGAATTACAGTTAATTGATCGTCACGGCTCGGTTATACAATCTTCAAGTGGTGAAAAGATAGAAGGTAAAGTCAATATTCCACAATCATTATTAGAAGGTGAAATGTATAATCAAGTTACTAAGAAAGGTAATAAAAAACAACTAGAGGTGCTAAGCCCACTTATACATCAAGGACAAACTATTGGTGTTTTAAAATATACGACTGTTTTAACAAATGTAAATAAAAAGATTATTGAAATTATTACGTTTACTATTTCTGTAGGTATTGTTATTTCGGGAGTCGTCTTCTTAATTAGTAGACGTTTGGCAAATTCATTTGTTGAGCCAATTGAATCCATTATTCAAGCCTCTTCACAAATTGCAGAAGGCACATTAAAGCAAAAAATTAAAGAAGATTATCCTGGAGAATTAGGGGACTTGGCACATAGTTTAAATTATATGGCCTATAAAATAGATAAGGCTGAGCAGATGAAAAATGAATTCATTGCTTCTATTTCGCACGAAATACGAACGCCTTTAACAGGAATTAAAGGTTGGAGTGAGACGTTAAAAACAGTAGATCATTTAACAGAAGAAGAAATAAAGCAAGGTATGGGCATTATTTCAGGTGAGACAGATAGGTTGATTCATTTAGTAGAAGAATTGTTAGATTTTTCAAGATTACAATCAAATCATTTTAATTTATATAAACAAAAGGTGCAATTGTACGATATACTAGAGGAGACGATTTGGCAATTAACTCCTAAATCGGAAGAGAAGGAAATTCAATTTATTACTACTATAGACCGAATTGAATTGATGGGAGATCGAAATAGGCTAAAGCAAGTTTTCTTGAATATTGTTCAAAATGCAATTAAGTATTCACATAAAAAAAGCACAATACACATTGAAGCGACTAAAATAGAAGGACAAGCAGTGATTAAGGTAAGAGACGAAGGGATTGGAATTGCTAAAGAACATTTACCATATATTGAGCAATCATTTTACCAAATTAATAATCATGCTGCAGGTGCAGGTATTGGTTTAGCTATCGTTAAAAAAATGGTGGAGCTTCATGGCGGTGCGCTTAGTGTTACAAGTAAAGAAGGAATAGGAACAACAATTTTGATAAAACTCCCATTATAATACAAATAAAATCTATTTATATGGTGAAATAAAAATAAATAGATGTATAATTATATTGGGCGATTTATATATAAGATTAATAGGGAGAGGAATTCGATAGAATGGAAAAAGCTTTAAAAATTAAACAAATAGTAGTCGTTTTAATAGCGATTGCCGCAGTAGCTATTGGGTATTACATGTTTCAATCAATTACTTCACCAGCAAAAGCTGTTGCGAAACAAGAAAATGTAGTGCAGCTTGCAAGTGAACAGCCGAAAGTTGAAATGAATAAAACGGCACCAAGTCGTTTTAATGGAAAAGAAAGAAAAGTTGCTTATCTTACATTTGACGATGGGCCAGGGAAATATACGGCTGAATTATTAAATACGCTAAAACAACATGATGCGAAGGCGACGTTCTTTTTAATTGGAGCGAATGTAAAAGAATTTCCTGATTTAGTGAAACGTGAAAATGCTGAGGGTCATTATGTAGGCATGCATAGTATGACACATAATTTCGCAAAGTTATATAAAAATGGCGAGTATGTAAATGAGATGAAAGAAGATCAAGGTTTAATCGCTAATATTATTGGGAAATCACCTAAATTAACACGTCCTCCATATGGTTCGATGCCTGGATTGAATGAAGGTCTTCGAAATAAAGTGGTAGAAGGCGGATTTAAAGTGTGGGATTGGACAATTGATTCATTAGATTGGAGATACAATAAAATGCCAGTTGATGCAGCTGCAGCACAAATTGCTCAAAACGTATTAACAAATGCAACAAAACCACAAGAAGTAATTTTAATGCATGATATTCACCCGCAATCAGTTGCTGCTGTGCCAGCAATTTTAAAGGGGCTAAAAGAAAAGGGTTATGAGTTTGAAGCTTATCATGAAGAGAGTCACTTCCCAGTGAACTTCTGGCATGATAACCGTATGTAATGGAGGAATGAACGTTGAAGTATGGAAAAGTAGCAGTAGTTGGAGCATTATCAGTAGGACTTTTAACAGGTTGTTTCGGTGAAAAGCCAGAAGAAAATCTATATACAGCTTTTGAAACAGCAGCAACACAAGAAAAATCTTTAGTGGATGAAGCAAAAAAATTAGAGCAGTTAGAGAAACAAGGGCAAGAATTATATGCTCAAATTTTGCAAGAAGGTAAAGATCATAATGAAGCAGTTGTGAAGAAAATAGAGCAAGCTACTGCAAATGTAGATGATCGTGAAAAAGTATTGAAAAGTGAAAAAGAAATGCTAGAAAAAGCACAGAAGGAAACGAAATCTGTTCAAAGTAATATAGAGAAGATTGAAGATAAGAAGTTACAAAAACAAGCAAAAGCAGTAGAAGAGTCGTATAAAAATCGTTATGATGCATTCAAAAAGATGAATGAAAATTACACGAAAGTGTTAGCGACTGAAAAAGAACTGTATGAAAAATTAAAAGTAAAAGAAACGAAATTAAAAGAAATCGGTGAAAAAGTTAAAACTGTTAATGAATTAAATGTGGAAGCACAAAAGTCGAAAGAGCAGTTTAACAAATTTACAAAAGAGTATAATGACAGTAAATTAGCATTCTACAAAGATGCAGAAATTAAGATTAAAGATCAGAAATAAAGAAGAATCTAAAGTGTAATAAAAAGCCGGAGAAACATCGTTATAAATGTTTTTTCGGTTTTTTACGTTAAATGAATAGAAAAGACTGGAATTGATATCATAAAAGAGTTATAGTGAGTTATTCTAAGGGAAACATTGTAAAGTAAGGAGAATGGAAATATGTCATATGAATTTTTACTCAAATTAGGTTTAGCACTCTTTTTAGGATTATTCATCGGGATAGATAGGCAGCTAAAGAATAAACCACTTGGTGTGAAAACAAGTATGGTTATTTCTGTAGCAAGTTGTTTAATTACGATGGTTTCAATTGAATCTGTGCATGTATATTCTGTTCCAGGACATACAAATATGGATCCGATGCGACTGGCCGCTCAAATTGTTAGTGGAATTGGTTTTCTTGGCGCAGGTGTCATTTTACGAAGAAGTAATGATGTTATTTCTGGATTAACAACAGCTTCTATGGTGTGGGCTGCTTCAGCTTTAGGGATCGCAATTGGTGCGGGATTCTATTTACAAGCGACAGTTGCTATGGTTTTAATTATTTTAGCGATTAATGTACTTCCGCAACTTGTGAAAATCGCAGGACCGTATTCATTAAGACAAAAGGATTTATCTATAAAAATTACTGTTAAAGAGCATCATGAGTTAGATGGTATATTTAAGCAAATTAAAAATTTAGGCATGCATGTGAAACGTGTGAAAATTAAAGATATAGATAGTGGAGCATTTCAGCAACTGGAGATGGTTATTTTAGCTCCAGAAGATTTATATACAACAGAGTTATATAGTTCCCTGAAAGAGATTGATCGAGTAGTTTCAGTTGAAGTGGAAAGTAGATAATTGTGATAAAAAAGAGTGAAGTGAATTCACTCTTTTTTATTTGGATTTTTAAGGAATGAAATTGATATAATGATGAGTAACAAGGGGGAGAAATGATGGGAATACATATTAGAAGAGCAATAAAGGATGATATACCAGGTATAGCAAAGGTGCATGTTGATAGTTGGATTCGTCGATGGGGGAGTAGAAAGAACTGGTACATATAATTGTGATGGAGAATTATATGCAATCTACCTTTTACAAGAGTATCAAGGAATGAAAATAGGACAAAAGTTATTTCAAGCTTTATTATCGGATTGTATAAACAATGATATGCAATCACTTTTAGTTTGGGTTGTTACGAATAATCCTTCTAAAAAGTTTTATGAAAAATTTAACTCTGAAAAAATTGATACGAAATTTTTAGAGAGAGTAAGGGTAGAAGAAACAGCGTATTGTTGGAGAGATTTGAATTTGTTATACAAAAAGTTATATAGATTTGCTTAAATAATATTATTATGTAAACTTTATGTTTGAAAGAGGTATACCAATTAAGGTATACCTCTTTTGTTTAATCATTTTGGATAGATTACTAATGAAAAATAGTAAGTATGTAGTTTGAAACTGAGTATTTTTTTCGTGTATTTTTAACTAGATTAAAGAAAAGAGAGAAAACAAGAAAAATTAAATCAGATAAAAAAATTCTGAAATATACTCTTGAATTGAATATCATTATCAATTAGAATCATAATTGATAACGACATTCAATTATCGTTTATTATATAAAATTTCGATAGCTTTAATATAAAGAGGAGGACCAACATGCAGCATGCGAAACAAATCGCAGAACATGCAACATTACAAAGCTTTTTAAACTGTTATTTAAGAGAAACAGGGAGTGGAGAATGGATTACAGAGGATGAAAGAATGAAGATTATCTTCAGTAATACGTTGAATAGAGATACAGTCCCCACATATTTATGTTGTCGGCTATCGGCACAGAACGTTACTTTGTATGGAGAAGTTATATATAAATCATCAACAGATCGTCATTTGTTTGGAGAACAATTTTATTATCAAATTGGAGATAGTAATTCTGTTATTAAAGCAGATTACGTTACAGTTATTACATTTTTAATAAAAGAGATGTCTATCAACTACGGAGAAGGGACGAATCCTGCGGAACTTATGCTTCGAGTTATCCGTAGTTGTCAAAATATTGAGGAATTTACAAAAGAGAGAATAGAAGATACGTCCGCATTATACGGTTTCCATACAACTTTTATAGAAGCGGAGCAGTCTTTATTATTTGGGCATTTAACTCATCCTACACCAAAGAGTAGACAGGGGATATTGGATTGGAAAAATGCAATGTATTCTCCAGAATTAAAAGGAGAATGTCAGCTTCATTATTTTCGGGCCCATAAAAGTATAGTAAATGAAAAATCATTATTATCAGATTCTACAACAACGATTATAAAAGAAGAATTAAGTAATGATGAGATGGTTAGTAAGGAATTTATAGAGAAGTACTGTAAGGAAGATCAATATGCATTAATTCCAATTCATCCGCTTCAGGCAGAATGGCTCTTGCATCAAGCTTACGTACAAGATTGGATAGTTCAAGAATTGCTTGAGTATATTGGACCTGTAGGTAAGTATTATATGGCAACATCATCACTAAGGACACTGTATCATCCTGATTCGAAGTATATGCTTAAGTTTTCATTTCCGGTGAAAGTAACGAATTCAATGCGTATTAATAAACTGAAAGAACTTGAGAGTGGTCTTGAAGGAAAGGAAATGTTAAATACGGCTATTGGTGAAGTACGAGAAAGATTTCCAGGCTTTGATTTTATTTGTGATCCAGCCTATATTACATTAAATTATGGAACACAAGAATCTGGATTTGAAGTGATTATTCGCGAGAACCCTTTTTATAGTGAACATGCAAACGACGCAACATTAATTGCTGGGCTAGTTCAAGACGCTATACCTGGAGAGCGTACGCGGTTATCGAATATTATTCATCGCCTAGCAAATTTAGAAAGTAAAAGCTGTGAAGAAGTAAGCTTAGAGTGGTTTAGACGATATATGAATATTTCTTTAAAGCCAATGGTATGGATGTATTTACAGTATGGTGTTGCATTAGAAGCTCATCAGCAAAATAGCGTTGTTCAGCTAAAAGATGGTTATCCGGTCAAATATTATTTCCGTGATAATCAAGGATTTTATTTCTGTAATTCAATGAAAGAGATGCTTAATAATGAATTAGTTGGTATTGGAGAACGTACTGGAAATTTATATGACGACTATATTGTGGATGAGAGATTTCGTTACTACTTAATTTTCAATCATATGTTTGGCCTCATTAATGGTTTTGGCACAGCAGGATTAATTAAGGAGGAAATTCTTCTCTCGGAATTAAGGTCTGTACTTGAATCATTCCTTCCGTATAACCGGGAACCTTCAACTTTTTTAAGAGAATTATTGGACGAAGATAAGTTAGCGTGTAAAGCAAATTTACTAACGAGATTTTTCGATGTCGATGAGTTAAGTAATCCATTAGAGCAAGCAATTTATGTGCAAGTACATAATCCGCTCGTTAGAGAAGTGGCTGTTCGTTCATAAATAGCGTTAAAATTTCACGTAATACAAATAATGGTATTTTGTCATAAGGTGGAGGGTTTTATGAGAGTGGACATGTATCATACGAAAGTATTGAAGGCGCTCGAATCAGAAGATTACATTTCGGTACGAAGAAGAGTGCTACGTCAATTAGTAGAATCGTTAATTTATGAGGGGATTATTACACCGGTTCGCATAGAAAAAGAAGAACAAATTCTTTTTATAATACAAGGACTTGATGAAGAAGACAAAAGTGTCACGTACAAATGCTATGGCAGGGAACGGATGACATTTGGACGTATTTCTTTAGACTCATTAATAGTAAGAGTCCAAGATGAACAGCAAGAAATACAATCTGTCTCGCAATTTCTAGAAGAAGTTTTTCGGGTTGCTAGTGTAGAACAAGCTAAATTAGATTCTTTTATGCACGAATTAGAACAAACAATATTTAAAGACACGATTGCACAATATGAAAGAAATAATAAGAAAGAATACACTCAAAAATCTTACGATGAGTTTGAAAGTCATTTAATAGACGGCCATCCATATCATCCTAGTTATAAAGCACGTGTTGGATTTCAATATCGTGACAATTTTCAATATGGTTATGAATTTATGCAGCCAATAAAACTCATATGGATTGCAGCGCATAAGAATTATGCGACTGTAGGTTATGAGAATGAAGTGATGTATAACAACCTTTTAAGAGAGGAGATTGGCGATCGTAAATTAGAAGAGTTTATGGAACGAATTCGTAATAAGGGATGTAATCCAAAACAGTACGTGTTTATACCTGTTCACCCATGGCAGTGGGAGAATTTCATCATTTCAAATTATGGGGATCATATACAGGGGAAATTTATTATTTATTTAGAAACATCAGAGGACGATTATTGCGCGCAACAGTCAATGAGAACGTTAAGAAATATTACGAGTCAAAAGAAACCGTACGTTAAATTATCGATGAATTTACTCAACACTTCAACACTTCGTACGCTGAAACCATACTCTGTTGTGATTGCACCAGTAATATCAAATTGGTTAAATGATGTTGTAAGTAATGACGCCTATTTAATGGATGAAGCACGTTTAATCTTGTTAAGTGAGTTTTCAAGTGTAACGTATGACACGAATAAGAAAGCTATATATGGTTCATTAGGATGTATTTGGCGCGAAAGCGTTCACAAGTATTTAGATGCACAAGAGGATGCAATTCCTTTTAATGGTTTATACGCTAAAGAGAAAGATGGTACACCAATTATTGATGCGTGGTTGAATAAATATGGAATGAAGGATTGGCTACAATTACTTATTCAAAAAGCGATAATACCAGTTATACATCTTGTTGTAGAGCATGGCATCGCACTGGAATCACATGGACAAAATATGATTCTAGTCCATAAAGAAGGGGTGCCTGTTCGTATTGCGTTAAAGGATTTTCATGAAGGGCTTGAGTTTTATCGTCCATATTTGAAAGAAGTTGACAAATGTCCCGACTTTACTAAAATGCATAAAACATATGCGAATGGAAAAATGAATGATTTCTTTGAAATGGATCGCATTGAATGTTTGCAAGAGATGGTGTTAGATGCACTATTCCTGTTTAATTTAGGAGAATTAGCATTCGTACTTGCGGATGAGTATGGATTGAAAGAAGAACATTTTTGGATGATGGTTGTTGAAGAAATTGAAAATCATTTAAGAATATATCCACATTTGAAAGGTAGATTTGAAAATATTCAATTATATGCACCTACATTCTATGCTGAACAATTAACGAAACGTCGATTATATATGGATGTGGAATCGCTTGTTCATGAAGTTCCAAATCCATTGTATAGAGTAAGACAACTTATGAAACAAAAATCAGCTGTTACAGGGGGAAATTATGCTAATCGTTAATAAACAAGAGTATAGCAAAAGTGATTTTGAATTGAGATTACAAGTTTATGAGGAAATGGAACAATTTCAAAAAGCAGAAGGAAATAGATTTGCACTTTGTCTGAAAGATCCATTCGATATTATTACGCTTGTGTTTTTCTTAAAAGAAAAGAAATCATCAGTATTACTTATACATGAAGATACGCCAAAAGAAACGGCTATTGAAATGGCAAAGCGTGCAAATTGTGTAGGGATTTTATATGGAGAATATGGCGATTTTACAAAATTAGAAGTAGGGAACTTTTTACTAGAAGAGCCTTCTTTATTGCAATATAGTTCGGGAACTACGGGAGAACCGAAACTGATTCGTAGAGCATGGACGGAAGTTGATACAGAAATTACTGCCTATAATGAAGCTTTAAACTGTGAAGTAGATGAAGTGCCAATCGTTATGGCTCCTGTTTCACATTCATACGGACTAATATGTGGTACGTTATCAGCAATTACGAGGGGGAGCAAGCCTGTAATCATTACGAACAAAAATCCTAAATTCGCATTAAATATAGTTCGCAATACAGAAAAACATATTATATATGCAGTACCACTTATGTTACACATTATGGGGAGTTTTCCATTAGGAACGTTCCAGTTTCATAAAATTATGACATCAGGATCGCCTTTGCCAGAAGCACTATTTTATAAACTAAAAAAAATGACAACATATATGATGCAGCAATACGGTTGTTCTGAAGCAGGTTGTATTAGTATATGTCATGATATGAAAAGCCATTTAGATTTAGGAAACCCTCTACCTCATGCAAGTATAAGCATAGGTTCAGATGAAAATGCACCGGAAGAAATCGTCGTGAAAATGAATGATAAGGAAATTTTCACGAAGGATTTAGGGTATAAATCTGAGCGTGGCATTCATTTTATGGGGCGTATGGACGATGTAATTAATGTCTCAGGATTAAAAATCTTTCCTATAGAGGTAGAAGAAACGATGCTTCGATTGGAAGGTGTGCAAGAGGCAATTGTATATCGGGGGAAACATCCTGTGATGGGCGAAATAGTTAAAGCGAAAGTGATCTCTCATGTTGATCCAGTGAAAATAAGAGAATGGTGTATTCAGCACTTACCTTCTTATAAAGTTCCGCATGAAATTGAAAGTGTAAATGAAATTCCTAAAAATAAAACTGGAAAAGTAAGTAGAAAGTTACTAGAGATGGGAGAGGTTACAACATGAGACGGGAAGCGTTAAAGAATGCCGTGTTAAAAATTATGATAGAAAAAATGGAACTGAAAAATGTAACGCATTTAGAAGAAACGATGCGCTTAAATCAAGATTTATATATAGATTCGGTAATGATGTTACAGCTTATTGTATACATAGAAATGGATGTAAAGCTATGCGTTCCAGAGGATGAGGTAGACCCAAAGGCATTTCTTACTGTAGGATCTTTGCTTGATTTTATGGAAGAGTTAGAGCCGTTACAGGAAGTAAATGTGAATAACTAACCTTTAGGAAAGTGGATGAGAGTATGACTTCAATTAAAGTGCACTGTTTAGTGAGTTGTTTTTGTGAAATTATAAAAAGGCGTAGCGACATTGATTTTCGTCCATTTTATTTTGGACTATGGGATGGAGATTTTGATATAACACAAGGCGGAATTATTTCAT
Organism: Bacillus sp. S71; assembly: GCF_016625265.1. Lineage (NCBI taxonomy): Bacteria > Bacillati > Bacillota > Bacilli > Caryophanales > Bacillaceae > Bacillus > Bacillus sp. S71. Next base: position 146,105 of record NZ_JACVUW010000001.1, on the reverse strand, counting down.
ATCACTCTGAAAACATTAACCATGATCATTATTTACTTTGGTTTGAAAAATTGTACGGTATTAAAGTAAACGAATGGTATGATCATGCAAAAGATAAAGATAGCAATGTAGAAACGTTTTTAGAATTAGTAGAAAACAAGCCGGAAAATCGTTATGTCATTGTAATGGTTGATATGTCTCTATTACCAGAGAGGGAAAATAAATTTCATCAAAAACCGTTTCCACATTATTTAATGATATCAAAAACAGAGAAAGAAGAAGAATGGTTCATGCTAGATCCTGATTTTCGTTGGGAAGGAAATATGGAAAGAGAAAAAGTACTTCACTCTATTCAAGATAACCCATTTGGTGGAGGTTATTTCATTGATATAGAACGAATTGGAGAGCCAACGCAAGAAACAGTAGCTAGTTATTTCACAGAAACATTCAAAAAGAACGACAATGAACTGACTATGGAACTGAAAAATTTAATTGTAAAAATGGCAAATGAGGAAGAAGGATATGCGCTTTCTGGACTTGTAGCAGCAGTAAAACAAATACCAGTACTTGCAATTCGTAAATATAGTTATGAGCATGCCTTTGCATACTTCCGTGAAACGTTGCAATATTCGGAGCAAGAATTTGATTATTGGTGTGATCGAGTAGAGGATATTGTACAAGGATTTACAAATGTACAGTATCGTGCAATTAAAATGGCAATGACGAATAATAAAGGTATGCTAGTATCGATTATTGAAAAACTGGATGAAATGAATGCAATTGAACTGCAAATTAAGAAGGAATTAGAGAGACAGTTTCTATCATGGAAAGGTATGAAAACAAATCAATCTGTCGCAACTCTTTAATAAGCTAACTGAATTTAAGATAGGAGAGTTTAATACTATGAAATATTCGCTATGTACCATTTCATTTCGTCATCAATTAATTTCATTTACTGATATTGTTCAATTTGCATATGAAAACGGTTTTGAAGGAATTGAATTATGGGGGACGCATGCACAAAATTTGTACATGCAAGAACGTGAAACGACAGAACGAGAATTGAATTTTCTAAAGGATAAAAACTTAGAAATTACGATGATAAGTGATTACTTAGATATATCATTATCAGCAGATTTTGAAAAAACGATAGAGAAAAGTGAACAACTTGTAGTACTAGCTAATTGGTTTAATACGAATAAAATTCGCACGTTTGCTGGGCAAAAAGGGAGCAAGGACTTCTCGGAACAAGAGAGAAAAGAGTATGTGAAGCGAATACGTAAGATTTGTGATGTGTTTGCTCAGAACAATATGTATGTGCTGTTAGAAACACATCCCAATACACTAACGGACACATTGCCTTCTACTATAGAGTTATTAGAAGAAGTAAACCATCCGAATTTAAAAATAAATCTTGATTTTCTTCATATATGGGAGTCTGGCGCAGATCCAATAGACAGTTTCCATCGATTAAAGCCGTGGACACTACATTACCATTTTAAGAATATATCTTCAGCGGATTATTTGCATGTGTTTGAACCTAATAATGTATATGCTGCAGCAGGAAGTCGTATAGGTATGGTTCCGTTATTTGAAGGTATTGTAAATTATGATGAGATTATTCAGGAAGTGAGAAATACGGATCTTTTTGCTTCCTTAGAATGGTTTGGACATAATTCAAAAGAGATATTAAAAGAAGAAATGAAAGTATTAATAAATAGAAAATTAGAAGTAGTAACTTCGTAATGTGAAATGATGTGAGAGTCTCGTTTAGAGGCTCTTTTTTTATGGTAAAAAATAACCAAAAATTTCCATGTATTTTAATTTGAATTTAACACAATTTATATATAAATAAGGAGGTGATTGGTAATGGCTAGAAATCGTAATTCTAATCAATTAGCATCACATGGAGCACAAGCAGCTTTAGATCAAATGAAGTATGAAATTGCACAAGAGTTCGGTGTACAACTTGGAGCTGATACTTCTTCACGTGCAAACGGTTCTGTAGGCGGTGAAATCACAAAACGCCTAGTAGCGATGGCAGAACAACAGCTTGGTGGCGGATATACTCGCTAAATGTAGAAGGTTATAGGAGAAAGGAAGGATTCTTCCTTTCTTTTTTTTTCAATTAATTGGTATGGATATATAGTGAACAGAATTCAAAGAATAGAAGTAATACTATATTTTACCCAATTTCTTTTGTTGTGAATGGGAAGTATTAAAGATGTAATAGCCCTGGTGGAATGAAAATTATGTTCCAGCAGGGCTATTATATGGTAAGAAATATATGATGAAAGGTTCCGAAATCAACATGTTAAAAAAAGAAAACTGTTGTTTAATTGCGCTTGCATCAGTTCCACTTGTCATGACATTAGGGAATTCAATGCTCATTCCAATCTTGCCGACAATTGAAAAGAAATTACATATTTCATCGTTTCAAGTATCCATGATTATTACAATTTACTCTATCGTAGCCATTTTACTTATACCGATTGCTGGTTATTTATCAGATAGATGGGGACGAAAGATGGTAATGGTTCCGAGTTTGCTGATTGCGGCTATAGGAGGAGCGATAACTGGTTGGGTATCATGGAAAGTTGATAATCCCTACATTTGGATACTAATCGGTAGAGCGATTCAAGGTATTGGTGCTGCTGGTGCAATGCCGGTTGTTATACCGTGTGTTGGTGATTTATACAAAGATGAAAAACAAGTTAGTACAGGTTTGGGAATCATTGAGACATCCAATACATTTGGAAAAGTGCTGAGCCCTATTTTAGGATCTGCTCTTGCTGCCATTGTATGGTTCTTACCATTTTGGGCGATTCCAGTTTTATGTGTCGTAGCAATTGTTTTATTGCTGGTATTAGTAAAGGCAAAAAAACAAGAAGGGGAAGTACCGCCACTAAAAGAGTTTATTCGATCTATTATCTCTACGTTTCGAGAAAAGGGAAGATGGTTAATTGCCATTTTTGCATTAGGTGCAATTATTATGCTTATTTTATTCGGAATTCTCTTTTATTTGTCGACTATACTGGAATCAAAGTATGACATTCATGGTATATGGAAAGGGTGTGTGCTTGCTATCCCGTTACTTGTACTGTCACTTAGTTCCTATATGGCCGGTAAAAAAATTGGAGATAATCAAAATGTTATGAAGAAGTGTATTTATATTGGTTTTTTAATGGCAGCTGCATCAGTCATCATTCCTTTATTTATAAAAGGGATTTACTTACTACTTCTTTGTCTCGTTATTATGGGGATAGGAATTGGTATGGCACTCCCATGTTTAGATGCTCTCATTACACAAGGGATTGAAAAGGAGCAAAGGGGAACGGTTACGTCCTTTTATAGTTCAATGCGATTTATCGGTGTAGCAGCTGGACCACCTTTATATTCTTTTTTTATGAAAGGGGCGGACCATGAAGTGTTTTATTTGACAAGTATTTTCGCTGCCATTGGTGCTGTTATAGCAATCATTTGGATTAAACCAGCAAAAGATGCAAAGATGGTAAAACAGAAACCGGAACCTACTTCATAATTTGAAAGAGAATTGCATGATGTTTTCAGTAACATGCAATTCTCTTTCGTTCATTAAGAATAAATAACTTGTTTTAACATATAAAGCGCGACACCCCATATGATGAGACCAGAAAATTTATTTAATAATAAGATTGTCTTTCCGGTTGAGTCTAGTCTTTTTAGAAATTTCCCCGCTAAAGCTAAGCTTATAAACCAAATCCAAGAAACGATAATAGTTGCAAGTGTAAAAGCCCACTTTTCACTTCCTATGTATTGAATAGAATTTGTTCCAATTACACCGATTGTGTCTAAAATTGCATGTGGATTTAATAACGAAACTGATGCTGCGAAAAGGATTTGCTTTTTTAAGGACATACTTTTTTCTTGTTTTACATCGTTGGAAGGGTTACTTCTCCAAATAACAAAGCCCATATATAGGAGAAAGAAAAATCCAATTATATATAACGAGTTAGTTAGCCAAGAAAAAGTAAGGAGTACAAGGGAGACACCTTGCACCGCAATCAATATGAGTAACGTATCACATATAGAGGCAGTTAATACTACAGGGGCTGCCCTCCAAATGTTTGGTTGGCTAGCGCCTTGGTTAAAGACAAAAACATTTTGTACACCTAATGGAATGATAAGTCCAAATGCAAGAATGATACCATGAATAATTGCTTCACTCATCATATTACCTCCTATTTTAATTCATTATGATAGTGTATATTGTATAGAAGAAATGAAAATTTGTATCCATCCATATGGTTGGGGAGGTTACCAACCAAAAAGAATATAAGGTGATATGATGGAAAGATTCGTTTGGAAACCGAATATGTCTCTAGCGACGCCGCTGTATAAACAAATAGAAACGTATATAAAAGAAAGGATTGTTAATGGAGAATGGACCGTTGGAACAAAATTACCTTCACAAAGAGATTTGGCCCATACATTTGGTGTGAATCGAAGCACAATTGTAATGGCTTTCGATGAACTAGTTGCGAAGGGATATATTGAAGGGAATGGCAGGAAAGGAACAATTGTTGTAAATAATAATGAGAATGCTTCAACTTACGCACCCCCGCCTAATTGGCAGTCTTATGTAGAAACAGGAGTTCATTATCCGAATCTCCCAGCTATTCAAGAGATTAATCAAGCTGAATTTTATCCACATGTAATTCGGTTAGGAACAGGTGAGCTCGCGCCGAGTCTCTTACCTGAGAAAAAGATGAAAGAAATTATGAATAAGCTTTTAAAGTCAAATGTGACGCTTGGGTATGAAGAGCCGAAAGGAAATCTGTATTTAAGGGAAAAGATTTCCGAATACTTAAAGGAGCATGGCGTATATGTATCTCCTGCCTCTATATTAATTGTTTCAGGAGCAATTCAAGCGCTGCAACTTATTTCTATGGGGCTTCTTTCGAAAGGGGCATCCATCTTATTAGAGAAACCATCCTATTTATATTCGCTTAATGTTTTTCAATCAGCAGGAGTACGTTTAATTGGAATCCCAATGGATGAGAGCGGGTTACATACATCATATATTAAGAAATATAAGAAGCAGTTCAATGCCTCTATTTTATATACAATCCCGTCTTTTCATAATCCGACGAATTTTAGTATGAATACTAAGAAGCGAAAAGAAATAATGGAAGTATGTAATGAAATTGGATTACCTATTATAGAGGACGCAGTGTATCAAGACTTATGGTTTGATGCACCTAGTTCGAAACCTTTAAAAGCCTATGATAAAAATGGAATTGTACTACATATTGGAAGCATGTCCAAAGTAATTAGTCCAGGTTTAAGAATTGGATGGATTGTTGGACCCGAGCCAGTAATTCAAAGATTGTCAGACATAAAAATGCAAACAGATTATGGTTCAAGCACTATATCCCAGCAAATTGCAGCAGAGTGGTTTACAAATGGTCTATATGATGAGCATTTGCGATTTGTAAGAAGTGAATTGAAAAAACGAAGAGATTTTATGTTACTAATGTTAGATAAATATCTTCGTGAAATAGCAACTTGGCATGAACCAACAGGCGGGTTTTATATATGGGTACATATAAAAATACCCATTTCATATCGCAGTTTATTTGATAAAGCTCTGCAAGAAAAGGTTTTATTAAACCCAGGTACTTTATATGATAGAAGTGCAAATCAATTTTTGCGCCTATCGTATTCATACGCAACGTTAGAAGAAATTGAAATAGGTATAAAAAAACTTGCACAACTAATGAAAAAGTAAGAGGAGAAAGTAATGAAACAATATGTAATTTGCCAAATGATCAATGGAGAAAAATATTTAGCTGCTTATGCGGAGACGCAGCAAGAAGCAATTGAAAAAGCAGAACTGTTAGGATTAAGAACGGGAAATCGTTACATAGTTATTACTGCAGAAGAAGCCGAAGGGTTATCGTACCCTTAAACAATGTACGAGATTGTATAGGAAGTAAATAAGCCTAGTAATATAAGAAATTACTAGGCTTATTTACTATTAATTTGTCAAACGTTTTTGTATGCAAAATAATAATATTATGAGTCAAGTTGACGAAAAAATCGATTTGTCTTTCGGTCTTGATTTCCTTTTCTATATTCATCAATATATTGCCTAAAGTTCCAAGCTTGTAAAAATTTATTAGCAGAGTTATAACCAGAATTGTAAAGCCATTCTTTTTCTTCCTTTGTCAGTTCAAAATTAGTACTTGTAATCGTTCCTGTTGGAATTGTAATGGTTCTTGCTTTTGATTCCTTATCTAAATGACGTAAATCGTGAGCTTGCATCATTGTTTTAAATAGTCCTTTGAACATAGAAATAGGCTCGTTATAGTGAGCAGGGTCAGCTTGAATCTCATCTTTTACAAAATGAAATCCGAAAGTCGGCCAGCGAGGAGCGGTAGGTGAATCGAAGATCCAAATTGGATAATTACTTAGAATTCCTCCATCAACCATATAACAAGGCTGCTTCCATTTTGGAGTTCTCCATTTTACGGGTTCAAAGAAGAAGGGGATTGTACTACTCATTCTTACCGCTTTAGCGATAGAGAAGCGATAATTTAAAAATCCGTAGTTTGGTAAGTCGTCAGGAAAGACAACCATTTTACCATTACTAATATCAGAGGCGATGATTTTGAGTTTGTTTAGATCTGGTAAATCAGTAAATAAATGAACACCTTTTTTTCGAAGTAATTCTTCAATCCATTCTTCTATAAATACATTAGAGTATATACCTAGAGTAGTCCATGCACTTAGTCCCTTACCGATAAAAGGAATTCTATCAATAAAAGTTCTTTTCGTAAATTTATTATAATCAATATCAGTTATAATCGTTTTTAACTCTGAACAAGAATATCCTGCCGCTAGGAGCGCTGCAATAATCGAACCAGCCGATGTACCAGCTACACGTTCCCATTCATAACCTTTTTCGGCTAACGCGCAAATTGCCCCGACATGCGCAATACCGCGCACACCGCCTCCTTCAAAAACACCATCAATCTTCATTAAACATACTTCCTTTCGAATAAAAGATTTGGAAATGGCAAAAAAGCACGTATTGTACGTGCTTTTTTTAATAGTTTTTAAGTTTACTAGCAGCCTACAAAGCCGCCCCAACAGCTAGCTCCGATGATGATTAGAAGGATAAATAAAACGATTAATAAAGCGAAACCTCCGTAACCACAACCGCCGCCACCGTATCCGTAACCACAGCAACTATATCCGTAACCCATGTGGAATTCCTCCTTATATTTAAAAATGAACGAGGGGAAAATGTACTGGAAGAAATAAAGAATTATCGTGTTTGTAGGAACAATGTATAGTATGCTTTTTTAAACTTGTTCGCGTACGAAGGATAAGCCCGTTTTTTAGAGGCTTGTTGATTTTGTAAAGAATGAAGTATAATCTTTGTACTATGATATAAATAAGTATGTAAATGTAAGGAGAATTTATGAATAAAAAAATTGAAGTATTAATTGATAAATATGAACTAACACACTTGAAAGAAGAACTTATTAATACTGTATTTCCTTGTATAAAAGTTGTGCCAAAGCAGCAGGAAACTGTTGCGATAGGTAGTTCGAAAATGGGAGGAGTTCCTGATTTACCAGCTTTATTTGAATATCCAAAGCATAAGGGAAATCCACTACAATTTATCGCGCAATTTAACTTAACTGATTTACAAAACGTTGGTATGGATCACAATCTTCCTAAGACGGGGATGCTGTATTTCTTTTGCATTGAAAATTATTTTGAAGAAAATGTGAATCTAACAGAAGCTGGGCGTGTACTTTATTATGATGTTCCTGTAGAGCAATTACGAAGAGAAAATGAAATACAAGCGAAATATAACCAGTGTGCAATTACTTTTGAACTGACATACAAATTACCAGAACTTTTCATTGAAGATGAGGCTGATTCAGATCGTTTCTTGCAATTACTTGAAGAGCTAATTCCAGATAACTACGATAACCATCAAATGTTTGGTGAGCCATTCTCTGTACAAGAAGAAGTGTTATATGAGACAGGAGAATATATGGGAGTAGACCCGCAGCAAATGACTCTTTTATTCCAAATTGATTCAGATCATAAAAATTGTAATATGGTTTGGGGAGAACTAGGGATGCTATATTTCTGTATTAGTAATGAAGATTTGAAAAATCAACGTTTTGAAAATACATGCTGTGTATTACAAACATGCTAATGAAAAAAGGTTGTTCTTTTAAAAAGAACAACCTTTTTATGTGAATTAGTTAATATGCATAATCTCATATGACCTATACGAAAAAGTATTGTATACTCTGAAACTATACGATACTTTTTCGTATAGTTATAGAATATAAGGAGTGACAAGATGGGAAAGACAAGTAAGTATGTGACAGCTGCCGCACTTTGTTCAACTATAGTAATGGGAGGCTTACAAGCGTCATCTGTATCTTATGCAGCTACAAATCCGACTACGGTGACAGCACAATCAGATGTAAAGTTATTAGATGATTTCAGAAAAGAATTAAAAAAACAGATTGATAATCGAGAAGAAAATATTACAATCACATATAAAACAAAAGATAGAAATGCTAGAAATATTATGGATCAATTGTATGGTGAGTTTAATAAAATTGTAGATGCTGATGAGTATGTAAAATATAATGTAGCGTCTACTAGATATTCTATTAAAGGAATGCCAGGGGACTATACGTTTACACTGCAAGTAAAATACCGTGAATCAAAAGAACAAACTCAATATGTAAAAGCTCAGGCGAAATCAATTGTTGGATCAATTGTAAAACCAGGGATGGATGAGCATGAGAAAGTAAAAGCTATTCACGATTACGTTGTGAAGCATGTGTCTTATGATACGTCTTATCAAGCGTATACAGCATATGAAGCATTAGCGAATCGTTCTGCCGTTTGCCAAGGATATACATTATTAACGTATGAGTTGTTAAAAGAGGCAGGTATTCAAAATCATATTGTAACAGGCACAGGAAATGGACAAGCTCACGCGTGGAATTTAGTGAACATTGAAAACAAATGGTATCACCTAGATACTACATTTGATGATCCAGTACCAGATAAAGCAGGGCGTGTAACTTACTCATATTTTAATATGTCTGACGAACAGTTAAGTAAAGATCATGAATGGGATCGTAGCAAATATCCAGCGGCAACTACAAGTTATTTTGGTGAATTAACAAATAAAATAAAAGCTGGTAGCTCAAAAACTGTTGTATATGAGCAGATGTTAAAAGAAACAAATTTACAATACTTATCTGCAGAATACGGAGCAGAAAATTATAATGAATTTAAGCAAAAGTTGCAGCAACAGTTTGCAGCCAAACCAGAAAAAGTAGAAGTACGATATAAGCAGTCCATGGATGGAACGATGCAAGATATAAAGAAAGTATTAAATGAAATAAATTGGCCAAAAGGTGCAAAGCGTGTGTCTTATCAAGTAGCACCTTATAGTGCATTGGCTGGTTATTCATTGGCGACAATTACATTTACGTATTAAGCAATGAGAAAGAGCATCTGTAAAAGATGCTCTTTTTATATTTGTTGATCACTTTAAAATATTGGGAATTATGTGATAAAATAAAAAGGAGAGGATGTGAATGCTGAATGAACTTGTTCGAAAGTAATATTTTCACATTGATATATACTTGTTTAGTAATCGGACTTATCGTTTTGTTTTTCATATCATTTACTTTGTTTATTAGAAGAGTATTACAAAGCAGCGTTGCAAAGAAACACCACGTGATTAATATGAACCAGAAGCTAGATCGAATTATTGAATTGCTTGAAAAAGATAAGAAATAGCGATAGAAGAAGTATGAAAAGGGGAAAGAGAATGGCGAATTATATAAAAGAATTACGTGAAAAAGTAGGACATGATTATGTTTTCTTAAACTTTGCCGGTGGTTGTGTATTTAATAAAGAAGGAGAAGTATTACTGCAAAAAAGAGGAGACTTTAACGCTTGGGGCTTTCCAGGTGGCGCAATGGAGATAGGAGAATCGGCTGCGGAAACTGCAATCCGAGAAATAAAAGAAGAAACCGGGTATGATGTAGAAATAAATGAGCTTATTGGAGTGTATACAAAATATTTTCAATCATATCCAAATGGAGACAAGGCACAGTCAATTGTGATGTGTTTTTCATGCTCAATAGTTGGGGGCGACAAAAAAGTAGATGGTGATGAAACGTTGGATTTGAAGTTTTTCCCGTTAGACGACATGCCACCGTTATTTTGTAAACAGCATGAAGATTGCCTGCAAGATTTATTGGAGAAAAGAGTAGGGGTATATCGTTAACATATAAAAAAGAAGCTAAATGAGATTAGCTTCTTTTTTATGTTTTATTTCCACCAATCATCAAACATTGACGCTGGTACTTGTCTTTTATGCTCACTCACTGTGTAACGTTTTTCAATTTTCTCTGCAACGTCAGCTGGAACTGCTTTACCTTCTAAATAATCATCTAATTGATCATAAGTAATACCTAACTCTGTTTCGTCAGCTTGACCTGGTTTTTCATCTAATAAATCAGCTGTTGGCATTTTTAAGTAAAGTCGCTCGTCTGCACCTAACTCTTGTAATAATGCACGTCCTTGGCGCTTCGTTAATCCCGTTAATGGTAATAAATCTGCACCACCATCTCCGAATTTTGTAAAGAACCCTGTTACAGCTTCTGCAGCGTGATCTGTTCCGATAACAAGAAGCCCTTTTTGTCCACCAATTGCATATTGAGTAACCATACGGATACGTGCTTTCACGTTACCTTTATTGAAATCTGTTAATGATTCACCCAATAAGTTTTCATATTGATTTGAAAAAGCATCAACAGTTGAAGCAATATCAAATGCAACAGATTGATCTGCTTGAATGAATTGTAATGCTAATTGTGCATCATCTTCATCTTTTTGTACTTTATAAGGAAGACGTACGGCGATAAACGTTACATTACCACCTTCGTTACGAATTTCTTCAACTGCAAGTTGTGCTAAGCGTCCTGCTAATGTAGAGTCTTGGCCGCCGCTAATACCAAGTACAAATCCTTTTGCACCTGTTTTTTTTACATAATCTTTTAAGAAATCAACTCGTTTACGAATTTCAACTTTTGGATCAATTACAGGCTGAACATGTAATGCTTTCATAATCTGTTCTTGTAATGTCATTATGTTTTCCTCCTATTCATATTAAAGCGGTAAATAAGTTTATATGTATAATGGTACATACTTCTATCCTTTATTATTTCGCAAAACTAACGAATATACAATAGGATGTGTGTATGAATACGAATGTAGTCATTATAAATAAAGTACTACGTATAAGCAATTTTTTTAAACCTTTCAAAACTGTAAGGTTTTTGTCATTTGAATCGATGGAAGGTATTTCCGTACTTTACTAATATAAAAACATAGTTAGTAGAAAGAAGGGCGGAGAAGTAATATGAACATTAGAGAACTCGCATATCGGAATGTAACGCGAAATAGACGGACATACTCAGCCTATTTTTTGAGTAGTGCATTTGCTATTATGGCCTTTTTTGTGTATTCATTTTTTGCGTTTCATCCGGCATTAAGTGCAGGAGAATTGGGTCAGTACGTATTCGTAAGTATGTCTTTTGCACAGTCTATTATTTACTTATTTACATTCTTCTTTATTTTATATTCGATGGGAATGTTTTTAAAAACGAGAAAGCGTGAGCTAGGAATTTTAATGATGCTAGGTATGACGAAATATCAATTAAAGCGTCTTATCTTTTTTGAAAATATTATGATTGGAATAGGGGCAATTATTTTTGGTATTCTTTCAGGTATGTTATTTTCAGGGGTATTACTATTTGTCGCCCCGATGATATTAAAACTAGATATCTCCTTATCCTATTACATACCGATGAAAGCAATTGTTGTAACAAGTATTATGTTTTTCATATTATTTATGATCATATCATTGTTTAGTGCAGGAATGATTCGTAAAAATAAAATTATGAAGTTGTTTAGAGGGTCAGCAGAGGCAAAACCAGAACCGAAAGCATCAATCATTTCTTCAATATTAGCAGTAGTATTGCTTAGTGCTGGCTATATAGGAGCTCTTCTATCGCATGGTGCAATGGTATTTATTATGATGATTCCTGTTACAACGGTAGTTATTATTGGGACGTATTTGTTGTACAAGCAGCTGAGTGTCTTTATTATTCGATTATGTAAAAAAAGTAAACGTTTCTATTGGACACAGACTAATATTATTACGTTATCAGATTTAGCGTATCGCATGAGAGATAACGCAAGAATGTTCTTTATTGTAACCATTATTTCTACTGTAGCATTTTCCGCAATAGGGACATTAGTCGGCTTCGCATCCATGACGAAAGGGATAATGGAGAGACCAATTGCGTTTCATTACCATTCTAAGCAAGGGAATAGTAACGAATCACAACATATACAAATGATTGACAAAGGATTAAAGAAACATAATATAGCAGCTTCAAAAACTAATATTTCGACAAAGAAAACGGAGGAACAGTCGTTAAGAAGCGCCACTTTTATAAAAGAATCAGATTATAAGGAATATGCAAAGTTAACAGGAGAACCATTTAATACTGTAGCAAATAAAGAGGTTGTATTTTTGTCAGCTGATATACCAGGGCCAGCGATGAAAGAAAGAAAAGAAATTACTTTACCCAATATGAATGAAAGTTTAAAGGTGAAAAAAGTGACTTCATCTTCATTGGGGAAAATATTAAGAGGAAATGTTTATGTAATCTCTAATAATCAATATGATTCATTACAAGATGGATTTATAGAGACAAAAGATTATATGTATAAAACTGAAAGAACGAAAGATGAGATTGAAATTGGTAAAGAGCTTACTCATCAAATTAAACCGTATCAAGAACAGTCAACGTTTAGTGCGGAAGAGTACGAACAAAACCAAAGTTTACAAATTGCAGGACCGATTTTATTTGTAGGTTTCTTTATTGGTATAGTATTTTTCGTTTGCGCAGGAAGTTTCCTTTACTTCCGTTTATTCTCCGATTTGGAGGATGATGTTCGCTTGTTCGAAATGATTCGAAAAGTTGGATTGACGAGTGGGGAATTATCGAAGGTAGTTACAATTCGATTGGCGCTTTTATTCTTCGTTCCAATTGGTGTTGCAACATTACATGGGGCAGTAGCCTTAACTGCGTTAGGGCAAATGTTTGAGTACTCATTGTTTAAAGAAAATACAGTTGTATTAAGTATTTTCATAGGTATTCAAATTGTATACTTCTTACTTATAAGATCCCGTTATGTAAAACAATTGAAAGAGAGATTACGTATGCATTAAATGTGTTTTTTTAACTCGAGTACAAAATTTTCTAAAAAGAGGCAAGTATTGCCAAAAAGTGATAAAATGGAAAAAGCGAGGTGAAAAAATTAATATAGAGTAAGGGGGGAGAAATATGAAAGCAACAGGAGTTATTCGAAAAGTAGACGAATTAGGACGAATTGTTATCCCTAAAGAATTACGCGATGTATTGGGAATACAAATCAAATCACCGCTTGAAATTTTTGTAGAAGCAGATAAAATCATTTTACAAAAATATCAACCTTACAATGCTTGCCAAATCACAGGTGATGTTTCAGAACAGAACATATCATTAGCAAATGGAAATATTACTGTTGGGATAGAGGGAGCGGAATATTTAGTAAAAGAAATAGAAAAGTTTTTAAACAAGAGTGAGGTTTAGTCTTAATTTATATTATTTTTCCAATTACATATCATTCTTTTAAAAGACTGTAAGAGGACCATTAATTGGTTCTCTTATTTTGGTTAGTAGTTGAACGACATGGGGGGTTACTTCCTACAAATCATAGGGAAAATAAAAAAGTAGTATAGAGTTAGTAAATGATGTTGAGAAATATTTGAAAAGAAGGAAAACAAAAAGAATAAAACGAATGTTACATTTACACGTATTCAAAAGTGGTCTGAAATGAAAATAATACATTTTCAGGAGGGATTACGATGAGTAGTACAGTGAATAAACAAAAAGGTATACAATTGATTCCGTTTACCGTAAATAAGGTGGTAGAACAAGTAAATGAAATTCCACCAGGTGTACAAATGATTCACGCTCCGCAAGTATGGGAAAAGAGTGTGAAGGGGCAAGATGTAGTCGTTGCCGTATTAGATACAGGGTGTGATACTAATCATATAGATTTAAAAGATCGTATTATCGACGGAAGAAATTTCACAAAAGATTATGAAGCTGATCCAAATGTGTATCTTGATAATAACGGACATGGTACTCATGTAGCGGGGACGATTGCCGCGACTGAAAATGGTGTCGGTGTATTAGGAGTTGCACCACTTGCTAAAATGTTAGTATTAAAAGTTTTAGCGGGAGATGGTTCTGGAAGTTATGAGCAAATTATTGAGGCAATTCATTATGCTGTAAATTGGAGAGGGCCAAATCAAGAGAAAGTGAGAATTATTTCAATGTCACTTGGTGGTCCGCAAGATGTTCCAGAATTACATGAAGCAATTCAAAATGCGGTAAAGCAGGATGTTCTCGTTGTATGTGCTGCTGGAAATAATGGAGATTGCGATGATGAAACAGAGGAATTAGATTTCCCAGGTGCTTACTCTGAGGTAATTGAAGTTGGTGCTGTTAATTTAGAGCGGAAGATTGCATGTTTTAGTAATTCAAATCAAGAAATTGATCTAGTAGCGCCAGGTGATGAAATATTATCTACGTATCCAGATGGGAAATATGCTGTGTTAAGTGGAACTTCCATGGCGACGCCGCATATTGCTGGGGCGCTCGCCTTGCTCATTAAACAGTGTGAGAAAGAATACGGTCGAAAGTTATCAGAGCCGGAAATATATGCACAACTTATTAAAAGAACTGTACCTTTAGGGTACGAACGTACATCTGAAGGGAATGGATTAATAGATTTATTAAAAGAATAGCCATATTAAAAAACATCTCATATGAATATGAGATGTTTTTTAATATGGCTTTGTCGCATGTAATACAACTTGTAACAAACCTGGGAATCTAGCATTTAAATCTTCTTCACGAATTGAAATGAAACGTTGTGTTCCTTCAAGGCGCGTGTACATAACACCTGACTCACGTAAAACTTTGAAATGGTGAGATAAAGTTGATTTCGCAATAGGGATGTTTAAAGCACCACAAGATTGTTCACTTTTCTCTAGTAACATATTTACAATTTGTAAACGAATTTGATCGCTAAGTGCATATAAGACAGAAGAAAATTGAATTTCTTCTCGATTTGGATGATAGAGTGTACGCATATTTCACCTACTTGTATAAGTTAAGATATTTGCACTATAACATATAAAGTGGTATATTTCTATTGTTCGAAAATATTAGAACAATAGAAATATAGGGGGAGAAAAAATGAAGTATACAAAATTGCAAAAGGCAGGATTAAATATTTCAAAGTTGGGTTTAGGTACAAATGCAGTAGGGGGACATAATTTATATGCTGATGTGAATGAAGAAGAGGGAAAGCGATTAGTAGAAGAAGCTATTCAGCAAAGGATTACATTTTTTGATACAGCAGATTCATATGGTTTCGGTAGATCAGAGGAATTAGTAGGAGAAGTATTAAAGGGAAAACGTCATGAGTTTATACTTGCTACAAAAGGTGGAATTCAACCGTTGTTAAATGGAGAAACTTATATTAACAATGAACCAAGTTATTTAAGAAATGCTGTGGAGAATAGCTTAAGAAGATTACAGACTGATTATATTGATTTATATTATTTACATTTTACAAATCCTGAAACAAGTTACATAGATTCAATCGGAGAGCTTACTCGTTTAAAAGAAGAAGGGAAAATTCGTTCAATTGGAATATCGAACGTAAACATAGAACAATTAAAAGAAGCGAACCAACATGGTCATATAGATGTTGTACAATCTCCGTACAATGTGTTAGAACGTACGGCTGAGGAAGAACTGTTGCCGTATTGTATAGAAGCGGGTATTTCATTTATTCCATATGGGCCTCTTGCTTTTGGAATATTAGGCGGAAAATATACAGAAGATTTTAAATTGAACGAAGTTGATTGGCGCCAAAATGTAAATCTATTTGAAGAAAATACATATAAGAGTAATTTTAAGAAAGTGGAAAAGTTAAAAGGGCTAGCTAAAGAAAATGATATTGAAGTGTCTCATTTAGCGTTAGCATGGTTATTAAATAAAGAAGGAATTGATACAGTTATACCTGGTGGAAAGCGGGCAGAGCAAATAAGAGAAAGTGTGAAAGCGGTAGACGTTTCATTGAATGAAAGAGTCATGAAAGAAATCCAATCTATTTTAGAAGATTAGTGAAACAGAGGGATAGTACCCTCTGTTTATATAAGGAGAAGGTCTAAATGAATAGAGTCCTAGCTGTATTTTTCACGATAATGTTTATGATCGGTACAGACACTTTCTTAATTTCACCACTGTTGCCGACATTACAACAGGTGTATCATGTTTCAACCGAGTTGTCAGGATGGATGGTGAGTTCGTATGCTTTAGGGTATGCTGGATTTGCGCTTATTGCTGGTCCTATATCAGATGGATTAAACAGAAAAAAAGTGATGGTACTAGGTATGAGTTTTTTTGCAATAAGTACGTTTTTGTGTGGAATTGCACCGAGTTTTTTATGGATGCTAACATTTAGATTTTTAGCAGGTGTAAGTGCAGCTTTTGTATCTCCACAAGTGTGGGCATCCATTCCGCTCCTTATAGAGAAAAAGCAAATTGTGAAAGCAATTGGGGTTGCAACAGCAGGGTTATCAATCTCTCAAATTTTAGGGCTGCCACTGGGAGCTTATTTAGCAACGATACATTATACAATCCCATTCTATTTCATTGGTATATTATCAACACTACTTGTTATTCTTATTTATGTTGTATTACCAGAAATACAGTCGGTTCATATAGGTGGAAATAAAAAAGTGATTTTACAGCGTTATAAACAATTACTTACAGATTCAAAGGTTTCACTTTCTTATTTTGCATACTTTGTTTTTCAAACCGGAAATTTTGCTGCATTTTCATTTTTTGGTGTATGGCTTTCCATTCAATTTGGCTTACAGGTTCATGAAGTAGGTACGGCTATGCTTGTACTAGGATTAGGAAATTTAGCTGGTAATATTTTTGGCCCTAGACTTGTAAATAAAATTGGATACAATCTTTCTTTCTATGGTGGAATTGTATTTACGGCAGTGTTATATGTAATACTTCCCTATTTAAAGAATCTTATTTTTGTTGAATTCTTTTTCTTTGTTTTATTTTTTGTGACAGGAATTTTGTTTGTATTAATGATGGGACATTTACAAAACATGTCTACTATAGCACGGGGAACAGGTGCTGCCCTTGCTAACGCCTCGATGTACATTGGCCAAATGATTGGTGCGGTAATAGCAGGAATGTTATTTGCAACATCTCACAATTTTATACTAGTAGGTAGCTTTACAGCGTTATTATATGTTGTAGCTTTATTTCTGTTTAGAAAAGGTGAAAACATTAGTAAAGATAATGAAAAAGGAATTGCATCATAAAGTTTTAGTAAATCAAAAAACAATTTTTTAGGATAAGTTAAAAAGGTGCTTTTTGATTGCATAGTTGCTGTATTTTTAATAATTCGTCGTTGAGCTGTATGATTGAAAAGGATTTGTAATAAAATTATGGGGAAATAAAAAACCCCTATATAGATAGGGGTTTATATATCGGCATATAGCTCCTCGGAAAAGGATATACCTAGTTTAACATATAGGAGTACTTATAATTGTGAAATAGATGTGAAAGTAATGTGAAAAATGTTGTAATAAAAAGCACTGTTTTAGCTAATGTAGCTAAAACAGTGCTTTTCTCTTTGATTGAACAGTTGCAGCATTTTCATCATGTATACCTGCATCTTTAATAATTCGTTGTTTTGCTTTATTTAATAGATGGTTTACTGCTTCACCAAAATAGTTAGCTTCGCTTTTTGTGCGGGCTTCTCGTAAACATTTATAGTTTTCTAGCAGTTCCTCTTTTTCGGAGTTTGTTAAGAAATCTTCTATTTTCTTTTTTGTCATACGAAACACCCTTTCTCCTGACAAACGACGCAATAGAAAATATTTATTTCTCATTATAACAATAATTTTAAAAGAAAGTATACACTAACGTCGCAATAATTTGTCAATTTCTTGAATCTTCTCATCAGCTTTCCCAATTTGCGTATTTTTAGCCTGTTCGCCACCAAGAGCTTGATGTAGTAAGAAAGTTTGACCGGAAATAGCAGTTACAATGGATACTTTTATAATTTCTTTTATTGCGGTGACATCGAATAAAACGAGTCCAAGAAGTGCAGCTAGGCTACCGGTAAAAACATCAGTTAAAAATCCAAAGTGAAAAAAAGTTTTCAAACGGCGTGGAAGCAATAACTTACCTTGGTTATTGATTAGATGGGAAACGAAGCCAGTAATGCCACCAACGAGAACAGCGGTTAGCCATTGATACATTTCCATCGAATCCACTCCTTTTAGTGAATAAGATTCGATTATTTTATATTGATTCCTTTTAATATTTCATATAAGCATATTGAGAAAGTTTGTTTGGGTATATTTTGTATTCAATTTAATTATAACAGAAAATTTCGATAGATTTCAGTCTATTATATGAATCATTTTTACAATAATATGAATGCAGAAAGGGGTGCGTCATATGAATATAGATTATCGAATAAGAAGTGTAGATGGTTATACAAAAAAAATAGGGGAATTAGTAAGCATGCTTGAGCATACGAGAGCTGTAACATTAGGCGAAGTAAAAAATTTATCAGTTGAGCAATTAGATTTAATAATGCAGAGCAGCGGAAATTCAATTGGCGCCTTATTAAAGCATATAGCAGCTATTGAAAAAGTTCATCAGCTTATTTCATTTCAAGATCGTGACTTTACAAAAGAAGAATTAGAAATATGGGAAGATGCATTGTATTTAGGGGAAGCAGGTAGAGCGATCTGTGGTCATGAAATACAGTATTATGTACAACTTCTACAAAGTGTTCGAGAAGAATCTCTGAAGTATTTAAGTGAACAAGGTAATGAGTGGCTCATGTCAGAAAGAAAGTGGCCTAACGGTGTAGTATATAACCAGCACTATCTTTGGTTTCATGTGCTAGAAGATGAAATTAGTCACCGAGGACAAATTAGAATGCTCAAAAACAAGTTATTTGAAAATTACGTTAAATGATGTAGCTTTTTATAGGAGAATTCCATATAATGAGAGTAATTAAAATAAGAACGGGGTGATGTATTATGGCGAAAATAACTTATATGAATAATAAACCAAGTACAAAGGTGGATGGAAAGGGCGAAACGATATAAGTGAGCGCACTATCCTTCCACTTAGCTTAAACTAGGGAGGATATCAATTTGAATCAAAATATTTTAGAATCGTATGGCTGGGATTCTTTTTTTGAGGAACAAGCTGTAGAGAACTTTGAAGTAGGGCGTATTTTACTTGAGCATAAGCATATATATCGAATTATTTGTAATGATGGTGAATATATGGCAGAACTGTCTGGAAAGTTTCGGCATGAAGCAGTAACGAAGGGAGATTATCCAGCTGTTGGTGATTGGGTGTATATAAAGAAAATAGAGAATGAAAAGAAAGCTATCATTCATCGTGTTTTTCCGAGAAGAAGCTCTTTTTCTAGACAAGAAGCTGGTACTCGAACGGAAGAACAAGTAATAGCAGCAAATGTAGATTATTTATTTTTAGTGAATGCACTTAATCATGATTTTAATGTTAGAAGGATGGAACGTTATTTATTATTAGCGTATGAGAGTGGCGCTATGCCAGTTATTGTTTTAACAAAGAGTAGTATATGTAATGATGTAGAACAGAAAATTGTAGAAACGGAAGCTATAGCAATTGGTGTTCCTATTTTCGTTGTTGATAGTTTAGAGCATACAGGTATTGATTCGTTGAAACAATTCGTTTCTTCAGGGAAAACAATTGCTTTAGTTGGGTCATCAGGGGTAGGAAAGTCAACTTTGTTAAATGCGCTAATAGGAATTGAGGTAGCAAAAACGGGAGATATACGTGAAGAGGATAGTAGGGGGAGGCATACGACAACGCATCGAGAGTTATTTCAATTGCCAAGTGGCGCTCTCGTAATTGATACTCCCGGCATGAGAGAATTGCAACTTTGGGAAGGAAGCGAAGCGATTCAAACAACATTCTCTGATATTGAAAAACTTGCGACAACATGCCGTTTTCGTGATTGTAAGCATGAGGATGAACCAGGATGCGCGGTGCATAGTGCAATTGATAACGGACTTATTACGATAGATCGTTTGAAAAGCTATAAAAAATTACAAAGAGAACTGGCGTATTTTATGAGAAAACAAGATGTAATCCTTGCCAGAGCAGAGCGTGATAAGTGGAAAAAGCTTTCTAAACAACATAAAAAAATGTAAAAACCAAAGGG
This sequence comes from Bacillus sp. S71, assembly GCF_016625265.1. Taxonomy (NCBI): domain Bacteria; kingdom Bacillati; phylum Bacillota; class Bacilli; order Caryophanales; family Bacillaceae; genus Bacillus; species Bacillus sp. S71. The sequence continues at coordinate 125,621 of NZ_JACVUW010000001.1, read as the reverse complement.
TGCCCCTTTGGTTTTTTCTATTTGTAAATTTTATAATAATATTATTCATATATATAGACAAAGGGAACTTAATTGTTTAAACTTTACAAAGTATTCATCATAATAGGTTATGAAAATAATAATTAGGGATTGGGAAATATTCATAATTAACTCAATTTAACTTTTAAATTTGAAAATTAGGAGGTTCATAATGGATAAACTATTAAATTTGTTTCGTGATATGAAAGTAGCAAAAAAGCTATTAATTTCATTCTTTGTAATTTTAATTGCGGCTGTGTCTATTATCGGAGGCATGTCTTATCAAACAGCCAAAAAGAATTTTGAATCGCAAATTAAGAGTAGTGCCAACGACAATATAAAAATACTGGATAATTTAATCAATCAAATGATTGATGCAAAATTTAATGATGTAAATAATTTTGCACGGGTGATTCAGGGGAATATGTATCAAGGAGATAATCAGGATGAATTAAGAAAAATGTTATCTCAATATATAAATTTAAATAAAGATGTTGAACAAGTATATGTTGCCGGAAATGATAAAAAATTTGTACAAGAACCAAATATACAAATGGCAGCAGACTATGATCCAACAGAGCGTTCTTGGTATAAAGATGCAGTTGCAAAACAAGGTGGTATTGTTGTTACTGAGCCATATAAGGCAAAAGGAAATGGACATATTGTTGTAACAATCGCAAAACAAACAGAAGATAAAAATGGGGTTGTTGCGCTAGATTTAAGTTTAGATAATTTATTAAAAACATCAAAGTTAATTAATATTGGTAAAAAAGGATATGCCTTCATTTTAGATGGAAAGCAAAAAATAATTGCTCATCCACAAGAAAAATCAGGGGAAAAAGCGGCTGATTCTTGGGCAAAGAAAATTTATGAAGATAATCACGGTGCTTTTTCATATTCTTATGGCGGTAGTGAAAAGAATATGGTATTTGCTACAAATGTAAAAACAGGTTGGAAAATTGGTGGGACTATGTACTCAAGTGAAGTAATTGAAGCTGCTCAACCTGTATTTTATAATATGTTAATTGTTATGCTTATCTCATTAGTAGTAGGCGGGGCACTTATTTATTTTGTAACACTTTCAATTACGAAGCCTTTAAAGAGATTAGTTGTTACCTCTAAAGAAATAAGTGAAGGGGATTTAACGCAAACAATTGAAATTCATTCTAATGATGAAATCGGCCAACTTGCTAAAGGATTTAATGAGATGACGAATTCGTTACGGACGTTAATCGGAAGAATTAACGATTCAGCTGGGCATGTTGCAGCGGCATCAGAAGAGCTAACTGCAAGTGTAAGGCAAGCAAGTGAAGCGACTGAGCAAATCACAATCGCAATGGATGAAATATCAAGTGGGGCAACGACGCAAACAACAAGCGTAGAAAATGGCGCTATGTTACTGTTTGATGTAACGGAAGGAATTCAGCATGTAGCAAATAGTTCATCATCTATTAATACGGCTTCTGCACATACTCGTGAAAAAGCAGAAGATGGTGGGAAACTAGTAGGAAGAACAGTAAACCAGATGCAGTCTATTGCAGAATCTGTGTCACAATCAGATGCAGTTATACAATTACTAAATAATAAATCAAAACAAATTGGTGATATTTTAGAAGTAATTCAAAATATTGCAGATCAAACAAACCTTCTAGCTTTAAATGCGGCGATTGAAGCCGCAAGAGCCGGTGAGCATGGAAGAGGTTTCGCAATTGTTGCAGATGAAGTGCGTAAATTGGCAGAGCAGTCTAGCATATCTTCTAGTGAAATTAGTAAATTAATATGTGAAATACAAGATGATATGGGTAAGACAGTCAAATCTATGAATCATGTAAATGAGGAAGTTCAATCTGGACTTGTTATCGCAAATGAAACGAAGCAAAACTTTGCTGAAATTTTACAATCTACAAATGAAATAGCTAATCAAATTAAGACGATGGTTGAAACGGCTAATGGAATGTCAAAAGGGGCAAATGAAGTATCTATTTCGGTAGGACAAATTGCAATGACAGCGCAAAATAATGCGACAAGCACACAAAACGTTGCGGCTTCAGCTGAAGAACAGCTAGCTTCGATGGAGGAAATTGGATCCGCAGCGGGCACGCTATCTCAAATGGCTGAAGAGTTACAAGGACTAATTGACAGATTTAAAGTTTAATAGAGAACAGACTATCCCCTAGTAGCATTATGCCACTAGAGGGTAGTCTGTTTTATTGTGTAAAATCAAATAGGGATGTAGACTTTCTTTATGACGTTTAAAATGGCATTTTACATAATGTTTGTCGAAAAATAGAGGTATTTGTTAGCTTTGTGTATAATTATTAACGTATAGAATACAAGTAAAAGGAGAGTATTATGGGAGTGTATTGGGGGACAAAAAGACATTCTTGGCTTAGTTACGTCTCATTTTGGCTAAGTATTTCATTTTTTATTGTTTTTCTAATTGAAGTGTTTATATTAAAAACACTTTCGAATAGCTCGGTACAAATTGTTAAATATTTTTATTTTATACTTGTACCAGTAAATATTTTTCTTAGTTTAAAGTTACTATTTAAGAAGAATGAAAAGAAAGCGTTACCTATTTTTAGTTTCATTGTCTCATTATTATTTGCAATTTTAATAATCGTATTAGTTTTAGCAGCTATAGGGAAGTTCTTTTAAGGGGAGTGGTATAAGTCACTCTCCTTTTTTATTTGTGGTAGTCTTATTATATGTAAAAGTATGGATGCTGTGAGCTAATAAAAGCGGAGAGTAGACAATATTTGCATGGATTAAAGTCTGACGCTATTTAAACTTGTAAGAGTGTATGGAGTAATGAGGTAATATACATAATAATGGAGATAGAATTAGTTATTTTATAAGTATCTATGAAGCAAATGAATACGGTAAGAACGGTGATATATGGTACAATAGCTATGGATAGTGATAGAGATAAAGGGTATATAAAATACTCATCGTTTTTTAGTAAGAGAGGGGTTATCTTATGCTATACGAGGATTTGGAGACATTATTTCAAACAGCTCCGAAAGAAGATAGAGGCGGATGGAAATATATAATCCAAGAACAAAATGATACATATAAAATTGTTGATGAAATACTGAAAAATCAAATGAGTGTCGAATTGTATTTTAATGAATACGATGAGGTGAAAATCACTTTATATAAAGATGGAATTCCCATTACGACTATACAAAGAATTGTGATTTCAAAAGTTGAATTAGACGAAGATGAAGAGGGTATTCAATTTGTTTTAGAGCGCATGCCTAGTCGAATGATTCGGTTGCAATTAAAGCCATATTTAGCATTAGAAATGGGGCCGTACTGGGAAGTATGTGATGATTGTGAATGAACATAAAAAAGCATCCAATAACATGGATGCTTTTTTATGTTTTTTGAAGTTGTTTAAACGCAATGATTGGAAGTATAACAATACTTACCCATCCGATGATAGGATATAGAATGTGAAGTAAGTCACTGTAACCGATGTAACTAAAGCAATAACTAATTAGTAAAATGAAGAAAATAATATTGTTATTTTTCCACCCGGTAATAGATTGCATCTGTTTTGTCATCCCGAACACATTACCAACTAAAGTTGTGAAAACTTCACCGAAAATAATGAGAACGAAGAAGAAGTGAAAAGTTGCATTAAATCTTCTTATGACTTCAGCCATTGGGATGTTATATTGATAAAATTGATCGACTGATAAGATTGCTAAATGGCTGCATAATAAAATTAAAGAAAGTCCAGCACCACCTAAAATCCCACCCCAAAAAATGGCTTTTCGATCCTTTACTTCACTGGCTAATGGGACGAGAACACTTTGGGCGAGAGAAAGATTTAAGGCGACATATGTAATAGGGCTAGTAATCCATTTCATATTCCAACTCTCTGCAGGAATAGTGTTATTAATGGAAGGTGTACCGTGAAAAAAGGTTGTAATAGCAAGTCCGATAATAAAAATCATCATAATAGGTACGACAAGTGTATTTACTTCAAAAACACCTTGTAATCCGCGGCTACTTATAATGAGACAAGCGATAACTGTAATGAGAATACCGAGTTGTCTTGGTAAGCGAAGTTGCTCTTCAAATACTGCACCAGCCCCTGATAACATAACGCTCGTTACGCCGAATAAAACGAGTAATAATAATGTGTTTACAACATTCCCAAATACATCCCCAAATAAATACTTGTTAAATTCTTGCGCTGAAAATGCCCCGATTTGTGATGAAAGTAACATCATCTTTGTGCCGAGCCAAATAAAAAAAAATCCACTTACACATATGCCAATTGTCCCGTATAATCCATTCACTGTGAAAAATTCAACAATTTCTCGTCCAGTAGCAAATCCAGCTCCAACGACAGTTCCGATATAAGTAGCGGCTACTTTCTTTGCTACTTGCCATTGTTGATTGTCCATGTTATCCCTCTTTCTACTATGATGAGCTTGATGTACTATTATGCATATGTATGAGCTTGGACAATTAGACGTATGAAGTGTTTGAAAAAATACATGAATTAAATGATATTAGGGAAGTATTAAAGGTGTTAAAACTTTGTTACATATAAGCCGATTGTTCGAAAGGAAAGGGAATGTATGGTAAAATGTAATTAGGTTATTAAAAGATAAACATTACAAAATGATAAGAGGAGTGGATTGTATGAGTACGAAAACAAATGTTGTTGAAGTATTAAACAAGCAGGTAGCAAACTGGAATGTGTTATATGTGAAACTACATAATTATCACTGGTATGTGACAGGGCCACACTTCTTTACATTACATGAGAAATTTGAAGAGTTTTATAATGAAGCTGGAACGTATATTGATGAGTTAGCAGAACGTATTTTAGCTTTAGAAGGTAAACCATTAGCGACAATGAAAGAATATCTTGCAACATCTAGTGTCAGCGAAGGGACAAGCAAAGAATCTGCAGAAGAAATGGTGCAAACATTAGTGAATGATTATTCTGCACTTATTCAAGAATTAAAAGAAGGTATGGAAGTTGCGGGCGAAGCTGGCGATGAAACATCAGCTGACATGCTGTTAGCAATTCATACAACATTAGAACAACATGTATGGATGCTAAGTGCATTCTTAAAATAACGATAAAAAATATAAAGAAACCCATTGAAAAATTATTTCAATGGGTTTTTTTATGATTTTTCAGTTTTCTTTTATGCTATAATATAGTAAAAAGGAGGCGATGCGATGTTTCGCTTTTTCAGAACTGGAAAAGAAGAGCGGGAAATTACGAAAGATGAATTAGAACAAGCGATGGCTCAGTTTTTAGAAACGAATGCTAATATCGTTTATACAGTATTAGTAAATGAAGATTATACAGTAAATTATGATTTGTTAAAACCGTATTTACCTGCATTTCCAACAAATGATTTTCTCATAACGAAGGAAACGCTTGAGGTATTTGAACATACAGCAGAAAATTTAAACCTAGTGAAAGAAATTGATGTCGTACAAAAGGCAGTAGATCAATACGTAACAGAAAAAGAAATGTTCCCAATTGTTGAAGGTAGCGAAGATCGCCTCATATGCGGAATGAAACTAGGACCTTACTTAAATCGTAGCTTAAAAAGAGACTTATATATTTCAGAAAAACATTATTTAGTTTCAAGTAAACCAGATAGAAAAAAACAAAAGAGCGGGTAGACGTAATGAAAACAACAATACATATATTGTTGTCTTTTTTTGTTTGTTAAAATATTGATTTTTCAGTTTATTAATATTTATATTAAATGTATTGGACAGGGAAGGATAACTATTAAGTATCATTCGGAGAATAAGATATTGCTAGGGCGAGTTATATAAAATCTTCACAAAGTGGTATAAAGATTCGCAAAATAAATATTATAAAAAGTTTCGGGGGAATTGGTACATGAAAAATAGTATGACTTACATTCAATTATTGAATGAAACGTTACGTTGTTATGCAAATAAAGGAAGTTTTGAAGCGTACAATTTTATAATGGAAAACGCTACAGGTGTAATAGGGAATGAGGCGCAAATATATAATTTTAAGTATGCGCTCGCAAGTGCATCAGGACTTGAAAAAGAAGCATTACATTTAATGAGGGAGGCCATTATAGAAAAGGGATTCTGGTATGGAAATGAATATTTAATTTCCGACGAAGATTTAAAATCACTACATAAATATAAAGAATTTCATACAATGGTGCAATTATGTAAAGAAAGAGCAGAATTAGCACATAAAAAGGAAAGACCAGATGTGAAATATATATACAGCAAGAAAGAGGGGAATCTACTACTTACATTACATGGTGACCAAGAAAATATTCAAATAGTAGAGCCATATTGGAAATCAGTTTTGACACAAGATTACACGTTAGCTTTACTACAGTCTTCACAAATTAAGTTTTCAGATGGATTTGTTTGGGATGATATAGAGAGAGGGAAAGAAGAATTAAAAGAGCATTACAATAAGTTTATAGAAAATCATACAGTAGAAAATGTGATAATTGGTGGTTTTTCTGCAGGGGCAAGAGTAGCTTTATATACGATTTTACAAAAAGATATAGATGTAGATGGTTTTATTTTTATGGCACCATGGCTTCCGGAGATTGAAGAATGGGATGAGTTGCTAAGAGTGCTGCAGGATAAACATATAAAAGGATATATAGTATGCGGGGATCAAGATGAAGATTGTTTCGAATCCACGCAGCAATTTGTACGATTATTAAGAGATAAGAATATAGAACATAAGTATAAAGTTGTGCCTAACTTAGATCATGATTATCCTATTAACTTTGATGAGCTATTAAAAGAAGCTATTGAATATATAGGAAATAAAAACAATAAGTAGTAAGAAAAAGAGATGCATCATATGTGATGCATCTCTTTTTAGAGTTATAAATTAAAAGCATTTGCTAGTAGGCGATAAGACTTTAATTTATGTTCAAATTGATGGGTAATCGTGACAATCATAAATTCGTCAGTATTGTATGCTTTGCTTAAATTTATTATTTTTTCTTTTACAGAAGACGGATCACCAACAATCATACGTTGACGATTTTCTTTTATACGGAATAAATCATAAGCACTGTATGAATAATTTTGAGCAGTTTCGATAGAAGGTGTACCAGTAGTTCGTTTTCCTTGCTCTAATAATAAGATTGATAAATCTAAACTAGAAGCAATTTTTTCCGCTTCTTCATTTGTTTCTCCGCATATAACAAAGATGGCAACGATTGAATTAGGCTTATCTCCTAAAAATGAAGGCTGATATTGTTCTTGGTAAGCCCTCATAACTTCAGGGCCTCCGAAGCCATTAATAAATTGTGCAAATGCGAAAGAAGCTCCGTTGTTTGCAGCAATTTTAGCGCTCTCTCCGCTAGAACCGAGCATCCACATTTCAGGAGATGTTGGGATAACTGGAGTAGCTTTTAAGTTTGCATAGTGATGGTTTTCTGGTATTTGATCATGTAAGTACATTGCAACGTCTGCAATTTGTTCTGGATATTGATCAAGTGAGACCATTTTCCCTTCTTGAAGTGCGCGAGTTGCTATTGGCATACCACCAGGAGCTCTACCAACACCGAGATCGATGCGGTTCGGATACAGTGCTTCTAGAACACGGAAATTCTCAGCAACTTTATATGGGCTATAATGTGGTAACATAACACCACCTGAACCGACTCTAATACGATCCGTTTTTGCGGCAATATGAGAAATAAGTATTTCTGGACTTGAACCAGCTAAGCTTACGGAATTATGATGTTCGGATACCCAAAAACGTGTGAATCCGAGTTTTTCAACTTCTTGTGCAAGCGTAACTGTATGTGAAAAAGCTTGGGCTGCTGTGCTACCATCTGAAATAGGTGATTGGTCTAATACACTTAACTTGATCATAGAATATACCTCTCAATCTTAATGTACATCCTATTATATATTTACTTATGAAAAATGCGTAGTGAAATGCTCAAAATGAAAAGTGGATAATCCTATTTCCGCTTTTAATGAGAAAATCCGCGTTCATAATGATTCATTTCAACCAGATTTAAAATATATTCATAGTTGTCAATTTCACATTTTAGCTGTTCACGTTCTTTTTCAGATAGTGTCATATTGCTAAGTTTTTTACATAAGTTTTGTTTCTTTAATTCTAAATGCTTTTTTGTAGCGTGGTAATCATAAGTATGTTTCATTTTTTAGTCACTCCTTCGTTGCGGTTGCTATATTATACGAAGCATAAAGAAATATGAAATCTGTCTCTTATGTACTTTTAGTGAATATTCAAATTGCAATGGTGTTATGTTTATGGAGATTTATGAATAAAATGCACTAAACCACTAACGTCCATTTGATGAAGTAAGGGGTGGAATTGTGCAGAAAGATATAATGTATAACACTGAAATGGATGAAGCGTTAAAAGTTATAGATAAAGGATTGAAGAAGACGATAAATCCAAAACAAATTATTGTAGTGGGAGCTGGTATGGCTGGATTAGTTTCAGCATCTTTATTAAAGGCTGCAGGACATGATGTGAAAATTTTTGAAGCAAACAACCGGGTAGGTGGCCGTATAGAAACGGTTAGAATGGAAGATACCGGATTATATTTAGATGTTGGAGCAATGAGGATTCCATATTCGCATACATTAACGATGACATATATAAGAAAATTTGGGCTACAGGTGAGACCTTTTATTAATAGAAATGAGACGGATATTATATACGTAAATGGACGGAAAACGACGTTAAAACAATATGAAAAAGATCCAAGTATTCTAAGATATCCTGTGGAAATGAATGAAGTTGGAAAAACGTCAGAGGAATTATTATTGTTAGCGGTACAGCCCATTATAAATTTTATAAAAAAGAACCCAGAAAAAAATTGGGACGTTGTAGTAAAGGATTTTGGAAGATACTCTACTGGGCAATTTTTAAAGTATCATCCTTATCAGTATAATACTTACTTTTCGCCAGTAACAATTGAGATGATCGGTGTTCTATTAGATTTAGAAGGTTTTTTGGAACGATCGTTTGTAGAGACTTTACGCTTTCTATACATTATGCAAGAGGAGAGCGGATTTTGTGAAATTGTGGGCGGGAACGATAGATTGCCAAAGTCATTTTTACCGCAATTAGAAGAGAATATTATATATAATCAAAAATTAATGAAGCTACATCAACACGATAATGGTGTGACAGCTTTCTATCGGAACGAGGAAACTTTTGAATATAGTAGTATTACAGGAGATTTAGTTATTGTTACCATTCCGTTTTCGACAATGCGTTTTGTAGAAGTAGATCCGTTTGATTCTATATCTCATGAAAAATGGAAAGCAATTCGTGAATTACATTATATGCCTGCGACGAAAATAGGAATTCAATTTAAAAGCCGATTTTGGGAAGAACAAGGACAATTAGGCGGCAGAATTATAACAGATTTGCCAATTCGTTATGCCTATTATCCAAGCTATGGAATTGGGGAGAAAGGACCGGCTATGATGTTAGGTAGCTATACATGGTCTTATGACGCGTTGTTATGGGATGGTTTATCAAAAGGTGATCGTATTTATTACGCATTACACAACTTAGCAACAATATTAGGTGGTCAAGTGTATGATGAGTTCATATCTGGAATATCAAAAAGCTGGACATTAGATCCGTATGCGCTTGGAGGGTTTGCACTTTTTCAAGCAGGTCAAGAATCTGAGCTGCAACCAGCGATTGTCAAACCAGAGGGGAGAATATTCTTCGCTGGAGATCATACAACGCTATATCACGGATGGATTCAAGGTGCGATTGAATCTGGAATTCGTGTAGCGTTGGAAGTGAATGAGTAAAAGGTTTTCAATTCAGAAAATTCTTTACTATATAACTTGAGATGGATATTATTATATATAAAAGAATTATGGGGAGTGTTTACAGTGAATCCGTTATTATTCGATTTTCCTTCTGAATTTTATACTGACAGGCTTTTTATTCGAATGCCGAAACCAGGAGATGGTAAAGTTGTATATGATGCAATTCAGGCTTCAATAGAAGAACTAAAACCTTGGATGGTGTTTGCACAAAAAGAGCAAACAGAGCAAGAAATAGAAGAAAGTATTAGAAAATCACATATTCAATTTTTGCAACGTGAGGATTTAAGATTACTAGTGTTTTCGAAAGAAACAGGTGAATTTATTGCTTCAGCCGGATTACATCGTATTAATTGGGATATACCTCAATTTGAAATCGGATATTGGATTGATACAAGGTTTAGCGGAAAAGGCTATATGGTAGAGGCTGCGAAAGGTATAACGGATTACGCTTTTTCTGAATTGAAAGCAAACCGTGTAGAAATTCGTTGTGATTCTTTAAATAAAAAGAGTAGAGCGATACCTGAGAAATTAGGCTTTAAGTTAGAAGGTACGTTAGAAAGTGCGAGTGTTGCGGTAGATGGAAACGGATTAAGGGATATGTGTGTATTTGCCATGACTAGAAATACATATGAAAAAGAAGAGCTGTAAGAAAACAGCTCTTCTTTTTATGCATTATGGTACAGGATGTCCGTTAGAGCTTTCGAAAATTGCAAACCATTGTTGACGGTCTAAGTTAACTTTTGTAGCAAGAGCGGCAGTTTTTACGCGATCTAATTTACCAGAGCCAACGATTGGCATCATATTAGTTGGATGAGCAAGTAACCAAGCATACATAACCGTATCGATACTAGAAACACCTAGCTCAGTAGCAACTTTTTGCACAGTTTCGCGTACACGTACAGCACGTTCTGATTGACCAGTAAAGATCTCACCACCAGCAAGAGGTGACCAAATCATTGGATTGATTCGTTTTTCTTGGCATAAGTCAATTGTTCCTTTTTCAAAATGCTCAAGCTGCAATGCAGAAACTTCAATTTGGTTCGTAATAAGCGGGAAATCTAAGTACGAACTTAACATATTAAATTGTGAAGGTAAGAAGTTAGATACACCGAAGTGACGAACTTTTCCTTCTTGTTTTAATTGTGTAAATGCTTTTGCCACTTCATTTGGATCCATAAAAGGATCGGGACGATGAATAAGTAATACGTCAATATAATTTGTATGTAAATTTTTAAGTGATGCTTCTACACTTTGCATAATATGCTCTGCACTAGTATTGTAGTGAGCAACATATCGCTCTGGAAATTTCGGTGATGGGGGAGCGATTCCACACTTTGTAATAATTTGCATGTTTTCTCGTAAGGAAGGCTTTAATTGTAAAGCTTCGCCAAATAACCCTTCACACGTATATCCGCCGTAAATATCAGCGTGATCAAAAGTAGTAATTCCCATATCCATACAATCTTCAATGAAAGAAAGTAATTCTTGTTTTGTCATATTCCATTCTGCTAAACGCCAAAATCCTTGAATAATACGAGAAAATTCTAGCGTTTCAGCCATTTGAACTCGCTCCATTATAAGTACCCCCTTGATGAATAATAATGTTTTGAAAAGGCTTTCTTACTACATATTATTATATAGTTAATTAGGTGTACAAACAATAAATATGTTTTGCTATAAAAACGATTTTTTCTATCATGCCTTTCGAGAGGACTCCCACCTCTAAACGTAAATGAAGGTGGTGAGGTGAATCGAAAGAAATATTTTATTTTCAAGCAAAAAACAGAAACGTATGTTCCGTTTTTGTTATAATATCCTTAACAGGAGGTGAATAAAATGACAAAGGAAAATCCATCAAACTATAAAACTCTTCAAATCTGGATTAAAAAAGGGCATCGTATGTATTCTTATTTTCAAGAATGTTGTCATAACGCTAAGAACATGTACAACACCACAAACTTTTATATACGCCAGGTGTACACTGGATTAACGCAAGAAAAAGAGTTGCAGCCTTTGCAAAAAGAAGTTCTGGAGCATATTCATAAAAATATTGGTAAGATGAATGACACACAACGTCTTGCCTATCAGAAGAAATTGGAAAAAGAGAAAGTAAAGCCTAAAGAAGAACAGAAAGAGATTACATGTAATTTGTTTTCAGAACCTAATTTTGAAAAACCTTATGTAGATTACAACTTTCTAGATGCACTATTTAAGGCTATGATTCAAAATGATTATCGAGCTTTGCCTACGCAATGTAGCCAGTCAATCATGAAAGGTTTGTTCCAAAATTGGAAATCTTTTTTTGCTAGTTTAAAAGACTATAAAAAGAATCCAAACAAATATGCTGGACCGCCTAGAATTCCAAAGTATATTCGTTCTTCTGAAAAAGAGATTCTGTATACAAACCAAGATTGCATCATTAAAAACGATAGATTTTTAAAGTTTCCAAAGACGAAATTGCAATTAAATATTGGGAAACTAGGTTTCACTGAGGGTAAACTGAAACAAGTTCGTGTGATTCCAAAATACAATGAATATGTAGTGGAATTGGTAATTGATGTTCCTTCTGAACAACAAATGATTGAAGAGAATGCTCGTTATATGAGTATTGATTTAGGGATTGATAACCTTGCAACCATCGTAACAAACACAGGTATGAAACCTGTCCTTGTTAAGGGCAAACATGTCAAAAGCATAAATCAATATTACAACAAAATGAAGAGTCATTTTACAAGCGTTCTTAGAAATGGAAAACAAACGAATGAAGGGCCTTTTACTTCTAAAAGGATAGAAAAACTTCATCAAAAACGTTACTTGAAAATAAAAGACGTTTTCCATAAAGTTAGTCACCATATCGTAAAACTAGCTCAAGAAGAAGTTTGTAAAATTGTTATTGGTCAAAACAAAAGTTGGAAACAAGAAACGAATATGGGAAAAAGAAATAACCAAACGTTTTGTCATATCCCACATAGTTTATTGATTCAAATGATTACATACAAAGCAAATGCTGTAGGCATTCAAGTTGTTGTAACTGAAGAATCATATACATCGAAAGCAAGTTTTCTGGATAACGACTTCATTCCAACGTATGGAGAAAATGACCAAAATACAACTTTTTCAGGAAAACGAATAGAGCGCGGCATATATCGTTCAGCAAATAAAACTTTAATTCATGCAGATGTAAATGCTGCGGCTAACATTTTACGAAAGGTAATCCCAAATGCATGGACAAATGGGATAGAGGGGTTAGGCGTGAAACAGCTCGCTAATGTGTTAACTCCCCTGACGTTAATCGTCCGTTAGGTCGAAACGTTAGAAACCCCCACTTCAAGATTTGCTAAGTGGGGGAGTGTTCATATGCTATAATGTAGAAACATATAGCTAGAAGGAGATGTACGAAATGATTCCAGTAACAATATTAACTGGTTTTCTTGGATCTGGGAAAACGACATTATTAAATCGTATTTTATCAGAAAATCACGGTAAGAAATTAGCGGTGATTGTAAATGAAATAGGGCAAATTGGCATTGATAATCAGTTGATTATGAATGTGGAAGAAGAAATTATGGAAATGACAAATGGCTGTTTATGCTGTACTGTACGTGAAGATTTACTCGTTGCTTTAAAACAGTTACTGGACGTAAAAGCGGAAGGGAAAATGGATTTTGATGGTTTAGTAATTGAAACGACTGGCCTTGCAAATCCAGGGCCGATTATTCAAACATTCTTTTTAGATCCAGTCATTCAATCTGCATACCAAATTAATGGTGTTGTAACGGTGGTAGATAGTTATCATATACATAAACATTTTGAAAAAGGATTAGAAGCAAAAGAGCAAATTGCGTTTGCTGATGTCGTTTTAGTAAATAAATTAGACTTAATTGAAGAGAGTGAGAAAGAAAATCTTTTGCATGAACTTCAAGGAATTAACCCGACTGCAAAGTTAATCGAGGCGACTAACTGTGAGGTAGATATACCATCTTTATTACAAATTCAAACGTTTAAAACGAAAGATACGTTGCAAATTTACCCTCATAAAGAACATAACCACTTAGAAGGTGTGAAATCATTTGTATTACGTGAAGAACGTCCGCTGGATTTACAAAAGCTTAATGAGTGGATGTCAGCTGTCGTTCAAGAGCTAGGGGAATATTTATATCGTTACAAAGGAATTTTATCGATAGACGGAGTAGATAAACGTATCGTTTTCCAAGGTGTACATACGTTATTTGCCGCTTCGTACGATAGAGAGTGGCAAGAGGGTGAAGAGCGAGTAAGTGAAGTAGTTTTTATCGGAAGAGATATTAATAAAGAGTGGTTCCAAGAACATTTCGAGGAGTGTGTGAAATAAGTCTGCGTAAATTGCAGGCTTATTTTTTATGAGCATTCTATTAGATTACAAAACAGAATTAAATAAGGGAAAGAAACTAAAAATTGATACATGTATAATAAAAAGCCTGTTTTCACAGGCTTGTATTTTCGTCTATTAGTAACTCCATTACAACACCCACAACTGGACCTTCATCATCAATATTACCATTTAAGCGGAAACCAAAGGATTCATACAGTCCCATTGCAAGTTTGTTGGCTGGATGTAAACTTAAGTAAATTATTTTGCATTCAAATTTTTCTTGTAAGAATTGAATGAGTAAGCGAAGGAAACGTTTTGCGTATCCTTTTCCTTGATATTGTTGGTCAATCATAAAGCGATCGAGCCATACACTTTTATGTTTTACTGAATACCATCCATACATTGCATAACCTACAAGTGTTTCTCCATCATATAAACCTACTGACGTTCCGTTTCCTTCATATAATGATTCTGCTAAAGAAAACGCGTTACTTTCAATAAATTGTTGCTGATCTTTTGCGACGTCTAAAGCAACTACTGAACGCCAATTTTTTGCTGTTACTTCACAAATGTGAAGATTCATAATTCCAACTCACCTTCTAAATTAATATAGCTTTAAAGCTAATATGGATAATTTTACTTGTTATTTTGGTCAAGTCAAGGATAAATACATAAAAAGGCAGCTGAATACTAGATTCAGCTGCCTAGAAAATATAATGTATTAGTTTGTTGCTTCTTTCAATGTGTTTACGTTTTCTTCCATTAAAGTGAAGTAATCTTTATTATTTTTTGCATCATCTTCAGAAACAGTAGCTAAGTGATTTAAGCGTAAAACTTTTGTACCAGTTTCTTTTTGAATAACAGATGCTACTTTTGGAGTAGAGAAAGTTTCGAATAAAATATATTTTAGATTATGTTCTTTTACTGTTTTTGTAATGTCAGCAAGCTGTTTTTGAGATGGCTCATCAGAAGCTGAAATTCCAGCGATAGGAATTTGTTTTAGGCCGTATCGTTGTTCCCAGTAACCATAGGCAGCATGAGAAACTAAAATTTCTTTCGTTTTTGCGTTCGCTACAGCTGCCTTAAATTGATCGTCTAAATCAGTAAATTTAGTTTGAAGTGCTGCAAAGTTTTTTTCGAATTCTTTTTTATGTTCAGGTTGTAATTCTACAAGTGCATTTTTAATTTTTTCTGCCTGTTTCATTGCTAGAGTAGGATCTAACCAAACATGTGGATCTTTATCGTGATGATGTTCATCTTCTTTATGGCCATCTCCATGATCATGATGCTCTTCTTCAGTAGAAGCACGAAGCTCAATACCTTTAGATGCATTTACAATTTTAACATTTTCTTTTTGTAATGTTTTTTCCATTTTTTCAGCAAATGGTTCTAATTCAGCGCCGTTATAAACGAATAAATTGGCTTTTGCAACTTGTACTGTTTGTTTTTGACTTGGTTCAAATGTATGTGAATCTGCACCAGGTGGGTAAATTGCTTCAACATTTACATAGTCGCCACCGATTTTCTTTGCGAAATCAGCAAGTGGGAAAATCGTTGTATAAACTGTTAGCTTTCCATCTTTCTTGGCATTACTTTCTTTTTTATTTGAGCAGCCAGCGAAAATTAAGGTAAAAATAAGTAAGAATGAAAATATAGTCAATCTTTTAGGCATGAAGTTCTCCTCTTTTCTTTTTTACGGATATATTTTCCCCAATTATAGAAGAAAAATATCATTTTAATACAAAACGGAATAATTACGTTTTAGTTTGCGAACTTAGTATAATACATCTTTAATAAAGTTGCAATAAATAATAATCATTCCGATTTGTTTTTGTTATAAAGTTGTCAAATATAGGTGTATTATTTTTGCAAATGCATGCATATGTGACAACGCTGTTTTCATATATTGAAAAGGAGGTAAAGAGGGGGATGAGCGCTTGGGTTACTTAATGGAAGCTATTTTATTAATATTAGCGGTAGTATTGCCATTATCTTTCGTATTAATTTTTTTAAGAAGATTAATAAGTAATTTAGGGGACGCTACAACAATAACGAAATTACAAGAGAGAGATGAGAAAAAAGAGTGAGTAAAGCACTATGCGTACGCATAGTGTTTTACTTGTGGTAAAATAAGAGCAGGAAACTCCTAAAGGTTGTATTTTACTGAAGGAGAGAAAAGTAAAATAAGAGGTATATGCATATATGAATAAGCGAACAGCGTTAATACTTGGTGCAAGTGGTTTAGTTGGACAAGAGATAACGCGTCTATTACTTGAATCAGATTACTACGATTCGGTTACTATTTTTGTAAGAGAGCCAATGCAATTGCAACATGAGAAGTTACAGCAGAAACAAGTTGATTTTTCGGTATTAGAGGAATATAAAGAGTTCTTTGCTGTGGATGATGTTTTTAGTTGCTTAGGAACAACAATAAAAAAAGCAAAAACAAAAGCAAATTTTAAAAAAGTAGATTATGAATATACGTTACGAGCTGCTTGTTTAGCTGAAAAACAAGGGGTGCAAAATTTCCTTGTTGTGTCTTCTATGGGAGCGAATCCTAAATCATTTTTCTTTTATTCACAAGTGAAAGGAAAAATGGAAGAAGAATTGCAAAAGTTAGTGATCGGTGGTATTCACATTTTTAGACCATCATTATTAGTAGGAAACCGACAAGAATTTCGTTTCGGCGAACGAATGGCTGAAAAGTTATCTCGTATTATTCCTTTTATTTTTAAAGGGGCTTTCAAAAAGTATAAACCAATTTCAGCTAAAGATGTGGCGAAAGGTATGTATATAACCGCGCTGCGAGAAGAATCGGGTATCCATACTTATAATTCAAATGAAATTACAACGATAGAATAAATAAAACCGAGAAGAATGACTTCTCGGTTTTATTTATTCGTATGAATTTTTCCTGGTGCTCGCTTATATTGGTGAGGTTCTTGCAATTCAAAGCCAAGTTCATTGGCCGCTATTCTTGGGAAGTACGGATTGCGAAGTAATTCACGTCCGATGAAAATTAAATCTGCTTCGTTCTTATTTAAAATTTGTTCTGCTTGTGACCCAGTCGTAATCAATCCAACTGCACCAGTTGCAATCTTAGTATGCTCTTTAATATGTTTGGCGTATTGTACTTGGTAACCAGGATACACATCAATATGTGCTGGTACAACTGCACCAGAACTACAATCGATTAAATCTATTCCCTGTTCTTTCATCCACTTTGTATACTGAACATAATCTTGAACTGTTAGCCCGTCAGGATGATAATCATTTGCTGAAATACGAACGAATATTGGTCCGTCCCAAACTTCATTTACAGAGTCGATAATTTCGCGTAAGAAACGATAGCGGTTTTCAGGTGAGCCGCCGTATTCATCCGTTCGTTTATTAGTAAGTGGTGATAGGAATTCATTGATAAGGTAACCGTGAGCGCCATGTAATTCGATAACATCAAATCCGGCTTGTTTTGAACGTAACGCGGCCCTCTGAAAAGCTAATATAGTCTCTTTGATTTGCTGTATATTCATTTCTACTGGTATTTTCATCTTATCATTAAAAGGAATTGCAGAAGGAGCGAAAGCATTCGTATCTAATTCAGCTTTTCTTCCGGCGTGAGCGAGTTGAATGGCAGCTTTTGCGCCGTTATCATGTATAAAAGTAGTCGTTTTATGTAAGCCTTCAGTTAGGTTGTCATCCCAAATGCCCAAGTCTTTGTTAGAAATTCGACCTTCAGGTAACACGGCTGTTGCTTCAATCATAACTAAACCAACTTGACCGGCAGCTCTTGTTCCATAATGAATGAGATGGAAATTTGTTACTTGGCCATCCTCGTTTTCCGACGAATACATACACATAGGCGACATAACGATACGATTTTTTAGTGTAACGTTCTTAATTGTATAAGGTGAAAAAAGCTTGGAATTCATCAAATAGCCTCCTTGATTGAATTTTCTTATATTTTACCATTCTCTTTTTTGTTTCTCTAATAAAACGCTTATACGAAAAATTTTGTATATTCGTGTTACAATGACTAATATGAACTGAATTGGAGGATGGCATATGTACCAGGCTTATTATGAAAGCGAAGTAGGTTTGCTTGAAATTAAAGCGAATCAAGAAGGAATTACGTCTGTTATATTTGTTGATGAACGACAAGAAGAAAATAAAAATGAAATGATAGAACAATGTATAAATGAGTTAGATGAATATTTTAAAGGGAAAAGAAAAGAGTTTACGGTCCCGCTGTCTGCAGAGGGAACAGCATTTCAAAAAAATGTATGGGATGCACTTTATACTATTCCATACGGCGTAAGTGCTTCATATTTAGATATTGCAGAGAAAGTTGGAAATATAAAAGCTGTACGGGCAATAGGAGGGGCGAATAGTCGGAATCCAATTTCAATAATTGTTCCATGTCACCGTGTAATAGGAAAGAGTGGAAAGCTTGTTGGATATGCTGGTGGTTTATGGAGGAAAGAGTGGTTATTAAAACACGAAGGTATTTTGAAATGACGTATGGATGGGAAGAGGGATTGTTTTGAAATGTATAAATTGTGGGCAACCTTGCGAGGAGGAACAGTTAAATTGTGCAAGTTGTCAGCGAAACTTGGATAATGAACAAGATGAAGGTAGCTCGTTAATAGATAAAGAACTGGAAGTATATGTAGGGAGACAATATCCGTATTATCAAAGGAAATGGGAGCTTGAGAATAAGCGGATTGCTAGGTGGAGCTGGAATGGTTGGGCTGCTATTTTCAATATAGGCTGGCTAGGATATCGTAAATATTATATACCAGCTGCTTTATTTATGCTGTTATTAGTAGCTTGTGATGCATTTTCGTACTATATGGGATTTAATGTAGCGTTGCCAATCATTAATATGGTGCCTCTGACGTTTTTATTACTCATTTTTATTCTGTTTGGAATGGGGATTTTTGCAAATGGATTATACTATCAATTTGCGGAAAGACGTATATACCGAATAAAAGCAAGAGAAATAAAAGATAAATCAGTTGAAAACTATCTAATCAATGATAGCGGCGGAACGAGCAAAATGGGAGCGACAATTGTTACTATTTTAGCAGTTGCTAGCATATTTTTTAGTCATTTCTTTTTTCCGACTGATCGAGACGTTATTCAAAAGGTTCGTACAAGCTCGCTTTATGAATATCCTTTCTTTTCAATAGGTGAATCTTTCGAAAATTATTTTCAAAATTCAGGTTGGATATATTATCGTGGAACGGAAGGGTTAGAATTAGTAGAATTCCAAGGATATAACACCGGAACGCCAAGACAAAAGGTGAAGATTCAATTTGTTGTCGATTATAAATTAGGTGAAGTGGAACCATACTCACTTATGGTTAATGGTGAATCTAAAACTGAAGAAGAGTTTTTGAAGCTGATGGAAGAAATATTTAAAGTTCAAAATCCATTTGATATAGAGGATGGATTACAAGTAAATGCTATTTAAAAAAGCGGTTGGAAAGAAATTTCTAACTGCTTTTTTCTATGTTTGTAAAAATAAATATTTAAAATAATCAGAATCTTTTGTATAATAAAATATATTAAATAGGATTTAACTTATACATATAGATTGGGGGAAGGAAGAATGAAGAGAAAGACAACAACAATTGCTGCACTTGCATTAACGACGAGTGTATTGGTTGCGGGATGTGGGAATGGTGAGAAGGCTTCGACAACGAAGAAAGAATCGAATAAGGGAATGGCAGATAAACAAGTTTTAAATTTACTAGAAACAGCTGAAATTCCTTCAATGGATACATCTAAATCAACGGATTCTGTATCTTTCCGTGTATTTGTAAATGCAATGGAAGGTTTATATCGTCTAGATAAAGATAATAAACCAACACCAGGCATGGCAAAAGATGTGAAGATTAGTGAAGATAAAAAGACATATACATTTGAATTACGTGATGCGAAATGGTCAAATGGTGATCCAGTTCGAGCACAAGATTTTGTATATGCATGGCAACGTACATTAGATAAAGCATTAGCGGCAGAATATGCATTCATTTTATTTGATGTGAAAAATGCACAGAAAGTAAATAAAGGTGAATTACCAGCAGATCAATTGGGTGTTAAAGCGAAGGATGATAAAACGTTGGTAGTAGAATTAGAGCAACCAGCACCTTATTTTCTTGAGCTTACGTCGTTCCCTACATTTTTCCCATTAAATGAAAAATATGTGAAAGAGCAAGGAGATAAATACGGATTAGAAGCAGATAAATTATTATATAATGGACCATTTACAATGAGTCAATGGAAACATGAACAAAATTATCAGTTGAAGAAAAATCCTAATTATTGGGATAAAGATACTGTAAAATTAGACGAAATTAATGTAAGTATTGTGAAGGAAACAAGCACGGGAGTAAATTTATATGATAGTGATCAAGCAGATCGAGTTATTTTAACTTCTGAATTTGTTGATAAATATAAAAAGAATAAGCCAGATGAATTTAAAACGAAGTTAGATCCACGCATATATTTCTTGCGTTTTAACCAAAAAAATGCAACATTTAAAAACCAAAAAGTACGTGAAGCGATTGATTTAGCATACGATAAAAAAGGAATTGCTGATGTCATTTTAAATGACGGTTCATTGCCAGCATATTTTTTAGTACCTGAAAAATTCACGACAGGTCCGGATGGAAAAGATTTCCGCTCTGTAAATAAAAACTTCCGTGATAGTAAAGATAATGCAGAGAAAGCAAAAAAATTATGGGAAGAAGCGAAGAAAGAGCTTGGTCAAGATACAATTACAGTTGAATTACTAAACGATGATAACGGTAGCCGGAAAAAAGTGGGTGACTTTATTAAGGAAGAACTAGAGAAAAACTTGCCTGGTATTAAAGTGAATTTGAAACAGCAACCATACAAGCAAAAGCTAGATTTAGAAAAGAAATTCCAATATGAATTCTCATTATCTGCATGGAGCCCTGATTATCCGGATCCAATGACTTATATTGATATGTTTGTTACTGGAAGCTCATTTAATGAAATGGATTATTCTAATCCGAAGTATGATGATTTAGTAGCGAAATCAAAAGGAGAGCTATTAAAAGATGATAAAGCACGCTGGAATGCACTTGCGGAAGCTGAAAAAATCTTAATTGGTCAAGACGCAGCAATTTCTCCTACGTACCAACAAAGTACAGCTTATTTAGAGAAGCCATTTGTAAAAGGTATTGCTAATCATACGTTTGGTGGGGACTTCAGTTATAAATGGGCATATATTACAAAAAAATAGTATAATAAAAGATGAGTGAATTTTCGCTCATCTTTTGTTTGTATAAGGAGGAATTATAGTTGTTAAGGGGAATCAATCATATTTGTTTTTCGGTATCTAATTTAGAAAACTCTATTATGTTTTATGAAAAAGTATTAGAAGGAGAATTATTAGTTAAAGGAAGAAAATTGGCTTATTTTAATATATGTGGAGTATGGATAGCGCTTAATGAAGAGACGCATATTCCGAGAAATGAGATTCATCAATCCTATACGCACATTGCATTTTCTGTTGAACGAGAAGACTTTAAAGGTTTAATACAGCGATTAGAAGAAAATGATGTTCATATTTTACAAGGAAGAGAACGTGATATCAGAGATTGTGAATCTATATACTTTGTTGATCCTGACGGTCATAAATTTGAGTTTCACTCAGGGACACTGCAAGACCGTTTAAATTATTATAGGGATGAGAAACCTCATATGACATTTTATTAGGGAGGGATAGCATTTGCATGCACTTGTAATTGGTGGAACAGGAAAGCTAAAGAAAGTTTCTATGTGGCTTTGTGAGAAAGGATTTTATGTTTCTATTATCGGGCGAGATGAAGTGAATTTAGAAAATGTTAAGAGAATGAGTTCTGCACCAGAAAATATTACATGCCTTTCGTTAGATTATCATAAGGATGAAGATGTAAAGCTAGCTATTAAAAGTACAATTAAGAAAAATGGCCCTATCACATTAGTTGTTGCATGGGTACACACAAGTGCAAAGCATGCACTATCAAATATTTGTAAAGAACTAGATTTGTCGTCTAAAACATATAGTTTATTTCATATTTTAGGTAGTAAAGCATCACGTATGCCTGCACAAAAAATAGGAAGTACGCGATGTATTTATTATAGAATTATTTTAGGTTTTATTTTAGAAGATACATATGGAAGATGGCTTACGCATGAAGAGATAGCTGATGGAGTTGTAAAAGGGATTGAAAGTAAACGAGCGGAGTGGATTGTAGGGAGAGTTGAACCGTGGGAATTACGACCAACATGGTGAGGGGGAGTAAGAAATGAAAACAACTATATATGTAACAAGGCATGGTGAAACAGAGTGGAATGTAGCGAAGCGAATGCAGGGACGAAAAAATTCTGCTTTAACTGAAAATGGTATAGTTCAGGCGAAACAATTAGGGAATCGAATGAAAGATTTACCAATCCATGCGATCTATAGTAGTCCGAGCGAAAGAACACTTCATACGGCAGAGTTAATAAAAGGGGAACGTGATATACCCATTATAGCGGATGAGCATTTCTATGAAATCAACATGGGTATATGGGAAGGACAAACAATCGCGGATATAGAAAAGCAATTTCCAGAAGAAGTACATCTATTTTGGAATGAGCCACATCTTTTTCAGTCAACATCAGGCGAAAATTTCGAGGCCGTTTATGAAAGAGTAATTGAAGGGATGCAGCTTCTTTTAGAGAGGCATAAAGGACAAAACATATTGATTGTTTCTCATGCGGCAGCAGCAAAATTACTTGTAGGGCATTTCGCGGGAATTGAAATAGAAAATGTGTGGGATGATCCATTTATGCATAGTGCCAGTTTGAGCATAATAGAATTTGAAGAGGGTATTGGTAAAGTGAAACAATTTGCAGATATAAGTCACTTTCAATAAATGTAAAAAAGGCCGCAAAACGGCCTTTTTTGGGTGGTATAAAAACTAGCAGTTACGTTTTTTATACCAGAAGTGATCGAATTTCTTATTTTTGCAAGATGGGAATTTATGTCCGCCTTTGCAATCATTCCATTTGTGTCCGCTATCGTGACAGTCTTTACCATGATCACATGAATCATCGCAAGAGTGACCGTGTCTGTTAGGGAAGAATTCGCATTTTTTACAGAAACTTCGTTTTGTCCAGAAAAATTTCTTTTCAAAGCGTATGCATTTTGTAACGAAAGTGCAATGTTTTCTGCGAGTACGTTTTGTAACTAAAACGCATTCTTTTCTACGCGTTACTTTCGTAACGAACGTCCATTTTTGAACACGTACACGAGTACATTTCGTAACGAATGTCCATTTTTTTACATGTGTACATTTTGTAACGAACGTACAATGTTTCACGCGAGTACATCTTGTTCTTGGACATTTACCCCCAGTTGTACATTTACATCCAGTTGTACAATGATGATGAGTGAATTTATCATCATCGCATTCAAAAGTACTTGGATCTTGGTGTAAGAAATCCTCCATCCCAGCACTTTTGATTTCTTCGACAGCTTTTCTAATATCACGTTTCATAGAAATCCTCCTTATCATGTATTAAAGTGAAAAGGTATTCTTTTTCCTTAACATGATATGTATGTAGGCATCTTTCTGAACAGGACAAGAGTGTAATTTTATATAAATAGATGATTGCGGATGTATGGACAAGACAAGGCGCATACATTGAATGAAGAGAACTGAGAAGGGATGAGAAAACATGTTGCCTTCATATGATTTTTTTGTTCATCCAATGTACTTAGTGGAATTGAAAAAGGACATTTGGTCAGATAGTCCAGTGCCAGCAAAATTAACTTATGGAAAAAAGAAGTATGACATTGATATCGTATACCGTGGGGCTCATATTCGCGAATTTGAGAAAAAGTCTTATCATGTTATGTTTTATAAGCCTAAAAAATTTCAAGGTGCGAAAGAGTTTCATTTAAATTCGGAGTTTATGGATCCGTCTCTCATACGAAATAAATTATCTTTAGATTTTTTTCATGATATTGGTGTACTTTCGCCAAAATCACAACATGTATTTATAAAAATTAATGGTCAAATTCAAGGTGTGTATTTACAGTTAGAATCGGTTGATGAAAATTTTTTGAAAAATAGAGGATTACCGAGTGGTTCTATTTATTATGCGATAGATGATGATGCGAATTTTTCATTAATGAGTGAACGAGATAAAGATGTTAAGACAGAGCTCTTTGCGGGTTATGAATTTAAATATTCGAATAAAAATAGTGAAGAACAACTGAGTGAATTTGTATTTCAAGCGAATACTTTGACGAGGGAAGCCTATGAAAAAGAGATTGGGAAGTTTCTACATGTCGATAAATATTTAAGATGGTTAGCAGGAGTTATTTTTACACAAAACTTTGATGGTTTCGTTCATAACTACGCACTATATCATAACGATGAAACAAATTTATTTGAAGTTATACCGTGGGATTATGATGCGACTTGGGGGCGAGATGTACAAGGAAGACCACTTAATCATGAATATATTCGCATTCAAGGGTATAATACGTTAAGTGCAAGATTGCTAGACATACCTGTATTTAGAAAGCAGTATCGAAGTATTTTAGAAGAAATATTAGAAGATCAATTTACAGTTTCGTTTATGAGGCCGAAAGTAGAAGGGTTGTGTGAATTGATTCGTCCATATTTACTACAAGATCCATACATGAAAGAAAAATTAGAAACATTTGATCAAGAGGCTGATATGATTTATGAATATATAAATAAGAGAAGAAAGTATATACAAGACCACTTACATGAATTGGATTAATTTTGAAAGAGATTGAAACGTTATCAATCTCTTTTTTTTGTATAATAAAGATGTATCAATAAAAATGAAGTAATATATTTGATAGAGAATGGGGATGCGGATATATGACGATTAAATGGATTGATTGGGTAAAACAAATACAATCTATAGCTCAAGCGGGTTTAACGTATTCTAAGGATGTATATGATATTGAGCGTTTCCAGCAATTACGAGATATTTCTATTTCAATGATGTCACATTACACGAAAACAGATTGGGAAGTCGTAGAGAAATTATTTGCAAGTGAGACAGGCTATCAAACACCTAAAGTTGATATAAGAGCGGTTGTTTTTCAAAATGAAAAGTTATTATTTGTGAAAGAAAAAAGCGATGGGAAATGGGCATTGCCAGGTGGATGGGCTGATGTCGGTTATACGCCAACCGAAGTTGCAGCAAAAGAAGTTTTCGAAGAGACTGGTTATGAGGTAGATCATTTTAAGTTACTAGCTATATTTGATAAAGAAAAACATCAACCATCTCCATCGGCGACGCATGTATATAAGATTTTCATTGGATGCGAGATTATTGGTGGAGAAAAGAAAACTAGTATTGAAACAGAAGAGGTGGAGTTTTTTGGTGAAAATGAATTGCCTAATTTATCAATTGCTAGAAATACAGAAGACCAAATTAAAGAGATGTTTGCCTACATGAAAGACCCACAGAAAGAGAAATTAATAGATTAATCCTGCTTGAATTGTACATATTGTTAAAATGAAGATATTGGCAGATTGCAGCCTTTATGTAATAATGGGATGGTATGTGAAGAAAAAAGGAGATAAAAAAGAACATGTTAGCAAACATAATAGATCAGTTATTGCAATTTTTTGCAAGCTTAGGTTACTTTGGAGTAGCTCTTGCTTTAATGATTGAAGTAATCCCAAGTGAAATTGTACTTTCGTATGCTGGCTTTTTAGTAGCGAATGGTAAAATTAGTTTTGTTGGTGCAGTTATCGCCGGAACGATTGGTGGTACTTTAGCACAAATCTTTTTATACTGGCTTGGATACTACGGAGGGCGTCCGGTTGTAGAGAAATACGGGAAATATCTACTTATTAATAAACATCATTTAGACATAGCAGAAGGTTGGTTTAAACGTTATGGAGCAGGCGTAATATTTTCTGCGCGCTTTATACCAGTAGTACGTCATGCGATCTCTATTCCAGCAGGACTAGCTAAGATGCCATTAAAACTATTTACACTTTATACGGTTGTAGCGATCATTCCGTGGTCAATTCTATTTATATACTTAGGTGAAAAACTTGGTGGGAATTGGCGACAAATTAAAGAGTATGCATCTGATTACACACATTACATAATTATAGGAGCTGTTCTTTTTATTGCTCTATACTTTGGTTTAAAGTATTTCAAAAAGAAAAAAGCTGCGCGTTAAAGTCAATGATTTTTCATTGGCTTTTTTATTTGTTTCCGGTTCTAAAAAAAAGGAGTTGTCCATAATGTGTAATAATAAAGCGTAGCGGAGGAATGTGATGAAAGGGTCACCGTTTATACGTGGAACTATATTTTTAACGATGGCAACGATGATATCAAAAATGTTAGGATTTATATATGTTATACCATTTACAGCAATGGTCGGTACGAGTGGGTATGTTTTATACACGTATGCATATCGTCCCTATACCATTATGCTCAGCATTGCGACAATGGGATTACCACTTGCAGTTTCAAAAATGGTATCAAAATATGATCAACTGAATGATTATCATACGGTTAAGAGAGTGTTGAAAAGTGGAATCGTGTTTATGTTTATAATGGGAGTCATTTCGTGTTTTACGTTATATATGCTAGCTCCGCATTTAGCTAAGCTTGTCATCGATGGGAATGATCAAACGGGGAATAGTGTAGGAGCGGTTACTACTAATATTCGAATTGTAAGTTTTGCGTTAATACTTGTGCCAGTAATGAGTTTATTAAGGGGCTTCTTTCAAGGATTCCAATCGATGGGGCCTTCTGCATTAAGTGTCGTTGTAGAGCAATTTTTTCGGGTTTTAACCATTTTAATAGGAAGCTTTGTCGTTTTATATATTTTAAAAGCATCTGTCTCGCTAGCAGTTGGTATTTCAACATTTGGTGCCTTTATGGGAGCGGTTGGTGGATTAACTGTTTTAAGTGCGTATTATATAAGAAGGAGAAGGCACTTAAAGAAAAAAGAGATGGAAAGTATACCACAAACAACGAAATCTTTTTTCTCATTGTATAAGGAGCTCTTTACATATTCTATTCCTTTTGTTGTGGTGGGCTTAGCAATTCCGTTGTATCAGACGATTGATACATTTACAATTAATAAACTACTTATACAAATAGGGTATATGCAAGGAGAAGCGGAAAAAATTAATGCGATAATTGGTCTTGTTCAAATGGTTGTGCTTATCCCGGTATCCGTTGCGACAGCTTTTAGTATGTCTCTCGTACCAGAGATGACGAAAGCTTACACAGCAGGAAATACGAAGCTATTGTACAAACATTTTACGAGAACAAATGTATTAGTAGTAGCAATTACGGTACCGGCGGCAATTGGAATGATGGTGTTAGCCAAACCTGTATATACTCTTTTATTCGGTGCTGGAAATGATCCAGAGATGGGGAGAATCATTTTACAGTATTATGCTCCCGCTTGCATACTATTTTCTCTTTTTACAGTAACGGCTGCTATGCTACAAGGAATCAATCAACAGCAGAAGACGGTGCTAGGACTAGTGATTGGAATTATTGTGAAGATAGTTTTAAATATTGTATTGCTTCCGTATTTCGATTATGTAAGTTTTATCATTTCAACATACGCTGGCTATACGATTTCAGTCGGTTTTAACTTGTGGATGCTTTCTAAATATGTTATAAAGGCAACATAAGCTTTTAAGGCAGAGAGCACTCTGTCTTTTTCTATGTTTATCCCGCTTTAACGGGCAGTGAGACCCTCACCTCAAAATTCAGCGAAAGAAAAGAAGTTTGGTTGGGGGCGGGTAGCCTGTAAAAGCCCGATTTGTGAGGGCTAATAATCAGTGGGGGGATGAAGCCACCCACTGATTAAAGTTTCACTTTATAATATTTTTCCTATAAAAACGTTTTCAAAATAATTTTTCTATTGAAATTTAAACGTATGTTTCATATGCTGAGAATGGCGGTTTAAAAACTGTGATTTAAGAGAGGTAGATTCCTACATGTAAAAAGAATCGGGGTGATAGTATGTTAAATATATATTTAACAGACCGAAACGGAAAACTACAAGAGATTGAGGAAATGCAAAAGGGGTGCTGGATTAATGTACTTCATCCAACAGAAGAAGAAATTCAATATCTAGTACAAACTTTAAATGTAGACTTAGATTTCATTAAAGACCCTTTGGATGATGAAGAACGCTCTCGTATTGAAAAGGAAGACAATAATACTTTAATTATCGTGGATATTCCGACAGTTAGACATGACGAAGAAGGAAATTCGATTTATGACACGATTCCAATAGGTATGATTGTGATGCCGGATTGTTTTGTTACAATCTGCTTAGAAGAGAATCCAATTTTTGAACGTTTTATTAATCAACGTATTAAAGAATTTTATACGTTTAAAAAGACGCGCTTTGCACTTCAGCTCTTATATACGATTTCTACTTATTATTTAAGATACTTAAAGCAAATAAATCGAAAAACAATTGATTTAGAGCATCAATTAAATCAGTCAATGAAAAATAAAGAGATTTTCACATTATTAGGCCTTGAGAAAAGTTTAGTATACTTTACAACGTCATTAAAGGCTAATAAAATTGTAATTCAAAAGTTAATGCGTAATAGTACATTTTTAAAAATGTATGAAGATGATCAAGATTTATTAGAAGATGTATTAATTGAAAATAAACAGGCTATTGAAATGGCGGAAATATATAGTCACATTTTAAGTGGAATGATGAATACTTTTAGCTCCGTTATATCAAATAATTTAAATAGTGTTATGAAACTGTTAACGTCAATTACGATCATTTTATCTTTACCGACGATGGTTTCTAGTTTCTTTGGAATGAACGTAAAGGTTCCGTTTGAAGGGGAAGCCCACGGTTTTGTAATTGTACTCATCATATGTGTAACACTATCTTTCACGTTAGCTTTTGTTTTTTGGAAGAAACGTTACTTTTAACGATAAGAAAGCTGCTCTAGCATAGTTATATAACTACGCTAGAGCAGCTTTTTTGCTATGAAATCTCAAATTTTGAATAGAATATAACTTGTACAATGTAATGTATATAAAGGGTATGTATGCCATATAAACCTTGTCCAATTAATGAAATGGGGTTAAAATTACATATTGTTAATGAAAAGTTGGAGGAAATACATCATGGAATTGTTTCAATTACCGAAAGCATTCCTGCAAATGAATACAATTTTTATCTCCATATTGATCGAAGCACTTCCGTTTGTGCTAATTGGTGTATTTATTTCAGGATTCATTCAAATGTTCGTGACAGAAGATATGGTGGCTAAATGGATGCCGAAGAACCGATTTCTGTCTGTTTTATTAGCTACTTTTTTAGGCATGTTGTTTCCAGGTTGTGAATGTGGAATTGTTCCGATTGTAAGACGATTAATCGGAAAAGGCGTTCCACCATACGCAGGGATTGCATTTATGTTAACTGGTCCAATTATTAATCCAGTTGTTTTATTTGCAACATACGTTGCCTTTGGGAGTAGTATGCACATGGTATGGTATCGTTCTATTGTAGCGATTATCGTAGCCATTATCGTTGGAATTATATTATCCTTTATGTTTAAAGAACATCAATTAAGAGATGATCACTTCCCAGAAGTGAATAATAAGCGTCCACTGCGTAAAAAAATGTGGGATGTATGTACACACGCTGTTGAGGAATTCTTCTCAATGGGAAAATATTTAGTACTAGGTGCGTTAATTGCAGCAGCGGTACAAACGTTTGTACAAACTTCAACACTTCTTGCTATTGGACAAGGTCCGTTTTCTTCATCAGCTGTTATGATGGGACTTGCTTATATATTATCACTTTGTTCAGAGGCAGATGCATTTATCGCTTCTTCGTTCCAAAGTACGTTTTCAACAGCTTCACTTGTCGCGTTCCTCGTTTACGGACCGATGGTGGATATTAAAAATATGTTTATGATGCTTGCGACATTTAAAACTAAATTTGTAATTGTTGTTATAGTTACAGTTACTCTTGTTGTTTATGCAAGCTCACTACTCATTTATGCGATGGGGTGGTAGGTTATGTTTCGAGCATATATATTATTAGGTTTTACAATATTAATTGCGCAGCTTCATATTTCCGGTAACATTACGAAGTATATCAATATGAAGTATGCCTATTTATCAACAACAGCAGCAATTATTTTAGGTTTCTTAACGATTGTACAAATTATCGTCGTTTTCCAAAAAGAGCACCAAAAGGAAAAAGAGAAAAATGATTGCAGTTGTGACCATAGCCATTGCGGACATGATCATTCAAAAGATGAGAATACATGGTGGAAAAAAGCATTTTCGTACTCCTTGTTTTGTTTTCCAATTATCTCAGGCTTATTTTTCCCGATTGCAACGTTAGATTCAGATATTGTTAAGGCGAAAGGATTTCATTTTCCTGTTGCACAAGCAGAAAGTAAGGATCCATTTATGACAAGACAATTTCTAAGACCTGATACGAGCATTTATTACGGGAAAGAAGGATACCGCGGTGTAATGGAAAAAGGGAAGAAAGAGTTTGTTACGAAAGACAATATTAATTTGAAAGATGAAGACTTCCTAAAGGGTATGGAAACAATTTATAATTATCCTGGCGAGTTTACTGGGAAAAAATTATCTTTTAAAGGGTTTGTTTTTAGAGATGATTCTTCTAAAAAAGAACAATATTTCTTATTCCGTTTCGGTATTATACACTGTGTAGCGGATTCTGGTGTATATGGTATGTTAGTGAAAAAACCAGAAGGCGTAGAGTGGAATAATGATGACTGGATTCAAGTAGAAGGAGAGATAACTACTGAGTTTTATCAGCCGTTTCATGCGAATATTCCTGTATTAGAAGTAACAAAATGGAATAAAGTTGAACAGCCGAAAGAACAATATGTATTTAGAGGAGCCGATTGATAAAATCGGTTCTTTTTTGTGGACTAAAGGTTCTGAATGTTGCTAATATTAAACGTGTAGTTCATTTAGTATAGGGATTATTGAAATATTAGGGATAGATCATTAAAGGGGTGATAACAATGACAGAAGTAAAGGGGAAAACAGCCAATGAGTCAAGGGTGTTCAAAACGAGCCGGGTATTCCCAACAGATTTAAATGATCATAACACGCTATTTGGTGGGAAGATATTAGCGGAGATGGATATGGTTGCTTCTATTTCAGCATCCAGACATTCGAGAAAGGAATGTGTCACAGCATCTATGGACTGGGTTGATTTCTTACATCCTGTTCGTTCTTCAGATTGTGTTAGTTATGAATCTTTCGTAATTTGGACGGGAAGAACTTCGATGGAAGTGTTTGTGAAGGTAGTGGCTGAAGATTTAATTTCAGGTGAGAAGCGTATAGCGGCAACGTCATTCGTTACTTTTGTTGCACTTAGTAAGGAAAATAATCCAGTTCCAGTACCGCGTGTTATCCCTGAAACAGAAGAAGAGAAAGAATTACATCGTATTGCAGTGTTACGTGCAGAGCAGCGTCATATACGTAAGGCAGAGAGTAAGAAAGTAGCCACATTGTTAACCTTTTGAGATAAATGTTTAGCCATTTAAGTTACAATAGCAGGCGGAAATGGTTTTAAAATGAAAAGCGGACACCTAAAAATAGGTGTCCGCTTTTATAGTTTTTTCATCCACATATCATATGACAGTAGCTACTTAGCAGAAGCAAGCAGCACCGACGATGATTAAGAGGATAAATAATACGACTAATAGCGCAAATCCATTACCATGTGCGAAGCCCATTGTTATTTCCTCCTTTTATTTTAAGATACAACATACAATATGCAAATGAGCTATTGTTTGATATGGACATATATCATGCAATGACATATTTTCTTGAATGATAATGTAATAAAAAAGGGAAGATATAGAAATAACAGTAAGTGGAGAAAGGAATTTATCCATGAAGCACTTTTTCGCTATAATCCTTTGTTTAATAGGTGTATTCATTTGGATGAACATCGATGTGGAAATGGGGAAGGAAATGGCTAGTGAATATGAATTAGGACAAGTTCGATTAGGTGAATTTCAACTATATACGAACGGTGAAGAGTTATATAGAAAATTATTTGAGGATATAAACGAAGCAGAAAAGTATATATATATCCATTTTTATATTGTAGGAAAAGATGAAATAAGCGAAGAGTTTTTACAGTTATTAGAGAAAAAAGCATCTAGTGGAGTAGAAGTGAAATTGTCAGTCGATCGGATAGGTGGATATAAGCTGAAGAAAAAGGTAATTAGCCGATTAAAGGAAAACGGTGTGAAGTTTACATTTAGTAAAAAACCGAAACTGAAAAATGTTTTCTATTCTTTGCATCAACGAAATCATAGACGTATTGTTACGATAGATGGAAAGGTATCATACGTCGGTGGTTTTAATATCGGAAAGGAGTACCTTGGACAAGATCCGAAGTTTGGGCCATGGCGTGATTATCACGTGCGCATCCATGGTGAGGGTGCAGCGGATATGGAAAGAAAGTTCGCCGAAGATTGGAAAGAAGATACAGGAGAAAAAATGCCTATACATGAAAGTATACCGACATTAGGGAATGTAAAATATCAATATTTATTTTCAAATGGAAAAGGCTTATGGGAAAAGTATGGGGCACTTTTAAAAAAGGCTAAAAAGTCTTTAATTATCGCTACACCATATTTTGTACCAAGTAAAGAAATGGTGAAAGAGTTAAAAGCTGCATTAAATCGTGGTATTAATGTGAAAATTCTCGTGCCATTTAAAAGTGATGCCATATTGTTAAAACAAGCTGCCTATCCATATTTGAAAGATATGTTACATGCTGGAGCGGAGATTTATCAATATCGAAATGGATTTTTTCATGGGAAAGTAACAATCATTGATGGAGAAATTGTTGATATTGGGACAGCGAATTTTGATAATAGAAGTTTTTATGTAAATTGTGAGTCTAACTGTATCATATATGATAAAACAGTTGTTGATGAAGTATGGAGTCGATTAAAGGTAGACTTTCATAAATCAAAACGATTTTCTGAAGAAGATTTTGAGAAAATTAGTAGATGGGATTGGTTTTTAGCAAGAATAGCAAATGTTTTAGCATCATATTTATAACATATAGACCCTAGAGAAGGGAGGCACTTTCATGGATTGTATGAAAGAGTTAATGAGATATAGTTATATGCTAATATACAAGGTTGGAGAGTATGCTGGAAAGGTCAGAGACGAAGAATTAAAAAATCTATTACAGCACCATTTACCATATATGTTACAAGCATATAATGAACAAGTAAATTTTCAAGAAGGAGAGAATGTGCAACATATAACCTGTGAAACAACGGAGTTTGGTTTGCATGAAATGGAAAAGGAAACAGTTAGTAAATATACAGGGGATATTCATATTGCAACATGTTATATTGCGCACTTAAAACGATTAGCTCTAAAGTTTGCTCAAGTTGCAGTGGAAGTTGCTAATCCGGAGTTCCGCTCATTTTTGGAAAATTGTTTCCTGAAAATGAACCGTTACGCTTATAGTGTGTGGCAATATGTTATGAAGAAGGAATATAAGATTACACATCTATATGAAAATGAAAAGTTTGCATGAGAAACTAAGGCGGAATGGTATGCGCCTTAGTTTTTTTATGTCCATTTAGAGAAAAAATTAGTTTTATTGTGTATCGATTGGAAATGAAATATGTAAATTTAAATTAGTTTTTGTTATCAGAAGATTTACAAAAATTTACCGTATATTTACTGTTTTTCAATCTCTCCTTTAAAAATAGAGAGTAATATGAGGTTGTACATATTCTATCACAGGGAGGAAACGCAAATGAACAAATGGGTTAAATCATTAACTGCTATGGCACTTGCAAGTTCTTTATTAATGGTAGGTTGTAGTAAAGGTGAAGACAAGAAGAAAGAAGACGACACAACAACACAACAAGAGGATAAAAAGGATAAAGAAACAAGCGGAACCGAGAAGTCTACTGATTCTAAAGAGAAAAAATAAAGTAATAATAAAGCTTCCTCTCATATATGAGGAAGCTTTTTTGTTGTAAATTGATTGATATTATTGAAAAATAGAAAGAGAATGAAAGAGGGGGAAAACAAATGAAAGTATGTATATTGGGAGCAACAGGACGAGTAGGTTCAAACATAATTAATTTAGCATTAAAGGATTCAGCTGAAGTGACTGCATTAGCGCGTGATTTTAATAGAATAGAAATACAACATGAAAGGTTACGAGTGATAGAAGGTAATGTATTGAACGAAAATGATATAAAAAAAGCGATAGAAGGAAGCGATATAGTAATTAGTGCACTTGGAACGGATCAAAATGGAACATTAGCGAAGAGTATGCCGCAAATTATTAAGCAAATGGAAGAAGAAGGGGTTCATAAGATCATAACAATAGGAACGGCTGGTATTTTACAAGCAAGAACGGATCTAAATTTATATCGTTTTCAATCAACGGAATCAAAAAGGAAAACGACAACAGCAGCAGAAGATCATTTGGCTGCATATAAGGTACTAAGTAATAGTAATAATTTATGTTGGACAGTTGTTTGTCCGACACATTTAATAGACGGTGAGGCGACAGAGGTATATCGAACTGAAAAAGATATATTGCCAGAGGGTGGATCAAAAATTACAGTGGGTGATACAGCACACTTTGCATGGGATCTATGTAAGAAAAATATATATGAAAATAGTCGAGTAGGTATTGCATATTAAAAAACCATCCCGAAGTCGGGATGGTTAAAAGATGATATAACACAAGAAGATGATAATCATAATGATTTGGAGAATTGCTTTCGCTACTGTACTGCTTAAAAAACCAACTACAGTAGCGACTCCAACTAGAAAGGCATCTTTTGGCGCTTTTTTATGCACTAGTTCTGTTATAAATACTGATAAAAACGGTATGATAATAAGTCCGAATGGTGGGAAGAAGAACGATCCGACAATGATAGAAATCATTCCGACACGTTCGCCCCATTTAGAACTACCGTATTTTTTTAAGAAATATCCATTTGCAATAAAATCAGCAACGAAAATGAAAAGAGTGAAAATGACTTGAATAATCCAAAAAGAAGTTGTTAATTCTCCTCCATTTATACCGAAATGGTAAATTAAATATCCAGCCCAGACAGCAAATATGCCAGGGATAATGGGATAAATAAAGGCGAGAAATGAAACAAGGAAACAGGCAATGATACAAATTGTTAATAAAACAGTCACTTTATAGCTCCTTTTTAATATCTAGTTTATGTACAGCAACTTTTTTGACTTGATGTCCATCAAGTTCTAATACTTTAAATTGAAAACCAGCATATTCAATGGAATAACCAGCTTCAATATTTAAGTCAACTGCTTGAGAGAGAAGCCATCCTCCAATTGTATCTAAATCACTATCATCAATATGTAGGCCAAACATATCATTTACTTCAGAAATGAGCACCTTTCCATCTAAAACAGTAAGCTTAGGTGTACGCTTTTCAATCATAGGTGATTCATCCGCATCGAATTCATCTTGAATTTCTCCAATGATTTCTTCAAGAATATCTTCCATCGTTAAAAGTCCGGCAGTGCCACCATATTCATCCATAACGATTGCCATCTGAACGCGATTTTTTTGAAGATGGACTAACGTTTTACGAATTGGAACTGTTTCAAATACTGTTAGAACAGGATGTATATAAGATTCAAGTGGTTTATAAATACCTTTCGTTTGATCATGGAATACTTCTTTCGTATTAATCATCCCGATGATATCATCTTTATCTTTTTCAATGATTGGATAGCGTGTATATTTTTCAGTTGCGACGATATCCATATTTTCTTCTAACGTATTTTCAGTAGATAAGCAAATCATTTCGGTACGAGGAACCATTATTTCTTTCGCAACTCGATCATCAAATTCAAAAATGTTATTTACATATTTATATTCGGTTTGGTTTATTTCACCGCTTTTAAAACTTTCACCTAAAATGAGTCGCAATTCCTCTTCAGAATGAGCAAGTTCATTTTCTTTGGCAGGTTCTAATCCGAGTAGTTTTGTGAAAAATATAGCTGTACTATTGAGTAACCAAATAAATGGATACATAATTTTATCAAATAAAATAAGAGGTCTTGCAAATTTGAGTGTGATTGCTTCTGCTTTTTGAATTGCGAAAGACTTTGGAACTAACTCACCTAATACAACGTGGAAAAATGTAATAACACTAAAAGCAATAACAAAAGATAAAGTGTTAGCCATTGTCCCAGTAATATTAATTTTTTCAAAGAGCGGTCGTAGTATATGTTCCACAGTCGGTTCACCAAGCCAACCAAGCCCTAAAGAAGTGATCGTAATCCCGAGCTGACAAGCTGATAAATAAACATCTAAATTAGATAGGACGCTTCTTGCAGCTAAAGCTTGTTTATTACCTTCATTTGCAAGTTGGTCAATTCGACTTTTTCGTACTTTTACAACAGCGAATTCTGATGCAACGAAAAAGCCAGAAATAAGAATAAGTACAAAGATGAGAAAAATATTTAATATGTCCAAGTGTGTTCTCCATTCCAAGGTTTGGAATAAAGATGTCACCTCCTGCAATTATGTTATACTTTTATAATAAATCCAAATGAAAAGAATAGTCAAAGGAAAAGGGCAAATATTGGTATGTTTCTGTAATAGTTTTTGAATTTGCTGTTATTTTGTCCGCTATACAAAAGGAATAACCCCCTACTTTTAGATTATAGAGGGTTATTTCAATTAAGGTTTTGGAACACTTCTCGTTAAAGTGTATGACTGTTGCTTGGAGTAGTTTGTGGTCCATAGTGTTTGAAGGAAAGAAAGTATGCTATATGGGATATAGAGTAGTAATAAGCCGATTGTAACAATTATGGGTGAATTTCCGCCAAATTGAACGATAAATTGTAACAGTCCACTTGCATGAAAAACGCATTCCATAAAAACGAATGAAAGAATGATGGAACCTAAAATTGATTTATGGTTCGAAGTAAGCGCCAAAAACAATGTATCCACAAGAAAAGAATCATGTTTTATTTCATATTCATTTGTGTTTTTCAAGAAAGGAATCCATTTTTTTACTGCTTGCATAACGATAATCATGGAAGTACTACATACGATGATAAAAGATGAGTAGTAAGGAAGGTTTATAAATTGTGCGACGTATAGAAGTAGTAATAAGACTGAACATTGTAATACTACAGTGCAAAAAGAGTAAGGTATCCAATTCAATACAGTAGTAAACTTTTTAAACGAGTTAGGTACTTTGAAAAATAAATGGCCGATACCCAAACTTATGAAAAATCCGATCGCAAGGGTAAAAGTAAAACGAACAATCGATATAAAATATATTTCCCATATGTAAGGGAATAATGGTGTTGAATGATTAGAAGTATGTATCATTTGATTTGCTGAGAAAAAGATAGATTCATGCATCCAATCAACCTTTGGAATTGATATAGAAGAAAGCTGTGCGAAGTTTTGAAAAATGCTAATAAATCCATTTTGATAAGAGTAATTGTGTGTAATAAAAAGAGCTGGAATAGGACTTATGGCAAAAATAACAATAACACCAATTATAAATTTACATATATGTGAGCGTAATAAGGACATATAAACCACCTACTCTTTGAATATTCAGAAAATTCTTATTCTTATTCTTATTTTAGCCGTTTTTGGAGCAAGTTACAATATATTTTTCTTCATGTATGGGCATATGGATAATTTTAAATTGTATTTAGAAATCTATTTTATGTGTGGAATATAAAGCAGAAACTGGTATGTAACAGTACAAATACAAAAAGCGTGAACAGTTTTGCATTTTCACGCTTTTTGTGTGGAATGAAGAGAATGTAGGGAAATGTCGAAAGGATTAAATAGATTTTTAAAATTGGAAAGTGATACCATAAAATTAAACGATGTTTAAATCGTTGTTTAACTGATACATTCTAGAGGGGGAGATGAATTGGGGGGGAATGAAAACGTATCAACGAAAGAAAAGATTTTAAATACAACATTGGAATTAATTAAAAAAGAAGGTTTTGAAAAGGTAACGATAAGAAAAATTGCAGCATTGTCAGATGTAAATATAGCGCTAGTAAATTACCATTTTGGTTCAAAAGAAAAGTTAATTAGTGAGACGATTAGAGTTTTATTAATTAGCTTTCAAGGCACTTATTCTATTTTAGATAATATTACAGTGCCAGCAAAAGAAAGATTAAAAATATTTTTATTGGATTATGTACTAGTAATTCGGCAATATCCGGAGTTAGTTAGGAAGATTATTGCAATGGGAACTACGGTATTTACATCTCAATACGAATATGGGGATTTTTTGAAGAGGCTAGGTTTCAGTAAAGTGAAGAATATTTTGAGCGAGATAACAAATGAAACGGATCGGGAAATTTTAATGATGATGACGGTGCAAATATTTGGATCCATTTTTCTTCCCACATTAATGATGCCAATTCTCGAATCAGGGGCAGATATAAAAGTACCATCTGTAGAAAAACAGATTGATTTCCTATTTGAACGCTATTTTTATAAAAATTGAGATAGTGGGTGATAGAGGTGGCTAGTTTCTTTAGAAAGCATTGGTGTGATATAGGGTTAGTTGTCGCTATTATTGTCGTTGTTTCTTTAGTCGCGAATTTGGGAGAAATGAGTGAAATAAAAGTACTGTTAGGGTTAAGTTTTGTGGCCATTTTAGTGCATCAATTTGAAGAGTATCGTTGGCCAGGTTATTTTGCTGGTCTGTTTAATGTAGTTATATTTAAAAGTGATATACCAGACCGCTATCCATTAAATACGCAATCTGCTATGGTAATAAATATTTTGATTGCGTATGTTTTTTATTTACTCCCGGTTTTTTTTCAAAATATAATATGGCTTGGGTTGGCACCTATTTTAATGGGATTTTTTCAATTCATATGGCATGGTATTTTTGCGAATATAAAAGCTAAAACAATATATAATCCGGGATTAGGTGCGG
The DNA here is from genome assembly GCF_016625265.1 of Bacillus sp. S71. Lineage (NCBI taxonomy): Bacteria > Bacillati > Bacillota > Bacilli > Caryophanales > Bacillaceae > Bacillus > Bacillus sp. S71. Next base: position 86,369 of record NZ_JACVUW010000001.1, on the reverse strand, counting down.
TTGTATTACTACATGTTCCAATTGGTTATGTATATATGAGGTATATTCTTTTACACAATCTGGCTACAAATTTGGATTGGTTATTTGGGGTGATCTACTTTCTAATAGCTACCTATTTTTTAATTATAAAAGGAAATATGTTAATGAAAAGTAAGGAGACAAATTATTACTTTTCTAAAAAACAATTAGGTCCGTACAATGATACATTGAAGTGATTCAGAATTCAGAGGGAGGGTTTTGGATGCGGAAGAAAGTGCAAGTGAAGGATTCATGAATAAATTATGACAAGAAAATGAATAATTTTCAGAAAAATAAAATAAATTATTTATTTTTTTCTGAAAATATAATATAGTTATGGCACAGAAAGTATTTTAACATAAGGAGGCTTTTTATGAGGATTAAAGGGAATTACGTGCCAAAAAGGGAAGTTTTACTGTGCTCAAGTTCGATTACGATAGGGGAAGCGTTAGAGCATTTAAATAAAACGGGGTATCGTTGTGTACCAGTTTTAGATGAAAAAAAAGAGAAATTTTTAGGGAATATATATAAAGTAGATATTTTAGAATATAAAGGATCACTTGACGAGAGTGTAATGCAATTATTAAACGATAAAGAGGGATTTGTGAGAGAAGATTCTTCTTTCTTTAAAGTATTTTTTACAATAAAAAAATTGCCTTATTTATCAGTAGTTGACGAAAAAGGGGTTTTCCTTGGAATTTTAACGCATAAAAAAGTTTTTGAGTTATTAGAGGATGCATGGGGCGTTCACTCTAGTAAATACTCTGTCATGATTGGAACGCAAGACTATAATGGAGCAATCCAAAAGTTATCGACAGTTTTAAAGAAATACACTGGTATTCAAAGTTTGATGACTTTTGATAATGATGCCTTATTAGTTCGTAGAATTATGTTTACATTAGGAGAAGAGTTTAACGACGGTGAATTAGAGACATTATTGAAAGATTTAGAAGATCACGGATTTAGAGTTGTATATGTGGAAGAGATGAAAAATCCACGTGAAGTTGAAACGATAGAGTAACATACAAAAGCCATCTAATTATCTTGGATGGCTTTTGTTATGTTACGTGTGTAAAGTTATTTTAAAATAACGACAAGATAATAGGTGAGATTATAACAATATTTGTGTAAGAGAATAAAAAATGTAGATAATTTCGATTTTCAAAAAAATCAATTTGAAAATATGTTTTTATTTTGCAACTAAATATGTTACTATATGTGTGATAAAAACAAAGAGGTCTGACAACTATACTCCACGTAATAACACTCTAATGATTTAAAAATTCAAAAAACTCAAAATTCAAAAATAACAATTGTATTAATGATTAGAGTAAAAATAAGGGGAATGGAGAAATTATGGAGAAAGACACTGCTTTGTAAGGGGCATATTTTATCATCTTGAGCAGAGAGGAGGATGCATAGCATATTGTAAAATATAGAGATAAACAATGAAAAAATGCTATGCAAATGAAGAGCATGAAGGGACGTTTAAGGCCAGGTGATACGGTAGCAATTGGTTTGATGCTATTTGCATTATTTTTAGGAGCAGGAAATTTAATTTTCCCGCCAGTTTTAGGTCAACAAGCAGGAGAGAATGTTTGGATTGCTACAATAGGATTCCTTGTAACGGGAGTCGGATTACCCCTACTAGCTGTAACAGCTGTCGCGTTTGTAGAGGGGGACTTGAAAGCGCTATCTTCTAGAGTCCACCCTATATTTGCGTTTATTTTCCCATTGATTAGTTATTTAGCAATTGGACCATTTTTCGCGATTCCTCGTACTGGAGCTGTTTCGTTTGAAATGGGTATGAAGCCGTTTTTATCAGAGGCAATGGTTTCAGAGTGGTACATGCTATTTCTTTTCACGATAGTTTTCTTCGGAATAACGTGGTATTTATCATTAAATCCATCTAAATTAGTGGATTGGTTTGGGAAGTTTCTTACTCCATTATTAGTATTAATTGTTGCTGTTATTGTCGGAAAGGCAATTATTGATCCAATTGGAGAGCCGGCTGCGCCGTTAGCTGCTTACCAAGAGAATGCTTTCTTTGGTGGATTTATTCAAGGGTATTTAACGATGGATGCAATTAGTGCTCTCGTATTTGGAATTGTCGTTGTACAAGTTATTCGCTCTAAAGGGATAAAAGAGAGTAGCCAAATTGCAAAAATAACAGTCGTATCAGGTATTATTGCTGTACTTGGTTTAACGTTAATCTATTTATCACTTGCTTATCTTGGTTCAACAAGTACATCACTTGGTGTCTCAGAAAACGGTGGTCTTATTTTAACGAATGTTGTAAATGAGCTATATGGGACGAGTGGTAAAGTTTTATTAGGACTTGTTATTATACTCGCTTGTTTAACAACTTCTGTTGGGTTAACATCGGCGTGTGCGGGTTTCTTTACAAACTTATTCCCAAAACTTTCGCATAAAACGATTGTAACAATGGTATGTGTATTTAGTTTAATTGTATCTAACCTAGGTTTAACACAATTAATCGCAGTAACATTACCTGTGTTAATGATCATTTATCCAGTTGCAATTGTATTAATCGTACTTTCGTATTTCCATAAGTGGATTGGGAAGCGTAATACAATTTATATTGGAGCTATTTTAGGTGCATTGTTAATTAGTTTCTTTAACGGTTTAGAAAGTGCGAAAATTAAAATTGACGCGATTTCTAATGTACTACAAATGTTACCGTTATATAACGAAGGAATCGGATGGTTAATTCCATCATGTATTGGCGGGATTCTCGGTTTCTTCTTCTATAAATCAAATGAATCAAGTGAATTACAAAAGAAAGGTGCTTAGGCACCTTTCTTTTTTTGAAGGGGATTTTTGAATTTTGTCTAAGTAATAATTGGGGGGAATGATAAATGGCTAATTTTGAAGATTTTTTAAATTTGGATTTGAGAATTGGAACTGTAATACATGCAGAGGAATTTAAAGAAGCGAGAGTACCAGCGATTAAACTAGCAATAGATTTTGGAGAAATCGGGATAAAGCAGTCAAGTGCCCAAATTACGAAAAGGTACAGTCCAGAAGATTTAGTCGGTCAACAAATCGTTGGGGTTGTAAACTTTCCACCTAAGCGTGTAGCTGGATTCAAATCAGAAGTGCTTGTGCTTGGTGGTGTTCCTGAAGCTGATGATGTCGTGTTACTTCAGCCTAATATGGAATTGCCAAATGGAACAAAAATTAGCTAGGGTGAAGGTAGGGGCTAATATGGATATCGGACGAGAATATTTGCAATGTGCGATTTCGAACTTTAAAGCAACAAAGAAGCAAGGGGAACGGGCACTTTCTCAATTATCATATGAACAAATACAATGGTCTTCTCATGAAGAAACAAATAGTATAGCGATTATTATTAAGCATCTGCACGGTAATATGCGTTCTAGATGGACGGATTTTTTAACGTCTGATGGTGAAAAAACAGATCGTAATCGAGATGGTGAATTTGAGGGATGCTATCATTCAAAAGAAGAAGCCCTTATAGCTTGGCAAGAAGGATGGAAATATGTTTTTAATACGATGAATACTTTAACACCGGAACACTTATTGAAGACGGTATACATTCGCGGTGAAGCACATACTGTCATGCAAGCAATTGAAAGGCAAATTTCCCATTATGCATTGCATATTGGTCAGATTATTTACATTGGGAAGATGTTAAAAGAAAATGAGTGGGAATGTTTAAGTATTCCGAGAGGTCAGTCTGCACGTTATGTAGAGAAAAAACGTTCCACATAATAATAAGAAAGAAACCGATAAAAAATGGGAAATAAGAAAATCAGCCAAATAATAGATGGTTCTGTAATCATAAGAATGCTGCTAAAAATAAGTCCATACATAATAAGAAAGAAATTGAAAAGTGTATTCACTGGGATAAATCGTGGGACGAACACTTGCTGTCGTTTAAAACAATCACTGTGAAATAAATAAAAGCGGAAGTACCATGTGGCGGTAATAAGATCTTTCTTTCTCACAATTCTTTTTTTGCATGTATGACAGATAAATGTTGGTTGCATTTCATTACGCTCCATTTTTTATTTTTATAATAATGTGAGACATAAGTAGGTACAACGTGTATGTTCCTATATACGCTCCTGCAATAAGGAAAAATGGATTCAGTAAAATCCCATGAATGCTCGTCATGAAAACTAAATCTTGTATTAAAACATCGTATATATTAATGGAAATAATTGTACCGAGTACATACAGTGCCAAGTACGCAGAAATATGTAGTACAATAGAGATTTTTGGATGCTTAGCGGACAAATAAAAAATGAATGATAGAGCGATTGGTAATATTCCTATTAATAGCTTCAATTCATTTCACCTCATTAACAATATAGCCGAAATTTTAACGGTCTATTCTCTAGGGCTTGTACATAACTTGAAATAGAGAGGTGATAGTATGAATCGGGGCTTTTTTTTTATGAAGTTTACAAGTATGCGTAAGTTAGTTTTATTTGTTATTACTACAGTGCTAGCGACTTTTTTTCTTATTAGTATGATGGTAACCTCTATGAAAGAGACGAAGTCAACGTATTTATATAATTGGTTAAATGAGTTATCGATGAATGGTTACATGTATGTACTTGGAAAAGAGAATCATTATTTTACACAGGAGTATCGAAATTTGAATCAAGATTTTTCAATTTCTTCTTTTCTCTTTTCTATGGCTACAAATATTCGCTTTAATGATGTACGCAGTTTTGTCGGGAAAGAGCTACCCGGGTTTGGTAAGTACGATACAGAAATTGTTATTGCGGGTGAGGGCACAAACTATTCTAACTTACCGATAGAGTCGAGTGTACCTCTTGAAGAAGTAGTGAAAGAACGGACTAGTGGAACTGGACAAGCACCTAAACAAGATACGAATAAAGAGAAGAAACAGCCGTCCCAAACGACCGGGAAAAGACAAGTTGCGTTTATTTATCATACACATAGCTGGGAATCTTATTTACCTTTACTTAACTTAACGAATGATCCGAATCCGAATAAAGCAACGAGTTCTGTATCGAATATTTCTATATTAGGAGATCGTTTCCGTGAACAACTAGAAGGTGAAGGGATTGGAGCTACTAACGATAAGAGTGATGTTGGTCAAAAGTTAATAAGTAAGGGTTTAAACAGTAATAGTTCGTATAAAATGTCACGAGAAATTGTGCAGCAAGCTATGGCTGGAAATAAAGATCTTCAATACTTTTTTGATTTGCATCGTGATAGTGCTCGAAAGAATGTAACGACAAAAACAATTGGAGATAAATCATATGCGAAGCTTGCATTTGTAGTAGGGAAAGGAAATAAAAATTATGAAAAAAACTTACAATTAGCGACAGCTTTACATGAGGCGATTAATAAGAAATATCCAGGAGTGAGTCGTGGGGTCATTCAAAAAGGTTTCCAAACAGGAAATGGAATCTATAATCAAGATTTATCAGGACAAGCGATATTAATAGAAGTTGGCGGTGTAGATAATACGGAGGAAGAATTGAATCGATCAATTGATGCACTTGCTAAAGCATTTGGTGAATATTTTTGGCAGGCAGAAAAAGTGAATGGATAAAGTGAAACTTGAATTAGCCAGGGTATCTATCGATAATTATTAGCTCACTTCAATCTTGGAAAAGCGTAAGTGTAATGCTTACGTTTTTTGTGTTGGTTTGAAATGTGGATAGCAAGATGTCACAAAATGGACATGATTAATAATTATTATAGCGATATCGAAATTTGTCTAATTATAATAGGAGAATTAGAAAGGGATTTTTGAAATGGCAGAGAAAATCTTTTTACAAGGAAAATTTTTATATTATGAAATTGATAGGGTGATTTAGGTGATTAGGGAGATCAAAGTAGAAGATGCAGCATCATTTTTGCAATTAAGTAAGCAATTAGATGAAGAAACGAAGTTTATGTTATATGAACCAGGAGAAAGGAAAACTACAGCTGAGCAACAAGAAAAAATGATCCAGCGATTTATAGAAAATGAATATGCAACAATATTTGTAGCAGTTGAAGATGAGAGAATAATAGGTTTTATATTAGTGAATGGAAATAACATTCAAAGAAAGAGGCATGTGGCAAGCATTGTAATTGGTATTTTGCAAGAGTATAACGGGCGAGGTATTGGGACGAGATTGTTTAAAGAGGTTGAGAAGTGGGCAAAATTACATGATGTATGGCGTTTAGAATTAACAGTAATGGCCCACAATACAAGAGCTCAGGCACTATATAAAAAAGCTGGATTTGAGAAAGAAGGTGTCAAAAAAGCTGCTCTTATTATCGATGGAAAGGACATCGATGAGTATGAAATGGCCAAATTATTAAAATAAGAGGTCGTTATATGAAAAAAAGATGGGCACTACTCGGTATCGTAGCTGCAATAATTATTGTTGGAGTAGCAGGAATCAATTATAAAATGTATAAGGATAAGCAGGCGCGGGAAGTAAGTGTAAATAGTATATTTCCAAAAGCGAAAGAAACGATTGCTAATATGGATGGGGATATTGCGGTAATTAATAATCCGAATTCAATGCTTGTACTTGTGAATAAAAGTAGGCGTTTACCAGATGGTTATAGACCGCCAGATTTAGTTATTCCGAAAGTGCGCTACTCTAGTGAAGGTGATCAAGAAAAGAAAAAGATGAGAAAAGAGGCAGCGAGGGCGCTTGAGGAAATGTTCCAGCAAGCTAACAACGAGCGTATTTTCCTTTTTGCAGTTTCTGGATTTAGATCCTTTGATCGACAAAAAGCATTAAATACGATGTATAAAAAACAAGATGGGGAAGCAAAAACAGCAATGTCTAGCGCGGTTCCTGGCACAAGTGAGCATCAAACTGGATTAGCTATGGATATTACGTCTCAATCTGCTAAATTTCAGTTAGAGACGGTTTTTGGGGAAACGAAAGAAGGTCAGTGGCTTTCTGAAAATGCCCATAAATTTGGTTTTGTGATTCGATACACAAAAGCGAAAGAAACGATTACGGGCTATCGGTATGAACCATGGCACGTAAGGTATGTGGGAAATCCACAAGCTACATATTTGTATGATAATCAACTGACGCTTGAAGAAGTAACAGAGTAAATGATTGAGGGGAGAGACGTATAATGACGATGTTATATAAGAAAAAAGTACATGCATATATTACAAGAGAAAAAGAGGGGGTTATGCAATTACTGGTTTTTAAACATCGTGATATACATGAAGCTGGTATTCAAGTGCCAGGGGGAACGGTTGATGAAGGTGAAACGTTAGAAGCGGCTATATTGCGTGAAGTACAGGAAGAATCCGGATTACGTCATTTATGTATAGAGCGTTTTTTAGCAGATTACATTATACATGTGAAGGAAAAACAGGAATATGAAAAACGTCACTTTTTTCATGTAACTTTACTAACTGATGTAAAAGATACATGGGAACATATAGTAAGTGCTGGTGAGAAAGATCAAGGTTTAGCGTTTAGCTACGAATGGGTTAATATTGCAAAATGCCCTGAATTAGCAGGGAAACAAGGAGAGTTTTTACACTTATTGGATGAGATATATGTAAAGTAATAAAAGAGTCTGAAGCGAAAGTTCATTCGTTTCAGACTCTTTTTATTTTTCGGGAAATTAAAGGCTTTTTGAATAGATAAATTGAATTTCTTTAAAGGAATATTAGTTTGGAATAGTTGGGGTGAAAAGATGAAAAAGTAAGAGTTATACGCAAAAAAGTTGCTATAAGGGAGAATATAAATGGAGATTCAGTTTAATCCAGTATTAAAAAAAGAATTAACAATTCATGATATACAAACCGAAATGGAATCTGGGCAGTTAACTTCAAAGGAATTAGTGATGTATTATCTTCATAGAATCGCAAAGTATGACCAAGACGGACCGGAAATTAATTCTATTTTAGAAATCAATCCAGATGCTATTTTTATTGCAGAAGCGTTAGATTATGAAAGAAAGACAAAAGGTATAAGGGGTCCATTACATGGTATACCTGTTTTGCTTAAAGACAATATTGAAACGAATGACTCCATGCATACAAGTGCAGGTACGATTGCTCTAGAACAAAATATAAGCAGTGAAGATGCATTTCTCGTTACAAAATTACGAGAAGCCGGAGCAGTAATAATAGGAAAAACAAATATGACAGAATTAGCAAATGCAATGTCTTTTGAAATGTGGGCTGGATATAGTGCAAGAGGTGGTCAAACAATCAATCCATACGGAACGGGCAAGGACCATATGTTTGTTGGCGGATCTAGTACAGGATCTGCGATAGCAGTTGCCGCTAACTTTACAGTAGTATCTATTGGGACAGAAACCGATGCTTCTATTTTGAGCCCCGCTGTTCAAAATTCTGTAGTAGGTATTAAACCGACTGTCGGTTTAATTAGTCGTAGAGGAATTATTCCATTTACTTATTCGCAAGATACAGCTGGACCATTTGCTAGAACGGTAACAGATGCTGCTATTTTGCTAGGGAGTTTAATTGGAGTAGATGAGAAAGATGTTGCTACTCATAGAAGTGAAGGTAGGGCAGAGCAGGATTATACAAAATATCTTAATGTTAATGGCTTAAATGGAGCGAAGATTGGTGTGTTTAACGATGCACCAAAAGATTATTACGAAAATGGTGAGTATGATGAAATCTTGTTTAAGGAAACGATCCAAGTATTACGTAATGAAGGAGCGACAGTAGTAGAAAATATTAATATTCCTTCTTTTCATAGAGAATGGAGTTGGGGAGTGCCGCTTTATGAACTGAAGCATAGTTTAGATAACTATCTTTCTAAATTACCTTCTACTATTCCGGTACATTCTATTTCGGAGTTAATGGAGTTTAATAAAAACATAGCAGAAAGAGCTTTAAAATATGGACAAACTAAGTTAGAGGGAAGAAAAGATTTTCCTAATACGTTACGAAATCCAGAATATTTAAATGCAAGATTAGAAGATATATATTTTTCACAAGAACAAGGCATTGATTTTGCATTGGAAAAATATAATCTTGATGCGATACTGTTTCCTTCCTATATAGCTTCTACTATATGTGCGAAAGCGGGTTATCCGTCTATAGCAATACCTGCAGGATATATGGAAAGCGGGAGACCTTTTGGAATTACGATTGCAAGTACTGCCTTTAGTGAAGGGATGTTAATTAAGCTAGCTTACGCTTTTGAACAGGCGACAAAACATAGAAAAATCCCAAACTTGTCATGAATAGAATAAACAAAAAGGACAGGGAATGCCTGTCCTTTTTGTTTTAGTGATTAAAGTGAAATATCGTTCTGCTCTGTTTTATGATATTTTAATAAACTAAAAGATAAACAAGCGGAACATAAAATAAGAATAGATGCGATGATATAAATTGTACGAACACCGAACATATCAGTAATAATGCCAACGCTAAGCATAGAAAGACCAGAAGCTGTTGAAAGAAGGGCGCCATGTGCTGTATACATTTTTGATAATAAAGAAGGGGTGACACTTGATTGTAAAAAAGTCGTTTGAGAAATATCTCTAATTTGATAACATGGTCCCATTAGAACACATAGAAAAAGCGCAATAAATCCGCTGCTCGTCATACCATATAAAAATGTAAGAATGCTAAATATAAGAGAGCCAATCGACATAGATCGTATTAAATTGTTTTGAATATAGGAACTCATTTTCCATGCTAATAGACCACCGATTAACGTGCCAACATAATAACTTGTATTAATATATCCCCACCATTCTTCGCCTTTATGAAGAATAGTCGTAACATATGCCATCGTAATCGCACCAATCCATATTGTCCCGGCGAAAGTTTCAATTAAGTCCATATATGTAACGGTACGGAGAGAAGGATTTTGAAATAAGAGTTTCCAACCTTCCGATAAAGCAGTACTTTTTGAAGAGGGAGGATCTGCTATTCGTTCAGTATGTATGGTACGTAATGAAAAGTGTAATGCAATACATCCAAAAATCATTAACATGTTATTAATCATGAGTGTAGATGTAGCGCCAATGAGAAGAACGATAACACTCGTAAATGAATAAGCGGCGGCTTGCGCAATTTGTGTTGAAAAGGAAAAGATACTATTTACTTTTACTAATTTTTCTTTCGGTGTAAGGCGCGGAAGAATGCTGTATAGTAATGGAGCGCTCCATCCACTACATAATGAAATGAAAAAAATAAAAGTTAATAGAGCTATAATGTTTGTGGATAAGACTGGAAACAAAATCATTAATAATAGTAAAAAGACTGTTTTTAGCCATTGTAGCGTATATAACAACGTATAAGATGGAAAACGATTTATTATTAGTGGTGCAGAGATGTTAGCAATTAGATTTGTGATAACTTGTAATAATGGAAAAAGAGCAGTAATAGTAGCTGATTTAGTTGCTATATAAATATGAGTTGTAATAATCATTACATATACGATGTCAGCGAGAGTAATGCATGTTTTGGAACCTAAGTAGTAGGTTAGTGACAGGTTTCTCAATAAGAATAACACCTCTATAAAAATAGTATTTAGTAATTAGAATAATTGTAATTTAAAAAATGAAATTTTTAAAGAATTTAATTTTTTGTCACTTTTTGAAAGGAATTTTCATGTATAATGAAGAATATATTGATATAGTATTATATTAATAATCATTGTAACAGTGAGTATGTACAATAGCTTGTAGCAAACGCCCAAGTGTAAGAAAGGGCGGATAAACCATTCTTTTCTTCATATACATATAGAAAATGAGAAAGAAAGTGAGGGTTGCATATGGCTGCTTGGGTAATTTGGTTTATAATAGCTGGTATTTTATTTATTGCAGAAATGTTGTCGATTACATTTTACATGCTTTGGCTTGGAATTGGAGCTGTTGTCGGAGGTCTTATTGCTTTGTTTGCTCCTGATGCACTACTGTTACAAGTTACTGTTGGCGCAATTGTAAGTTTAACTTTGACATTCTTTACGAAAAGAATTTCCAAAAACTTTCGAGAGGCAAAAGGTTTTACTGATACAGTAGATATGCTTGTTGGTAAAAAAGGGATTGTTATGCAAGCGATTACAAATGAAGCGAATGGTATTGTGAAGGTGGATGGAGATACTTGGACAGCTATTGCAGATTCTTCAATTGATGCTGGAGAAAAAGTCGTTGTTATAAAGAGGCATAGTACTATATTACAAGTAAAAAAGGAGAGTGAATAAATATGGTAGCATTAACGTTAACGATTATATTCGCACTAATTGTAGTTACATTTATCGCATTAACAATTAAAATTATTCCTCAGCAAAAAGTTGGGGTTGTTGAAAGATTTGGTAAGTTTCAACGTATCATGCACCCAGGATTAAATATTTTAATCCCAATTGTAGATCGTGTTCGTGTATATCACGACTTACGTATTCAACAAACGAATGTACCACCGCAAAAAGTAATTACGAAAGATAATGTTCAAGTAGAAATAGATACAATTATTTTCTATCAAATTGTTGAACCAGAACTTGCGACATATGGTATTTCAAACTATGAATATGGTGTTCGTAATATTACTTCAGCAACGATGCGTCAAATTATCGGTAAAATGGAACTGGATGAAACGTTATCTGGTCGTGAAAAAATTTCAACAGAAATCCGCTTAGCGCTTGATGAAGCAACAGAAAAATGGGGCGTACGTATTGAACGTGTCGAAGTTGTTGATATTAACCCGCCAAAAGATGTGCAAGCATCAATGGAAAAACAAATGAAGGCTGAGCGAAATAAACGTGCAATTATTTTAGAAGCTGAAGCAGCAAAACAAGATAAAGTTCTTCGTGCTGAAGGGGAAAAGCAAAGTAAAATCTTGATGGCTGAAGGGGATAAAGAAGCGCGTATTCGCGAAGCTGAAGGTATAAGAGAAGCAAAAGAATTAGAGGCACAAGGGGAAGCGCGAGCAATTGAAGAAATCGCAAAAGCAGAACAAAACCGTATTGAATTGCTTCGTGAAGCGAATTTGGATGAGCGCATACTTGCTTACAAATCATTCGAATCATTAGCTGAAGTTGCAAAAGGACCAGCAAATAAAGTCTTTATTCCGTCTAATGCAATTGAAACACTTGGTACTCTTGGGGCAATTGGAGAAATATTTAAAGAAAAACAAGCGAAGAAACTACCTTCAAATGATACAGGAAAAGAACAATAAAAGTGAGGAAGAGAAATGGGATACTATTTCTCTTTTTTTGTGCGTATATTCCGAAAAGCTTGTACATATCCATGTATAAAGAAGGTGATGCAGTGAAAAAGTATGCAACTCGAATACATGGGAAGAAATTAATTTCGTTACTCCTTTTATATGCGCTAATAGTAATTATAATAGCGTCGATTTTGACGTCACTTTTACATACAATGAAATCGAATTATGCAAATCAATGGTTTGGAAAAGTATCGATGCAAGGTTTTGTTCAAATGATAGAAAGTGAGAATCACTATTACGGATTTGATTATTTTAAGCAGAATAAAAGAGAGTCAGTTGGGAATTTAATGTTCTCTATTGCGACAGATTTGAAAATTAAAGATTTAAGAACATTCGTCGGTAAAGAAGTACCTGGTATGTCAAAGTATTATTCTAATATTATCGTAGCTGGGGAAGGGACAAACTTGACGAATATCCCAAATGAATCTAGTGTACCGATTGAAGAAGTAACGAAAGAACGGGAAGTAGCAAAAGATAAAGTTACAGAAGCGGAAAAGAATAATCCGGTTCAGAAAAAGAACGGAGCGAAAAAAGGTGAAAGTGCAGTATATATTTATCATACACATAGCTGGGAATCCTTCTTTCCATTATTACCAGGGGCAACTGATCCATCTAGCCCAGATGTAAATGTGTCCTTACTAGGAAAACGTATGAAGGAACAACTTGAGGGGCAAGGAATTCCAGTAATTCACGATAAAACGAATATGGGTGATTTATTAGCGAGTAAAAAGTGGGTATGGTATCAGTCATATAAAGCATCTCATGAATATGTAAAAGGAGCATTAGCACAAAATAATAAAATTGCGTTTCCGATTGATATACATCGTGATGATCAGCGTAAGAAAGTAACAACAAAAGTAATTAATGGAAAATCGTATGCAAGATTATATTTTATTATTGGGATGGAAAATGAAGGCCGTGCTGAAAATGAAAAAATTGCAAGAGCGATCAATAGTTATTTAGATGAAAACTATTATGGATTAAGTAGAGGGATTTTTCCGAAGTATAAAAAAGATGGAAATGGCGTTTATAACCAAGATCTATCGAAAAATGCGATGTTAATTGAAGTTGGTGGTGTTGATAATACGTTAGATGAATTATATAACACAATTGATGTGTTAACAGAAGCGTTTAGTAAATATTATTGGAATGATGCGGAAAAAGTGAATGGATGAGGGACGGGAGACCGTTCCTTTTTATTTTGAAATCTTAAAATGTGATATAATAGAATTTTGTGAATGTTAAATAAAGGGGGAGAGAGAAACATGCAAATACTACTAATACGCCACGGAGAATCAGAAGCTGATATCTTACATGTGCATGAAGGACGAGCTGATTTTGAGTTGACTGACAAAGGGAGACGACAAGTACAAAGACTTGTACAGAAAGTGAAAAAAGATTTTGCACCAGATTTCATTTGGGCAAGCACATTAAAACGCGCTCGCGAAACGGGTGAAACATTAGCAGAAGCAATTGGTTGTCCAATTCAATTAGAAGAGGAATTAATGGAGTTTAATAATGGAATACAAGCTGGCTTATCATTTGAAGAAGCAAAGAAATATCCAGAGCCAAAATTTCTTCATGACCGTTTTGAAAACGGAGAGTCATTTATTGAGTTTCGAATGAGAATAGAAGGGATTTTTTCTAAAATTGTGACAGAGAATACATATGATCGAATTGCAATTGTTGCCCATGGAGGCGTAATTAATAGTCTATTACGTGCATTTTTCAAAATGCCAATTTCAATGGACTACTATTTCAAAATGGGAGATACGGGAATAAGTTTAATTGAAATTGAGGGTGAACAAAAAACGGTGCATTTCATTAATGATACGAATCATTTGGACGGGATGTAAAGACTTATGTACAAAGTTGCATTTTTTGATGTTGACGGTACGCTTTTAAGCGAGATTGATAGAAGTATGCACGAAAGTACAAAAGAAGCGGTACAAAGATTAATAGATAAGGGGATTCACGTAGTTGTTACAACAGGGAGACCATATAGTTTATGCTCACAATTTAAGGGGCTAGGCATAAAAACGTATATTTCTGCAAATGGTGCACATATAAAATGTGGGGAAAAAGTTATACATAAATCAGTACTTTCAAGCGAAATCGTTCATGATATTTCAATTTTTGCTGAATTACATGGTCACAGTGTTTCTTACTTTACAGAAGAATTTGCAATGAATGATATTGCCTCCAAAGATGAACGTGTCATACGAGCGTTAAATGAAACTTTAAATTTAGAGAGGTATCCTGACAAAGTTAAAAACTTGTCAGATGAGATGTATTGCATATGTCTGTATGCTGATGAAGCAGAAGCTCAAAAATTCATTGAAAGATATCCAGCACTTACGTTTGACCGTTTTCATGGTTACGTTATGAATGTATTGGAAGATAGTAAAGTATCGAAGCTAACTGCAATTCAAAAAGTATTGGAACATTTAAATATTAGTAAATCAGAAGCCATTGCTTTTGGTGATGGTGGAAATGATATTGAGATGTTGCAGTATGTAGGATTAGGAGTTGCGATGGGAAATGGTGGAGAGGAGTTGAAGAGAAGGGCTGATTTCGTTACAACGAAGGCGAGTGAAGGCGGAATTTCTTATGCCTTAAAGAAGTTGCACATTATTTAAAACTGATAGCTAGTCAGTGTGAAAAATCCTGTTTTAATAATAGGATTTTTTTGTTCAACAATGTGCTTGCAATAAAAGGAAAAATATGAGTATAATGAGAAAGTAATTAGGTAAGCTAATTATTTAACGAGAAAGGAGAGTGAAGATGAATGGATTCAAGAAAAGATTCTCTTCCTTTAGGGATTGAGCCGTACGCAGAGTTAATCAAAAAGACAGCATCAGCGGAAACGGATCCAATCGCAGCAAAACTTGGTTTGTTAATGTTATGGACGTCTGATAATGTTCTTGATGCGGTTGACGTAGATTTAGCTCCGCTTGGTATTTCAGAGAGTAAATTAGATTTTTTACTATTGTTTATTTTGCGTGAAATGGAAGCGAATGGGGAAGAGGTGAACATGAGTCCTTCGGATATTGCGAGTCGATTAGGGATTACACGTGCTTCTGTCACTGGCTTATTAGATTGGATGGAGAAACGAGAGTTAATCGTAAGATTCCACCATTCTGAAGATCGAAGAAGATTAAAGGTGAAAATTACTCCGAAAGGAAAAGAACTAGTTACACATTCTTTACCAACTTTTTGGTTATCTTGCGCTTCGTTAGTTGATGGCTTTAATCAAGAAGAGCGTCAAGTTTTAGAAAAGCTATTAAATAAAATGCAAACAACTATGCAGGTGAAATTAGGAGAAGGTAGGTAAATAAGTTGATTATGAAGATCAACTTATTTATTTGGACATATAATTAGCTTACCTTATTATATGCTTAACTAACTTTATGGACGGTGATAATTTTTGCTATGTAATTAAAATAAATAAGAGTTAAAGGAATGCTATTTTAGTAATTTAGAGAGTTTAAACTAATAAAAACAAATCGTAATAAGGGAGAGAGTTTATGATGGAAATAGGAAAGGAAGTAAATAGTGAAAAGAATTATACAATAATGACAGCAGTATTATGTTGGTCGGGTATGGTAGTTATGTCTAGCCTATATGTAACAATACCTTTAATCTCTCTATTTTCAAACATTTTTAATACGTCATTAGCACAATCGGCAGCTACAGGAAGTATATTTTCTGTTGGCTTTGCTATAGGGTGTTTGTTATTTGGGGCAATTTCTGATAAATATGGACGAAAAAAAGTGATTTTTATTGGATTGCTTGCACTGTCGATTGTTTCTTTTTGCTTAGGGTTTGTAGATAGTTTATTTTGGCTTGTTATTTTTAGAGGTATACAAGGGATAGCAGCAGCTACATTTTCTCCAGTAGCGTTAGCCTACGTTGTAGAAATATTCCCAGTAGAAAGAAGGGTTACAACAATAGGATTTGTTAGTACTGGTTTTTTAGTAGCTGGAATTGTAGGGCAGGTAATAAGTACTGCTGTTAGTCAGCATTTTGGATGGCATATGGTTTTCTTTCTTCTTAGCATTGTCTATATAAGTACTGCTATATGGGTTTATTATTCTCTTCCGAAAGAAGAGACGTCTCAATCCTATACTGATATTTTGGGGCCAATTAAACAGATGGGTAAAGTTTTTACAAATAAAAGCTTAGTATTAAGCTATATAATTGCATTTGTTTTATTAATGGCTTTTGTTAATATGTATACTGTTTTAGGGAATTATTTGAGCTCTCCTACTTACAATTTAACTGCAGAACAAATTCTTTATTTTCGCTTAGCGGGGCTATTTGGTATGTTGCTGTCACCGCTTACAGGTCGTTTAACGAAGAGGTTTGAAGTAAGAAAAGTTCTTCAGGGAGGATTGTTGATCGCTATTTTTAGTCTAAGTTCAATGGGCTTTGTTTCGTATCTATCTCTACTTGTAATGATGAGTGTCTGTTTTGTAATAGGTATTGCTATATCCGTTCCGTCTTTAGTTTCTCTTGTAGGTCAATTAGGAGGGAAAGCGAGGGGAATAGCAGTATCTATTTATACTTTTATTTTATTTTTAGGTACTAGTATAGGACCTATCATTTCTATTTATCTAATGAAAATAGGAGGGTATGCTCAAACATTTATTTTATTAGGAATGCTACTTTTTATTGGTTTTGTAGCTTCTCTATTTATAATTAATGAATAAGTGGAAAATCACTCAAATAAAGGAATGCGAGGATCTTTCATATGCTCACATAATAAAAGATGAATTTGTCCACGATGATGATAAAAGTGTGCAACGATTTCAAGTAACCATTCAAAGCGCGAATAAGAAATACCCCAATAGGCAGTCATAACTTCTGCTAATTCTATTTGGGAGTAGGAAAGAAATGTTTTGGAGAGAAGGTTGTATCCTTCAATCATCGTTTGTTGCATTTGAGCAACTGTTACGGGCGTATGTTCTATATAAAAGGTATGTAATTCTTTTTCTGGAATACCATTTAAAATGAGCAAATCAGCATGACAAATAAGAGAAAGATGTGTACACATTTCAAATAATGATCGTTTTGAGTGAATCGGTTGTATTTTTAAATCGTTTTCACTATATTGGTTAAGCATATAAATAGAAGTATCAATAGCAACTTTTAGTTGATGTAATGCAGATTGAACAAACATTGTAATTCTCCTCGTCTCCGTATATAATAGTTTCTTGAGGATATTATATCATACTCAAAATTCCGAAAATTCTAGTAGTTTGACTAGCATAATGAAAAGTATTATATTGTAAAAGGTCATATGAAACGTGAAATAGAATGGAATGCAATTATTGAGTTAGGAGTTAGACCAATGAGTTTGAAATATGGAAGAGATACAACTGTAGAAATTGACTTAAATGCTGTAAAACATAATGTAAAAGAATTTAAAAAACATGTAAATGATGAAGAAATTAAGATGATGGCTGCTGTAAAAGCGAATGGGTATGGCCATGGGGCAGTTGAAGTTGCCAAAGCTGCAATTGAAGCTGGAATAAATCAACTTGCAGTTGCATTTGTAGATGAAGCAATAGAATTAAGAGAAGCAGGAATTACTGTGCCGATTTTAATTTTAGGATACACACCAGTAGCGGCTGTAGAAGATGTAATTCAATATGACGTTATGATGACTGTTTATAGAGTAGAAGATTTACATGGTATAAATGAAATTGCAAACCGTCTTCAAAAGAAAGTACAAATTCAAGTGAAAATTGATACAGGAATGAGTCGTATCGGTTTACAAGAAGAAGAAGTTAAACCATTTTTAGAAGAATTAAACCGTATGGAGTATATAGAAGTAGTAGGGATATTTACGCATTACTCTACGGCAGATGAAATCGATAAATCATATACGAATATGCAAACAAGTTTATTTGAAAAAGCTGTTAATACAGCGAAAGAATTAGGAATTCAAATACCATATATTCATAGTTCAAATAGTGCAGGATCAATGGAATTAAGTAACACATTTCAAAATATGGTGCGCGTTGGAATAGGAGTGTACGGTATGTATCCATCAAAAGAGGTGGATCATTCAGTCGTTTCTTTACAGCCTGCGTTGTCGTTAAAATCAAAAGTGGCTCATATTAAACATGCGAAGAAAAATCGTGGTGTAAGTTATGGGAATACGTATGTAACAACTGGTGAAGAATGGATTGCGACTGTACCAATTGGTTATGCTGATGGTTATAATCGTCAATTATCTAATAAAGGCTATGCGTTAATTAACGGGGTTCGAGTACCTGTAATTGGCCGTGTTTGTATGGATCAGTTAATGTTGGATGTTTCAAAAGCGATGCCAGTACAAGTAGGAGACGAAGTAGTATTCTACGGTAAACAAGGTGAAGAAAATATCACAGTAGAAGAAATAGCGGATATGTTAAGTACAATAAACTATGAAGTTACATGTATGCTAGATAGAAGAATTCCGCGTGTTTATAAAGAAAATGACGAAACAACTGCAGTTGTAAATATATTAAGAAAAAACTGAATCATTTAGATTCAGTTTTTTTATTTTTGGCAAGTGAAAAATGCTCTATTTGTACCGTACGATTGAATATTTTTAAAACCTACAGATTGTAATGCATGAGTAATTTCGTCTTTAGTGTAACATGTTTCTTTAAAAGAAAAGTCACTTCTTTTCCAAATATCATTTGTATCACGTGTAAATAATATGAAATTCATTTCTGCTTTTTTGTTTTTATTATCAAATGTAGAGTCGATCGTACAAACATATTCTTTCTCTGAAATATGAAACGAAGCAATCCAGTTTTCAAGAAATCCTTTTTCCATATTCATATCAAATGCGAATATACCCTCGTTATGTAATGCGGAGTAAACGTTGTGAAACACACTTTTTAGTTCATCTAAATTCATAATATGGTTTAAACTATCACCGGCAGAGATGACGTAGTGGAATTGCTCATTTATATTGAAATAGCGAGCGTCATCGACGAAAAAGGTTGCATCTGGCGCATTTTCACGTGCATATTCAATCATTTGAGTAGAACCATCTATACCAGTTACTACAAAATTGTTATCAAGTAGTTTCCTAGTAAGATGACCAGTCCCGCAACAAAGATCTAAAATATGAGAATGTGGTTGTGCATATTGTAAAACGAGTTTTTCAAAAGCAAGATAGGAGTGTTCGGCAAAATGTCCCCAATGTTTATTATAAATAGATGCGAAAATATCGTAATCAGAATAAATAAGTTTTTTAGACATAAATATTCTCCGTGCTATTCATTAAATTATAATAGTCATGCTTCGTTTTAATTTTAAAACCACATTGTGTATATAGTTTTAAAGCATGGTTGTTTTTCGTTTCGACGTCTAATTCAATTGTTGAAGTTCCTTCTGTAATAAGGGTATGTACCATATAACTAAGAATATCTTTTCCATATCCTTTACCTTGATAAGAAGGATGAACGGCGAATCCTGATAGTGTAGTAGATTGTTCTTGCTCAGTAACTGTAATTGTTCCAATAGCTTTTTCGTTAATAAGAGCACTGTAAACTTTATGAGAAGGTGAAGTCATCATTTTTTGTAACCATGTAGCCGTATTGTCTACTGAATCACCAAAAGCTTTACTAGAAATTTCAATAAGGTCAAGAAGTGATTCTGAAGCTGCAAGAGTAAGCTGTATATTACTTTCTGTTGTTTTTTGAATTTCGTTTATTTTGAACTCCATACTATATTCACTATATAAATACGGTAACTTCATATGTTTTACAAATTCATTCCCAGAAATAGAATCCCCATTGATAATAAGAAGAGCTTCATCTGCCTCTCTATTTTGTATTTCTTTCATTGCAGTTTGTAAAAGGGTAGTTCCGAAACGTTGTTTTCTAAAATGAGGATGTACAAAGCCTATTAGTTCAAGCTTTGTTGGTCTTTCGAAATCATATATATTTAAAGTGCCAATTAATTGAGTACCGTTATAAAGAAGAAAATCGTTTATATGATCTTCATTTCGATTTTTTAAAAAGTTGATATGTAAATCTGAAGAGTAATCAAGATTGTCTTGTTGCCCGCAAATATAAGCCAAATCCTTCATTTGCTGTATTGCACTTTCTGTTACAGAACGCTTTTTCTGAATATCCATTGTATACTCCCTCTCAATTGTATTTAAAAATAGGATGGGTGACTTAACCATTCCTTTAATTCCACACTACCTTGCACAGATAACAGTCGGTATAAATAACGATATGGTCGTCTACATTCTTCAAGATGAGGAATAGGCATAATTGTTTCGTAACCACTTTTAAAGGCATGTGCTTCTTTTTCGGTAAGTACATATTCTAGTCCGATAAAATCAAACTCTCGCGGGGCAACCGCGTAAGCTTCAGTATCTACTAAACCCGTAATAGTTGTACCGTCATATAAAAATTGGGTAGGGTCCATATCAAGTAAGACGAGTGTAGCTTCTTTTGGTACGGACAGGGAAGAAAGCTGTGATTCAAAGGTAGGAAAAGCATTTTGTATGCTTTCATCATCGGAATAAAACATATTCACAAGCTCTTTACTCACGTTTAAAATATGTGATTGGAATTCATCTAGTGGAACTTGGAACGTGCCTGACGGATTTCCTATAAAATCGGCTTTAAACTTATGTATTTCTGCAAGTCCTTTTCCTAGGCTAAATAAAATAGAATCTGGTTGCTCGATAAAAGATTGAACTGTGTTACCTACTAACTTTTCGACCACCACAAATTCACGGCCATTTAAAACATGTTTTTCTAATATTGTTGGGATAGGAAGATTCGTATGTTCTTGTAGCAATGTATGTACAGTTTCTAAATGATGGACGTTCCTTGGATCAATTCCAAATAGATTTTTACATCCCCACCAAAAATCATTATTTGGTTCTTCATTCATTTTAGAAGTACGAACGATAACTTCTGTATCTTCTGTTTGAACGAGAAAAACTTCACTTGCATGATCTTCATAACCTGGGTGCAAGGCCTGAACGGATAGAATAGTTGAATTGAATAGTTGTTGTAGCATGAAAAGACTCCCTTTTCTGTAAATTCTATAAATTCATTATATAACAGATGATGTGTTATGAGGATAAAGATAAAAAGATTGAAAGCATAGTTACATTTATAGCGAAAATTCATTAAAAACATTATATTTCTACATTTTTGTGTGAATTGTCTAAAAATATAGTAGTAAGACTTATATCTTTAAATCTATGAAGAGTAAAAGTAAAATTAAGCATTCATTTATAAGATTGTGAATCACAATAATGTAGACTATAGAAAATATTTCTCAATAATAAAATGAAGAGAAAAGCATGAAGAAGTAGAATGCATTCATTTATAATAGACTTAAATTAATTAATATAATTAATTGTTAACTTTATAAGATTGACTGGATAGGAGAGAATATTATGGCAAATGTACTCGTAATAAATTTCCCTGGGGAAGGTCATATTAATCCGACTTTAGCTATTGTGAGTGAGTTAATCCAACGAGGAGAAACAGTTGTTTCGTATTGTATTGAAGATTATAGAAAGAAGATTGAAGCAACAGGTGCAGAATTCCGAGTGTTTGAGAATTTTCTCTCTCAAATTAATATTATGGAACGAGTAAATGAAGGTGGGAGCCCTTTGACGATGCTATCTCATATGATTGAAGCATCAGAGCGTATTGTTACTCAAATTGTAGAAGAAACAAAAGAGGAAAAATATGATTATTTAATATATGATAATCATTTTCCAGTAGGACGTATTATAGCGAATATTTTACAATTACCAAGTGTTTCATCTTGTACAACGTTTGCTGTTAATCAGTACATTAATTTTCATGATGGGCAAGAATCGAGACAAGTAGACGAAATGAATCCATTATATCAATCTTGTTTAGCGGGAATGGAAAGATGGAATAAGCAGTATGGAATGAAATGTAATAGTATGTATGATATTATGAACCATCCTGGTGATATTACGATTGTATATACTTCAAAAGAATATCAGCCGCGTTCAGATTTATTTGATGAATCGTATAAATTTGTAGGTCCATCAATTGCTACTCGAAAAGAAGTGGGGAGTTTTCCTACCGAAGATTTAAAAAATGAAAAAGTGATTTTCATTTCTATGGGAACAGTTTTTAATGAACAACCTGCTTTGTATGAAAAATGTTTTGAAGCGTTTAAAGATGTAGATGCGACAGTCGTATTAGTCGTTGGTAAGAAGATAAATATAAGTCAATTTGAAAATATCCCGAAAAACTTTAAGTTGTATAATTATGTCCCGCAATTAGAAGTTTTACAGCATGCTGATGTATTCGTGACACATGGTGGTATGAATAGTTCGAGTGAAGCGTTATATTACGGTGTTCCATTAGTTGTAATTCCGGTAACAGGAGATCAGCCATTCGTTGCAAAACGATTGATTGAAGTAGGGGCAGGCATAACACTTAATCGTAACGAGTTAACTTCTGAATTGTTACGTGAGACTGTAAAGAAAGTAATGGATGATGTGACGTTTAAGGAAAATAGTCGTAAAGTGGGAGAGTCGCTTAGAAATGCTGGTGGATATCAAAGGGCAGTTGAGGAAATATTTGAATTAAAAATGAAGCCGTACGTAAAGATTAAATAGATGTTAGAAACACACTTACTTTTAATTTGTAAGTGTGTTTCTAGTATTACGTGTTACATAAAAATAGCGATAAAGGTGAAACTTTTTTGTATATAAATCGATACCTTTGAATTAGTAGTAAAATTACGTTAAAATAATACTAAGAAAATATATAAGTTTTGGGGGTAATGAATGAAGAAAGTATTTGAATACGTATTATTAACAATTGGCTCAATTATAGTAGCAGGTTCATTAGAGCTTATTTTAGCACCTAATGGATTAGTAGATGGCGGGGTAACGGCTATTGCTATTATGGCAAATAAAGTCGCAGGATTGCCGCTTTATGGTGTGTTCTTAGGAATTAATATCCCAATTTTATTATTTACTGCAAAAGTAATGGGAAAGAAATTTTTTATCCGTACATCTTATGCGAATGTAGTTACAACACTCGGATTAATTTATTTAAAACCATTTCCAGCAATTACGACTTCTGAGTTATTAATTGTACTTTATGGTGGAGTGCTGTTCGGAATTGGTGTTGGGATTGTTGTTAAAATGGGTGGAGCAATTGACGGTTCGGAAATGTTAGCAGTTTGGATGAATAAACACTTTAATGTACCGATTAGTACATTTTTACTTGCAGTAAATGCAGTTATTTTCATCTTTGTTGCCATTTTATTTTCAATCGAACAAGCGATGTTCTCATTAGCCATTTTCTATATTGTTACGAAAATGATTGATTTTATATTAGATGGTATAAATCAAGGTAAGAGCGTTATGATTATTTCTGGTAAGAATAAAGAAATAGGCGATTTACTTATGAAAGAATTGCAACTATCTGTTACGTATCTACATGGAGAAGGTGGTTTTTTAGGGGAGCATAAGAGAATCATTTATTGTATTACAAACCGATTCATTTATCCGAAAATGAAAGATCTCGTTCTCTCTGTAGATCCAACCGCTATAATTGAAGCTTCTTATTCAACAGAAACGACTGGTGTGAAACGTCCGGGAAGGAAAGCTAGGTCAGGTGAATAACTAGCAGAAGGCTGTCCAAAAAGTTATTTTGGAACAGCCTTCTTTTTTATTTTGTTGAATTGTTAGTATGTTACAAGTTGAACCCACTGTTAACAAGTTTCCTTGCAACTAGGGAACCAAGCGTTTTTCAATAATATAGCCAACGTTTCAATTTTATTTTCTGGAATGCTACCAAAACCGAGTAATACGTATGATTCCTTACGTAAATCATTCACGAAATCATATGGAGAAAGCGGGTATAATTTAACGCTTTGTTTTTTAGCGGATTCAATCAGTTCGTTTTCATTCATACTGTTATGGACACATAAAACAATATGAAGTCCGGACTGTTCGCCAAGAATTTGAACATTAGCCCCCATTTCTTTCATAATGGATTTTACTAACGCATGATGTTTTCTTTTATATAGTGTACGACTCCGGTTAAGATGACGTTCCCAATTCCCGCTTTGTATAAAGTTAGCAAAAGCAAGTTGTTGTATTGTAGCGACTGTTTGTTTGAAAATTCCATGCAGTTCTTGATATGTTTTAAAAAGATGTGGTGGTAAAACAACATATCCCATTCGTAAAGAAGGTAAAAAAGATTTTGAGAAAGTTCCCATATAAATAACGCGTTCATTTGAATCAAGACTTTGTAAAGAAGGAATTGGCTTACCAGCGTAGCGAAACTCTCCGTCATAGTCATCTTCAATAATGTATCCATTGCAATCATTAGCCCACTTTAACAATTCTGTTCTTCTAGATAAAGGCATAATAATCCCGAGTGGAAATTGGTGTGATGGTGTAACGTATGCGACATTGGCATTTGTATTGTATAAACTAGAAATATCAATCCCTTTTTCATCCAATGGTATGGGATGAATTTGTCTATCACAGCTTTTAATGATTGCGTGTATACGGTGAAATCCAGGGTTTTCAATGCCGTATTCTTTTGTAGGGCCAAGCAGTTGAAGTAGTAGCCAGAGAAGTGGCTGCGTTCCGGCACCAATCACAATTTGATCAGGTGAAGAATGTACACCGCGAGAATGATATAAATATGTTGATATATGCTCTCGAAGAGCGAATTCACCTTGAGGATCTTCTTTGGCAAATAGTGCATTTTCGTATGTAAGTATGGATTCTTGTAATGCTCGTTTCCAATTTGTAATCGGAAATGCATTTTGATCAATAAGCCCTTGGCTACAATCATATTCAAATTTTTCGTCTATCAAATTGTTCGTCTTCTTTGCTGCATTTCGTTTTTTATTTGGGATAACGTCAATATCGAAATTTGCTACAAAAATACCACGTTTCGGTTTACTTTCTACATAACCTTCAGCTAATAATTGTTGATAAGCTGATTCAACAGTGATGCGGCTAATATTAAGTTGTGATGCTAAATTTCTGTGTGAGGGTAGACGTGTGCCAACAGAAATACTCCCTTGTATAATTTCAGCTTTTATATAGTCGTAAATTTGCAAGTAAATAGGTGTGTTACTTTGTAATTGCAATGGGATAGTAAAATCCATATAAAACTCTCCTTTAAAACTGGCCTTATAAAAAATGCTTAAACTGTCACTTAAGTAAAGGGCAGTTACTTTCTATAATAATGATATAACATTTAGAAAATTAAATAAATAGTTAGAGGAGAGTTAAAAATGAATGTTAAAGAAGTAGTAACAGAAGAGCAATTACATGAAGTATTACCTGTTTTACAGCAATTAAGAACGAAACTTTCAAAAGAGGAAACAAGCTCTTTATTTCGAAATATGAAAGAAGAAAATTATAAACTATTTTCGCTGCGTAATGAGGAGGATGAAGTTGTTAGCCTTGCAGGTGTAGCGATTTGTACGAACTTTTATAATAAGAAGCACGTTTTCGTATATGACCTTGTAACGGCAGACGCACATCGTTCAAAAGGACATGGAAATGTATTACTTTCGTATATAGAGAACTGGGGAAAGGAAAACGGATGTGAATCTATCGTCCTCACATCAGCATTTGCAAGAATTGATGCGCATCGTTTTTATGAAAGAGAAGGGTATGATAAAGTGAGTTATTCTTTTCATAAAGAATTATAAAAAATAAGAAGAAGTTGTCCCGCAAAAGTTGGGAACAGCTTCTTCTTATTTTTTAAGTTATTATTAAACCGTAAATAGGTTGTAAGTTATGGTATATGTATTTGAAAAGGTTATATAGTGTATTTTGTCGAATTATTTTAATTTAATAAAGAGAATGATTGGAGCGCTTATACTTGAAGAAAATAAAGAAACTATCAATCCCTAATGATGCTAGAGTTATCGTCATATCTGATATTCATGGAGAATTAAATCTTTTAAAAGAAGCACTACATAAAGTTAACTTTAAAGATGAAGATTATTTAATTATTAATGGAGATCTTTGCGAGAAAGGACGAGATAGCATAGGCGTAGTAAACTATGTTATGAATCTTGTAAAGAACAATTCAAAGGTTCACGTTGTTGAAGGAAATTGTGAAGTTTTAGTTGATGCTCTTCTAAATGAAAATCCTCGTCTTATTAATTATTTATGTACGAGAAAGCATTCGATTTTTAATGAATGGCTAGAGCAATTGGATTTTTCAGTTCATGAAGGCACTTCAATTCGTGAAGTGAGAGAAGCATTGCAAAGTGAATTTTCACAAGAAATACATTGGCTAACGGAGTTACCGACAGCGATTGAAACAGAAGATTATATTTTTGTGCATGCCGGGCTAGAAGATAGAGTAGATTGGAAAGAAACAGAGCGCAAAAATGCGATAGCAATGCCAGAGTTTTTTAATAAATCACATAAAGCAAATAAGTATGTAATAGTTGGTCATTGGCCTGTCGTGAACTATTCTGAAGAAGCACCGTCTAACAATCCAGTTATTGATGAGGAGAAAAAAATTATTGCAATAGATGGAGGAAATGCAATTAAAGAAGCAGGACAATTAAATGCATTTATCATTCAGAGGAAACAAACGGGCGATACGTTTTCTTATACATATGTAGACTATTTTCCAGGGTACGAAGTAATAGCGGATTTTAATGCGAATTCAGAAATGCAGGGCGGAGTGACATATCCGTATTATTACATAGAGCCTATCGAGAAGATGCAAGATTACACAATATGTAAGCAAAAGGAAACAAATAAATTACTCACTGTAAAAAATGAATACATGAAACAACTTGAGTCAGGTGAATATACAGTGAAAACTGATATTTCTTGTGCGCAAATAAGCGTTAGAAAAGGAGAGATCGTTTCTCTCATTGATGGTAGTTGTTCAGGATATGATTTAATTAAAAAAGATGGTGTAGAGGGGTGGATAGAGAAAGGCATTTTGCTTGAGCTGAAATAGGAGGGATGTAACCTCCTATTTTTTATTGCCTATTTTGCGCCTTCGTACTTCAATTAACCTTTTAAATTAGTGGACTGCCTGCTGTCTTTAATAAGTAAATAAATCGTACTCGGTAGAATGATAAGCGTCATTCCTAAAAGAATTGCTAGTATGCCATAACCTCTATAGGGAGCAGAAACGCTAAAAGGAAGTATCGCTAAAAAAATCCCTGCTATCATCATTGAAATACTACTAATATTTGAAGCTCTTTTTTCGAGGTGCTTATCATTCCATTCTAATGAAACGGTTGATTTAGTCGTATCAATTTTGGAACTGAAATAACCTATTAATATAAATAAAAGCCCTAATGCTAAAAATATGAAATGATCAAGAGGAAGTGAAAAGCCAAGAGCGATGAGGGCAATGACAATATCGACAACAAATAAGAATAGTAACATTGTGTTGCCGATCCAATGGAGAAATTTCTGGTTACTCGCTGCTTTAGATAAAGCTAAAAATACAAAGAATAAGAAGGAACATATAATTATATTTACGATTATAAAAGTGCTTTTATCCATTGTTGATGTAGGCGTTCCATTGAAGTCCCATTTCGTAACAATATTTGATGGTAAGAAGAAATATAGAATAATATTTGTCGTAATAATAGTGAGAAATAAAGCAATACTAAATTGATTATTCATTGAATCACCAGCTTTCTAAATCAATAATTGGTATCTTATAACAAAATTATACAATATAATATATGATATTGGTTTTGATTTTTCTGAAAAAACATTATAATTATATATGAAATAAAGGTGAATGCAGGAGGGAATTATGCAAAACGTTGTATTAAAGGGGAAGAAAGTTACAATTCGTACAATAGAAGAATCGGATATAGAAACATTATGGAATATCATATTTAAAGAAGAAAGCCCAGAATGGAAGAAATGGGATGCGCCATATTTCCCGTTCTCAATGCAAGAATACTCTTCCTATAAAGAGAAGATGCAAACTCGTTTGAAAGAAGAACCACTGTCAAATTTAATTATAGAAAATAACGGTCAAATCATTGGGACAGTCGGGTTTTATTGGGAATATAAACCGACGCGTTGGTTAGAGATGGGGCTTGTGATTTATGACCCAACATACTGGAATGGTGGATACGGTACAGAAACATTGACATTATATAGAGATTTGCTATTTGAAAAAATGGAGATTGGTAGAGTAGGAATCACGACTTGGTCTGGCAATGAACGAATGATGAAAGTAGCGGAGAAAATAGGAATGAGCTTAGAAGGTAGAATGCGAAAGTGTCGTTATTATAAAGGAACATACTATGATTCTATTCGAATGGGAATGATTCGTGAAGAATGGGAAGCACTATGTGTAACGAAGGGGTGAGAAAGATTGTACGCTATTATTGCTACATTTGATCGTGTATTTACTAATAAAATTACAGAACTGCAAAATGAATTAACGAATATGATGGGAACAAATCAATTAGCTGGAGTAGAACCTCATATTACGATTGCGGATTATAATGAGTTAGATGTTCATTTGTATACGGAGAAACTAGGGGAGTTTGTAGCTATTCAAGAAAATATGGACGCAGTAACTTTTCCTTCTGTTGGAATTTTTCCTACTAATGGAACGGTCTTTCTAGCACCGATTGTTACCGATGAATTGTTAAAACTTCATCATTCTTATCATGATTATTTTAAAAATTTTCATGACAATCCAAATTCATATTACGTACCGGGAAAATGGGTTCCGCATTGTACGGTTGCAAATAGATTACATACAAAGCAGTTTTTAAGTGTAATGGAATATATTTATGAAAAATTTGATTTTGCAACAGCTTCAATTGAGAAATTAAAATTAATTAAGGTGAATTATAAAAATGGTTCTGCCATTTCTTCTAGTATATTAGCAGAATATAATTTAAAGAGAATGGAGACATCGAGATGACATATATAATTAGAGAAATGAAGCAAGAAGATATTCAGGCTGTACAATCAGTAGCGAAAATAGCTTGGCATGATACATATGAAGGCATTATTCCAAGAGAAATTCAAGACAGTTTTTTAGACGAGGCATATTCTGATGAAAAAATGAAATATCGTCTTAAAAATACACATTTATTCGTTGCGGAAGAAGAGGGAGAAGTAATAGGATTTGCTAACTTTTCACCTGTTAGACTACAAAATGAAGCGGAATTAGGTGCGATTTATTTGTTACCAGATCAGCAAGGAAAAGGGATCGGAAGTGCTTTATTACAAAGAGGGATTAAGGAATTAAATGGGATACGTAAATTGTACATACATGTAGAAGCAGCAAATGAAAAAGGAAAACGCTTTTATGAAGCGAAAGGTTTTGCTGAATTAGAGCAATTTGAAGAAGACTTTGAAGGACATATGATGCAGACAGTAAGGATGGTTTTATACGTATAAGGAGGACTAGCAATGAAAATTTTTGATTTTAGTGAAAAAGTAGGAAAGCACATATCAGTATTTCAATCTAATTTCATAATGTCGAAAATAGTAAACCATCAAGGAAATGTACATATCGGTGCTATGCATTTACACGAGAATGGAATCATCGGTAATCATGAAGCAGTTGTATCTCAACTGCTTCTTATTGTGGACGGAGCAGGATATGTATGTGGGGCAAATAAAAAAAAGATAAAGGTAGAGGCGGGACAAGCTGTGTTTTGGGAGAAGGGAGAGCTCCATGAAACAAGTACAGAACAAGGATTAACGGCAATTGTTATGGAAGCGGAGAATCTTGAACAAGGGATAGTAATGCCTATTATTCAAGGGGAGTTGTGAAAAATGATAATTAAGGCGAATCAAGAAGATACCAATGAAATATTAAAATATGCGGCGCAATCGCTTTTTGAAGGGACGAGAGGGAATTGTCAATTAAGTACCGAGAAAGCGATTGAAATTACAAAGCCGATTGTAGAAAAAGGAGCATATTATTTAATCGTTAAAGAAGCAAATAAAGTAATGGGATGGATATTAATAGGGGAAAATACAGACTATTTTTCTCGTGAAAAACTTGGATTTATATATGAATTGTACGTTTTCCCAGAATATCGCGGGAGAGGATTATCGCGAGAACTGATGGAAGCTGGTATTAAGGAATTAAAGGAGAAATATTCAGAAATTAGGCTGAATGTATTTACTGGGAATTTTGCAAAAGAGATGTACGAAGAGTTTGGGTTTGTTGAAAGGCAGGTAATTATGACTTTGAAGTGAGTATAATAGTCTGAATGAGGGAAGCGAGAAAGCATGAGAAAAGAAAATGAGTATGTAGCGTATTTACAAAGTGTGTATCCTGAACTACAAATAAAATCGGCACATGTAAATGAAATTGGCCAAAATAATGATGTTTTAATTATAAATGATAATATAGTATTTCGTTTTCCGAAATATGAAAAAGGTATTCAAAAACTTCGAGTAGAAACAAAGTTACTGGAGAAAATACGACCATTTATTACGATCCAAATTCCTGATCCAAGTTATCAAAGATTGCAAGATGAAGTGCTAGGAAAAGTATTTGCAGGATATGAAATGATTGAAGGGGAACCGTTTTGGAAAAATACTTTTACGGGAATAAATGATGAAAAGCAATTACAGAAACTTGCGTGCACATTGGCGGGATTTTTAAAAGAATTGCATGAAATTCCGTTATCCACATTTGAAGGTATTATGCAAAATGATAGTGCTGATATATATGCAGAAACAAATAGTTTATATAGTCAATTAAAAGATTATGTTTATCCATACATGAGAGAAGAGGCAAAAAGAGAAGTTTCATTATCTTTTGAAACGTATTTAAATGAAGAGAGCCATTTTAATTTTACACCGAGTCTTGTTCATGGGGATTTTGGCATGACAAACATCTTATATAGTGCAACAAAAAAGGATATTTCAGGGGTCATAGATTTTGGTGGTGCGAGCATTGGAGATCCTGCTTATGATTTTGCAGGTATATTAGCTAGTTATGGAGGAGAGTTTTTACAACTATTTGCAGCACATTATCCTAATTTAGAAGCAGTAAGGGAACGAATGTATTTTTACAAAAGTACATTTGCTCTTCAAGAAGCATTATTTGGTGTACTAAATAATGATAAGAAAGCCTTTGAAGCTGGAATAGCACAGTATGTATAAAAGCCGATTTTAAATCGGCTTTTAATTATCGATACATCGTCCACATCCCAATATCTTTAAACCCTAATCGTTTGTAAATACGTCCAGCAGCTGGATTGTTATAAAACAAACAAAGCGTTCGGCCTTCATTCGTAAAGTCTTGAATCATTTTTTGTAATATGAGCGAAGCGTATCCGCTTCCGCGATAATTCGAATGTGTACATACGCCAACTACCATAGCGGATAATGAATTTTCAGCGGAAGTAGAGGCGGATGCAATAATAGCACCGTCTTTTTCAATATAATATGTGCGTCCTGTATTTGTTTTGAGAGCTTGTCTTAATATTTTCTCTGATTCATTAGCAACTGGAAATTCAGCAATGTTACCTCGCAATTGCATAATTCGCTCTACATCATCTAGTGTGGCAAGTTTAATTGTTTCTTGGATAGGCGTGCTAGGTAAGTTGTTGTCATTTAGACATTCGCAAAAATACATTTCATTTTTGGCGCCTAATTGTAGACTTGGAGAAGTTTCAAACCTTTCTACAATAGTTGACTTGCCAGAGAGTTTAAGCGGTTTATATGCGGAAAGAAGTGCCTCATAATCAAGGGTAACAAAGTCTTCTTTACTATATGGTATAAATGAATCGTGGAATCGGAGTAGAATTGATTTTAATGTCCCATTCTCTTTAAATACTCCCCATAATTCTTGGAAATCTGTGTCATAACCGAAAGCTTCAATATCTCCAATAATAAACAAGTTAATGGCTGCTTCTTCTTTTAGGTAAGCGAATACTTGTTCATGATCTTTCTTTGTTAATTTTCGCATCATAAAGAATCGACCTCTTTTTTTATTTTTCTAAATATTACAACTTAAGTTTTTTGAAATCAATATAAAATTTTATGTTTAGTTCACAAACTTTCGGAAAAACTAGGAAAGATATGACAAAGGAGGTTATGAACGGTGGATCATCCAATTCAAGGGTTAATGAAAGCAGCAATGGAAAATTTAAAAGAAATGGTTGATGTAAATACGATTGTTGGAGAGCCTGTTCAAACGGCTGACGGTGGTGTGGTGTTAACGGTTTCTAAAGTAGCGTTCGGTTTTGGAGCAGGAGGTTCTGATTTCCAAACGAATGATGGACAAAGAGCGAACGGTAACCCTGCATTTGGTGGCGGTAGCGCGGGTGGTGTTTCGATTACACCAGTAGCATTTCTTGTGGTGAATAAAGATGGAGTAAATATTCTTCATTTACAAAATGCGACACATTTAGCAGAAAAAATGATTGAATTAGCTCCACAAACAATTGATAAAATTCAATCGATGTTCCAAAAAGAAGAAAAGAAAGAGGGAAATCATCATCCTCAAAACCCTGATGAAATCCTTTAAAAGCGCCTGCTTATGAGCAGGCGTTTTTTCTTGTAATCACTATGTAATAAAACACATGAAATTGTAAATAGTTTTTGAAGTTTTTTCTATGTTTCTAAAATTTTTCATGTTAAAATATGCTATAGAATTGAAACATATAAAACGAAGGTGGCTAGGTGCTTTGTCTGGAGGATCTGACCAAGTAAAGAATATGATATATATTAATGGTAATCGTCGAGGTCATTGTTTTATTACATCAGGAATTACGTTTAAAGAGTTTGCGAGTAACATCCCTTCACCGCTTCATCAAGTGTTGCTTTTGAAGCACAACTTTGAATGGACGGATTTTCATTATCATACTTTATTTGAATATGTTGAGGAAGAAAATATACATAAGTTAATTCAAGCAGAGATTGATGAATTTGATGAATTTTGTTGGGTAGATTTTGATGATGCAAGCGATTTAGATGAATTAGAGCCGAAAGAAATTGCAGAATTATTATATTTGGCTCACAAAAAAGAACCACTTGCAAGAACATTCTTTCCGTTACTGAAAAATAGATTTGTTTATTTTTCACATGATGACGGATGGTACAACAAAGTGTATTATCGTAGAATTGCCGATTTTGTAGGAATGTTAAGTAAAGTCATTCCGTATAAACTCGGTGCTTTCGGTAAGAAACGTTTTTCTTTCTTCCAAAAATCAAAAATTTTCCCAGCAATTTCAAAAGAATTGATTATGGGACTTATTCCACTAATGGAAGATGGTCTTTACATAGATCTAGCAGGGAAGATTGAGTCAAGAAGAGGTCTTGAAATTCCGGTATATGTAGTTGGTTCGTATGAAAGTACGGATGAGGTGCTAGATAATATCGATGAATTGAAAGAGGAAGCAACAGAAACAGGTTGGCTCATTTTTGATAAGAAAGAACAAGAGTGGCAATGGGTTGTTGACTAAGAAAACTTGGCGCATGAAGTCAAGTTTTCTTGTCATTTGAAAGGAGTACAAATGAAGAAATATTATACAATTGTGGGTATTGTAAGTATTATTCTCGTGGCAATATTACTTATAACTTGTCCGAAAGAATCAGATTTTAAAGTGTATGTAGAGGATAAGTATGCGTTGAATTGTAATGAGAGTAGTTTTGAATGCACGCAAAATGTAGATGGTAAAAAAGAAAAACTACAATTTGAAAGTACAGATGCACGAAATGGTGTATTCTTTATGACTGTAAAGCAAACATTTAAAACAGAAGCTGGTGTTTCAAAAGAATATAGCGGAGTAGGAATGTTTGGTACATTTCTTTTTGTTTCAGAGAAGACTTTCTAGTAATAGAAGGTCTTTTTTTTATGCTTATGTTCATATAGATGAAGTAAGACAAGCATAGGAGGGATAGCGATGAAGAACACATGTATCGTTTGCGGTGGTGAGGAGTTTTTTTCCTCAACATTATATGCACGTACGAAACAAGATTGGGCATATGCACCAAACATGTATCGGTTTGAAAAAGTATTTATTGAGCATCGAGATGAAGAAAATTATCCAGTGTTTCAAGAAATTACAGCGAAACATTGTTGTGGATGCGGTCATATTATGTTGTATCATGAATGAACACACCAAGTATAACTTGGTGTGTTTTTTTAAAACGCTGACAAAGCAAGCGGATAAAGTAAAGTAAATAAAACAGAAAAACTACCAAAACCAATTGCTGTATATCCAAGTGTTCTTGCTCCGAAATTGACAGCTAATAGGCCAACTAAAATTGCTAGGGAGCCGAGCGTAACTGGATAAAAAGCAATGGAGAATAACGAAAGAAATAAAGCGACATAGCCTACCATTGCGCCGGTATTTGTACCTTCTATCTCATTTGCAATTTCTTTACGCTTATGTCTAATTGGAATGCCAGCTGGTGATATTTCAGCAGCATACTCTTCGTTTTTTTCACCACTTTTAAAATGATGATTTCTCTTTCTTCGCATGTACATCCCTCTCTTTCAATTGGGTGTATCTATAGTATCTTTCAAAATGAGAAGAGCATGAGTATGAGTTAAACCCAAGTAAAGCAAAAAATGGAGAATACGTATTCCATCGTTAACATATCCATTTCCTATTGAAGATAAAGTGCGGGATTTTTTCCATCACGACTGATTATCAGCCAGCAACAATTGGATTTTTATGAGCAGTTCTCTTCCATTAACTGGTCCGCATCCATTGAATTTTGAGGTAGGTGTCTTACTGCAAGCAGGATAAAACAGGAATTTTGGAAAATGATGTAGAATGAAATGAATGATAATACGTGAAGGTAGGGGAATGTATGACAACATTTAATTGGCATGAATCAGCAGAGAAGAAATGGGATAGTAGTGCGGAGTTTTGGAATAAAAATAGTCAGGAAATGTGGGATAGCGGGAGTAGGAGCACAATTATTCCGTTTTTTGAACAATACGTAAAGAAAGAAGCACAAGTGCTCGATGTTGGTTGTGGTGATGGGTACGGTACATATAAATTAAGTAGCGCAGGCTATAAAGCAGTGGGAGTAGATTTATCGGAAGTGATGATTCAAAAAGGTAAGGAGCGCGGAGAAGGACCAAATTTATCTTTTATAAAAGGAGATCTTTCTGCATTACCATTTGAAAATGAGCAATTTGAATCAATTATGGCAATTAATTCTTTAGAATGGACGGAAGAGCCATTACGAGCGTTAAATGAAATAAAGCGTGTGTTAAAGAAAGATGGATATGCATGTATTGCAATTTTAGGACCGACAGCAAAGCCACGAGAGAACAGTTATCCTCGCTTGTATGGAAAAGACGTTGTTTGTAATACGATGATGCCTTGGGAATTTGAACAGTTAGCGAAAGAACAAGGTTTTAAAGTTATAGATGGCATCGGCGTATATAAGCGCGGAGTAAATGAGAAGATGTTAGGTCAACTACCTACAGAGTTACAACAATCGTTAACATTCTTATGGGTATTTATGTTAAAAAACGTATAAAGAAATGAAAGAATTTTTAGGAGGTAAATAAGTGCAGAAAATACAAAAAACTGATACAATATCATCAGAACCAATTAAAGGGGGACTAGGGTATATGACAACTACTACAACAGTGAAATCCGATATTGAAATCGCACAAGAAGCGAGTATGAAGAAGATTCAAGAAATTGCAGCTGATTTAAATATTTTAGAAGATGAATTAGAGCCATACGGGCATTATAAAGGTAAGTTATCTCTTGATATTTTTAAGCGCTTACAAGATGAGAAAGACGGTAAAGTTGTTTTAGTAACAGCAATTAACCCAACTCCAGCTGGAGAAGGTAAATCAACAGTAACAGTTGGTTTAGGTCAAGCTTTTAACAAAATTGGTAAGAAAACAGTAATTGCACTTCGTGAACCATCTCTTGGACCGACGATGGGATTAAAAGGTGGAGCAGCAGGTGGCGGTTTTTCACAAGTCGTACCAATGGAAGACATTAACCTTCACTTTACTGGAGATATCCATGCGATCACAACTGCCAATAACGCATTAGCAGCGTTTATTGATAATCATATCCAACAAGGAAACACACTTGGAATTGATACGCGTAAAATTGTTTGGAAACGCTGTGTTGACTTAAATGATCGTGCCCTTCGTAACGTAGTAATTGGTCTTGGTGGACCTGTACAAGGTGTACCACGTGAAGACGGTTTTGACATTACAGTCGCATCTGAAATTATGGCCGTATTCTGCCTTGCAACAGATATTCAAGACTTAAAAGCGCGTCTATCTCGTATCGTAGTTGCTTATAACTTTGCAAATCAACCTGTAACGGTTAAAGATTTAGGTGTAGAAGGTGCGTTAACGCTATTATTAAAAGACGCATTAAAACCAAACTTAGTACAAACATTAGAAAATACACCAGCTATTATTCATGGCGGACCATTTGCGAATATTGCTCACGGTTGTAACAGTGTTATCGCTACGACAATGGCAGCAAAATTAGGTGATTATGTTATTAC
Organism: Bacillus sp. S71; assembly: GCF_016625265.1. NCBI lineage: Bacteria > Bacillati > Bacillota > Bacilli > Caryophanales > Bacillaceae > Bacillus > Bacillus sp. S71. The sequence goes on along the minus strand of NZ_JACVUW010000001.1, from coordinate 49,644 downwards.
AGAAGCTGGATTTGGTGCTGATTTAGGCGCTGAGAAGTTTTTAGATATTAAAGCTCGTGCAGCTGGCATTAAACCAGAAGCAGTTGTTATTGTTGCGACGATTCGTGCGCTTAAAATGCATGGTGGCGTAGCAAAAGATCAATTAAAAGAAGAAAATGTAGATGCATTAGCAAAAGGTATGGAAAACTTACAGAAGCATGTTGAAACAATTCAAAGCTTTGGTGTGCCTTTCGTAATTGCAATTAATAAATTCATTACAGATACAGATGCAGAAGTTACATACTTACAAGAGTGGTGTAATGAGCGTGGCTATGCAGTATCCTTAACAGAAGTTTGGGAGAAGGGTGGCCAAGGCGGAGTTGACCTTGCTGAAAAAGTACTAAAAGAAATCGAAAAAGGTGAAAACAACTACGCACCACTTTATGAATTAGAATTACCATTAGAAGAAAAAATTCGTACAATTGCTCAAAAAGTGTATGGCGCAAAAGATATTGAATTTGCTCCGAAAGCACGTAAGCAATTAGCTCAATATGAAGGAGAAGGTTGGAGTAACCTACCAGTTTGTATGGCGAAAACACAATACTCTCTTTCTGACGATGCAACAAAATTAGGTCGTCCATCTGACTTTATCGTTACAATTCGTGAGTTAAAACCATCTATCGGTGCAGGCTTTATCGTTGCGTTAACAGGTACAATGTTAACAATGCCAGGTCTTCCAAAACAACCAGCAGCACTTCAAATGGATGTAAATGAAGATGGAAAAGCAGTAGGTTTATTCTAAAAGGTTGTAATTCATCTCGTTTATCTGTAAACTATATATACATCAAGTGGCGCCTTTCCATCGAAAGGCGCCTGTTTTTTGGAGGAAATTATGTTTGATCCAACTGCTTTTGACAATTTAAAAGTAATCGTAGAAGGTGCTGTGTATGATTTTGATCTACATGGAGATATTCTTGTAACAGATCGAAAAGATATGATGGACCTTGCCTCATTAAGTCGTATATATCATATCTCATTTCAATTAACAGAACCGTTCGAACCATTAGTAGAAGCAACATTTTCATTATCTGTGGATGCAAAGAACTTGTCTGGTGAAATACTAGAAGTGCCTCAGTTTACACCAGGTTGTGAAATGAAGCTAGCATTTTCATTCCCGTTAGAACAACCAGAAGTAGGATGCGAAGAAATTGAAACTTTAATGCGTTCTATATGGGGAAAAGAAAGAATGATTATGCAGAAAGTTTCATATGAATATAATAAGCAAGCGATTTCATATCATAATAAGGTAGAGGTTCTATTTCAAAAAGCGATTACAGAAGACCATGTTGATGATTTAATAGCTGTTATTTCACACATGATAGAAACGGTGCGAACAATACAGCATTTTCTTCAAAAATAGAGATAAAGGAGAAAAACAAATGATAAAAGATATGCAACCATTTTTACAAGAAGCTTGGGAGAAGGCTGGTTTTAAAGAATTAACTGAAATTCAAAAACAAGCGATTCCAACTATTTTAGAAGGACAAGACGTTATAGCTGAATCTCCAACTGGAACAGGAAAAACATTAGCGTACTTATTACCCCTTTTACATAAAATTAATCCTGAAGTAAAACAGCCACAAGTTGTTATTTTAGCTCCAACGCGTGAACTTGTAATGCAAATTCATGAAGAGGTTCAAAAATTTACAGCAGGAACTGAAATTTCAGGTGCATCTTTAATTGGTGGTGCAGATATTAAGCGCCAAGTTGAAAAATTAAAGAAACATCCGAGAGTAATTGTCGGTTCACCAGGACGTATTTTAGAATTAATTCGTATGAAAAAGCTAAAAATGCATGAAGTGAAAACAATTGTATTTGATGAGTTTGATCAAATTGTAAAACAAAAGATGATGGGCGCAGTACAAGATGTAATTAAATCAACGATGCGCGACCGTCAATTAGTATTCTTCTCAGCGACAATTACCAAAGCGGCAGAAGACGCGGCACGTGATTTGGCAGTTGAACCACAAGTGGTACGTGTAACACGTGCAGAGTCAAAAAGCTTAGTTGAGCATACGTACATCATTTGTGAGCGACGCGAAAAAAATGATTATGTAAGAAGAATTATGCATATGGGCGATGTAAAAGCAGTTGCTTTCTTAAACGACCCATTCCGTTTAGATGAAATTACTCAGAAATTGCAGTTCCGTAAAATGAAAGCAGCAGCTCTTCATGCAGAAGCAGGTAAGCAAGAGCGTGAAGCAACGATGCGTGCATTCCGCGGCGGAAAATTAGAAATTCTACTTGCTACTGATATTGCAGCACGCGGTATTGATATTGATGATTTAACACATGTAATTCACTTAGAATTACCGGACACAGTAGATCAATATATTCACCGCTCAGGACGTACAGGACGTATGGGTAAAGAAGGAACTGTCGTATCTCTTGTAACTCCACAAGAAGAGCGCAAATTACTACAATTTGCGAAAAAACTAGGCATCGTATTTACGAAGCAAGAAATGTTCAAAGGAACATTTGTAGAATCGAAGCCACCAGCACCTAAGAAAAAGAAACCAGCATTTACTGGGAAGAAAAAGCCTAGATAAATAATGGGGAAGGCGTAACTATTTGTAGTTACGTCTTTTTTATTTGCAATTGAATAATACAAGGAGTTTTATTAATGATTATTGAAATGTATCTATTATCACTTTTTTAATCAACATATGTACAAGGAAGTAATATAAAAAAAGTCGAATATTAAACTGATGCGAAATGATAAAAAGAAGGTTCATATATGGATAGGAAATTAGGAATGTTTTTGAATACGAAACATATTGAAGTAAACGAAGGAATACAAAAAGCAAGGGAATGGGATTTAGAATATATTCAATTATATGCTATGAATAAAAACTTCAACTTAGCTAATATTCCAGTGGTAGAATGGACTGCTTTAAAGAAAAGCTTATCTTTTAATGGAATAAAGATTCCATCATTAGCAATTAGTTTTGGAGAAAATGGAATTACAGGAACAGAAGTTGACAGTACAATAAATCAGATTAAATATATTACTGACAGAGGTTTGGAGCTGGGAGCAAAGATCATAACAGCTCATATTGGGAAAGTTCCAGATGATGAAAAAAGTGAGTGCTATGATAAAATGATACGGGTTTGTTATGAGATAGGAGAATTAGCATTCAAATTTGGGGGAGTCTTTGCTATTGAGACAGGATCTGAAAAAGCAATAGTATTAAAACGATTTTTAGAAAATGCAAACTCGAAAGGAATAGCTGTTAACTTTGACCCAGCAAATTTAATAAGTGATGTAAATGAAAATCCGTTAGAAGGTTTATTACTATTAAAAGATTATATAGTACAAACTCATATTAAAGATTGTAAAGAAGTGAAAAGTAATAGTTCAAGTAAGTATATAGAAGTAGCAGTAGGAAATGGTGAAGTGGATTTCGATATATTCTTCAAAGTATTAGATGAAATTGGATTCGACGGATATAACATGATTGAAAGAAACAATTATTTTGACGAACTGGATGGGATGAGTCAGTCGATAAATTTTGCAAAGAAGTACATACCAACTCAAAAGGAATAACGATACCAGGTGGAGAAAGCTACATAGAATGTAAAAAAACAATAGGAGGAATAGAAATGATTCATAAAGTAGGACAAATTATGTTATATGTAAATAATCAAGATGAGGCAGTAAATTTTTGGACGGAAAAGGTAGGGTTTCATGTAGTTGCGGAGGAAGATAACAAGCAAGGAATGAGATGGATTGAAATTGCTCCAACTAACGGTGCTGAAACGAGCATTATATTACATAATAAAGAAGTTATTTCGAAAATGAGCCCAGAATTAAATCTTGGTACACCGTCCTTAATGTTCTTCTCAGAAAATCTGGATCAATTATATGCAGGTTTAAAAAATAAAAATGTTACTGTTGGAGAAATGGTAACTATGCCTTCTGGTAAAGTGTTTAACTTTGCTGATAGTGAAGGGAATTATTTTGCGGTTATGGAGAAGAATCAATAATAATATTGCTATGTGAAAATCCCCCTCAAATATATTGAGGGGGATTAAATCTTTGAAGTGGATTTTTCATGAGAGAGTTGTGTAATAGAAAATACACCTTTTTCAATAGCGGTTTCAATGTAACCGACAATTTGATTAAACGTAAACACCTGTAAGTCTTCATGCAAATGTTGCTCAGGATACAACATATCTTCAAAAAGATACTTTCGAAAAGCTAAAACGTTTTCTTTAGAAACCTCTTCAATATCCACAATGTGAGCCTCTTGATTGAGAAGAGAGAAGAGCTGTTGTTCTTGATCGTAATGATGAAGCAACTTTGCATTTAACAGTTTAAAATCGTTATAGTACAGGGGTGCGATGGTTTCGTCATTCTCTATTCTATTTTTTAGCCATGGTAGAAAAAAGCCACTTAGCCAATTATCATCGGCAATGAGGTGGGTATAATAGCCTAAAATAAAGGGGGAATCTATATGTGCTTCGTATTTATGAAAGAATGAATCATAATCTATTCTTCTCGTATAGTTCTTCGTTGTACCAGCGTAAAAGTGTGAAGTTCCTTTTTCTTCTGCTGAATGAACCGCATCAGGGGCTACCCCTCCAAGTAAGAAAGAAGTTTTATCTTGAATACATAGTTTCTCAGCAATACCGTTAGCGATAATAACATGCATAATTCGTGATCCCATGAATGCCACCTCTGTTTCAAGTATTCATTTCAGGAAGAAGACTGAACAGTTAGTATTACTTTCCCTGTACTTTTTCTACTTTCGACCCATTCATGTGCTTTCCCTGCATCTTGAAGGGGAAAAGATTTTGTAGCTTTCATTTGCAAACTTCCGTCACGCAAATAACGGAAAACTTCATTTGCCGTTTCTTGGAGTAGTTCAGGACGTTTTTTCCGTGTAGTGCCAAAGCTAAAGCCTAGTATAGAGCGGCAACTTGCGTGTAAATCTTTCGTTTTGAAATTGCCAATTTTACCGCTTGCATTACCGAAATGAACGAGGCGACCGTAATAAGCTAGGCAGTTTAAACTTCTTTCAGAGACAGTTCCAGAAATAGAGTCCAAAATTATATTCACTCCTTCTCCGTTTGTCAGCTCATTGACTTTCTCTACAAAATCTTCATCTTGATGACAAATAACATAATCAGCTCCAGCATCTAAAGCGATTTCTTTTTTCGTTTCACTTCCGACAGTACCGATAACTGTTCCAGCCCCTAATCGTTTTGCAAGTTGAATCGCGGTAGTACCAATTCCGCCAGCAGCTGCATGAATCAGCACGGATTCATTTTGTTGAAGCCTTGCAACATTCACGAGTAAATTATAGCTTGTGAAAGATACGATCGGACAAGCAGCTGCGGTTTGAAAGTCGACTTCATGGGGTAAAACGAAAGTGAGATTTTCATTTGAAACAACGTACTCTGCGTAAGATCCATTTTGAGGAAAAGCAATGACACGCTGTCCAGGTTGAATATTTTTCACATGAGAACCGACGCGTTCTACAATACCAGTGGCATCTATACCTGGAATAAAAGGTAGTGCTTTATTTCCTTTTTTGCCATAACGTGATTTAATATCAGCGAAATTTACACTAGTAGCAACAACGCGAATTAAAACTTGATCTTCTGAAATAGCCGGTATATCCAAATCTGTATATTTCATCACTTCAGGACCACCGAACGACGTTACAACGATAGCTTGCATCATATATCCTCCTAAATTTGACTATATAAATCATTTTAAATCTTTATCAGAAATTGGAAAATTATATAATAGTTATGTGTGGTTATAAGTGAAGCTTATGAACTCATTGGATCATAATATTAATTTATATAAAAAATTTTTTCGGAAAAATCGAACGAAATATGAATTACTTGCCAATATATAGTGTAAGACAAAGGAGGGCTGGAATATGAAGGCTGAAATAGATTACGCACATTTAATTCGATTAACTTTATCAGGAAATAAAGAAGCGTATAGCGAATTGTATGATGTAACGATTCAAGAAGTATATAAAACAGCACATTTTTTAATTGAAGATAAAACGGATGTAGATGATGTCGTTCAAGAAGTATACATACAGCTATATGAATCGCTTCGTAAATATGATAGCGAGAAGCCATTTCGCCCTTGGCTAATTGGGCTTGCGATTAAACAAATTCATTCTTATAGAAGAAAGAGGTGGATGCGACTACGAATTATGAAAAAAGCAGAAGAGCAAAGAAAGCCAGTGCAAATTGATTTTTCTAACGATGTTGTAAGTAAAATATCAAACCAAAAACTAATCGAACTCATTCATAAATTACCGTATAAATTGAAACAAGTTATTATCTTAAGATACTTATACGAATATTCACAAGAAGAAGTAGCACAAATATTACATATTCCAATTGGTACAGTGAAGTCTAGAATTCATGCGGCATTAAAGAAACTACGTCAAAAAGAGCAAGTAGAAGAAATCTTTTTAGGAGAGGTAGGGAATGTGAAATGAGTTTAGATTGTAGAGTTAGAGAATCTATACGAGAAGAAGCGAAGGGGATTGTTGCCCCGCCGGAGTTAAAAGAAAAAGTAATTGTTCAAATCAAAATGAATCGCGGGGGAAATAAGGTGAAGAAACGTCTTATCGCCGGAGTGCTTGCAGCAGCATTTTTAATCCCTACGACCGGTTTTACATATCAATCTATTATGGCGGATGGTATATACGGATCTTTTGAGAATTTAAAAAAACACGCCGGAGCGATGACGTTAGAAGCGTATATGCGTTTTAATGCAAAGTTATCAGAAGCGAAAGATGAAATGGGCACGAAGGAATATGAGGAGTTTACAAAAGAACTAAAAAAATTAACAAATGCAAAGCTTGCGTACGGAGATTCGAATGGTAATATAGATTATGATGGATTATCACCAGCAAAAAGAGAAGAAATGAAAAAGGTAAGTATGGGCCTTCAACCATACTTTGATAAATTAAATGGTCATAAATCTAGTAAAGAAGTATTAACGCAAGAAGAGTTTGATCGCTATGTGGAAGCTTTAATGACACATGAAATAGTACGAGTGAAGACAAAATCAACTGGTGCAATAAAAATAGAAGAAGTACCTGAGGCGTACAAAGAAAGATTTATTAAAGCGGAGCAGTTTATGGAGTATGTAGATGAAAAGGTGAGATAAGTAAAAAAGCTCAAAGCTTTAGTTTTGAGCTTTCTTTATTAAAAGAAAATAGAGCATTCAATTATATTTTTTCATCGTTGCATTGTCCTTTTGTATAAAACAATCTAAAAGGGAATAACCAGCTATTAAACTAATAATCGTAACAAAAGTTGTATTTATTAGAATAATATTAACTAAATAAGGTAGGTATTCGGCAAGTGGTGAAAAGAGTAGTGCTGGGGAAAAGGAAATGAATAGTGTAGGCACTGTAATAGCAATAAATTTATCCGGTTGAAAGCTCCAGTTTTGTTTACTCGTTTCGCGATTAATAGATTGAAGGAATCGTAATAAAATGCCAACTATAAGAGGGAAGAGTGTAAAGTAGAATAATCTTGGATAAACGTTAAAGTTCACTTGTGCATCTGTATCTAAATAAAATTGAATTTTTACTCCTACAAATAATAATAAGACGATAAATAATGTGAAGCAGAGGTATAGCATCACTTTTTGCATTATATTCCACCATCCTTTACTCAAAATATATTCAAAAAAAGAAGAGATATACAATAACTACTGTTGTATATCTCTTCTTTTACTGTTAGTTAATAGTGGAGTTTGCTTTATCTTGCTTCGTGAAATAATCAATAATGCCCATTGCGCTAATTTCTATATCTAAATGTAAAATATTATAAACGGAATGATCTGATGGAACGTTTAACTTTGTAAGATGAGAAGAGATTTTATCCATTAACAAAGTTTGTAAAGCTTTAGTTGCTTCATCGAAATCATTATACTTTTCAAAGACTTCCTTACCAGTATGAACGAAAATAGGTAGCCAATATTCCAGTTGATTATATACTTCTGTAACATGAGAGGATGCGCCGTAATGACCGAAATAAATAGTATCTACATTCATACTTTGAATGTGATTTTTAGAAGTAATCATCGCATCTGGTTGGAATTGTGAAGGGGACGTTGATGGTAGATATAACTCTACATCAACGTCTGCGAGTTCTCTATAATAAATTCCAATTGTATCGCCAGTAAAAATCCCGTTTGTTAATGAATCGTGAATGCTAATATGGTGCTTCGCATGTCCTGGTGTATCATAAAATGTAAAGGTGCGATCTTTTGCAATTTTTAACGTATCACCATGTTGTACAATATGAACACGTTCTTCTTCAATTGGAAGAATTGGATTAAAGAGTTTATCGAAATCTTCTTTGTAGACAGCTTTTGCACCTAAAATAAGTTTTGTTGGATCAATCATATGACGAGCACCACGAGAATGCACATATAACGTAGCATTTGGGCACTTTTCCATCATTAAACCAGCTGCGCCAGCGTGATCTAAATGCACATGTGTAACGATAATGTTTTTAACATCGTTTAAATCAATATGTAATTGTTGTAAGCCGTCTAAAATATACGGAAGAGAAGGGGCTGCACAAGTTTCAATTAAAGTAATATCGTCACCTAATAAAACGTACGTACCTGTTCGTTCATTATGCTGTAAATCGAAATCATCAATAAGATATAGGTGAGAAGATAATTGCTCTACTTTTTTCATAGTTACCACTCCTTATATACTGCATGTTTTTATTATACGCTAAAATAGAAAAAAGGCAGAAAACGAAGCTCGTCTTCTGCCTTTTTGTAATATTATTATTTCGTTTGTTGTTTATTAATAGACATAATGAACAGTCCAACAATCCCGCCTACTAATGGAAGCATAATCTCTCCTGCTAAATTAAAGTAGGAGCTTAAGAATAAACCATTTACATCGATTACCCAGCCAGTAACAAACAATAACATCATATATAGTACGAAATAAAACTCGCGATTTGAAATCGTTTCATGTTGTGCAGTTTTCATAATGAACACCATCCTTTTCTTTTATAATGGAATATAAACTGTCACATTTTGTTCACATTTCAATTGTAAAACTTTCCATCATAAAAGTCTAGTAGTTTGTGTCGAATTTTCGAACAGAAATAAAGCGCTATCATTACAACTTATAAGTACGTAATAAGAGCTGTATATTCACGAATGTAGTATAGTATAAACATAGAATGATAGTGAAGAGAGGGGCAAAGACAATGACAGTTTATGATTTTTCAGCTAAAACAATTACAGGTGAAGAAAAATCGTTAAAAGATTACGAAGGAAAAGCACTTCTTATTGTCAATGTAGCTAGCAAATGTGGTTTCACACCACAATATAAAGGATTACAAGAGGTATATGATAAATATAAAGACCAAGGACTCGAAATACTCGGATTTCCTTGTAACCAATTCGGGGGACAAGAACCAGGTACAGAAGCGGACATTACTAGTTTTTGTGAATTAAACTACGGTGTAAACTTCCCGATGTTTGCAAAGGTTGATGTGAAAGGTGATAAGGCTCACCCTCTATATACATACATGACAGAACAAGCACCAGGTTTACTTGGTATGAAAGCAGTGAAATGGAATTTTACGAAGTTTTTAATCGGAAAAGACGGGAAAGTAGTAGGGCGTTTTGCTCCGCAGACGAAGCCGGTAGATTTAGAGGTTGAGATTGAGAAGGTGCTTGGGGAATAAGTAGGAGTTTCACTTTATTAAAAAACGTCTCAAAGAACAATGTAGTTCTTTGAGACGTTTTCTTTAAACTCAAATTTTCAAGATTAAATAACTGTATCAAAGCCATCTGATTTAGGTGGAGAAGCTGCTTTTTTCATAAGTACTTCCCATAAGTGTACGGATTTCTTCCATTCTACCGTAGCCTGCCCCTGTTGATACATAGCGTTCTCATAACTGGCAGTAAGTTGTTGCATATCGGTCGAGTTGTAAAGTGTATCGATATGGAGAGCGTATTCTCGGAATGTTTGACTTTCACCCCGTGGTATGCCAATTCTCGCAAATTGTTTTAAAAGTGCACCGTAAGCTTTTTGATAAACAGCATCATCTTTTCGGTATTTATAGAAATGAATAATAAGAAATGTCATCCATTTCATTCTAGTGGTGAAGAGAATGTATCCTATAATACTAATTAGTATCGTAGAGAGGAATACGTACCACCAAGAAAAACTAGTTTTAGAATTTGTGACCTTTTTAGTAGAAGCTTCTTCTGTATTTTCAATTAAACTTTTAAGTTTTGCTTCATTATTTCGTTGTTGTATTTGCTCGTTATTAGAATTATTTGCTTCGCTATTTTGTGAAATAGGAGCAGGCGTATTATTTATAAAATTATAGGGATTAGTAAATCCTTTTGTCGGTTCGAATGGAATCCATCCGTATTCTGGGAAATATACTTCGACCCAAGAGTGTGCGTTATCGTTCGTGATTGTATAAACATCCTCACCTTCTGCAGAGGCAAGTGTATTGTCAAGAGTTCCTTCTGTATAGCCTTTCACCCAGCGAGCTGGAATCCCGGCAGAACGAAGTAGTACAATCATAGACGTCGAAAAATTATTACAGTAGCCGCTTTTTGTATCGAAAAGGAATTGATCTACATAATCTTGGCTTTTGGCAGGGAATGAGACATTCGTTGATTCGTATGTAAAAGAGTTGTCTGTGAAGTAATTTTCAATGGCTAATACTTTATCATATCGGTTGTCTTTATCATTTGTAAGATTGATAGCCAAGTCTTTTACGCGCTGTGGTAATGACTCGGGAAGTTGTGTGTACTTTGTCATAAAATAAGGATTTGTTTCTTGACCTTCATTTGTTTTTACAGCTTTCAAGTTTTTTATGGAAAACTCAGGGATCTCATATGTTAATTTATACGAATGTAAAGTAGTAGAAGAGTCTCCATTCATTGTATAAATTTTTTCTGAAAACGGGTCAACACTGTATGATACATCAGAAGAAGCTTCAACTGTTACTAATCCTGCTGGATAGGTAAGGTGAGGGTAACTTTTTTGCATGGTAATTGTTGCCTCAGTAGTTTCTGTTTTTGTATTTTGTTCGTACCAGCTTACGACGTCGTTTTTATTTTTAAAAGAAACCTTTTTCGGATTTTCAGAAACCTCCCAGCCTTTTCCGGTATAAAAATCTTTCGTTTCGACTCTCCAATATTGTTTGTTTTGCGTTCGTGCTGTGAAAACAATTGTAGGATCCGCCTTAAAAGGACCACCTAATCGTGAGTCATCTAAACCATACCCAATTGTAGAAACTTTTTTTTCTTTACTTGCTTCAGATGTGTTGAATTTTAAAAAATCCATTGGGTTTGGCCATTGAGGGCCAAATTTTGGAGCAAAGTATGCGATGGTTGCTAATAATACAATAAATATTGTAAGTGGTCTAAGTAATTTTGAGATTTCCCTAGCATAATTTTGTAAGTGTTCACGTTCTTTTATTCGTTCTACTTGAAGAAGACTAAGCGTAAAAAAGCCGATGACAACAGTACGAATAATAGCGTAGTTTGCATTGTATAAATGTAAGTTATGAAAAGTTGCGATATAAATAATAGTCAATACAAGAAATAGAAACCCACGTTTTTTATGAATAATCCAAAATGAAGTAAAAGAACTCAAAAACCAAAATGAGAGAAAAAATAAAACCGTCGGAAAAACTGGAGAAATATCTAGTAAATTCCCTTGGAAAAATAGGGAGGAATTTCGAAACATATCAGAAAAGAATGCTGTTAGCCAAGATGGATTTATAAAAGCATTTTTATAATATAGGGAATGAATGATAAATAGGACTGTGACAATTTTTATTGGAATCTGCCACCTCGTTTGAAAAAAAGAGAGAGCGAAGCAAATTCCTATAAATGTTACGAAAATATCTAATCTACCTACATTTGTAATACCTATAAGAGGTCTTAGCCATTCTAGTAAAAGAAGAAATACACATGCATGCATAAAGAATCTGTTCGTATCCCACTTGTATTTTGTTTGTAATGTTATCATTTGCTCACCTCAAAAAACACGTTTGTATACCGGTTTTCATAAACCATGTTTACAAATATTTGTCGTTTTTTTAGAGTTTCTATTATACTGATTTCTCGGTGTGAAAGTTGATTCGCTTTTTCTTTCACGACAAAAACCATACATTTTCTATTTCTTATAGCAGCACAATCAGCCGCCTTTTGAATATCGGGAGAAAGATTACTGGTCACGAGTATAACCGTGACGGGCTCATAAATTTTTCTTAGTTCCATGTCTACACTCTGGGAGAGCGGGAATACACTGTCTGCTTGCACTTTTGCTAAATGACAAAGGATTTGTTGTAACTGCGTATCTCCATTGTCTAAAGGGAAAATAGTTTGTTCTTTTCCGATAGACACGAATGATGCTGGTAAATTTTGTTTCAAGACAGTCCTTACGATAGAGGCAGTAAATGTGACGACTGATTCGAATAGAGGAGACTCGGTTCTGTCTATGAATATCATGACATTATGGCTGCGCTGTTGTTCAAACTCTTTTGTCATAATAGTGTTTGTTCGTGCAGTTGCTTTCCAATCAATCCATGAAAAGCGATCACCAGGTTTATAGTCTCTGACACCGACAGAGATTGTAGAGTCTTTTGCTGAATTTATATTTGCTGAAAGCGCTCCTTGTTCGAAATGATTTTCCAATTGTCGATATGCTATATCTACATACTGGGGATAGACTAAAAATGTATCTGGAACTGAAAAAGTTACTTCTTTCTCTATCATGCCGAATAAATCGCCAGTTTTTACACGAACGCTTGAAAAAGTGTGCTCGCCTCTAGAGATTGTGTCAATAACATATTGAAACGAAATATTTCGTTTCAATCCTGGGAAGAGTACTACCTTATTCATCTTTGTTTGTTTACAACTTATAAATTGTGGTGGCAGTTCATCTTCTATAACTAAATAAAGTAAGGGAAAAGGAAATTTTCTTTTTATTGTAATCGTGCTTATAAATTGTTCTCCTACTACATATCCATTTTGGTTTGTTATTCGTCTTACTTCAGCGTCCCGTAAAGCGTAAAAGGGGAGTAGTAGTGAATAAAGAGCAATGGGAATTGTGCTGTAAAACAAAAACCAACTTACAAACCCTCCTTGAAACATAGCGTACACAAATGTTAAGACTAGACATAAAGGGAGTAGCAATAACTTCGTAACGTGATATAGCGCTCGCAGTATTCGTTTCATCAAGGGTTCATCGTCCTTTGAGTCGGCACAGTAGTTCGTGCAACGATTTTTGCGATAACTTGTTCTCCAGTTATTCCTTCAAATTTTGCTTCCATTTTTAAAATGAGTCTATGTGCTAAAACGTAAGGAGCTAAAAATTTAACATCGTCTGGAATAACATAATTTCTGCCATGGATAAATGCATAAGCTTGTGAAGCTTTCATTAAAGCAATTGAGCCACGTGGACTTGCACCTAGCTGTATAGAACTGTACGTACGAGTCTGATTAACAAGTTTTACAATGTAATGCTTAATTGCTTTGTCCATACTTACTACCCGTACGCTTTGTTGTAAATAAATTAATTCTTCTATTGTAGTAATGGTCTGTAATTGAGAGAGTGGATTTGTTTTTTCCATCCGGTTTAAAATTTCAAATTCTTCTTCTGGTGTAGGATATCCCATTTTTAGTTTCAATAAGAAACGATCGAGCTGAGCTTCTGGTAGAGAATATGTTCCTTCATATTCGACCGGATTTTGTGTAGCCATGACAAAGAACGGCTTTGGTAAAGGCCTTGTAATGCCATCGATTGTAATATTGCCTTCTTCCATACATTCAAGTAAAGCAGATTGTGTCTTTGGAGATGTACGATTAATTTCATCAGCAAGTACAAAATTCCCCATAATTGGTCCAGGCTTGAATTCAAATTGGAGCTCTTTCGGATTATAAATAGAAACTCCTGTTACATCTGACGGCAATAAATCAGGTGTAAATTGAATTCGCTTATAATCAGCATCAATGGATTTAGAAAGAGCACGTACTAGCATTGTTTTCCCGACACCAGGAACATCTTCTAATAGCACATGACCGTCAGCTAAGAGAGCTGTCAAAGCTAAGATCGTTTCTTTTCGTTTTCCGACCATTATTTTTTCAATATTATTGATTATTTTTTCTACAGTGGGATGTAATGAATCAAGCTGGGGCATCGTAATCCTCCTAATGTTATTATCGTTTTCTAATCTATTTAGTGGACATATTTCTAATTCTATTTGTAGATAGTAAAACTTTTACCTTAAATTCTGAGAATATTCAGATTATTTATTTCAATTACATCTAGTATAATTGTTTCCGTAACTAAGGGCAATACAGTAAATAATGATTTGTAGTTTTATGTAAAATCAGACTCGATATAAAATAATAACATTGGGAAAAATTTTTTTACATACAATTTATACTCTTTTCCTTATGGCAGTTTTGAAATAATATCAAAACTCTTTTTCTTTTGCAAAATAGTCGATACCTCAAAATACCATTCTCCTAATAATTAAGATTAACCATAATCTTCACAACGGAACACAAGATTTTCTCACAAACTTATTTTCTACTGAATTTTTGACAATCTCTTGAACTGTGCGAAATGTCACATCTGTATTTTACAACCTCTCTTATAGTAAGGGTATGTAAGAGAGACGTATTAAAGGAGTGAACAGTATGAAGAAAAAAACTTCAGCACTAATGAGACGTTTAAAATATTTTTCACCAATAGATCGTTATAACGATAATCATACACAAGAAACATATGAAGATCGCGAATGGGAAAATGTGTACAGAAAGCGTTGGCAGCATGATAAAGTAATTCGTTCTACACACGGCGTGAACTGTACTGGTTCATGTAGCTGGAATATATATGTGAAAGATGGAATTGTGACGTGGGAAGGGCAGGAGCTTAACTATCCAACGACAGGTCCTGATATGCCAGATTTTGAACCGCGAGGATGCCCACGTGGAGCAAGTTTTTCTTGGTACATTTATAGTCCACTTCGTGTGAAATATCCGTATGTACGTGGTGTTCTTTGGAGTATGTGGCAAGATGAACTACAAAATAACGAGTCACCACTAGATGCTTGGAAAAGTATTGTGGAAAACCCTGAAAAAGCACGTAAGTATAAGCAGGCGCGTGGTAAAGGTGGATTTATTCGTGCGAATTGGGATGAAGTATTACAACTCGTTTCAGCTTCTCTACTTTATACAGTAATTAAATACGGGCCAGATCGAAATGTTGGCTTTTCACCAATTCCAGCTATGTCGATGTTAAGTCATGCTGCTGGTAGTCGTTTTATGCAACTTATGGGTGGGCCGATGCTTAGTTTCTATGATTGGTACGCAGATTTACCACCAGCTTCTCCGCAAATTTGGGGCGATCAAACAGATGTACCAGAAAGTAGTGACTGGTATAACTCTGGTTACATTATGACATGGGGTTCAAATGTACCGATGACGAGAACACCAGATGCTCACTTTTTAGCAGAGGTTCGATATAAAGGAACGAAAGTCGTTTCTGTCAGTCCTGACTTCGCTGAATCTACAAAGTTTGCGGATGATTGGATTAGTGTGAAACAAGGTACAGATGGTGCACTTGCGATGGCAATGGGGCATGTGATCTTACAAGAATTTTACGTAGATAATCAAGTGGAATATTTCACAAAGTATGCGAAGCAATATACTGATTTTCCTTTCTTTGTCACATTGAAACAAAAAGGAGATCAATTCGTTGCTGATCGTTTCTTAAACGCTGCTGATATTGGACGCGAAACGAAGTTAGGAGAATGGAAACCTGTTCTTTGGAACGAGAACACGAATGATTTTGCAACACCTCAAGGCACAATGGGCTCACGTTGGGATAACGAAAAGAAATGGAACTTGCGTTTAGAAGATGAAGAAACAGGTGAAAAGATTGATCCACGTCTTTCTTTACTTGGAATGGAAGAAACGATTGGAACGGTACAAATTCCGTACTTCTCTGATGATGGAAACAAAGTATTAGAACGTACAATTCCAGTGAAAAAGGTTATGACAGAAGAAGGCGAAGTGTTCGTTACAACTGTATACGACTTAACGTTAGCAAATTACGGGGTGAACCGAGGGTTTGGCGGACAAGAGCCGAAAGACTTCAATGATGATGTACCGTTTACACCTGCATGGCAAGAGAAAATGACAGGAGTGAAACGAGAACTAATTATTCAAATCGCTCGTGAGTTCGCACAAAATGCCGCTGATACAAATGGTCGCTCGATGATTATTGTTGGAGCTGGTATTAACCATTGGTTTAATTCTGATACGATTTATCGCGCAGTTTTAAATCTTGTTCTTCTAGTTGGGGCACAAGGAGTAAACGGCGGGGGATGGGCGCATTATGTTGGTCAAGAAAAGTTACGACCTGCAGAAGGATGGCAAACAATCGCGATGGCAAAAGATTGGCAAGGGCCACCAAAATTACAAAATGGTACGTCTTTCTTCTATTTCGTAACAGATCAATGGCGCTATGAAGATACACCTGTTGGACATTTAGCATCACCAATTGAAGGTAACTCACGTTATCAACATCACGGTGATTACAATGTATTAGCAGCACGACTCGGCTGGTTACCTTCTTATCCAACATTCGAGAAAAATGGAATTGAATTATATAAAGAAGCTGTTGCTGCTGGTGCAACAACGCAAGAAGAAATCGGAAAATATGTTGCACAAAAATTAAAAGAAAAAGAACTGAAATTTGCGATTGAAGATCCTGATAATAAAAACAACTTCCCGCGCAACTTATTCGTGTGGCGTGCGAATTTAATTTCAAGTTCTGGTAAAGGGCATGAATATTTCTTAAAACATTTATTAGGTACAACAAACGGATTAATGAATGACGATAGTGATTCATTACGACCAGAAGAAATTAAGTGGCATGAAGAAGCACCAGAAGGGAAGCTTGATTTACTCATTAATTTAGATTTCCGTATGGCTGGAACAGCGCTGTATTCTGATATCGTCTTACCTGCTTCAACTTGGTACGAAAAACATGATTTAAGTAGTACAGATATGCATCCATTTGTGCATCCATTTAATCCAGCAATCGGTTCACCGTGGGAAGCACGCTCTGACTGGGATATTTTCACTTCACTTTCTAAAGCTGTGTCAGATTTAGCGAAGAAAATAGATCTTGAACCAATGAAAGAAGTTGTTGCAACACCACTTCTTCATGATACACCGCAAGAATTAGCGCAACCACTTGGCAAGATTAAAGATTGGAGTAAAGGTGAATGTGAACCAATCCCGGGTAAAACGATGCCACAAATTCATGTTGTTGAAAGGGATTATAAAACGATTTATGACAAAATGACAGCACTTGGACCAAATGCCGGAAAACAACCGATTGGTACGAAAGGGATCTCTTGGTCAGCAGAAAAAGAGTATGAGCAATTAAAGAGCAAATTAGGAGTTGTTCGAACGGATACTATTGCGAAAGGTTGCCCAGACATAAAAGAAGCAATCAATGCTGCTGAAGCGGTATTAACGCTTTCTTCTACAACAAACGGTCATATGGCAGTAAAAGCATGGGAAGCACTTGAAAAACAAACAGATCTAAAATTACGTGATTTAGCAGAAGAACGTGAAGAAGAATGCTTTACATTCGAACAAATTACAGCACAACCGAAAACAGTAATTACTTCTCCGGCCTTTACAGGTTCAGAAAAAGGTGGACGACGTTACTCACCGTTTACAACAAATGTGGAACGTCTTATTCCTTGGAGAACGATAACTGGTCGACAATCTTTCTACTTAGACCATGACATGATGAAAGAATTTGGTGAAACGATGGCAACATTTAAACCAATTCTGCAACATAAACCGTTCCGTAAGTCACGCCCTGAAGTAGAGGGGAAAGAGATTACACTAAACTATTTAACACCGCATAATAAGTGGTCGATTCATAGTATGTATTTCGATTCATTACCGATGTTAACGCTGTTTAGAGGTGGTCCAACTGTTTGGATGAATAAAGAGGACGCTGCAGAAGCTGGCGTTGCTGATAATGATTGGATCGAGTGCTTTAACCGTAACGGTGTTGTCGTAGCGCGTGCTGTTGTAACGCACCGTATACCGAGGGGAATGGCATTTATGCACCATGCGCAAGATCGCCACATTAACGTGCCTGGTACGAAATTAACAAGCACCCGTGGGGGAACGCATAATAGTCCAACCCGTATTCATGTTAAACCAACACATATGATTGGTGGATATGGCCAATTAAGCTATGGATTTAACTATTATGGTCCGACTGGGAACCAGCGTGATTTAAATGTTGTAATCCGTAAACTGAAGGAGGTAGATTGGCTTGAAGATTAAAGCGCAAGTCGGAATGGTAATGAACCTAGATAAATGCATCGGCTGTCATACTTGTAGCGTAACGTGCAAAAACACCTGGACAAATCGTCCAGGTGCGGAATATATGTACTTCAATAACGTAGAAACGAAGCCTGGAATTGGTTATCCGAAACAATGGGAAGATCAGGAGAAATATAAAGGCGGATGGGAATTGAAAAATGGTGAAATTCAGCTGAAATCTGGTTCGAAAATGAAACGTCTTATGAACATTTTCCACAATCCAGATCAACCAACAATTGATGATTACTTTGAACCTTGGAATTATGATTATGAAACATTAACAAATAGCCCGCAGCGTAAGCATCAACCAGTTGCTCGTCCGAAATCAGCAATTACAGGCGAATTTATCGACAAAATTGAATGGGGTCCGAACTGGGAAGATGATTTAGCTGGTGGACATATAACAGGATTACAAGATCCGAACGTAAAGAAAATGGAAGAAGAAATTAAAACAGATTTTGAAAACGTCTTTATGATGTATTTACCACGCATATGTGAACATTGTATGAATCCGTCTTGCGTATCATCTTGTCCATCTGGTGCGATGTATAAACGTGAAGAAGACGGCATTGTTCTTGTAGATCAAAATGCATGTCGTGCTTGGAGGTTCTGCGTATCATCTTGTCCATATAAAAAAGTGTATTTTAACTGGCAAACGAATAAAGCTGAAAAATGTACAATGTGTTTCCCACGTATTGAGGCTGGTATGCCAACAATTTGTTCAGAAACATGTGTGGGACGTATCAGGTATATTGGGGTAATGCTATATGACGCTGACAAAGTAAAAGAAGCAGCTTCTGTTGAAGACGAAAAAGATTTATATGAATCTCAGCTTACTGTTTTCCTAGATCCAAATGATCCAGAAGTAGCAGCTGAAGCGAAAAAACAAGGCATTCCTGAAGAATGGATTAAAGCAGCACAAGAGTCACCAATCTATAAAATGATTATCGATTGGAAAATTGCTCTGCCTCTTCATCCGGAGTACCGTACAATGCCGATGGTTTGGTATATTCCGCCGCTTAGCCCAATTATGAATATGGTGGAAGGGAAAGGCAGTAACTGGCAAGCAGAAGAGATTTTCCCTGCTATCGATAATATGCGTATTCCAATTCAATATCTAGCGAATTTACTCACTGCAGGAGATGAATCACACATTCGTCTTACATTGAAGAAAATGGCTGTTATGCGAACGCATATGAGAGCGCTGCAAATTAATAAAGAGCCAAATGAAGCTGTATTAAAAGAACTTGGTTTAACGAAACAGGATGTAGAAGATATGTATCGTCTTCTTGCTATTGCGAAATATAAAGATCGCTTCGTCATTCCGGGCACTCACCGTGAACAAGTGGCAGATTTATATAGCGAACAAGGAAGCTGTGGTTTAGCATTCGCAGGTGGTCCAGGCTCTTGTATGACAATTTCTTAAATAAAGGGGGCAGAAAATGATGAAACAAAGTTTACAAACTGCTTTTTCTTGTTCTTCTTTTCTTCTCTCCTATCCTGAACTAGGGTGGAGAGAAGCTGTAACTGAATTGCAAGAAGAGATTGAAACGATAGAAAAGGAAGAAGTTAAAGCATCACTTACAGCCTTTATAAAGCAAGCGCTACATAAAACGAATGATCAACTCATTGATAGTTACGTATATACATTCGATTTTGGTAAGAAAACAAATATGTATCTTACTTATATGAACACTGGTGAACAAAGAGAAAGAGGTATTGAATTATTAGAGTTAAAGCAGCATTATAAAAAATCTGGTTTTGAAGTAACGGATAAAGAACTACCTGATTATTTACCACTTTTTCTTGAGTTTTTTGCAAATGCAAATGAGCAAGACAGTGAACCAATTATGAATAAATACAAGGAGAATATACAAGCATTACACGTTCAGTTAAAAGAAGCAGGTAGTATGTATGAACCAATTCTTGCGGCTGTTCTACTCGCTATCGAAGCATGGGATGTACAGACAAATTAGAAAGGAGAGTTGTTAAAATGATGAATCAATTTCTATGGGTATTGTTTCCCTATATCATTTTTGCAATCTTTATCGGTGGACATATTTTTAGATACAACTATGATCAATTTGGATGGACATCAAAATCTAGTGAACTATTAGAAAAGAAAATGCTCCGAATCGGAAGTCTATTATTCCACTTTGGGATTATGTTCGTAATTGGCGGTCATGTTATGGGGATATTAATTCCAGAAGCTGTATACCGTTCGATAGGTATTTCTGAGCATACGTATCACATAATGGCAATTAGTTTCGGGCTTCCGGCAGGTGTTGCTTCTATCATCGGTTTAATTATATTAACGTACCGCCGCGTAACTGTAAAACGTATCATTGCAACGAGTACAAAGGGAGATTATATTGCGCTTATTTTATTACTTATCGTAATGTTAGCAGGACTTTCTTCAACATTTTTAAATATCGATTCAAAAGGATTTGATTATCGTACAACAATTGGCCCTTGGTTCCGAAGTCTCTTTATTTTCCAACCGAAAGTTGAATATATGACGGAAGTACCAGTATGGTTTAAAATTCATATTCTTGCAGGGATGGGTTTATTCGCAGTGTGGCCATTTACAAGACTAGTACATGTATTTAGTGCCCCAATTAAATATGTAAGCCGTAGTTATGTAATTTACAGAAGACGTATTCCTAATGAGTTGAAAAAATAATACTGCTGTAAACAGATAGGAGTTAGCAGATAAAACGAAACGAGGTCTAATATGGAAGGCCTCGTTTTTGTTTATATAGGGAATAGCCGTTAATAAGTAGTTTAAATTGAAAAAAGATTAGCATCTAAATAAGATGCTAATCAATGCTACAAACAGAAGCAGAGCAATCTTCACAAGCAATTTCACATTTTAAAAATTGTAAATCGTGGATTGTAATCTTTCCTTTATGAATCGAAATTGTACCTTGCTTTTTTAATTCATTTAACATTCGATTTACACTTTCACGTGAAGTTGCACAGAAATTAGCAAGTTCTTGATTTGTTAATGGTAAATCGATGAGAATCCCATTTTCTTTTAATACACCGTAACTATTTGTCATTCGTATAAGAGTAGAGTACAGGGCACCTTTTTTGCCGTGTAATACTAAATCTCGGAACTTCGTTTGCATTCTTCTTAAATGTTCACTAATCCATTTCATAAATTCAAATACAAGTGCTGGTTTTTGGAGTAATGCTTTTTCTAACGCTTCACGCCTTATAACTCCTACTTCAACATCTTCAAGGCATTTTGAATTTAATAAGTATTTCGCATTGTCCGTGAATAATGTTAGTTCTCCAATAATGTCATATTCCGAACAAATTCGAAGTGTCAATTCTTGTCCGTCAGCACTTAATTTACTAATTTGTACTTTTCCTGAGTGGATGATATAGAGCTCTGTTGCTTCCATACCTTCTTGAAAAATAAAACTACCTTTTTTAATTTGCATTTTATATTCAACAGATGCAAGTAATTCTTTTAAATCTTGAGATAATGTCATACTGTTTGCCACAGTGATCACCTTTCTTCTTATAAGCAATACATTTCCTATTTTGAGTGTAAGTATGATGAAAATGCAAGAGCTATTTTAAAAATAAATTGAAATTTCAATGACCGTAAGGGGAAGAAATCTTCAGTTTTTAGTTTGAAAAATTCAATAGACAAAGTGGATGAGATTAAAGATGTGAACAAAATTCGAACGGATTTGTGAAGAATTTTTGAATGGGGAAAGTAATGTGAGAAAAGTCACATTGAATATGTAGCTTCTTTTTTATAATGAAGGCAAATAAAAAAATTGAAAGCTTACTAAGGATTGCAGCAGAAAAGAAGGGATATAGATGCATGAGAACATGAAAGATTCTTTAGAACGGCCACTTCAAGATTTACGTATTTCAGTTATTGATCGTTGTAATTTTAGGTGTACATACTGTATGCCTGCTGAAGTGTTCGGACCTGATTACGCTTTTTTAAAGGAAGAGCTTTTATTAACGTTCGATGAAATAGAAAGATTAGCGAGATTATTTATAAGTATGGGAGTCAATAAAATTAGGCTTACTGGCGGTGAACCTTTATTGCGTAAAGACTTACCGACGTTAATTGCAAGACTTGCAAAGCTAGAAGGCTTAAAAGATATTGGACTCACAACAAACGGTATTCATTTAGCAAAACAAGCAAAGGCGTTAAAAGAAGCGGGATTAAAACGTGTAAATATTAGTTTAGATGCGATAGAGGATTATGTCTTCAAAAAAATTAATGGACGAAATGTAAGCACAAAACCTGTATTAAAAGGAATTGAAGAAGCGAAGAACGCAGGGTTAGAAGTAAAGGTAAATATGGTCGTAAAAAAAGGAATGAATGATAGTCAAATTCTTCATATGGCTCGTTACTTTAAAGAACAAGAAATTCAGCTCCGTTTTATAGAGTTTATGGATGTGGGCAGTACAAACGGCTGGAACTTTGAACAAGTTATTACGAAGGAACAATTAATAGAGAAGATTAATCGTGTATATCCGATTGAGCCTGTTAAACCTCCTTACTTTGGAGAGGTTGCGAAAATGTATCGATATGTAGGGAGCGATGCAGAAGTTGGATTTATTACTTCTGTTTCTGAATCATTTTGTTCTTCTTGTACGAGAGCCCGTATTTCGGCAGATGGTAAGTTTTTTACATGTTTATTTGGAACAAAAGGAACGGATTTGCGAACGCTTCTTCGAGAAAATATTTCTGACGCCTCATTATTAAAAATTTTACAACATACATGGCGATATAGAACAGATCGATATTCAGATGAAAGAACGGTTGAAAGTACAAGTAAACGTCCAAAAGTTGAAATGTCTTACATTGGTGGATAGTGAAAGGCGGAGTTCTTATGCAAGAGCGTTATGCAAGACAAGTATTGTTTTCTAGAATTGGTGAAATGGGACAAAGAAAAATAAGAGAAAAGCATGTGCTCCTAATCGGTGCGGGTGCACTAGGAGCTGCAAATGCAGAAGCTCTTGTTAGAATGGGAATTGGGAAATTGACAATTGCTGACCGTGACTACGTCGAATGGAGTAATTTACAACGGCAACAGTTATATACAGAAGAAGATGCACAGCAGTGCAAACCGAAAGCAATTGCAGCGGCAGAGCATTTAAGAAAGATTAATTCTGAAGTGGAAATTGTATCAGTTGTATCGGATGTCACACTGCAAGAAATGAAAGAGTTAACAAAAGAAGTGGATCTCATATTAGATGCGACTGACAATTTTGATACGCGCCTACTTATAAATGACATTTCACAAAAAGAAAATATACCTTGGATATACGGTGGATGTATTGGAAGTTACGGTGTAACGTATACAATTCTTCCAGGGAAAACACCATGTTTTCGCTGCTTAATGGATCATCCTATGGGCAGTGCAACATGCGATACAGCAGGAATCATTCAACCGGCTGTACAAATGGTCGTTGCTCATCAAGTAACAGAGGCGATGAAAATATTGGTGGATGATTTCGAGGCGCTAAGAGGAACAATGTTATCATTTGATATTTGGAACAATCAATATCTCTCATTAAAAGTAAATAGACAGAAGAAAAATACATGTCCATCTTGTGGAAATACACGCACGTACCCAAGTTTAACATTTGAAGCACAGATGAAAATGGAAGTGCTATGCGGACGGAATACGGTTCAAATCCGTTCAGGGGTAAAACGTGTTCTTCATTTAGAGGAAGTTCAAAAACGATTACAAAAAAGTGTACTTGTCCAAAAAACGCCTTACTTACTATCATTTCTAATTGATGAATATCGTTTCGTTTTATTTACAGACGGTAGGGCATTTATTCATGGAACAAATGATGTGAAAATAGCAAAACGATTATACGCAAAATATATAGGATGAACAGAAAGAGAGTTGTCCCTTATTAAAACGAGGTGAAAAAGAATGTTAGAAAAACGTATACCAATTCCAGTGGCAGAAGCAGTTGCACGTGTAATGGAATATGCTTACCAAGGTGAAATAGAAAAGGTTTCTCTTATAGAAAGCTACGGTAGAACACTTGGAGAAGATGTTATTGCAGATCATGATGTCCCGCATTTCAATCGTTCTCCATACGACGGATTTGCGATTCGAGCAGAAGACACAAAAGAAGCAAGTAGCAGTAATCCCATTCTGTTTGAAGTGATTGGTGAAATTGGAGCAGGTTTTGTTTTTACAGAAGATGTGAAAGCATTTCAAGCTGTCCGTATTATGACAGGTGCGGCAATTCCTGCGGGGTGTAATGCAGTAGTTATGTTAGAGCTAACGGAAGGATTTGAAGAAAACGAAAAGACTTATATGAAATTGAAACGCTCCTTTGTTGCTGGGGATAACATTTCTTTTAAAGGAGAAGATGTAAAACAAAATAGCATTCTGGTGAAAAAAGGGACTGTTATTAATCCTGGAGTTGCAGCACTTCTTGCTACGTTTGGTTATAGTACGGTATATGTTGTAAAACAGCCAGTCATTGGAATTGTAACGACAGGAAGTGAACTGCTCGAAGTACATGAACAATTAAAGCCAGGGAAGATTCGAAATAGTAACTCTTATATGGTAGCTGCTCAAATTGAACGAGCAGGTGGAATTGTACAGTATTATGGGCAATTCGCTGACAATTTTGAGACGTGTTATAACACTGTAAAAAAAGCGATAAAAGAAGTTGATATATTAATTACAACTGGTGGCGTTTCAGTAGGAGACTATGATTATTTACCGGCTATTTATGAGAGATTACAAGCTAATGTACTTTTTAACAAAATAGCGATGCGACCAGGAAGTGTGACAACTGTAGCTGAGTTAGAGGGAAAACTATTATTTGGTCTATCTGGTAATCCTTCTGCTTGTTATGTCGGATGTGAATTGTATGTTCGACCTGTCATTGGAACATACTTGCATAGGAAAGATCCGCACATATATCGTGCAGAGGCAATTTTACAGAAAGACATTTCGAAAGCAAATCCGTTTACTCGTTTTGTAAGAGGGAGAGTAGAAATTGTAGATGGGCAATTGCAAGTTACACCAGTCGGTTTAGATAAATCTAGCGCAATTTCTTCAATTGCAGAAGCGAATGCATTTATCGTTCTGCCGGGAGGAACGAGAGGATTTGAAACAGGAATAACCGTTTCGGTACTGTTATTAGAATCGAACGTCGGAAGTGAGTGGCCGTGGGAAGAGCCGCTTCGATCATACAAGTAATAGAAAAAGAGATTGCTAACTTATATAAGGATCAGAGGTGCAAGATGACACATACGTATTATGAAGTAATTGATACACCTATTTCAATTGAAGAAGTTACAAACAAAGTAATTCGTCGTGAGTGTGGTGCGGTTACTACTTTTATTGGTACTGTTAGAGAATTTACGAAAGGTCGACGTACACTTTGTTTAGAGTATGTAGCTTATAAGACAATGGCGGAGAACCAGCTTGAGAGAATTGGCACTGAAGTAGGAGAGAAGTGGCCGGGGACATATGTCGCTATTACACATCGTATTGGTACATTACAAATTTCTGATCTTGCTGTTGTTGTCGCTGTTTCTACACCACACCGGAAAGCTGCATATGAGGCGAACGAATATATTATGGAGCGTATTAAACAAATTGTTCCAATTTGGAAGAAAGAGTTTTGGGAAGATGGTGAGTCATGGATAGGTGATCAGTTAGAGAAGGTAACATATGCAAATGGTGAGCCTGGAAAGGAGAGGAGTATATGATTGAAGTACTATTATTTGCACATTTACAAGAAGAAGTAAGTAAGCCAGCATTACACATAGATTGTGAAAATATTACAGTTGCGAAGCTGAAGGAAGTTCTGATTAAGGAATATAATGTAGCAATTTCAAACGAGATTATGGTCGCGATAAATGAAGAGTATGCAAATGAGGATGACATCATTCAAGTTGGCGATGTCGTAGCAATGATTCCGCCAGTAAGTGGTGGTTGATTCTTTTCAGCCTAATCATGTTAGGACGTGATTAGGCTGGAGAGAATGAATATAACTATGCATACATAGGAGGGAACAGGATGAAAAGTCCTAATTTTCAATTAAGTTTACAAACTTCTAATCTAGTTATCGGTTTTATGGTATGGGTCATTTTATCATCATTAATGCCTTATATTAAAGCGGATATTCCATTAACTGCGGGACAAATTTCTATGGTAACAGCAGTACCGGTTATTTTAGGTTCTGTTCTTCGCATTCCAATTGGTTATTGGACAAATCGTTTCGGAGCAAGAAAATTATTCTTTATTAGTTTTATTTTATTATTATTTCCTGTCTTTTATATTAGTGTTGCCAATTCTATGATGGATTTAATTATTGGTGGATTATTTGTCGGAATCGGTGGTGCTGTATTCTCTGTAGGGGTAACTTCTTTACCAAAATACTTTCCGAAAGAGAGTCACGGTTTTGTAAATGGTATTTACGGTGTAGGTAATGCCGGAACAGCCATTACTTCATTTTTAGCGCCTGTTATCGCAACTTCAGTTGGCTGGAGAGCGACAGTACAATGTTATTTGGTTTTACTTGCAGCATTTGCACTTATGAATTTTTTATTAGGCGATCGTAAAGAGAAAAAGGTGAATACACCATTAATGGAACAAATAAAAGGTGTATATAAAAATGAAAAACTTTGGTTTTTATGTATCTTTTACTTTTTAACATTCGGATCATTTGTCGCATTTACCGTATACTTACCAAACTTTTTAGTATCTCACTTCGGATTAGAGAAAGTAGATGCAGGTATGCGGACAGCTGGATTCATCGTACTCGCAACAATTATGCGCCCAATTGGTGGTTGGCTCGGTGATAAGTTTAATCCATTTAAAATATTAATCTTTGTATTTATCGGTTTAACACTTTCAGGTATTATTTTATCATTTATGCCTAGCATGAACGTGTATACATTTGGTTGCCTACTAGTCGCATTTTGTGCAGGTATAGGTAATGGTACAATCTTTAAACTCGTTCCAATGTATTTCTCAGAACAAGCTGGTATTGTAAATGGTCTCGTATCAGCTTTAGGTGGACTAGGAGGATTCTTCCCACCGCTAATTTTAACATTACTATTCCAATTAACAGGTCATTATGCAATTGGATTTATGGCGTTATCAGAAGTCGCACTTGCTTGTTTAATTATTACAGTGTGGATGTATAGCCGAGAGAAATTGTTAGTGATGTTAAAGAATCATTAATAAGGAAAAAGAACCGTCCCAAAGTATATTGGGATGGTTTTTTTAGTAATAGGCTTCAACATGTTTTTATTGCTATCTCAACAAACGCTCGTTTTCTAAAAGAATGTGTTTTTAAAATGAAAAACAGAAGGTTTATGGAATTTTATTTTAAAATATAGAAGTCAAAAGTTATTCAATTAAAGGGTAGATTAGTGAAGGAAATCTTAAATCTATTCTAAAGATCGAACTCATTTTTAGAATGCAAATATTTAATTGAATCGGGATGTTTAGATGAAAAAAATATAAGTCCACTCAAGATAAACAAGTATCAGGTATGTTAGGTGTTTTAAGCGACAAGTATGGAATTGATGTAAGTATTCTTCGCATAGTAACTGCAGTATCAGATTTCTCTAGGGCCAGATTTTTTGGTAAGGCTAATGGATATTGTGAAAAAGAATACTTAAAATAAAAAATACCGTTTAGGTTGATAAGATAAAATTATGAATTTGTATAAACAATCCATAATTTTCTTTATGAGTTATATTTGATATTTTAAAGAAAAGAGAGGGGAGGGAAATGAAATAAGAATTTTCATATTATTGATTTCAGTTTTCTGATTATTAAGAACTGAGGGTGTTTTCCGATGAATTAAATGTGGTCCATATTTAGTAAAGAGTTTCATCCAACTATAATATATTTGGAATGAGGTTTTACATGTTTGTTTTTATTATATTAGACGTGATATTACCAATATTAATATTGATGCTAATTGGTGCAATCTTACAAAGAAAGTTTCAATTTAACTTAAAGCAGCTATCTACACTTATTACTTATTGCTTGATGCCAGCGGCTGTATTTGTGAATATATATGATATTCGTATAGAAACAGGTTTGTTGCTCCAGATAATATACTATTTAATGCTTTATAGTCTGAGTCTGATCATAGTAAGTCATTTCATTTCAAAAATATTAAAGTTAGAAAAAGGAGAAAGTGCAGCTCTAAAAAATAGCATTTCGTTAATGAATTCCGGTAATTATGGGTTACCAGTAAGTCAATTGATTTTCAGTCACAATCCAGTGGGGGTTTCCATTCAAATTTTTATTGTTATTTTCCAGAATCTTTTAACTTATTCATATGGGATATATAACTTACTATCAGCAACAAAAACAATCGGAGGTATTATTCAATCATTTCTAAGACTGCCTGTATTTCATGCACTCGTATTAGGGGTTTTCTTTCAATCTTTTACAATTCAAATACCTAATTCTATCTTTATTCCTCTTAATCAGCTTGCGAATGGTTTTGTTGCAATAGCACTCATATTGCTAGGGGCACAATTATCCAACATTAAGCTTAATTTTTTCCATCGAGTCATAACGTGGGCTTTAATTGGAAGGTTACTGATGGGACCATTATTAGCACTTGCTATGATATATCTACTAAACATGGATGGTATTGTTGCACAATCATTATTTATTGCAAGTTCTTTTCCTACTTCAAGAAATACATCAACCATTGCTATGGAGTATCAAATAGAACCTGAATTACATGCACAAATCGTTTTATTTTCAACACTTTTCAGCATTATTACAGTAACTGTCGTTATTTATTTGTCATATATTTTGTTTTGAATGTACGTGCAAAAACGAATAGATTTGAGGCGGTAAATGATGGACGGAAATCCCATCGATATGAGAAGAAAACAGTCTTAAATATATTGAGTGTCGTTTACAATTGTACTATGTCTGATAATCAAGTGGCTTAATTCAAAAAAAAAAGGAAACTCGTTACGGGTTATTTCGTATGTAAATCTTTAAAGCATCTACATATAGATTTGCGAAAAAAGACACAATCTCGCTTATAATTGACGTTACATGAGCTTAGGTTGATAGTGATGGGGGAGCGTCAAGTAAGAATTTTATCTTTATTGATTCCATGTAGTTTTTCCGTATTATTGTAAATAAGGGGGATGATTCCAAGTTGAGTGAACAAAATATCAGCACAACAGTTTCAGGAGATGTAATTGTTACCCATCTAGTTGGTAATATAAAAACAGATGATGTGTATGAATGGTTTAATGGTTTCGAGCAGGTTTGTCAGCAATTCATTTCCGAAGGGCGGAAATATAAATTGTTGGTGGATAGAAAAGGATACACGCCAAATCATTTTTCTGTTCAAAAAGTATGGAAAGAGAAGTTTTTCAATGAAACCATTTTGAATCACAGTAAGGCAATTGCATTTCTCCTTGAAGAGGGGGAGATAATGGATTATTTACAACAATCTAATACGAAAGAATCTGTGAGATTTTTTGATGAGTATGAATATGCGCTAATTTGGTTGAATGAATATCCAATATAAAACCTGTATTGAAGCAGTTGCTCTCAAGCAACTGTTTTTTATGTCCGTAATTGTTGCCGTTATTTTTCTTCACAGATTCTTGTCCAATTGCTTGTCTGAGCCTAAAAAACGAAACTAAAGCAAAAAGAACAAACGCCTCTAAAAACGTTTGTTCAAAGTTAATTACTATTTTAGCTGAGTGATAGATTACAATTTGCGAGTATGAGAAAGTTTTTTTATAAGTTTAGGAAGTATAGATGTTAATTCTTGCTTCATGCGCTTCGTAAACGATGGGTCCTTACCTGAAGTTGAAATAGTGACAACATATTTATCATTTCGAATGACACCAGGTGTGTGAAAAGATGATGCTGTACTACCACTTACAACGTTAACCCACTGGAAATCATGAGCGGCCTGTTTGACCATCATATTTACAGCATGTTGATTTGTAGCTGCATAAATAAGATGAGCATCTTTAATATCATCATTACTAAAAGTTTTTTGCTTCCAAGTAATATAAGAAAGTTCCTTCATTTCCTCGCAAATTTCTGGGCTGACAACAGTGACGAAAGCACCTGTATTTTTTAATCCAGACGCTTTTCGATATGCAATTTTACCTCCACCAATGATAACGACCACTTTATTTTGTAGATTAAACATAAGAGGGTACATGTTATACATATATGCATTCCTCCATTCGTTCTAATAATGTTAACTTCATGTATGTATCAAACTGAAGACAGTTACAAGTCGTAACGTGATCATATTTTTTTGTATGCAATTTAATTTTTTGAAGTAATAATCCGGTAAAGAGAAGATACGGCATGACATATACATGGGACGCAGTCGATGTTATAGCCTTGAGCTCAGCAGCAAAAGAGGGAGTTCCTTTCGTTAAAAAGGAACAGGATACTGGCATACCAAGTTTTCGTTCGACAGCTGCTCTGATTTGTTGTAATTCATGTATCGGTTGTGGATCACTACTGCCTCGTCCTACGAGTAAAATACTACTATTTTGCATTGACATAGCTTCACGTATTCTTTTCACTACAAGTTCCACCATATGTGGATGTGTACTAAAAGGAGGTACAACTGAAAATGTTATTTGTGGATATTTCTTTTGTAGTTGCTCTATTTCAAAAGGAATATCACGTTTATAGTGAGCTGCTGCAAATAATAAAACAGGTACAATCATTATTTCAGTTACTCCCTCTATTATCGTTTCTGTAACTGCATCCGAAATAGTAGGTGTCGTTAGTTCTAGAAAAGCTATTTTTTGAATTCTTTCGTTTCGCTCTTTCATAACAGATTGAATAAATTGAATGAATTGTTCATTACCTTCTTGTAGCCGGCTCCCATGTCCAACATATACAATTCCTTTCATTGTCTCACCATGTCTTTCTTCATAAGAGTTTCTTGTAATTGATGATCTACGCTATGAAACCCAACTTTATTTGCATAGTGTAAAGTTGGAACGTCGGTATACGAGAATGGGAGAGTAAGAATATTGATAAAGCCAAGGCGTTTTATTTCTGCTAGAAACGTATCAATAGAAGCACGACCTTCAAATACAATGCTATCCCATGAGAATTCAGAAAGAATACGTGAATGAATTTCATCGAAGCGATGATCAATTGTGTACTCATGAGTCATCATATAGGAACCAGCACCAATTTTTTCTTGAATAACAGCAATTCGGTTAATGTTTCGTCCTAAATAAATCGTTGAATTCGAAGAAAATTGCGCAGGTTTACTGAACAATCCATATTGCATGAGCTTTTCTTGAATAGAAAGGTTCATATACTGAAGTTCTGCCTGTAAGGAACGAATATCTTTATGATATTTACTGCATGATTGCATTAAGATGTCTACACTGTCAGCGGAACAAAATACAAGACGATCAACGTTAAAAATCTTATTGATTTGTTCAGAGGTTAATGTGTATTCTTTCTTTTTGAAAGTTGGAATTTGATATATTTCTGCACCGGACTCTTGTAACATTTGCTTTATTGCGCTTTTTTTATTTGTTGCAGATGTAAATAAAACTTTCTTGCTGTGCAATGGCTTGCGTTCTTTCCAAGAGATTTGATTACGTAAGGAAACGACATCACCAACAATTGTCATAGAAGGATTAGAAATATTTTCGTTTTTGACAATAGAAACAATGGTAGACAGTGTCCCTGTGACAACGCGCTGTTTACCAGTTGTACCCCATTCAATGACTGCTACTGGCGTATCTTCTTTTTTTCCTGCTTGTAGTAAGTTTTCACAAATTGTAGGTAAGTTTTTTATACCCATGTAGTAGGCAATCGTGTCGCTATTGTAAGATGAATTATATTTTCCATGATTGCTTAAAGGACCTTTTGCATGTCCGGTTAATAAAGTGACACTATTACTGTAGTCACGGTGGGTGAGGGGAATACCTGCATAGATACTAGCGGCGATGCTAGATGTAATACCTGGTACAATTTCATATGGAATATTTGCTGATGCTAAAGTTTCTGCTTCTTCACCAACACGGCCAAAAATAGATGGATCTCCGCCTTTTAAGCGGACTACGATTTTTCCTTCTTTCGCAAATTGAAGGAGGTGTGAGTTAATCATTTCTTGACGCATAGTATGATTCTTTGGCATTTTTCCGCAATAAATAAGTTCACATGTTTCTTTTGTATAATTAAGAAAGGAAGGGTTTAATAAGCGGTCATATAAGACGATATCAGCACGATTTAAGCACTCTATCGCTTTTTTTGTAATAAGCCCTTCATCACCTGGTCCTGCACCAACTAAATATACATATCCGTTCATATTCGCACCTCGTCTATTTTTATTTAAAAGGAAGCCAGGGGAGGCTTCCTTTTGTAAATTACATGTATATATAAATATCTCCGTCAATAACTTCTACTTCATACGTTTGAATACAACCGTCATCAGGTTTTTGAACTTCACCTGTTAGTAGTGAAATTTTCCAATCATGTAGTGGACAAAAGACGAATTCTCCAGATACGATACCTTCCGCTAATGGCCCGTTTTTATGAGGACAACGATTTTCTACAGCTCGAATATCGCCATTTGAAAGGCGGAATAGGGCGAAAGACATACCTTTCATTTGCACCTCTTTACCGATTTGAATAGGAAGGTCTTCTGCACGCATAACTTTTATTTTTTCTTTCGTTTGTATCATATAGGTCACAGCTCCTTATTTCACAGTTTCTACTTCATACATCGCTTTTAATGATTTCGTTTCTAGTGCTTGTCCCCATGCTTCTTTATATGTGCCACGAGCTTTTTGGAAACGTTCATTTAACGTAGTAACCATATTTGCATCTTGCAGTATTTCTTTTATGTGATCGAAGCCTAAACGTTCTGTCCAGTAGGCAGTACGCTCTCCGTAAATACCAGTTTCACGATAATATTGCATGTAAGCTGTAGCGATGCGAAGGACATCATCTTCAGTAGGGACAATCATTACAAAATCAGCTTCACGTACTTCAGTACCACCATTTCCGCCAATATAAAGTTGATATCCATTTTCGACACAAACAACGCCAAAATCTTTCGTCAGTACTTCCGCACAGTTACGCGGACAACCAGTTACACCCATTTTCATTTTATGAGGTGTATCTACCATTTCTAATGATTGTTCAAGCAACATACCAAGTCCTAATGAATCTTTCGTACCGAAACGGCAAAAACGAGAGCCAACACATGATTTTACATTACGAAGAGATTTTGAATACGCATATCCAGAAGTCATATTTAAGTCAGCCCATACGTTAGGTAAATCTTGTTTCTTGACACCGTATAAGCCAATTCGGCTTGCACCGGTAATTTTCACAAGTGGAACATCATACTTCTTCGCAACTTCAGCAATTTTCATTAAATCATCTGCTGTTGTAACGCCTCCGTACATACGTGGAATAACAGAGAATGTACCATCGTGTTGGATGTTACCATTCATTCTTTCATTAACGAAGCGGGACGATTTATCATCTTCATATTCTTCTGGAATCGCCATACGTAAATAGTAGTTTAAAGCAGGGCGGCATTTCGAACAGCCGTCTTCATGTGCAAAACCAAGAACATTTCGTACTTCTTTTGGAGATTTTAAGCCTTTCTCGTGAATGGCCGCTACGACTTCATCACGGGATAAAGGTGTACATCCACACATACCGGCAGATTGCGCTGAGGCATCAAAAGCATCTCCAAGTGTATGAGATAAAACTTGTTCCACAAGCGGACGACATTTACCACAAGACCCTGCGGCTTTCGTACAGCCTTTAACTTCTTCAAAAGTCGTTAACTCTTGTTCTAAAATGGCGTGAACGATTGTACCTTTCGTAACACCATTACATCCGCAAATCGTGTCATCAGCACTCATAGTAGCAACGTCAAGTTCACTCTCTTCACCAGCTTTGTGAAGAATGGAAGCTGGTGTATATTCTTGTATATCTTCTTCTTTCTTTAACATGCTAAAGAGGCGTGTACCGTCAGCTGTGTCACCATATAAAACGATACCGACGACTTTATTATCACGAATTAATACTTTTTTATAGGAACGTTTACATTCATCAAAGATGGATATTGCTTTCGTTTGATCATCTTCATAAATTTGACCAGCAGAGAATAAATCACAACCAGCAACTTTTAATTGCGTACCGACGATACTGCCCGAATATCCATCAGTTTGTAAATTTGTTATATGTTTTGCTAATATCGCACCTTGTTCATAAAGAGGAGCAACAAGTCCATATGCGATACCGTCATGCTCTGCACATTCTCCAACTGCATAAATGGACTCATCATTTGTTAGCATATAGTCATTGACTACAATACCGCGATTTACAATTAAACCAGCATCTTTTGCTATTTGCGTATTTGGGCGTATTCCGACAGCCATTACGACTAAATCACAATCTACAACTTCACCATCTTCAAATTGAATGCCCTCAACATGGTCTGTACCAAGAATTTTTACAGTTTTCTTTTCCATTAGAAATTTCATGCCTTGCGCTTCCAAATCTTCGCGTAATAGAGAAGCTGCTTTCGTATCTAGTTGCTGCTCCATTAAGTTTGGCATTAAATGAACAACATGTACGTCCATCCCTAAGTCAATAAGACCTCTTGCGGCTTCTAAACCAAGTAACCCACCACCAATAACAACGGCCTTTTTCTTTTCTTTAGCGGTGTCTATCATAAATTGTGTATCTTCAATTGTTCGAAATCCTGTTACACCAGGAAGAGTAGAACCTTCAACAGGTAAAATAAAAGCACTAGAACCTGTTGCGATAATGAGTTTGTCATATGTAAGAGTACGATTTTTTTCTGTGATAATGATTTTTGCTTCTCGGTTAATACTTTGAACTCTTTCGTTTGTATATAAAGTTATCTCATTCTCTTCGTACCAACTATATTCATTCATAATGATATCTTGCATATTTGTTTTGCCTTGTAAAACGTGAGAGAGCATAATGCGATTGTAGTTTGGATGCGGTTCATCTCCCAAAATAGTAATCTCATATGAATCACTATTATGTTTTAATATTTCTTCCATACAGCGTATTCCAGCCATACCATTTCCGATCATAACTAAACGTTTTGTCATTTTCGTTTCCCCTTTTTCTGTGAAATGTTGAACAAAGGATTATATTTCTATTATAGAAAATCCAAAAAAGGGGAGATGTGATATTTATCACATTTTTATAATGATTCACAAATTGTTAAAATTCGGATTTATTCGAGAGGGATGTGTATATTTTTTACCAAATGAAAAAACAGGACATAAGTATGTATACTCATGTCCTGCAATTTATTTATGCTCTCGTAATGGCACGTGGAAATAAAATATTATTTTCTAAATGAATGTGTTCAACTAAGTCAGACTCTAATGCTTCAAGACGTTGGTAAACAAGTCGATAAGTACCGCAAGCTCCTTCTGGAGGAGTAAAGTCATTTGTAACTTTACGAAGCTCTTTAATAATGTTGCCTGCGTGGTTATGTTCATTTTCCAACTCATCTACTACTTTACGTAATTTCACATAGTTTTCTTCAATTGGATTTTGTTCAAATTCTAAAATTAATGGGAAATCTTCTGTTTCTTCTTTAATTAAATGTTGTTCTAATTCCATCTTTAATTCGTGAAATAGCTTATGGATTTGAGCTAAGTGAGGCTGACTTGCTCCGTGGACGCGTAATACTTTCGTCACATACGGACTTAACTGTGGTAATTCTTCATTTAAATAGCGATGATGCTTATTTATAACATAATCAATCAATTCACGATAAGAAGCATTTTTCCAATCAATTTCAGATTCATTTAATCGTTTCGTATTATTATAAAGTGTATTTAATTCTGTAAGTACTTCTGTTGCTGATAAATTTCTTTCATGAATTGCATCAATAAGTGGTTTATTACCACCACAACAAAAGTCTATTCTATATGATTTAAAAAGATCACTAGCTTTCGGGAATTGTGTAACGATCTCACCGACAATAGAAGTTTCAGTAAATGCATGTTTCATATGAACGCCTCCATAAAGTTTGAATGTAATAACTAAATTAAGAATAGCGATAAATGAAAATCAATGTGGTGATTGAAATCACTTATTATGTGTCAGTTTTAAGGATAATAAAATGAATTTTATAAAAGGAAGTGGGAGGGGAATTCGTCGTAATAGTTTCTGATAATAAAAAAGAAGCTTATTAGAAGCTTCTTTTTTATTACTATTTTTCACATGCAACTCCATCGCCATCACGATCAAGATGTGAGTCATAACCTGGTTGTCCTTTATATAGAGGAGCTTTCTCGGCAGCTCTAACTGCGGCACAATTTTTGTAATATGCACTACTAGTATTTCCTGAAGCAGGTTGTGTTTGAGTTTGCTGTGCTTTTTGCTCTTCTTGTTGTTTACGAGCCTGTTCGTCAGCCTGACGTTTTTGTTCTTCTTGTTGTTTACGAGCTTGTTCATCAGCTTGTCGTTTTTGTTCTTCTTGTTGCTTACGAGCCTGTTCATCAGCTAGACGTTTCTGTTCTTCTTGTTGTTTACGAGCTTGTTCCTCAGCCTGACGTTTTTCATCTTCTTGCTTACGAGCTTGTTCCTCGGCTTGACGCTTCTCATCTTCTTGCTTTTGAGTTTTTTCGTCCGCCTCTTTCTTTTCTAGCTCTTTTTTCTGTTCACTATCTTTTTGTTCTTCATTGTTTGATGCGACTTTTGTACTAGTTGCTGTCGTTTTTTCAGAAGAAGGAGCTGAAATACCTGATAGCGCAACAAAAATGACAAATAATACGGCTGTAATAATAAATTGTTTTTTCGCTACACCTGTCTTCTTAATAACAGATAATATTGCAAGTACAAGGAAGAATATAAATAGAATGAAACTTAAAATAGCAAAAAATTCGATGACCGGGTGTTCAGATGTTGTTGTACCGGTCACTATTAATATAATTGAAATCATAAAAAGAATAACGGTAGGACGACCATATTGTTTTGCTTTTCCATTTTTCTTAAAGAATGAAATGATACATAAGATTAAAAGAATAAAAGCAATAAAAAATAAAGCTGCACCAATATTACTCAAAACCTCCATTTTCATACCTCCATTTGTAAGATTTTCTTTATTGATTATATAGGAACTTATTGGATATTACACGTATTATATAAATTTAGAAAATTAATATTTTTACTAGACTTATAAACGATTATTTTATATATAGAGAAAAATAGATATATTTCCTATTACTTTTTGAAAGATATTTCATAAATTATAGTATATCGATTGAAAGGAGGAGATTTGAATGGAATTTCAATTGTTGGTAACTTGTATATTACAAGAAGGTAATGCTTACTTTTTAGTAACGAAGGTAGACGATGTTATTACGTTAAAAGTACCGATTACTGCGGGAGTAGCAGGTTTATTTTTAGCTTTAGGTGTACCAAGATGTTCTTAATTTAAATCTCTATAGTAGAAGGGGAAGGGACATGCCTTCCTTTTCTACTATTACATAATATAATTATGTAAACTTAAATATCATATTTGTGATAGCACGTTTGAAATGGACATGCATATACTATAATGTTTCATTGGATGTTAGCGGTGAAAGGTAGTTTTAATAAGTGCATCCAGTGATGTTTTTAAGCTATGAAAATAAAAGAGGTGCTATTATATATGAAAAGAAAAACATTGGATATTCCAGTTACATTGCGAAGAGAGTGGTTTTTAATAGAGTTAGCTCATTTAACGAAAAAATATGGAATTGAAATTGCAACTAGCAAAATGGATGCTGCACCGTTTTTAAGAGATCAAGTTACAGAATCAAAGATAGGGAAAGGGTTACAATACGATAAATATGATGATGAATATATAATTGAAAATTAAAGGGTAACAACAAAATTAAATTAATTTATAACAAAATATAAAATAAAGCAGATTCTAAATATAGAATCTGCTTTATTATGAAATACTTGTAGTCAACTAACCTCTTTCTAGTGTTTTTCCTACATATTTCTCTTGCGTTATTCCAAAAGATTCACGAAGAATGCGAGCGTAATCTTTAGATTCTATTGGTCGTTTATTTTTAGTGCCTTTAAAGGTTTCTGTATAATTTTTATTTGTTAATGATATGTGACCATAAGTAGTTAATTTACAAGTGATAGCCCCTTTATTAAAAGGAGATTCTTTATGCTCTACAATCACTTTTTGAATGTTATTCACTTTTTTCTCATCTATTGGATCTACAGTGAAAGCATAGCCTATTTTCCATTCATTTGAAGGTTCAGATTGTAAGAAACTTGTAGATTCTCCGTTAGCTCCTTTTCTCATTTCTAAAATATGCGTACCTTTTCGAGTATTTCGCTTACGAATTCGATATTCTCCTGTTTGAGAGGAGATGACATCTCCGTTAAAAGGGACTGGATGTAAAGGGAGATGAGATGCAAAACCTGCATCCACAACATAATCTTTATCCTCATGACTTAATATGATAATGACATGACCATCATCGGGTTTCCATTTATTATCGTACAGATCATAAACAGTACCGGCTACTTTGTATACTTGAAACCTACAATCAATTAAAAAATAATACAATAAGGAGTTTAATTCATAACAAAGTCCACCTCGTTTTTGAATAAGTAACTTTTCTATTAAGTTATCTTTTGAGATATTTTTAATAGTGCCAGCCATAATATCAAGATTTTCATAGGGGAGAATCATTCCCATTTTTAAGAGAATTTCATCTAAATCATCAAATGTTATTTCTTTTGCAGGAATTTTTAAGCGTTTAAAAAACTCCTTTTGTAATTTGGTCATCATAAAGTATTCTCCTTTCTTTTTACAGAATTTTCTTCTGCTCACCGATAGGTTAGTACTTCTAAAAAGTTAATTCAAGTGCACGAAAATTATCATAATATATGTTTCTGGAAATATAACTATCTATTCGGAAATTTCAGTTTAAATTTTAATCGTAGGAAAGTCTTATAATATAAGCTCCTTTAAAATTAGTTTGTATTTAATGAAAAGAAAGTACATATCTTTATTATATTTTTAAATAACTAACTAGTAATAAAAAGTTTTTTTACTAAAATTTTTTCAAGATTTGTATGCTTTATATAAACAATAATGATTAAAAAAATATCTGGGTGTAGCGAAGTTAACAATTATTGAGAAACTTTTTTGTCGTATTCTATCAAAAGGAAGAGGTAGAAACAAAGAGAATAACGAGAGTTAAGGAAGAGGGTATACAACTAGTAACCTTCTAAAAATAGGGCTAACATCTTTTTAAAATAAAAGATTAGCTATTATTAAGGAAGGGAAAATATAAAATATTATAAAGAACACCTTCTTTCAAAAAAATAGGGGGAGTAATATGCGACTGATGAGAAGATGTGTGGCCTTACTAATTGTATTTTTTATCATGGCTCCAACGATTAGCACAAATGTACAGGCAGAAGTTGTAAAAGAGCTTGGAAAGGGGTTTCCTGATACAGAAGTATTCACACCTGGAGAATGGTTTTTAGGCCAAAAACCTGCTAATTATGATGAGAATAAACCGCCAATTCTCTTTGTACAAGGAAGAAATGGTAATGCTGATAGTTGGTATGGAAAGACAGTATATCATGATATAAATGATATGTATGATTATGCTTTAAAAGCAGACTATCAAACAGTGTTTATACAATTGTATGATGCTGCTGGGAAAGGTTCGGCTAGTCAGTGGGATAACGGAAAATTGTTAGCACAAAAACTTGAAGAAATATATAATCATTTCGGTAAAAAAGTTAATATTGTAGCGCATAGTAAAGGTGGTATTGATACACAAGCCGCATTAGTTGAATATGGTGCGAATCGATTTGTCGGAAATGTTATTACACTTGCTACACCGCATCACGGCTCAAATTTAGCAGATTTATCATATAGTTGGTGGGCAGGGTGGCTTGCTTCTATATTAGGTCAAAAAGATGATGGTACGTATTCGTTACAAATAGGTGAAATGGCAAAGTTTCGTTCAACAATAGATAACAACCCAGCAGCTAAATTAAACCGTTACTATACGGCTACTGGGACTAGCTGGGGGCCAACATTTTCTGCATTATCTATGGGCGGGTTATATTTATCGTCGTACGGTTCAAATGATGGACTAGTAAATGAATGGAGTGCGAAGCTATCGTACGGTACACATTTATTTACAGATTCAAGATTTGATCATGACAATATAAGAAAAGGATCAGCTGTTTTTGCACGAATTGAACCATATTTACGTACGACAAATGTGGGATTACCAGCTTTAGTAGCATCCAGCACTAGTTCAAATGAAAATCTAGAACAATTAAATACAACTTCAAATCAAAATATTTTAGGAGGCGAATTACCACAAAATCAGTGGATAGAGCAAAGTATTTCTGTTGATAAAAAGGCTGAAGGAATAGTTTCTGTACTAACTGCTTCTTCTGATGTAGAAGTACAAATGGTATCTCCAAAAGGAAAAATCTATGCAAACAAAGATAGTGCTATAACTACTGGTGAAGGCGAATCTTTCTTTAATGGGGCGACAATTAGAACATTCAAGTTTGATAAATTGGAAGTAGGCGAATGGAAAATCAAAATGATGGCGAAGCAGTCGAAAGATGCATATTTAGTTGTAAGCGATTACAAGAATGACGCGCCATTTGTTCTTCAAATGCCTACAAAGGTTAAAGTAAATAAACCTGAGTATAAACTGAAAAAATCACCAGTGGCACCTGAAATGAAAGGGGATCTTTCCATAACAGTAAGAGTCGTTAATAAAGAAGGTAAGTTAGTCTCTGAATTTAATGAATTACAAAATGTTAATACGAATACATTTACAGGTGCTTTGAAAGATATAAAACAACCGGGAGTATATAACGTTACGATGGATATAAAAGGGATGAATAAAGAAGGAAAACCATATAATCGTACGATTGTTAAGTCGGTTTATGTAGAGAAATAAGGAAGAATAAATAAGCATAATATAAAAGTGCAGAAATCTTGTGTTAGAAAGAATTCTGCACTTTTTTTGCGTGATGAGAGATAATAAAAGTCGAAGAAAACTGTTATTCAATAAAAAAAGATGCTGAAATAGCATCTGAATGTGAAGAAATAATATTAACTTAGTTTTGTAACTGTTAATTCAACTGAATTTATACCATTGTCACAAGTTACAATACTTTGACGATTAAAGCCACTATTATTTCTAAGTTGAAGAGTTGAATTAGCTGGCACTGTAACAATCGTTTCGCCAACGAGTTGAAGACATTCGTTATTTGATGAAGTATTCATTTGAATAGCGAAGTCACCTTGACTATTAGCAAGTGGATTGTTATTTAAAAATATAGTTATGACTGGGATATGTGGAAATACAGGATTTAAAGTAGTATTAATACTGGAAATGAACGAAACTCTATAATCACCAGCTTGTCTAAATTGTATAGTAGTAGGGTTTAGTAAGGAAACGCCTCCTGCTAAAGGTCCAACGTGATTAAATGGAAAAGGGTTTCCAAAAGGAACAGTTATAAATTCAGTTTGCCAAAAAGTTCCGTATGCAGGACAGCTTCGTTTATGTGAATGGTCACATGAACATTTTTTATTTGAACTGGAAGAAGATTTACATGAGCATTTTTTATACGAGTTTGAAGAATGATAGTATGAACCCAATATATTACCTCCTATTCTTAATAAATGTAAAACACATAATAGTTTATGAAAATGAATCACAATTGGCGTGTATGCTTGTACTATAAAAGGAGATAGATTTGGAATATAAAGTGCTCAAATGATGAAATATAGTATTGGGGTATTACCTGTAACACTTTTTGAAGATGATAAGGTTCATAATTTGATAGAAAAATGAATGGGATTTCTAAATGGATTAAAGTAACGAGGAAACGTTTATCCCGCTATTTTCCGAGCGGTAAGACCCCACCTCAAAATTCAGTGAAAGCAAAGAAGTTAGTTTGGGGATGAACAAAACCCCCACTGAGTAAAGTTTCATTTTACTATATTAATTTCGTCTGACAAACAGCAATATTATCTTTTGCTGTATGGATGTTATCGTTTGGTGAAGTTATGATATTTAATCGTATGTATATTAGATTATTTAGTTTATTTTTTTATTTTATTTGTGTAGCTGGGCAGGAAGAAGTCAGAAAATATAGAATAAATGTACATATGAAGCATCGTTTGTTTTTGGTGTGAATAGTAATTAAAGATACGCTAAAATATTTAAAATTGTAACGAAAGAGAGATTAAATAATAGAGGGAGCAACTTACATGGAAAATATATTAAAGGTATCTTCAAAATCAAGCCCAAATTCAGTCGCGGGTGCAATAGCGGGTGTACTAAGAACAAGTGGTA
The DNA here is from genome assembly GCF_016625265.1 of Bacillus sp. S71. Taxonomy (NCBI): domain Bacteria; kingdom Bacillati; phylum Bacillota; class Bacilli; order Caryophanales; family Bacillaceae; genus Bacillus; species Bacillus sp. S71. The sequence continues at coordinate 6,787 of NZ_JACVUW010000001.1, read as the reverse complement.
ATGTGGAAATTCAAGCGATTGGGGCTGGAGCTATAAATCAAGCGATTAAAGCAATTGCGATTGCAAGAGGGTTCGTCGCTCCAAGTGGTATTGACTTAGCTTTTGTTCCAGCGTTTCAAGAGATCTCTATCAATAATGAAGAAAGAACAGCGATTAAATTAATTGTAGGCCCTAGAAAGAAAAGGTCTTAGTAGAAGAGAGTGTTACTATAAGGGGGAAAGACCAATAGACTTCCGATGTTAGATACGTTATTTTATGTAACCGATCCTTGGGTGTGGACATGGCATTATGCCGGACGCATGTCTGTTAAGTTCTCCTTAAACTTAGCGAGTGTTCTAGATACTTAAAAATAAACACCCTTAAAACTGCTCATTCTTTTCCCAAGATTCTAATAGACCACCTGTAATAGGTGGTCTATTTTTATTTATTTACAATTAATATACTTTGAAAGGAATTGTTAATTTTCATTTAGCATAGTCTCTAATTTATCTAATTCAATAAGTAGAGGGTCGTCAAAGCTTTTTACGAGACCGGTATCAGTATAGGCTCTCACTGCGCCTTTAATTCGACGAGATTCTAATCCGTCATTAGTATAATCGTTACTTTGCAGATAATTAGCTAAACGATTTAATCGTTTTAGTAAATCTTCATAGAATGGATCTTCTTTTTCTTTTTGTTTATTTTTTGTAATTTCAATTACTATCTTGATTTGACTTAATAGTACATTTGCATTTTTAGACATATATATATTTTCCTCCTATTTACCTGGAATTTCTCTAACTTCTTTGATCCATTCTGATGGATATCCGAATGGTAATAATACTTGGTCTTCATCACCTTTAAATATTGTTCCAGACATAGTTGTTTGTTTTTCAGCTCGTCCTATTTGTAATATTGTACCTTCCGGGGCTTGTATTACCGCTTCATATTGTCGAGTGTTTTTCCATTCAGGTAATAACGCTAAATCTATTTTTGCTTGAATTTTGTTCGGCGCAGGAACTGTAGTAACAAATGTTCCGTTTGGTTTAGCTTGTCCACCATATGCTCGGTAAAAATTGATATCTTCTGTTGTTTTTACTGTTCTATAATTACCATCTTTAAATGTTGCACCAAGAGTTCCAGGTAGGTTTTGTTTTTCAACCGCTATTACTTTATCTTCAATACGAGTGGAGTATTGTGTAGCATTTCTTAGCTTTTCAGCTTTTTTAACAGTATTAGCAGCTTCAACTGCATTTGCAGTCATTTTTACCCCTTTTCCAACTTTGGCAATTTTTCCAACTGGTGTAAGACCAGCTACAGCCATTCCTCCAGCGAAAATTCTTTCCCAAGTGGAAAGTTTTTCTCCAGTTGATGGATCAACACCATCCCAAGCACGACGCACATCATATTCGCCACTTATTTCACCAGCTAAATCTCTGGCTAATTTTTTACCATCAAATCCTTTTTCCTCTGAAGAAGGTCTGCCACACATTGCACCTTCTTCCATTGTAACATCTTGACCATCCGCATTACGGAATTTTTCAGCAATTCTTTTCAAATCCTCTTCCACTTGTATAATTGAATTGATAGATGTAAAAGCTTTTGGTCTCGCATCATTGAACATTTGAATGAACTGTTGATTAGAGGCACCAATCCATTGAAAACACAAATGATCAATTTCTTTACATAAATTATTATGTATAGATTCTAATGCGATTCGGGTATTACTTGCACGATGTGCAACTTCTTCTAGCATTTCAGGTGTCACTTTGATTTGAACCATTTTTTTCCTCCCTCTCCCAATTAAGATTATAAGATAAAGAGAAGAAAAGTAAATATATAAAATTTAGATTATATTAAGGGGCATTTATTTATAGAAGAAATATAAAAAAGTGCTAACAAGTTTGCAAACGAACTTGCTAACACCTATAAGAAATAGACATAAAGTATCGCCGATATGTCGTCTTTGAAAATAGCTTTAATCAGTTACATCATACTTATACGAAATGCTTATAAAAACAGTCTTAATATCAAGAATAAAAACAGCCACGAATTAATAATAAGTAGTGATATCGTAGAAAAACCTTATCAAATAAAGACGTATTTAATAAGACCTATGAAACGAAATGAAACTATATAATATGAAAGTATATTTTTAGAACACAAGTTCAACAAATGGAAGGGGAATGTTTATTTATCAAGGGGATCTAATACAGTTTAATTAAAAGGTTATTATTTGCTCACAAATAATATAAAAACATGTGAAAAAATATGAAATACCCTTTTGAAGTAGAATATAATATAACAAATAAAAAGCGTCGCAAATGCTTGTATAACAGGCATTTGCGACGCTTTTATAGTTTTTCTGAACATAAAATAAACAACCCTAAGACTGTTCATTCTTCTCCCAAGATTCAACGATATAGGCCTATAAACCTTGTCATATCAAGGTTTATAGGCTCTGCCTTTTATTAATGCTCACATTAGAATTTTTTGGTTTTTATTTGATGTTTTCATAAGGTTTTATTACATTCTCAAACTTTTCTGCGGCCTGTTGCTGCATGTTTTGTGAAATGTGGCTATATTTATCTAAAGTCATTTGAATAGAGGAGTGTCCTATGCGATTCTGAACAATTTAAGGATGCTCACCAGCTTGAAACATAAGTGTTGCATGTGTGTGCCTTAAGTCGTGAATACGAATTCGTGGAACACCAGCTTTTTTATAATGGTCTTTCAAAAAACGATGAGGAGCATCTATATGTAAGGGAGAATGAATCGTATTGCCAGCGAAAATATAGGACTCCTCATTCAAGGAGATACCCCAGCGAAAAAACTCTTTCTTTTTATAAAAGTAGTATGTTTGTAACTCAGTTATAACAAAGGAAGAGATACTAATGCTTCTATTAGAAGTTTTAGTTTTAGTAGCAGCTTTAAATAGTCCTTCTTCAGTTTTTACAAGTGATTTAAACGATTTGTACATGTAGAGTTATGCGAAACAGCGGACTATACAAAATTCAAACGCAGCTATGACAAATAAGTTAAGTTACTAGCTAAAATCTTACGTGACCGTGGGTTATCTGTAGAAAAAGGATTATGGACACATAGCGATGTAACTCATTACCTTGGCGGTACAGATCATGAAGATAATTGATTACTTAAAGTCTCATGGCGTTTCAGAAGCTCAATTTAGAGCAGATGTACAACGAGTATACAATAATTCTAGTGTGGATGTTTCTGTTCCTGATAAGCCATCTAAACCAGCGGAAGTACCAACATCCGTAACAGATGGGATTGCTTATATTGAGGGTTATAACGTTAATTTACGTAAAGGACCTGGCACAAGCTATTCTAAGATTCGTCAGTTGAACAAACCAGAATCTTATATTGTGTGGGCTGAAAAAGACGGGTGGTTAAATCTTGGTAGAAATCAGTGGATTAAGAACGATCCATCTTATGTGAAGTTTAATAAGAAAAGTACAGTAGATTCTTCTATTGTTGGAAAGCGTGTTGTCTCAAAAGTTAACAATCTACGTTTCTATGATGCTCCATCTTGGCAGGATAAAGATGTGGCTGGTTCTGTAGATGCAGGATTAGGATTTATAATTGATGCGAAGATAAGTGTAAATGATTCGTATCAATATAAAGTGCATAATAGTCATGGGCAAGTTTTCTATATTACGGCTATTGATACGTATGTGAATGTGCGTTAATTTAACGAAAAGGGCCCCTTATTATAGGCGGCCTTTTTCGTGCTGTATGTAACATCATTTAATTGTTATTTTTTTCGGTTTTTAATTTTGTGTATTCATTTAACCAAATATCTATTAAATTTCTTAATGTAATAGTTTCTATTTCAAGAGGGATTTCGATTTCATCTTCATCATACTTATTAAATATAACAGTTTTATCTCTTCGAACATCTGCCCCAAAAATATTCGCACTTATTTTTTCATAATCACTTTTTTCATTTAAAACTTTATCTACAGTTTCTGCTATCCAATCACCGAATTCAGATACCTCTACATTTAAAAAAGCTTCTAAAATATCGAATTCCTTTGGTAGTCTAATAACTAAACTTCCTGTACTAAGTAACTCAAATTTGTAATCCATATTATTTTCTCCCTTAAAAATTAAATTATCGACCTTGTCTTGGAAATGCAGAAATAATTTTACCATTACCATCTAAAAACAAACGAATAGGTAGGCCGTCTATCCCTACTCCATCATAGATATTAGTATTACCACCCATGTGAATTTTATTGCTGTATGCCTCGTTTATATTGTCTACGATTTGTTGTGGATGCCAATCTTTAGGGAAAAAAGTAGAATAGCCACCATTCGCCGCCTTAGGAATCCCATCCACTTCCACTTGGGCTTTGTATGCCCCATAATCATTAATGCTACGATCTGTGCCAGGAATTATTCTTCCGTGAGTATTCTCTAAAAACTCTGAGTGGTATCCGGTTGCTTCGCCTCTCCGGTTTATCTCTCCTTCAAGGATATGTTTGAGTGAGTTTGACCGGAAATTCTCAGTTTCTTGTAAACTAGATATAATTTCGCTAGTAGAGAGTGATGAAGTATGACTTTCATTAACAGGATTATTTCCGCTAGAACCAGCCTCGTCTTTAGCAAACTGATGAGTCGATAGTTTTTCTTCAGCTTTTCTAAAATCAGGTGTATCAAATGCAGAGCGTATATTATTTCCGCCAGCTAAAGCAAACTCATTGCGATTACGATTGAATAAGGATGCAGCGTCTTGCAAGCTTTGATTAGCAGTTCGTGAAATCTCAGCTAATTTTGTGCCAGGGTTCAACATTGCAATTTTATCCACGCCTTTTGTTCCTACGAATAGTTGTCCAACAGCCAATATAGTATGACCAGCTGCGCTTCCATACCATTCTGCACCACTATACGAGTCACCATTGGTAACATCACGATTCCAAGAATCAGAAATTGTTTGTTTTATCGTATTGAACGTCTCGACTGGGTGAGAAACGGCTTCAATCGTGTTATTAAATGTGTCAATTGGATGGATAACTGCATCTGCAAGTCCTAATAATTCATCACCTATAGCGTCGCTCATTCCCTTTTTTAAGTGATAGGGGATACCTAATCCAGATTTTTCAAAAGCAGATGCGATTTCATCATCTATAGTGTCTTTTATTTTATTCACATCTTTATACGCTGCATCGATACCATGTTTAAATTTATCATATAAAGACTCATCGGAATTTTTTACTTTACTAAGATCCTCATAAGTTTCCTTGAGACCATGCCAAACCTTGTCACGTAAAGATCCATCATTTTTCTCACTATTTAACTTACCACACATTGCTCCTTCTTCAAGATTTCCATCATATGAAGCATCTGCGGTACGGAATTTTTCGGCAATTCGTTTCAAATCCTCTTCCACTTTTATAATCGAATTGATAGATGTAAAAGCTTTTGGTCTTGCATCATTGAACATTTGAATGAACTGTTGGTTAGAGGCACCAATCCATTGAAAACACAAATAATCTATTTCATTACATAAATTATTATGTATAGATTCTAATGCAATCCTGGTATTACTTGCACGATTTGCAACATCTTCTAGCATTTCAGGTGTCACTTTGATTTGAACCATTTTTTTCCTCCCTCTCCCAATTAAAATTATAAGATAAATAGAAGAAAAGTAAATATATAAAATTTAGATTATATTAAGGGGGATTTATTTATAGAAGAAATATAAAAAAGTGCTAACAAGTTTGCAAACGAACTTGCTAACACCTATAAGAAATAGACATAAAGTATCGCCGATATGTCGTCTTTGAAAATAGCTTTAATCAGTTACATCATACTTATACGAAATGCTCATAAAAACAGTCTTAATATCAAGAATAAAAACAGCCAAGAATTAATAACAAGTAGTGATATCATAGAAAAATGTTATCAGATAAAAGGGCATTTTATGTGACGTGTGAAATGAAACCATATAATATGAAGGTATATTTTCCGCACGCAAGTTCACCAATGGGAACGGTAATACCTGTTTATCAAAATGATTATAATTCAAGATTTATCGTAAAAATTTATGTTAAAAGAATTATATTAAATTAAAATTCAAGCTAATACAGTTTAATTAAAAGGTTATTATTTGCTCACATTTTGCTCACAAATAATATAAAAACATGTAAAAAAATATGAAATACCCTTTTGAAGTAGAATATAATATAACAAATAAAAGGCGTCACAAATGCTTGTATAACAGGCATTTGTGACGCTTGTTTGTTTTATTAAAAATAAAACGAACAACCCTAAAACTGTTCATTCTTCTCCCAAGATTCTACGATATAATGAGCAATCGTCGGATTGAAGCCTTTACCAACTAAAAACATAATCGCAGCAACTTCTGTTAATGCGTGTTCGTGTGATGTATGTTTTGCTTCATTTAAACCGTAATCTACCCATGGTTTTACGAAATCTAGTACGGGTTTCTTGAAAGGTAAAAACTGTGTACCGACAACTTGTTGAATTTGTTGTTGTGTTGGTTCAGTAATTGGTCCAGGTGGTAAGATTTGTGGTTGTGTAATGTCTAATGTTGGTCCTGGCGGTAAAATTTGTGGCTGCGTTGGATCTATTGTTGGTGGTTTAGGTGGTGAGACACGTGCGTCGTAGTTTGGTTGATACATTTGTTGTTGGTATTGCGGTTGTTGTGGTTGAGTTGTGTATGGGTTTTGTGGTGCTGCATATGGATTTTGTTGATATGGTTGTTCTTGGTTTTGTGGTGCTGCATATGGATTTTGTTGATATGGTTGTTCTTGGTTTT